>JBMORD010000299.1:0-55731 GCA_049322495.1 Myxococcota bacterium | reverse complement strand
GCGACTCGGTGCTGCGACTCGGTGCTGCGACTCGGTGCTGCGACTCGGTGCTGCGACTCGGTGCTGCGACTCGGTGCTGCGACTCGGTGCTGCGACTCGGTGCTGCGACTCGGTGCTGCGACTCGGTGCTGCGACTCGGTTCCGGAACTCAGCGACGAGAACGCGCCGTTTCACGTGGAACACCTCGCAGCAACAGCAACCTCTTCGACACGTTCGATCGCCGTCGTGGTGATCAGCGCTTCGACTCAGACGCCGTCAGCCGATGTTCCACGTGAAACGTCGCGCGCGCTCTTGAGCGCCACCAGGAGCAAGCTCATCGCGGCGGGTGTGAGGCCCGGAATGCGTCGCGCGTGCCCGACGGTGTCCGGTCGCGCCAGCTCGAGCTTCTCCACCGCCTCGCGGCTGAGGCCGCGCACCGACGCGAACGAGAACCCGCCCGGGATCTGCCAGTCGTCGTGCTGCTCGAGCTTGCGCGTCCACGCCGCCTGCGCCTGCTTCACATAGCCCGCGTACTTCGCCTCGACCTCGACCTCGCTGATCAGCTCCTCGGGCAGGGCAGGGCGGCCCGTGTCCTCCGGCGCGAGCGAGGCCCAGGTCACCTCGGGCCGTCGCAGCTTCCCCAGCAACCGTGCGCGCTCGAGCCGCTCGAGCTCCGCGCGAATGGTCTCCGAGCGCCGCGCGGTCTCTGCCGCCTCCGCCGCCGACACGAGCCCGACGCGCGCCCCGTGGTGCCGCAGCCGGAACTCCGCGTTGCCTTCGCGCAGCGTGAGGCGATGTTCGCTGCGGCTCGTCAGCATGCGGAACGGCTCGTCGACGCCGCGCGTGACGAGCTCGTCGAGCAGCACCGCGCCATGCGCCTCGTGTCGCCCGAGGACGAGCGGCGCCTCGCCGCGCACGCCGAGCGCCGCGTTGATGCCCGCGAGCAGCCCCTGAAACGCCGCCTCCTCGTAGCCCGACGTGCCGTTGAGCTGCCCCGCGAAGAAGAGCCCGCGCACGCGCTTCGTCTCGAGCGTCGCGTGGAGCTGCGTCGGCGGCGCGTAGTCGTACTCCACCGCGTAGCCGTACCGCGCCACCTCCACGCGCTCGAGCCCGACGATGCTCCGCAAGAACGCGAGCTGCACGTCTGCGGGCATGCTCGTCGACAGCCCCGCCGGGTACACCAGCTCGGAGTCGTGACCCTCCGGCTCGAGGAACACCGTGTGCCGCTCACGCTCCGCGAAGCGCACCACCTTGTCTTCGAGCGACGGGCAGTAGCGTGGCCCGCGCCCGACGATCTCTCCCTGGAAGAGCGGCGACGCGTGCAGGTTGCTCCGGAGGATGTCGTGCGTGCGCGCGTTGGTGTGCGTGATGTGACAGGCGAGCTGGCGACGAAGCGGGAAGGGCGCGCGCCGCGTGCGGAGCGAGAACGGCCGCGGCAGGTGCTCGCCGGGCTGCGGCTCACAGCGGCTCCAGTCGATGGAGTCGCGCCGCAGCCGCGCCGGGGTCCCCGTCTTGAAGCGCCCGAGCGTGAAGCCGAGCGCGCGCAGGCTCCCTGAGAGTCCCGTCGCCGCAGCATCACCGAGGCGACCGCCGACCGACTTCTCGTCGCCGACGTGCATCAGCGCCTGAAGGAAGGTGCCGGTCGTCACCACCACCGCGCGCGCCGCGAAGCGACGACCGTCCTGGAGCGCGACGCCGGTGACACGCCCGTCCGCCACCTCGAGGCTCGCGGCCTCGCCTTCGACGACCGTGAGGCGAGGCTGGGCGTGAACGGTCGCCTGCATCACCTGCGCGTACGCGTCGCGGTCACAGAGCACGCGCGTCGCGCGCACCGCGGCGCCCTTCGAGGCGTTGAGCGTCACGAAGTGGGTGCCGGCCTGATCAGCCGCGCGCGCCATCTCTCCACCGAGCGCGTCGAGCTCGCGCACGAGGTGGCCCTTCGCCGTGCCGCCGATCGCCGGGTTGCAGCTCATCACCGCGATGCGGTCGGCGCGCATCGTCACACCCAGCGTCTCGAGGCCCATGCGCGCGCACGCGAGCGCCGCCTCACAGCCCGCATGCCCCAGGCCCACCACGATGACGTCGTACGACTTCATGCACGCCGGCCTGTACCAGAGCTCGCTTCAGCGCGTCTGGAGCGAGGCGACACGCACTCGAGTCATCTGGACTCTTTTGCGCGCAGATCGTGCAACGTCGATGAGCGGCGAGTCGCCCCTGCGCGCAGCCTCCTCGCGCGTCTGTCGACCGGAACTGCGTCGATCAGCGGCAAGTCGCCCGTCCGGGCAGCTTGCCCGTCGGTGCTGATGCCACCGCGACCTGCCCGCGCCTGTTGGCCGCGTCGAAGTCGTCCACGCGCCCACGCAGCTTGCCGTCGGTGCTGGTGCCAAGTGTTGCCGGTAGCGCTGGCGCTGATGCGGGTTGCCGCGCGTCGGCATCCCAGCCATCGCGCCCGGCGCGTCCGTCTGCGACTCTCGCGGCGGCAGGCCACACCCTCGACGCGATCGCGGTCGACAGGAGCGGTCACGGTGGCACCATCGCCGGCGGACAAGCTGCCCGGGCGCGTGGGCAACTCGCCGCTCATCGACACGCGCAGTCACGGTCGACAGGGGCAGGTGGCACCAGCGCCGACGGGAGCTGCCCGGGCGCGAGGGCGACTCGAAGCTCGTCGACGCGGTCGCGGTCGACAGGCGTAGACAGGTCGCGGCGGCACCAGCAGCGGCGGCAAGCTGCCGGGGCGCGTGGACGACTCGCCGCTCATCGACACGCGTGGTCGCGGCGACAAGTGCCGATGGGCAAGCTGCGCGGGCGTGGGCCCAGCCGCGTCGACACAGTCGCGGTCGACAGACGCGGGCAGGTCGCGGCGGCACCGACAGGCAAGCTGTCGGCGCGAGGGCGACTTGCCGCTCATCGGTTGTGGTCGACAGGCATGGCTGGTCGTGGGCACCGACGGGCAAGCAGCCGGGCGTGTCGGTTGCGGTCGACAGGGCTGGTCGCGAGCACCGACGGGCAAGCAGCCAGGCGCGTGGACGACTCGCCGCTCATCGACACGGGTGGTCGCGGCAACAAGTGCCGACAGGCAAGCTGCGCGGGCGTGGGCCAAGCCGTGTCGACAGAGTCGCGGTCGACAGACGCGGGCAGGTCGCGGGCACCGACGGCAAGCAGCCAGGCGCGTGGACGACTCGCCGCTCATCGACACGCGTGGTCGCGGCGACAAGTGCCGACAGGCAATCTGCGCGGGCGTGGGCCCAGCCGCGTCGACACAGTCGGTCGACAGACGCGGCAGGTCGCGGCGGCACCGACGGGCAGGCTGCCGGCGCGAGGGCGTCCTTGCACATCGGTTTGTGGTCGACAGGCATGGCTGGTCGCGAGCACCGACGGGCAAGGAGCCGGGTGCGGGCAACTTGCCGCTCATCGGTTGCGGGCGACAGGGCTGGTCGCGGTGGCGTGGGCAAGCTGTGCTGGCGCGTGGGCGACTCGTCGTGCATCGAGGCGGTCGCGCTCGCGGGCAGATCGCGGCGGAGTGTGCGGGCGCGGGCGACTTGCCGCTCGTCGGTTTGTGGTCGACAGGCATGGCTGGTCGCGGGCACCGACGGGCAAGCAGCCAGCGCGGGCGACTGACTGCTCCTCGGTTGCGGTCGACAGGGCAGCGCACCTGCATCGTGAAACTGCGCGGCAGGTCGCGGCGGCGTGGGCAAGCTGTGCGCGTGGGCGACTCGTCGCTCATTGACGCGGTCGACAGGCATGGCTGGTCGCGGCACCGCCGGGCAACCAGCCGGGTGCGGGCGACTTGCTGCTCATCGGTTGCGGTCGACGGGGCAGCGCCCCCCGCGTCGTGAAGCTGCGCGCGGCAGGTCGCGGAGGCGTGGGCAAGCTGTGCGCGTGGGCGACTCGTCGCTCACTGACGCGGTCGCGGTCGATAGACGCGGGCAGTTCGCGTCGGCACCGACGGGCACGCTGCCGGCGCGCGGACGACTTGCCGCTCATCGGTTTGCGGTCGACAGGCATGGCTGGCCGCGGGCACCGACGGGCAAGCAGCCGGGCGCGTGGCGACTCGTCGCTCATCGACGCGGTCGCGATCGACGAGGCCGGGGGCTGTGCTCCATCACCGCGCACGCCACCGTGGCCGCAGCGCGGCCGACTGCGCCCGGATTCCCACCGACCAGGGTCGACTGGAAGCGTTGGGCTCGGCGCGGCTCGGAGCTGCGCGAGGCCGGGCGATTGGCTCGACGCACGCGCGACACAACCGCGCGCGGCGCGATGCAACCACCACCGCGCGCGTTCTCCATGGCTGCGAAGACGCAGTCGCTCATCGCGAGGTCGGGGTCGAGACCGAGGCGATCGTGCTCGCCGCGCCACGCTCGGGACGACAGCGATGCGTCGTGCCCAGACTCTTCCGCACCATCACCGCCCACGAGCGCCGACGCGCATCAGCCCTCACCGGAAGCGGAACGGAGACGAGACGAGCCCTTCCTCGGTCACCTGGAAGCTGAACTGAAAGCGGATGTACCCATTCTCCACGAGCGCCGGCGGCGGGTTGGCGAACGGCGCGGCGCGGGTGAAGGCGCCCATCGCCTCGGCGTCGAGCTCGTCGAGGCCGCTGCTCTTCGCGACGTAGAGGTCAGCGAGCGAGCCATCGGGCCGCAGCGCGACGTGCATCAGCGTGGTGCGCACCGGCGCGCCGAGGCCGCGGTCTCCGCGTCGCTTGAGCCGACCGTTTGGGTCCCACTTCGCCGACACCGCCTGCTTCACGCGGTTGAAGAACGACGCGTAGCGCCACTCGCGCGTGTTGAGGAACGTCCCGTCTCCCTCGGCGACGCCGTCGAGCGCGTCGTTCGGAGCGCCGCCGCCCTCGGTGACGTCCGAGCCACCGGCGCTGCTGCCAGCCGCGGTGCCCACCGGCGCGGGCGGCGAGTCCTCCGTCCCCGTGCCGCTCAGCGACGAGGGGAACAGCGTCGGCGCCGTGCGGCGGCCGAGCACGCTCTCCGCGAGGCTCACCCCCGACGGCGGAGGCGCCGATGACTGCGGCACCTCGCCCTTCGCCGACGGCAGCTGCTCCGGGTGCTCCGTCGTCTTCGCCGTCGCGCGGCTGTACTTCGAGACCTGGTTCTTCGCGCGGGTCTCTTTCTCGACGGTGTTGTTGGTCTCCGCGAGGTACTTCGCGTCGTCAGGTCGGCGGTTGTTGCCCGGCGCGACGTCGACCACCTGACCCGCCGGGTGCAGCGGGGCAGGGCGCTCGAGCGGCTGGGCTGCCCGCGCCGCGCCCCGGTTCGCGGACCACGTCGCCGCGTCGAGACGTCGGAGACTCACTGGCCGCGACTCGACCTTCTTCTTCGGCGCGCCCCCCGCGAGCACCGACGAGAGCACCACCAGCGCCACCACGACCCCGTGCACGCCCACAGACACGACGAGCAGCAGCGGCACCAGCCACCACGCGATGCGCTTCTCGGGTCTGGAGGGCAACAGCAGGGACACGCCGGGACGCTCCTATTGAATCGGGTGCGCTTGCGCCAGACAGCCGCGACCTGCGCGCCGTGAGAAGCCGGGGCAGAACGGGTGCCGGCGGTGTCCATTTCCTGCCGCGACTTCGCCGAGGTTTGACACGCCCCACGCGAACCAGCACCGTTCGCCCCGTGAGCGAAACCCCCGAGACCCCTGTGGCTGACGCGACGACCCCGGCCCCGGCTGCGCCGGTCGGCACCCACTGGGACCTCGTCAACCGCCTCAAGGCCGAAGGGGCGTCGCGCGAGGTGATGCTCGAGAGGCTCAAGGCCCTCGGCCTCGACGAGGAGTCGGCGAAGGTGCTGGTGAACGCGGCGACGGGCGTGATGCCGGCGGACCTCCCGTCGGCGCAGCTGACCGGCGGCACCAACGTGCTGGCCCCGGGCTCCTTCACGCTGTCGGACATCGGGCTCACCGGGCACCCCACGGTCGTCGGCCTGTATTGGATGGGCTTCGGCGCGGCGATCCTGCTCGCGCTCGGCATCGGCACGCTCATGAACGTCACCGGCCTGGTGACGGTGCCCGAGGAGGTGTCCTTCCTCTCGCTCCGCCTCGGCGGCATCGCGGCGATGAGCTTCGTCGGCTGGGGCGTCTTCAGGTACCTGCAGGGCGTCACCATTCGCCGGCGGCCATGATCGTTCCCCGGTTCTGGGCGCAGGCGCGGCTCCGCGAGAAGCGGCCGGGCAGGCAGCTCACGCTGTACCGCTTCGGCTGGTCGAACGAGAGCCAGGCCGCCGCGCAGCAGCTGGCCGAGGAGCGCGTCCGCGCCGCGATGGCCCGCGCGCTCGCCGGGGAGCGGGTACCGCAGCGAGAGCACAAGGTGCCGTACAACGGCGCCGACGGCCTGCCCATTCGCGAGGAGATCGTCACCGAGCACGGCGCCAGCGTCGTCACCCGCAACAGCTACGGCGCGCGCTGCCTCAACACGCCCGACGTGCTCATCGCCGACGTCGACTTCGACGCGCAGGCGAGCGGAGCGCAGGAGGCGCTCGGCTGCCTCGGCGTGCTCGTGCTGGGGCTCGTGCTGTGGGTCGTCACTGGCTCCTTCAGCCTGTCGCTCGAGCTCTCGTTCGGGGCGATGGTGCTGCTCGTCTTGCTGCTGCAGGGCGGGCAGTGGCTGCGCGTCAGGCTGGCGGGAGGCCCCGAGCGGCTCGCACGCACGCGGGTCGCGCGGTTCCTCGGGCGGCACGCCGACTGGCGCCTGCACGTGTACCGGACTCCCGCCGGGCTGCGGCTCATCGCGACCCACCGGCGGTTCCGTCCCTCGGAGCCCGAGGTGGACGACTTCTTCAAGGCCGTCGGGGTCGATCCGAACTACCGGAAGATGTGTCGGCTCCAGCAGTGCTTCCGCGCGCGGCTCACCGCGAAGCCGTGGCGCATCGGGCTGACCACGCGGCTGCGCCCGCGCCCCGGCGTGTGGCCGGTGCGACCCGCGCGACGCGCGGAACGAAGTCGCTGGCTCGACGACTACGAGACCCGCGCGACCCGCTTCGCCGCGTGCGCGCACGTCGAGACGCTCGGCGCTGCGCAGGGAGAGCAGGGCGCCGAGGAGGTGCGCGCGCTGCACGACGAGCTCAGCCGCGCCCGGTCGGGGTTGCCGATCGCCTGAGGAGAGCAGGGACCCGGCCACGCCGAGCGCCGCGACGGCCACGGCGTCCGTCGTCTGAGGCGCTCCAGCGCGCGGCAGAGAGCTGGCGCGCTGCCACACCGCGCGCATCTTCCGCGCAGCGCAGGTGCCGCTCGACGAGCCCTCGCGGCAGGCGCTGGCGCGCGTCGACGCGCTGGTAGCGAAGCAGCTCGGCGCGCCCACCGAGGCCACGCGCTCCATCGAGGCGCTGCGCGACGACGTGCTGCGGCGGCCGGCACGAGGGGCACCCGCGCGGCGAGCTGCTGGCGCTGCACTTCGCGGCCCTGGCCCGCGGCCTGTTCGAACCGAGGCAAGGACCGGCCTCGCCCGGCACCCGGTTCGCCGCGGTTCGACCCACTTGTCAGGGGGCGCCGCTATACCGGCGCTCGCAGCACGGACGACGGATGGGAGGCGACGGTGAGAAAGAACGAAGTGCGCTGCCTGAAGCTGGCAGCCGAGAGGCATGGGGTGCTCACGCGCTCCGAGGCGCTGGAGCACCTGACCCGAGCGCAGGTGAAGCGCCGGCTGGCGGTCGGAGGGTGGGAGAAGCTCCTGCCCGGCGTTTACCGGGTCGAGGGCGCACCGCAGACACACGCGCAGGCGCTCGTGGCGCTGGCAGCCTGGGCTGCCGAAGATGAGGTCGACGCCCGGGCCGTCGGCCGCCCCCGAGCGCCGGTGCGGCCCCCGCGCGCGGCGCTGAGCCATCGCACCGCCGCGGCACTGCACGGCTTCCCGCTCTTCTCCGAGGGGCCGCTCGAGGTCACCTGTCGCCGCCGGCTCGCGGCGCCCGAGGGCATCACCGCCCACCGCGGCGTCCTGCTGCCGAAGGACGTGGTCTTCCTCGACGGGCTCCCCGTCACCAGCATTCCGCGCACGCTGCTCGATCTCGCGCCGCACGAAGAGCTGTCGACACTGCGCGACACGCTCGTCGAGCTGATCCGCACGAAGACGCTCACCCTCGCCGACCTCAAGCAGGCACTCGACGGGCGCAAGCACCGGCCCGCGGTCTCGCGGCTGCGCGCGCTCATCGCCGAGCTCGAGGGGGACGGGGGCCCCACCGAGAGCGAGCTCGAGACCGCCTCGCTCGAGCTGATCACCGCCGCCGGCCTCCCGCGGCCGAAGGTGCAGTGGCGGATGAGAGCAGGGAAGAAGCGGCGTCGCCTCGACCTCTGCTTCCCCGAGCAGCGCGTGGCCATCGAGGCCGATGGCTATGCCTGGCACTCCACCGTCGAGGCCTTCGAGGCCGACCGCACCCGCAACAACAGCCTCACGGCGCGCGGCTACCGAGTGCTCCATTGGACGTGGAAGGCGCTGCAGGAACGGCCCGACGAGCTCATCCTCGAGCTGCTCGCCACGCTCCAGCGCCCCGGCGGTGTATGAAGGCCGCGTGACGCGCGTGCTCGTGGTGGAAGACGACCCGAACCTCCGCCTGGCCCTCACCGACAACCTCACCGACGAGGGCTACGAGGTCGCCGCCGTCTCGACGCTCGCCGAGGCCCGGCGCGCGCTCGCCACACCTGCCGACGTGCTGGTGCTCGACCTCATGCTGCCCGACGGCGACGGCACCGCGCTGTGTCGCGAGCTGCGCGCGAAGGCGAGCCCGGTGCGCGTGCTGATGCTGACCGCCCGCACCCTCGAGGACGACCTCGTGAAGGGCTTCGACGCGGGCGCCGATGACTACCTCGCCAAGCCGTACCGGCTGCGGGAGCTCCTCGCGCGCGTCGCGGCTCTCGCCCGGCGCGGCGCCGCCACCGGCACGCGCCACACGCTCGGGCCGTACGAGGTCGACGAAGCGACGCGCTCCGTCACCGGCCCCGACGGCCCGGTCGAGCTCACCCGCAAGGAGTTCGACCTCCTCGTCTTCCTCCTGCGGCGCGGAGACGCGGTCGCGCGGCGCGAAGACATCCTCGACGCGGTGTGGGGCGACGTGGTGGTCGACACGCACACCGTCGACAACTTCATCAGCTCGCTGAAGAAGAAGCTGAAAGCCGACCCCGCCGCCTTCGTGCTGAAGACCGTGCGCGGAGTCGGGTTCCGGCTGCTGCGCTGACGCGGCGCTCCGCAGAAAACGAGCCGCCCCCGCCGCCTTCGAGCTGAAGACCGCGCGGAGTCACTTGCAGGCGCGCGGTCGCGCGGCGCGAAGACATCCTCGACGCGGTGGGGCGACGTGGTGGTCGACACGCACACCGTCGACAACTTCATCAGCTCGCTGAAGAAGAAGCTGAAGACCGCGCGCGGAGTCGGGTTCCGGCTGCTGCGCTGACGCGGCGCTCCGCAGAAAAGAGCCGACCCCGCCGCCTTCGAGCTGAAGACCGTGCGCGGAGTCGGGTTCCGGCTGACGCGGCGCTACACAGAAAAAGAGCCGACCACGCGGCTTCGAGCTGAAGACCGCGCGCGGAGTCGGGTTCCGGCTGCTGCGCTGACGCGGCCCGACCCCGCGCCTTCGAGCTGGAGACCGCGCGGAGTCACTTGCAGGCGCGCGGTCGCGCGGCGCGAAGACATCCTCGACGCGGTGGGGCGACGTGGTGGTCGACACGCACACCGTCGACAACTTCATCAGCTCGCTGAAGAAGAAGCTGAAGACCGCGCGCGGAGTCGGGTTCCGGCTGCTGCGCTGACGCGGCGCTCCGCAGAAAAGAGCCGACCCCGCCGCCTTCGAGCTGAAGACCGTGCGCGGAGTCGGGTTCCGGCTGACGCGGCGCTACACAGAAAAAGAGCCGACCACGCGGCTTCGAGCTGAAGACCGCGCGCGGAGTCGGGTTCCGGCTGCTGCGCTGACGCGGCCCGACCCCGCGCCTTCGAGCTGGAGACCGCGCGGAGTCACTTGCAGGCGCGCGGTCGCGCGGCGCGAAGACATCCTCGACGCGGTGGGGCGACGTGGTGGTCGACACGCACACCGTCGACAACTTCATCAGCTCGCTGAAGAAGAAGCTGAAGACCGTGCGCGGAGTCGGGTTCCGGCTGCTGCGCTGACGCGGCGCTCCGCAGAAGAAGAGCCGACCCCGCGGCTTCGAGCTGAAGACCGTGCGGGGTCGGCTTCCGACTGCGGTGCTGACGCGCGGAGTTACTTGCAGGGCGTGGTGACGGTGACGCCGACCTTCTCTTCGCCTTCCTTCACCACCGAGCCACCGAGCTTCGCCACCACCGCGGCGTCGACGCCGTTCGAGGTGACGTACGCCTTGAGCGCCTCGGCGCGCTTCGTCGCGAGGTCGGCTGCCTCGCCGAGCGCGGTGACGGAGACCTCCACGCGGAGCTCCGGGCACGTCTTGAGCGTCGCCAGCAGGCTGGTGAGTGCGACCTTCGACTTGTCGACGTTGAGCGCCTCGGCGTTGAAGACGACGTCGTCGATGGCCAGCATGCCGCCCTTCTTCTTCGTCTCGCCGGCCCACGCCTCGGCGCGCGACTTCGCGGCCTCCGCGGCGGCCTTCGCGGCGACCACCTTGTTGGTGAGCATGGTGAGCATCTCGTTCGTCGCCGTCACGAGCGACTCGGCCTTGGCCACGGCGCCATCGACCTCGGTCTTCTCGGCGGACAGCGCGACCTCGACCGGCACCTTCTTTCCCTTCTCGAAGAGCCCCTTCATCACGTCACCCGAGGTGGTGAGGTGGTGGTCGATGTCCTTCACCGCCTCGGTGGCGCTGGCGACGGACTTGTCGAGCGCGGCCTTGTCGGCGGCGAGCGCGGCGTCGCCCTCGGGCACCGTCACGTCCTTCACTTTCGCGAGCAGCTCCTCGTGTCCCTTCTTCACCTTGCCCTGGCGCTCGACCCAGCCCTTCACCGATGCGTCCCAGCGGGCCTTCTCTTCGGTGAGGTCGTCCTGACAGGCGGCGAAGGACAAGAGGGCGACGGCGAACAGCAGGCTCCGGGTCTGCATGCAGTGGACTCCTGAAGAGGGGTTCGACGGCGGCGCTTCCATCGCACGGGCTGGGGCGAAAGTCTCGTCTCGCTTGACCCACCCCGGCTTTCCCGGTTTGCAGCCGCGCGTGCCGCTGCCCGAGCCCGGAGACGTCTTCGCCGTCGCAGTCGCTCCGGGCGTGGAGGCGGTGCTGCGCGTCGTCGACGAGACGCCCGACGCGCGCTGCGTGGTGATGACCCGCGTGCAGGGCGCGCCGCGGAGGAGCGTGCCGCGGCTGCGGGGTCTGCGCGAGGTGCAGCCGCTCGCGCACCACGAGCGGCGGCGGCCGCTGCTCGGCGCGTGGGTGCGCGAAGCGCCGCCAGACGAGGTGCGCCGCCTGGGCCACGCGGCGGTGGAGGCGACCGAGCGCGCGCGGGTGCTCCACCCGGCGGCGTGGGTGAAGCAGGCGGTGAAGACGGCTGCCGATGCGCAGCGCGTGCTGCCCCTGATGCGCTGGGACGCGCTGCTGCAGGAGGTCCGGCTCCAGTGGCGCTGGGACCACGCGCGGGCCGCGGTGGAGCGAGAAGACGCAGCGCGGGAGCACGCGTCGCAGCGGCTGCTCGCGGCGGCGCTCTCTCGCGGCGCGCGCGCCGAAGAGCGGCTGGTGGAGCAGGGCGTGAAGGCGCTCGCGGGTCGCCGGTTCTTCGCTGCATGGCGTCGCGAGGTGCCGCCGGAGGTGATCCGCGAAGCAGAGGCGCTGCTGGCCGGTGCGGTCGAGCGCGTCGACGGTCGTTCGCCGGCGGTGGCCGCGCGCAAGCTGGCGAGCGTGGTGCGCGGCTTCAACCGGCTTGCGCGAAGGCACCCCTTCGAAGCGACGCACCGGGAGGACCTGCTCGACGCGGTTCGGCGCGTGGCGCGGGCGTGCGCGGTCGACGAAGACGCGCTGGCGGCGGTCGAGCGGCTCCTCGAGGGCTGAGCGCGGCAGGATCCACGGCAACCTTCGCCAGAGTCGTTCGGTCGGCGTGGTGACGCGGACGCGTCGGGTCAGCTGTCGTTGGCTGCACGGTGAGGCAACGATGCCTCATCGAGCGGCTGCGCGAACTCGCGGCAGCATCCGACGCGGCCCGGCGCCGGAGTTGCCACGCGACGACCCTCGACCTCCTCGGCGCCTGCCTCCGACGATGCCGCGGATCCGCGAACCCGCGGCAGCATCCGACGCGGGCCGGCGCCGGAGTTGCCTCGGTTCGGGCGAGCACTGACCCCAGGCGCCGTTGGCGGACGCACCATCCGACGAAGCCTCGTCGCGCGGCCTCTGACGCCGGAGTTGCCACGCTTCGCAGCGCCGTGCGCTATGGAGCCCGCATGCCGAAGCTCTTCGTCGCGTTGCTCTCCTCGTGGCTCCTGACCGGCTGCGCCGTGGTGCAGAAGGTCGACACCGCCCTCGACTGCAAGGGCATCTGTGAGCGGTACCAGTCGTGCTTCGACTCCAGCTACGACACGGCGGCGTGCGCCGCGCGTTGCCGTGCCTCGGCGAGCGAGCAGCCCGACTTCCGCCGCAAGGCCGACATGTGCATGGCCTGCATCTCGGAGCGCTCGTGCGTGCAAGCGACCTTCGCGTGCGTCAGCGAGTGCGTCTCGGTCGTCCCCTGAGCAGGAGGCAAGTCATGACTCGCATTGGAGCGATGGTGGTGGTGCTGCTGTCGGTCGTCGGCTGCCGCAAGCACGCGAGCGCGAGCGGCCCCGGGTACAACGCCAAGCGAGAGAAGGCGCTCTTCCAGCTCGCGGCGCCGGCGATGAACCAGTGCGGCGACCTGGCCACGACGTACGAGGGCTCGGTCGAGGTCAACTACCACCTGTACCGCGTCGACGGCTGCGGGCAGCGGTACGTGTCGCTGCTCCACTGCACCGGGCCGGTCTGCAACTGGCGCGAGGGCCCCGAGGTGCGCGCGTCCACCGAGCTCGGCTGCCCGGTGACGCAGCTCTCGCGCACCTACGTCAACCGCGTCTTCACCGTGAGCGGGTGCGGCAAGCAGGCGAGCTACCAGCTCGACCACGGGCACCTCGTACCCGTGCAACCGGGCGCCGCGCCGACACCCTGAGAGGGCGAACCGCCGGGATCGAACCGGCGCCTGCGGGGTCACGACCCGCCATGCAGACCACTACACCAGGCTCGCCACGAGCTTCCCTGTGGCTCAATGGCGGTGGTCGAGGCGCGTCATGCACCGGCTCCGACGCCATGCGCGCGCGCGCCTGACCCGCTACTCGTTTCCCGTGGAGGATGACCGCCAGCTGCCGGTCGACGGCTCGCTGTTCGAGGCGCTGTACCGCCTCCGGGTGCCTGCGGGCGCGCTCGCCGAGCGGCTCCTGGCCCTCGGCGTCGACCCAACCACCCACGCGCGCCGCTACCGGGCGGATCAGTGGAAGGCCGCGCTCACGCTCTACCGCGACGAGCTCTTCCCGCTCGACTACACGACGGGCTTCCGGCGGCTCGGGTACGCGCTCGCGCAGGCGTACGCGGCGACCTTCTCCGGGCGGCTGTTCATGGTGGCGCTGCCGATGCTGACGCCGCTGCAGCTGCTCCGGCGGTGGCCGCGCTTCGTGCGCATGGGCCGCACCGACGTCGAGCTCGACGTGCACGAAGACGGCCCGCACTGCATCACCGTCGTCTCGCGCGACCCGCTCGCCGTGCCCATCGACGTCACCCACGGCATGCTCGACTTCGTCTTCGAGCGCATGGGCGCGCGCGTGCAGGTGAGCGACGAGGCCCGCGACGACCGCATCGCGACGACCTATCGCTGGTAACGTCGCGCGCATGAACGGCGCGTTGCTCGTGGCTGGCGCAGTGAAGCTCTTCATCGGCATCGGTCTCGGAGGGCTGGGCGTGGTGCTGGCGTGGAAGCTCCTCTCGCGCCTGCTCGGCTCGCACGACGGCCTGCCGCTGGTCGACAACCCCGCCGCGGGCATCGTGCACGGGAGCGCGCTGGTCTCGCTCGGGCTGCTGGTGCGGCAGGTGCTCGCCGCGCTGTTCGACACCATCGACCTCTTCCTGCTGCGCGGTGACTTCGCGAAGACGCTGCCGCGGGTGCTGTTGCTCGGCGGGCTGCACATCGGGCTCGCGCTCGGGCTGGGCACGGCGCTCCTCGCGTTCGGGGTGTGGCTCTTCAACCGGCTCACGCCTGGCGTCGACGAGGTCGAGGCGGTGCGCGCGGGCAAGGTCGGTCCCGGGCTGGTGCTCGGCGCCATCCTCCTCACGCTGGCGCTGCTCGCCGCGCCCGGCCTCGAGGCGCTGCTCTCGGGCCTCATCCCCTACCCGCAGCTGCCGGAAGGCCTGGGCATCCGCGCGTCATGAGATGGGCGTCCGCCGGGGCTCCGCTGCCACCCCAGAGGCCACCGCCACCGCCGGCGAAGAAGGGCGGCGGCTGCCTGCGCGTGGTGCTGGTGCTGCTCGGCGGGAGCTTCCTGCTGTGCTGCTGCCTGATGACCGCGCTCGTCGAGAGCGCGGATGATCCGCTCGACTGGAACCAGGTGACGAAGGTGGTGCCGCCCGACCTCGGCCCGTCGACGTCGCTCGGCGTGGCGCTGGTGCCCGAGGAGCTGCCGCCCGCCGCCGCGCGCGAGTACCGCTGGAGGCAGCGGCTGACGGCGTGGTCGCTCGGCTACGGCGTCTCGCGCCAGGTGCACGAGCGCGTCGAGGCCGACTTCACGGAGCTCGCCGAGCGCTTCGACTACCGGCCGGGCACGGGCACGCAGTTCACCTGGGCGCCGCCGCCGTCGTGCCGCAACCGCGAGTGGGAGTGCATCTTCTCGGAGCTCGCGCAGGCCAACGCCGACGACGTGGCGCCGCTCACCGAGCTCTTCCGGCGCCGGCAGCAGGGCGAGGCGCTCGACGCGCGCGAGGCCACGGAGCTGGTGGTGTCCTTCATCCAGGGCATCACGTACCGGCTCCCCACCGAAGAGACCGCGGCGTTCGGCATGCTGCCGCCGACGGTGGTCGCGGCCGACGGCTCGGGAGACTGCGACTCGAAGGCGCTGCTCGCGGTGGTGATGCTGCGTCAGCTCGGCGTCGACGCGCAGGTGCTGCTCGCGAGCGGGCTGGGGCACGCCGCGCTGGGCGTCGCGCTGCCCGTGCCGGGGAAGAAGTTCTCACTGGGGAAGAAGAAGTACGCCTTCGTCGAGGTGACGACGCCGGGCTGGGGGCTGGGTCAACTCCCACCGGAGTACGACGTACCCAACGCGTGGCGCGTCGTACCCGTGACGATGCCGGAATGACCCGCGCGCGCCCGGCGCGGGGCGTGTACGGTGACGCATGCCGTTCGAAGAGCGCAGCCCGGGTCTCCTCCTCATCACGTACGCCGCTGGAGAGGAGCTCGCGGCCGCCCGACAGAGCGCGCTCGTGGCCAGGCTCGAGGAGGCGCGCGGACCGGTGGCGCTGGTGTTCGACGTGCAGCCGACCGTGCGCGAGGTGCCCATCGACGTGCCCACCTTCTGGCTCGGGGTGACGGCGCGACCGGAGCTGCAGATTCGCGCGATGGCCATCGCCAGCCGGGTGACGCTGGTGCGCGTCGCGGCGCGCGGGTTCGCGCTCGCCAACGTCGCGCGCGGGCTGGACCTGGCCGTCGACACGTTCTCGGAGCTCGAGCCGGCGCTGGCGTGGGCCGCAGAGCGCCTCGCGCGCTGAGCGAGCTCCGCGGGCGCTCCCGAACCGTGGCAGAAATCGGCTCGCCGCAGCACCGGACCTGCCACGGAGCCACGGACGGGCAGGTGTGCGCGCCGGGCCTGGTGGGGTAGAGGCCGGGGCGATGGCTGCTTCGCTGCTCGCGGTGGATCTGGACGGGACGTTGCTCGCGCGGACGGGGGAACCCCACGAGGTCGACGTGGTGGCGCTGCGGGCGGCGCGTCGCGCGGGCGTGGTGGTGACCATCATCACCGGGCGCCTGTTCCCCGGCACCATCGCCGCAGCCCAGCGGCTCGGGCTCGACGACGCGGTGGGCTGTGCCGACGGCTCGCACTTGGTGCACGTCGACGGGCAGACCCTGGAGCACGCCGCGCTGGTGGGCGACCACGCCGCGCTGATCCGCCGGGAGCTCGAGGCCCGCCCGATGCGCACCTTCGTCTTCGCCCGCGACACCATCGTGCACGACGAAGAAGGCGCGCCCTTCCTCGACTACGTGAAGACCTGGAGCCCGCGCTTCGAGCAGACGCGCCGCGTGCTCGACCACCACGCCTGGGAGCATGACCACGGCGTCACCGCCGTCGTCGGGCTCGCCGAGGAGCAGCACGTGTCGTCGCTGGTCGGTGCCATCGAGTCGCGGCTCGCGCAGGTCGCGCAGATCATCTCCTTCCCGCTGGGCAAGACCGGGCTGTGGGGCTTCATCACCCGCGCGCGCACCACCGACAAGGGCACGGCGCTCCACTACCTCGCGCGGCGCGCGGGTGTGCCCGAGGCGCAGACGGTCGCCGTCGGCGACTGGCTCAACGACGTCCCGATGTTCCGCGCCGCCGGCCGCTCGTTCTCGATGGGTCAGGCCCCCGCCGAGGTGAAGGCCGCCGCCACCACCGTGCTCGCCGAGACCGCCGAGACCGGCGGCGGCATCGCCACCGTGGTGCGCGAGGTCTTCGGGGTGCGCTTCTGACGCCGCCTTGCATTTCAGAACGACCGTTCTTATTCTGGGCGCATGTCGAAGGGTGACGAGACGCGCGAGCGGATCCTCGAGCGGGCCTTCCTGGTCGCGGGGAAGGACGGCCTCGAGGGCGTCACCATCGGCGGGCTGGCCGACGAGCTGAAGATGTCGAAGAGCGGGCTGTTCGCGCACTTCGGCAGCAAGGAGGAGCTCCAGGTGGCGGTGCTGGAGCTCGCGGCGAGCCGCTTCACCGAGAACGTGCTGTTGCCGGCGTTCAAGGCGCCGCGCGGACTCCCGCGGCTCGAGCGCATCTTCGAGCGCTGGGTGGAATGGATGGGCAGCCCCACGCTCCCCGGCGGGTGCATCTTCCCGCAGGCCATCTCGGAGCTCGATGACCGCGAAGGCCGCCCCCACGACGTGCTCGTCGAGAGCCAGCAGAGCCTCATCGACGCCGTCGCGAAGAGCGCGCAGCTCGCCATCGACGAAGGCCACCTCGCGAAGAGCTGCGACCCGAAGCAGTTCGCCTTCGAGCTGTACGGCATCATGCTGATGCTCAACGCCTACCGCCGCCTGTTGAAGGACAAGAAGGCCGTCGAGCGCGCCCGCGCCGCGTTCAAGCGCCTCGTCGCCTCGTACCACCCCTGACCCGCAGCCCCACGGAGCGTCCCCATGGCCTCTTCACACCCCAACAATAGCACGAACGTTCGATTCATGAAGTTGGCGATCCAGCTCGCGGAGCGCGTGGCGCCGCGCTGGGTGGAAGACGAGGCGTTCGCGCGGTGGGGGCGGCCGCAGCGGCGCCCGACGCGGTGGAACGGCGTGGCGCCCGGGCGCGTGCACCACCTCGAGGTGGGCGATGTCGCGCTCGCGGCGTGGGAGTGGAGCGGCGGGCCGGACGCGCGGAAGACGGCGCTGCTGGTGCACGGCTGGAGCGGCAACGCGGCGCAGATGAGCAGCTTCGTGGAGCCGCTGCGGGCGGCGGGCTTCCACGTGGTGGCGGTGGATCTGCCAGCGCACGGCGAGACGGCGGGCGACTTCGCGACCATCCTCTCGATGGCGGAGGCGCTGGCGTCGCTGGGTCGTCGCCTCAGGCCGGAGGTGGTGGTGGCGCACTCGCTCGGGGCGACGGCGACGACGTACGCGCTGACGCGGGGGCTGCGTCCGGAGCGGGTGGTGTTGCTGGCGCCGCCGGTGGCGCTGCCGCCGTACCTCCAGCAGTTCACCGACGCGGTGGGGTTGTCGGCGGAGATGCGCGAGCGGCTGCTGGGGCGCGTGGAGCAGCTGCTGCGCCGGCCCATCGACGAGCTCGACCTGCGCACGCACGCGCCGCGGCTGGCGCACGTCGAGGCGCTGGTGGTCCACGACGCGGGAGATCGGGTGGTGCCGGTCGCGACGTCGCGCGAGCTCGTGGCTGGCTGGCCGGGCGCGCGCCTGGTCGAGACGACGGGGCTGTCTCACGACGCCATCCGCCGCGACGCGCGGGTGGTGGAGGAGGCGCTGGCGTTCCTCAGGGATGAGCGACGAGAGGCCGCGCCGTCGCTCCAGCTGGCGCCGACGTGAGCTGTGCGTCGGCGGCCGAGCGCGGGCCTGTCTCACGACACCATCCGTCGCGACACGCCGGTGGTGATCAGCGCCGGCTCGCCGTTGTCGTTTGGCGAGTGCCATCTACGGAGGCCAGACTCCGCGGGCAGGTATGAGGTGCTGGCGCAGCTGACGAAGGAGGCCATAGCGGAGCTCTCGCTGGCCTCCACGGCGGGTCTCGGTGGGTTCCGGAAGTTCGTGGTGCTCAAGCGCATCCTCCCGGGGGCGGCGGGCGACGAGAACTTCGTGAAGATGGAGGACTGCGAGCGGATCCCGTCGCGCGCGGAGCGCCTGATCCGACACAGCAATGAAGGGCGAAGTGGCGACGGGGTCACACGACGTGCCCGCTGGCGAGCGTGCCTCGCGAACTCGCGCGACGGTCACTCACTTGAGCGGCTGCGGCGGCCGTTCTGGGGGTGCGAACGTGCGCGGGAGCAACACGATGAGGCCCCCAGAAGCGCATCCATCGCGAAGTGGGAGTCATGCGCGTCGCCCGGCGCGCCGTGCCGAGGAGCTGCCCCGGAACCGGCGCTGACGAAGGCGCTCCAGCATCACCCGCGTCCCTCGAGGCCGGCGCACCAGCGTCCTCACCAGAGGGCGAGCGCCGTCCCCGAGGGCAAGCGCGATGCCGCCGAACCCGCCGCCGAGACCGAGCTGCACGCTCGCGGAGTGCGAGGCTGCGGCCGTTCTGGGGGTGCGAACGTGCGCGGGAGCAACACGATGAGGCCCCCAGAAGCGCATCCATCGCGAAGTGGGAGTCATGCGCGTCACCCGGCGCGCCGAGGAGCTGCCCCGAAACCGGCGCTGACGAAGGCGCTGCAGCATCACCCGCGTGCCTCGAGGCCGGCGCACCAGCGTCCTCACCAGAGGGCGAGCGCCGTCCCCGAGCGCGAGCGCGATGGCAGCCGAACGCGCCGCCGAGACCGAGCTGCACGCTCGGGGAGTCTGCTGCGGTCGTTCTGGGAGTGCGAACGTGCGCGGGAGCAACACGATGAGGCCCCCAGAAGCGCATCCATCGCGAAGTGGGAGTCATGCGCGTCACCCGGCGCGCCGTGCCGAGGAGCTGCCCCGGAACCGGCGCTGGCGAAGGCGCTCCAGCATCACCCGCGTCTCTCGAGGCCGGCGCACCAGCGTCCTCACCAGAGGGCGAGCGCCGTCCCCGAGCGCGATGGCGCCGAACGCGCCGCCGAGACCGAGCTGCACGCTCGGGGAGTCTGCTGCGGCCGTTCTGGGGGTGCGAACGTGCGCGGGAGCAACACGATGAGGCCTCCAGAAGCGCATCCATCGCGACGTGGGAGTCATGCGCGTCACCCGGCGCGCCGTGCCGAGGAGCTGCCCCGGAGCCGGCGCTGACGAAGGCGCTCCAGCATCACCCGCGTCTCTCGAGGCCGGCGCACCAGCGTCCTCACCAGAGGGCGAGCGCCGTCCCCGAGCGCGAGCGCGATGGCGCCGAACGCGCCGCCGAGACCGAGCTGCACGCGCGGGGAGTCTGCTGCGGCCGTTCTGGGGGTGCGAACGTGCGCGGGAGCAACACGATGAGGCCCCCAGAAGCGCATCCATCGCGAAGTGGGAGTCATGCGCGTCACCCGGCGCGCCGTGCCGAGGAGCTGCCGCGGAACCGGCGCTGACGAAGGCGCTCCAGCATCACCCGCGTCCCTCGAGGCCAGCGCGTTCGCGATCACCAGAGAGCGAGCGCCGTGCCCCCGAGCGCGAGCGCGATGGCGCCGAACGCGCCGCCGACACCGAGCTGCACGCTCGCGGAGTCATTGAGCGCCTGCGCCTGTGCACCGGTGAGCATCGAGATCGTCGCGCCCGACGACGGCGTGCCCTCGAAGAGCTGAGCGCGGAGTGAGAACCCGCTGATCAGCAGCCCGACGCCGATGCCGAGGAACACCACCCCGGCCCCGCCGATGGTGACCGTCGCCACGGGGAACGGCGCTTCATTCTTCACCACGGCCTTCGTGCCACCACCTGGCGCGTCGACAGGCGCGAGCGTCACGCGGCGCGGAGCATCAGCGAGCGAGCCGGTCGAGGGAACGCGCAGCGCGGGGCTCCCGGCGCTGAGGACCAACGAAAGCACGAGGACGGACGCCATCACGCCGAGTGTCTCCGGAATCGCGGCCCGGGTCGTGGCAGAAATGGCACCCCGCCGGTCCCTTTCCTGCCCCGGTTTCAGCCCCAACCGGCTGAACTCACGAGCCTTTCCTCCGCGGCTTCCCACGAAACGCGCGTCGCGGAACTCACCTGCATGAACCGAGGTCCACAGGCCGTGCATCCGTCTCCCCTCGCGCTGGAGCAGCTCCTGGCTGGCCAGGGCGACCCGCAGACGACGTCCCACCTCCTGGCCTGCGAGGCCTGCCGCGAGCGGCTGACGACGATGGAGCGCGCCGCGCGGACCTTCTCGAGCTCGCCGCGCAGCCTCCAGGCGAAGGCCGCTGCCGAGCGGGCGGATCGCCGCTGGAAGCTTCGCGCCTTCGCGTTCACCGCGACACCGGTGGCGCTGGCGGGCGTGCTCCTCGTCGCGACGCTGGCGAGCCGGGAGCCCGGGCCGGCGAAGCGGCCCATCGTCGCGCAGTCGGCGACACCCAGGCTGCGACAGGGGCGTGAGGTGCTCGAGCCGCGCCCCGGCGCCTGGAGCCCGCGGCTCCGGTCCCTCTCGCTGCGCGGGCGGCAGGTCGAGTTCGGCCAGGGCTCGCTCGAGGCCACGGCGGGCGACGGGCCGACCAGGCCCTTCACGCTCACCCACACGAAGGTCGACATCGCGGTGACGGGCTTCATGCAGGCGGTGACGGTGACGCAGACCTTCCGCAACCCGTTCCCGCAGCCGGTCGAGGCGGTCTACGTCTTTCCGCTGCCCGACGACTCCGCGGTGCACGACATGACGCTCAAGGCCGGCGCGCGCGTCATTCAGGCGACGGTGCAGAAGCGGGCCGAGGCGCGGCAGCGCTACGAGGAAGCGAAGGCCCAGGGCCGCCGCGCCGCGCTGCTCGACCAGGAGCGCCCCAACATCTTCACCCAGTCGCTCGCCAACCTGCTCCCGGGCGAGAAGGTCGAGGTGACGCTCCAGTACGTGGCGCCGGTGCACTACGACGACGGCGTCTACACGCTCAACTTCCCGATGGTGGTGGGCCCGCGCTACGTGCCTGGCGCGACGCTGCCGGGCGAGAACCAGGGCTCGGGCACGAGCGACGACACCGACGTCGTGCCCGACGCGAGCCGCATCAGCCCGCCCGTCGCGCGCAGCGGCCGCGACGTCGAGGTGCGCGTCCACCTCGACTCCGGCACCGTCATCGAGGACCTGTGGAGCGTCTCGCACGCGCTCGAGGTCGACCGGCCCTCGTCGTCGGTGGTGGACCTCTCGCTGCACCCGCTCGACACGCTGCCGAACAAGGACCTCATCGTGCGCTGGCGTGTGTCGGGCCCCCAGGCGCGCGCGGCGATGCTCGCGAGCGGCGGCGCGTTCGCGCTGATGCTCAACCCCGAGGCGCGTGACGCCCACCTGCCGGCGACGCCGAAGGAGATGGTGTTCGTCATCGACACCTCCGGCTCGATGCAGGGCGCGCCGCTCGCGGCCGCGAAGCGCGCGATGACGCTCGCGCTCGAGCAGATGAGCCCCGACGACACCTTCATGCTGATCGACTTCGCCGACCGCGCGAGCTCGTTCCACGACGCGGCGCTGCCGGCCACCGCGGAGAACGTGCAGCGCGCGCAGCGCTACCTCGCGGCGCTCCCGGCGGGCGGCGGCACCAACCAGCTCGCGGGCCTCCGCCGCGCGCTCGATCGCCCGGAGGATCCGCGGCGGCTCCGCATGGTGCTGCTGATGACCGACGGCTTCATCGGCAACGAGGAGGAGATCCTCGAGCAGGCCGGCCTGTTCCGCGGCCACGCGCGCATCTTCGGCTTCGGGGTGGGGAGCTCGGTGAACCACTTCCTGCTCTCGCGGCTGTCAGAGGAGGGGCGCGGCTTCTACCAGTACGTGCGCCCCGACGAGGATCCGACCGCCGCGGTCGAGCGCTTCACGCGCCGGGTGCGGCGCCCGCTGATCACCGACGTGACGGTCGACTGGGGCGGGCTGCCGGTCGCCGACGTGCTGCCCGAGCCGCTGGTCGATCTCTTCGACGCGCAGCCGCTGATCATCCAGGGCCGGTACCGTGGCGAAGCGAAGGGCACGGTGGTGCTGCGCGGCAAGCGGGGCGCCGAGCCGGTGACCTTCGAGGTGCCGGTGACCTTCCCGCCAGCGTCGACGGGCGGGCGCGGGCTGACCATGGCGTGGGCGCGCGCGCGCATCGAGGCGCTCTCGCGCGTGCAGCACAACCGCGAGCCGCCCGCGCTCGTGGAGCAGATCACCACGCTCGGCCTCGAGTACCACCTGGTGACGAAGTACACCTCGCTCGTGGCGGTCGAGCTGTCGTCGGTGACCACCATCCCCGCGCTGACCGTCACCGAGCCGACGCTCGCGGCTGATCAGACGCAGCCGGACACCGGCGGGGCGCTCCGGGGCGCCCTCGGAGGACGGGTCGGCGGCTCCGTGCGCCTGAGCACCCTCGGCAACAAGGGCATCGGCGCGGGCGGGGGCGGAACGGCGGGCCTCGGCGGCGTCGGCACCCTGGGCGCGACGCGTGGCTCCAACGGCGAGGGCTTCGATACGGTGTTCGGCGGCGACGACTTCGATTCGGCGTTCGGCGCGAACACGGGGAAGGGGAAGGGCACCGGCGCGAAAGGGCACACGGGCGGCTACATCCCCCCGCCGCCCGGCGGCGCCGGTGGGGAGGTGAAGGAGTCGCTCGGCCAGTCGGACGTGATGGAGGTCGTGCTCGCCCACCGCAAGGAGCTCGCGGCCTGCGTCGAGCGGCAGCAAGCCCTCGACCCGTCGCTCCACGGCAAGCTCGTGATGCGCTGGAGCGTCACCGTGAACGGGCTGCCGACGGCCATCAGCGTGGTGTCTCCTGAGTTCCGGAACACCGACATGGCCCGGTGCGTGACGCAGCTCC
This sequence comes from Myxococcota bacterium, assembly GCA_049322495.1. Lineage (GTDB taxonomy): Bacteria > Myxococcota > Myxococcia > Myxococcales > Myxococcaceae > Archangium_A. Next base: position 32,598 of record JBMORD010000299.1, on the reverse strand, counting down.
TGCGCACGTGGCGCTTCCCGAAGCACCGCACGGCGGGCGCGCCCATCACCATGCCGTTCACGTTCTGACCGACCCATGGCGCTCGACATCGGACAGCTCTTCGAGCGGTACCACGGGGTCGTCTTCCGGCGCTGCCTCGCGCTGCTGCGCAACGACGCCGACGCCGAGGAGGCCGTGCAGGAGGTCTTCGTGGCGGCCATCTCCGGGTTCGGCCGCTTCAAGCTGCGGAGCACGCCGCTCACCTGGCTCTACGCGGTGGCCACGCGGCACTGCCTGCAGCGGCTGCGCAACCAGAGCACGCAGGCGTTGAAGCTCGCGCTCTTCCGCGACGACGAGGCGCTGGAGCTCGACCTCGGCGGCCGAGTCGACGTGGAGCGCTTCCTCGCGGGGCTCACGCTCGAGCAGCTCGAGCTGGTGACGCTCGCGTGGCGCGACGGCCTCACGCACGAGGAGATCGCCGCGGTGACGCGGCAGTCGCGCAAGACGGTGGGCAGGAAGCTCGCCGCGCTCGCGCCCTCGCCTCGACGGGAGCAGCTCCGCAGCGCCGCGCAGGCGCCGGCAGAAGAGCTCACACGCTGAAGCCGTACAGCGCGTCGAGGCCGGCGTTGCCGAGCCGCGACCCGAACAGGCGCAGCACGCCGTCGCGCAGCCCGCGCGCGAGCGGATTCTCGAGCTGCCCCATCGCGCCGATGCGGTGCGCCTGGGTGACGATGCCGTTCGCGCGCGCGACCCGCCGGGCCTCGTACTCGCCGAGCGCCGCCTTCACCGCGCCGCCCTTCGCGAGCAGCTTCGAGAGCACGACGGCGTCCTCGATGGCCTGGCAGGCGCCCTGGCCGAGGTTGGGCGTCATGGGGTGCGCGGCGTCTCCGAGCAGCGCGACGCGCGCCGAGGTCCACCGCGTGACGGGCACGCGGTCGGAGATGTCGGTGCGGATGATGCGCTCCGGTGAGGTGCTGCGGAGGATGTCACCGATGGGCGCGTGCCACGCGCCGAAGCGCGCGAGGAGCTCCGCGACGACGTCACCGTCCTTCCCTCCCGGCGGCGCGTTCTCGGTGGCGAACCAGTACAGCTCGTCGAAGCCGATGGGCACGATGCCGAAGCGCAGGCCGGCGCCCCACGACTCGCTCATCGCGCCGGACAGCGCGAGGCCCTTCGTCGAGCAGATGCCACGCCAGCTCGTGTACCCGGAGTAGCGCGTGGGGGCGTCTCCGAGCAGCTGCGTGCGCACGCGCGAGTGCAGCCCGTCGGCGCCGACGAGGAGGTCCGCGGGGAGCGTCTGCCCGTCGTCGAGCGTCACCACGAAGTGGTCCTCGCGCTCGTCGTACGCCGTCACCGCGCGGCCGAGGGTCAGCGTGTCGCGGTTGATCAACCCGAGGAGCGCGTCGTGGAGCCGCGCGCGATGCGCCGCGACGAGTGGCTGACCGAACCGCTTCGCCTGCTCGGCCATCGAGGCGCGGGTCAGCACGCGGCCACGCCAGTCGCGCACCTGAGACTCGTCGAGCGCCGCGCCCGCGGAGAGGACCGCGTCGACCAAGCCGTACTGCGCGAGCGCGCGCATGGCGTTGATCTGCACCACCAGACCCGCGCCGACGGGGGCGAGCTTCGGCGCGCGCTCGAAGAGGCGCACCGAGACGCCCTCGCGCTGGAGCGCGGCGGCGAGCGTGAGACCTCCGATGCCAGCACCTGCGATGACGACGTTCATGGGCCCACCATGCGCACGGAGCGCGTGCTCCTCAACTCGCGTTTCCGCTGCGGCGAGGCGGCTGGGCGAGCGGCGCCTCCGACTCGCGTTGAGCTGACGAGCCGCAATGCCACCGCGCTGGCTTCGCCACGGCCGAAGGGGCTGGGACGCAAGGCACCTGCGGCGGAGACGGCGCGCGCCGGCTGGACCGGGTACGTTCGCCGCGTGGTCCGCAAGCCGAGACAGGAACGTTCGCGCGCGCTGGTCGACACGCTGCTCGACGCGACGGCGAAGCTGCTGGCGAAACAGCCGCTCGCGACGCTGACGACCAACCGCATCGCCGAGGTGGCGGGGGTGAGCGTCGGCTCGCTCTACCAGTACTTCCCGAACAAGGACTCGCTGGCCGGGGCGCTCATCGAGCGGAAGGCGGCGCGCGACCTCGAGGAGCTGGGCGCCGCGCTCCTGGCTGACGCACCGAAGGGCCTCGCGCCGGCGCTGCGCGCGATGACGTCGACGGTGGTGGAGATCCACCGGCGGGACCGGGCGCTGATGCGCGCGCTCCTCTCGCTCGTCACGCCGACCGGTCGCTTCGAGGCGGTGCGGGCGCTCGCGGCGCAGGGGAGGGAAGGCCTCCGCGGGCTGCTCGAGACCCACGCGGCCGAGCTGCGCGACGGAGACCACGAGCTGATGTCCTTCGTCGTCGGCCGCGCGCTCGAGGAGGTGGTTCACGCGGCGCTCCTCGAGCGACCCGAGTTCCTCGACGACCCACAGTTGGCGGAGGAGCTGTTTCAGCTCGCGTGGCGCTACCTCGCTCGCACGCGATGAACGATGGAGCGGAGCGCTCGTCTTGAGCGCTGAGACGCGGACGAACGCCGTGCCGGTTGCTCCGAGGCAGCGCGGGTGCATGGGCGGCCTTCGCTCTGCTCGTCGCGGGCGTGCCCCTCGAACCCGTCGCGAGGTGACTCACTTCGGTGTTCCCATCTCCGCGGGTCGTTTGCCGCGCCCCAGCTCATGGAGGTACGTCCACATCTCGCGTGGCGACATGGAGTCGGCGAACGCGCGGGGGATGAACGACGGAGCGGGTGTTCGTCGTTGGCCGCGCGTGAGATGGTACTGCTCGAGCGGCCGCAGCTCCTCGACGCGGCGCCCAGGCGACCAGAGATCCTCGACGACCACAGTTCGAGGAAAACTCTTTCGGCTCCCGTGGCGCCACCTCGCGCTCCTCGAGCGAGCCGACTTCCTCGACGACGAACACTTCGCGGAGGAGGTCGCCATTCGACCCAGTCAGCTCGCACGCGATGAAGACCGCTCGCGACGTCGTTCGACATCTGGTCGACCTTCATGGACCGCCCATGGCACCGGCCACTGATGGGTCGCGCAGCTCATCAACAAAGTTGTCAGTGACAACTTCGTTGATGAGGCGCCGGACCTCGCCCCCGTCGACACGCTCGAGCGAGAGCGTGACCTGGCATCGTGAGCGTTCATCGCGCGGTGCGAGGGGCACGCACGCGACGAGCACGGCCGAACCCTCCCGCGCCCATCGAGGCCCCTCGAGCATCGCTGCGAGCTGCGCCTCCTCTTCCTTCGCGCGCGCCTGCTCGGCGAGCTCGTCATCCGTCAGGTCTTGCATCGGAGCCCTGATCACCTCGCGCTCGGAGGTGGACCCGCACAGATCCGTTCGCGTGGTCGGTGCTCCTCACAGGAACCCGGCGAGCAGCTGGACTGCCATCGCGCGCGACTTCTTGCCGCGCGGGCCGCGGAAGGTGAGCGACCCCGCGCCGTCCTCGGTGAACGCGACGTGCAGCCACAGCTCGCCTCGCGGCTTCTCGATGGAGAAGAGCAGGGTGTCGCACAGGAAGCCGCCCGGCACGCCCTCGAGGTGAACGTCGACGAGCGGAGGTGGAGACGGCGCCGCGCTCGTCGGCAGCGGCGCGTCGAGCTGCTGAGCGGCGCGCTCGAGCAACACCGCGCGCGCAGACGCGTCGACCACCAGCTCCGCGCCGACGCGCACGCGGTTCTCGCCCCACATTGCGGGCGCGAAGACGAAGTGCAGCCGCGCCACGCCGCCCGGCTGGAGCTCGAGCACGAGATCGCCGTCGTCCTCCACCTTCGCCCGCACCGGCGCACCGCCCGAGACGCCGAGCGTGGGCCCGTCGCCGCGCCCGTCGCGCAGCCAGCTCCACTGCTCCGCGGGGGACGTTCCCAGCGTGCGCACGCTCACCCGCGCGAGATGATCATCTTGAGCCACTTCACGGCCATCTTCCGGCGGCTGCCCTCGACCATGAACGCGGGAATCGAGCCGGCGGGGTCGCTGAACACCACGTAGGTGACCTTCGTCTTCCCCTCGACGCGCTCGAAGCGCCACTCGCCCCACAGCTTCGTGATGCGCACCCAGCCGTCGGGGCGCGGCGGCGCGAGCTCGTTGGCGGCGGTGAAGGTCATGACGCACAGGTCATCGCTGGTGCGGATCCGCTTCGCGCGCACGGCGTAGTCTCGGTTGGCGACGACGGGCGGGCTGATCTGATCGTACGTGACGCGCTCGTCAGCCGACTCCGAGAGGATCTTCCGCGACTTGAGGTCGGGCTCTTCGGGGTCGAACTTTCCTTCACCGAAGGCTGCGTCGCACAGCGGGCCGGGGGCCTTCGAGGTGGTGGTGGTGAGGCGGAGCTCGACGATGTTCGAGCCGGCGACGGGGCGCGACTCGATGCGAATGCCGTCGGTCTCCTCGACGAGCGAGAAGTCCGAGCCGGCGAGCACGAGGAGGCTGATCAACGCAGGGGTCATGGCGGGAGCTGCAGCTTACGCGTCTGCGCGCCCATGATGCGGATGGTCGTCCGTCGGGGGAGCAGGCGGCGCATGAAGAACGAGGCGAAGCGGTTGAACGCCCCGGGGATGAAGAGCGGGCCTGCGTCGAGGTGCTCGAGCGCCTCACGCACAACGTCTGCGGGCTGGAGCATCCCCGGAGGCGGGGCCTTCGTCGCCTTGAGGAGGTTCGGCGTCGCCGTCGCGCCGGCGCACACCGCGAGCACCTCGACGCCCGTGCCCCGCAGCTCGGCCCACAGCCCCTCGGCGAGCGCGAGGTTGTACGACTTGGTCGCGCCGTAGGTGCTGACGAAGGGCGAGCCCTGGAACGCGGTGAGCGACGAGAGCAGCACCACCGTGCCGCGGCCGCGCGCGAGGAGCCGCGGCACGAAGTGGTGGGTGAGCGCGGTGGGCGTCTTCACGTTGACGTCGATGGCGCGCAGGTTCTCTTCGACGGTCTGCTCGACGAAGGGCCCGATGGGCGAGAGCGCGGCGTTGTAGACCACGAGGCCCACGTCGAGCTCGCGGGTGAAGTCGGCGATGCGCTGCGCGGCATCGGGGCTCGCGAGGTCGAGCGCGAGGCACCTGGTCTCGTTCGGGAAGCTGGCGGCGAGCTCGCGGAGCACCGGCTCGCGGCGCGCGACGAGGACCACCTTGAGGCCGCGAGCGGAGAGCTGGCGGGCGAACTCGGCGCCCATGCCCTCCGACGCGCCGGCGACGACGGCCCAGGGGCCATGACGTTCGGAAAACACGGCGCGCACCATACTCCCGCCGGGAAGACGACGTGTGTCACACTCTCGCGAGGATGAACGCACCGCCGCCCATCGACGCCCTCGCGCTCGCGGATCTCGTCGGCCGGCGCGCTGACGACGCGGTGGTGCGCGCGTTCTTCGAGACGACGCTGCGGCGGCCGCTGCCGGAGCCGGCGCCGCTCGACCATCCACCGCTCGTGACGTCAGCGCACGGCGTGAAGCTCGCGCTGAGCTGCAACGTGCGTCACGCGGCCTTCCCGCCGGTGCCGGCGGGCGACGCCTTCGTGCCCTGGGTCTCGTGGGCGTCCTTCCGCGCGCAGCTCATGCGGGCCGGTGAGCGGCTGCTGCGCCTCGAGGACCCCATGACGCTGACGGAGCTCCTCGGTGAGCCCTCGGAGACGCTCGACGCGCACGGCGAGCCGGTCTCGACCTGGAGGCGCGAGCTGAAGCCGCACGTCGCGCTCGAGGTCTCTGCGACGGCGAACTGCGTGCCGCTGGTGCTGGTGAGCATCGACGAGGCGAGCGCGCTCGACGGTGCGGGGCACGCGGCGGCGGTGCTCTTCGTGGCGTGGGCGGCTGATCAGCGGCTGCTCGTCGAGCCCGTGGCCGACCCGCGCGCACGCACGCCCTCGGCGCTCTTCGAGCAGCTCTGTCCGCGCGGGCTGTGGGACTCGTTGTTTCTCGAGCGACTCCGGCCGGGGGTCGACGCGTACTTCCACGGCGACGGGGAGCGGTGGATCTTCGACGACCTCCTCGAGACCTTCGGCGCGCGCACGGCCGCCGACGGTGAGCCGGAGCCGGCGCTCGATGCCCCCGGCTGGGAACACGTCGACGCGCTGCAGGCGCACTTCTCGCGTGGTGTGAGGGCGCGCTGAGCGAACTGGGGGTGCGAACGTGCTCGACGACACGGAGAGGCCCCCGGAACGAGCCGCGCGAAGCGTGAGCGACCTGCGTCACCGAGCGCCCGAGGTCGATGGGCTCCATGCGACGAGCGCTGCGTGAGAGCTCCCGTCCCCTTGCCCCTCGAGGCCCTCAGCGCACGAGGCGCACGCTGATCACGCCCCGGTGCGGAACCGGCGGATGACGGCCTGGAGCTGAAGCGACAGGTTGGTCAGCTCCTCGGTGGCGTTCTTCATCTGCCGGGCGGCGGTGGTCTGCTCCTCGATGACCTTCTTCACGGCCTCGGTGGCCTGCACGTTGGTGCGCGCGACGTCGGAGATCTCGTTCACGGCCTGCACCATCGCCTCGGAGCCCTGCTGCTGCTCGCGGGCGTACTGCGTGATGAGCGACACCTTCTCGACGCCGCTGCGCACGGAGTCGGAGATGTTGCCCATGGAGCGCACGATGGTGGTGACGTCCTCGCGCGACTGGGCGAGCTCCTCGATGCCTTCCTTCATCGCGCCGAGCACGTGCGTCGAGTGCTGCGAGATGTCGCGCGCGAGGCGCGAGATGGCCTCGGCGGACCGCCCGGCGGACTCGGCGAGCTTGCGCACCTCGTCGGCGACGACGGCGAAGCCGCGGCCGTACTCACCGGCGCGCGCGGCCTCGATGGTGGCGTTGAGCGCGAGCAGGTTGGTCTGGGCGGCGACCTGGGTGATGGCGTCGACGATCTTCGAGATCTCCTGCGTCTTCTCGCCGAACTTGAACACCTCGTGGCTCGCGGCCTCGACGCGGGCGAAGACCTTCTTGAGCTTCTCGCTCGCGAGGCGCGCGGCGGTGCTGCCCTCGACGGCGGCGGCGGAGGTGGCGTTGGTCGCGCGCGACGACTCCTCGGCGGACGCGGTGGTGCGCTGGAGCGCGGCGGCCATGTCGGTGATGGATCGGCTGGCCTTCGCCACCAGGGCGCTCTGCACCTCCGCGCCCTGCGCGATGCGCTTCATCGACTCGCCGACCTGCGCGGCGCGCGTGTCGACGCCGGCGGCGTTGCCCTCGAGCGCGGTGGCGGAGTCGGCGACGGACTCCGCGGTGTGCTGGATGGAGCTCACCAGCTCGCGGAGGTTGTCCTGCATGAGGGCGATGGCGACCGCGAGCTCGTCGAGGTCGTCGCGCACCGCGGCGTCGGTGAGCGCGATGCGCCGCGAGATGTCGCCCGAGGAGATCTCATGCGCGGCGCGCGAGAGCCGCTTCAGCCGCTGCACGCGCAGGAGGATGGTGGGCAACGTCAGCGCGAGCACGAGCGTGACGAGGAACGACGCGGCGACCTTCAGCGGCCAGTCCCACGCCTGGCCGAAGTAGAGCACCAGCACGATGGCGGTCGCGAGGAGCACGTAGCTGACGAGCACCTTGAAGTGCAGGCTCATCTGCGAGCCGGGCTCCGCCGCGCGCAGGGAGTCCGACGACAGGCTGCGACGGAGGTCTTCGGGGCGACGCATGGAGCCCAAGAGTGGCCCCACCGCGCGCGGAAGTGAAGTTTCTCCCTCAGGGAGACAGCGCGCGGGCGAGGTCGGCGAGCTGGTCGGTGTTGATGAAGTCGACGTGCGCGTCGCGCGCCGCGAGCCAGAAGGCCTCGGTGTCGGGGCTGGCGTAGATGCGCAGCGTTCGCCCCTTCGCGTGCGCGCCGGCGACGAGGTTCTCGAGCTGCGCGCGCTGCTTCGCGGGCATCGCGCCCGTGCCGTCCCACGTGAAGAACGAGAAGTAGTTCACCGCGTAGGTCACCCACTGCCCGTCGGCGGGCGGGTCGTCGGCCGTGTAGTCATTGCTGTCGCGCGCCCAGCTCCTCGGCGCGGCGCGGGCCGCGAGGGCCTTCTTCGCCGACGCGTCACCGGTGAGCAGCACCGTCACCGCGCCCTGCCTGGTGGGCCCGGCGTCATCGAACTGCGTGAGGAAGTCGTACGAGGCGAGCTGGGTGGCGAGCACGTCCTGCAAGCTGCGGCTGCCGTCCTTGAGGTCGATCCACAGGAAGAAGGGCTTGCCGTCGCCGTGCACGCTGCCGCCGTTCGCCGCGACGCGCTCCTTCAGCGGCTCGAGGTACAGCGCGCGGAGCGTCCCCTTGAACGGCGCGCCGCCGTGCGACACGCCGAGGTCGCTCCCGTTGCCGTCGAGCCAGATGTCGGCCTCCACGCTCTCGAAGTGCTGCTCGAGCGCGTCGAGCAGCGGGCGCGCGTGCTCGTAGTCGTTGTGGGCGTGCTTGTACGACGGGTTGAGCTGCGGCCCGGCGTCCACCGGCTCGAGCGTCGGGGGGCACGCGCACAGCAGGGGCACCACCAGGAGGAGCGCTCGACGCATCGAGCGATCGTCGACGCTCTCGTCGCAGAGTTCAACGGCCGGCGGCTTCGCTTCGTGCGCGCTTCAGTTCGCCGCGCGCTGCGGCGCCGGGAACACCGCGGCCAGGGCCCGCAGCTCTGCCTGCCGGTCGCCCTTCGCCAGCTCGCGCAGCGTGCTCGTCGCCACGGCCTGCTCGAAGCCCGACCTCTGGAGCTGCGCCACCAGCACCTCGACGTCCTTCCCCGCGAGGGGCGCGAGCCGCTCGAGCGGAGTGTTCGCCAGCGCCGTCACCGCGCCCTGCGTCGCCTTCATCGGGTGCAGCTCGCCGTCACCACCCGAAAGCGGCGCCACCGCGAGCACCGTCGCGAGGGCGAACGCCCCCACCACCACCTTGCCCTGCACCTTCGCGAGGTGACCACGGAACGCCGCCCAGTTCGTCACGAGGTGAAGCCCCACGCCCGCGACCACCGCCCAGCCGAACCACTCGTGGAGCTCTTTGCCCACAGCTTCATCGCTTCGCTCCCTTTCCTTCACGTCGAAGACAGCCGACGTGCCGAAAGGGTGAGACGCGTCATGGCTGGACGGTGAGGTCCTCGACGTGCGGCACGGCCTCGACCAGCGCGGCCTCGCTGTCGGCCCTGCTGAACAGCAGCTCCGCCTCGCGGATGGAGAAGGCGAGGTGTGAGACCTCGTTCGTCGCCGGACGCGAGCTCTGGTGCATCTGCACCACCGCGGCCTGCGTGCTCCGGCCGAAGAGCCGAACGCTCTTGCGCACACCGAAGCGCAGGAGCGCCTCCTCGGCGAGCCGCGCGCACTCGAGCGCCGCGTCATCGAGGCCTTCGAACTCGACCACGTCGATGAGCACGTCGATGGGCGCCCGCAGCCGCTCGAGTGACTCGTTGAGGTGCGCCATGCCTTCCGTGCACATCTCGAGCGAGGGACGCCCCGCGAGTTGAATGATGAGCCGGTTCCGGCCGACGTCGGGGAAGATGCGCAGCATCGCCGCGCGCTCATACCGAACTCGCGGTCTCAGCGCATCGCCTTGCCGACGGCCAGGCTGAACGGGAAGGTCACCACGAGGCTCAGGGCTGCCGCCCCGACGATCCACTTCCCGAGCGAGGGCGCGAGGCTGGGCATCATCAGCAGCACGGTGATGAGCACGCCCGTCAGCACGGGCGCCGAGAGCAACCAGATCCAATACGCAGGCTTCATGGGGGACGACCTCCGTCGCCTGAGAGCCAACGAGCGCGCTCGGGGTTTGCCGGATTCCGCACCCCGCATGCGTTGCGAAGTCGACGCGCTCGCCGCCCGACGAGCGCAACCGATGCACGCTCACCGACGGATGGTGGTCGCCGTGGCGCACACCTTCTCGCCCGAGAGGATGCGGTGCTTGAAGACGCGCGCGCTGCCCGTCTTGCCGGCGAGCGTGGTGTCGACGGTGATCAGCTCGCCGGGGCCGATGGCCGCGCGGAAGTGCACCGTCTCGGCGACGGGGATCAGCGCCTGAGGATCCTCTCCACCGGCGGCGACGAGGCGCGCGATGCCCTCATCGCAGTAGTCGACGTACGCGGCGTGGTTCGCGTGCCCGTGCGGATCCATCCACCCGTACCAGGTGGTGAAGTCGAAGGTGTGCGTGGGCTGATCCGCGAGCGCGACGAACGACGGGAGCTCGACCTCGGGGTAGCCGACCTCGATGCGGAACGCGTCGAAGATGTCCTTCCCCGCGCGGATCGGCTCGAGGCTGCGCGAGAGGTAGGCCCACTCCTGCGAGGCGCCGGCGATGAGCTCGTCGCCCGCGAACAGCCGCACCTGGCGGGTGAAGAGCATCTGGCGGCGCTCGCGCGAGGGCCACGTGCGCCCCTCGAGCGCCTCGCCGATGCGCACCTCGCGCTCGTGCCGCACGGTCATGGTGCGCACCACGAACATCGTGTTCGCTTCGACGTAGCGCTCGGGCGTCCAGCCGACGGAGCTCGACTGATCCGCCACCACGTCCTGCATCGCGCGCCACACGTCGCCCGCGCGCGCGACCAGCCGCGGACTGAACGAGTTGCGCTGCAGCGTCACCGGGAACCGGAGCGTCGCTTCGGGAAAGGTCTTCATGTGCGGAGGATCAGCTCAGAGCGCGGAGAAGATCAGCGAGCACTCACCGGCGAGCGTGGTGTCCTTCTCGGTGATCTTGTTGCCCGCGTCGTGCGTGATGAGCCGCAGGGTCACCTTGCGCCAGCGGATGTCGATGTCGGGGTGGTGATCCGCCGCCTCGGCCACCTTCGCCACGCGGTTCACGAAGTCGATGCCGCGCAGGAACGTCGGCGCCTCGAAGGTGCAGCAGAGCATGCCCTGCTGGATCGACCAGGCCGGGTGCGAGGCGAGGAACTGCTGGAGCTGCGCGTCGGTCAACGGAGTCGCGGACATGGGCGCGTTGATAGCCGACCGCGAGCCGTCCGGCTCTCCCGTCGATGCGTCAGCGCGTCGCAGAGAGGAGCTGTGCGTCTCCACCCCACGCGTCGAAGGCGCGCCGCCCCGCGGCCTGAATCTCCTCGTGCGTCATCGGCCACGAGACCTTCGAGCCGGGGAAGGCGACGTACGAGAGGCCGCTGCCCGCACCGCCGCGGCGCGCGTCGGCGTTGATGCCGAGCTCCTGCGCGAGCTTGATGCTGCCTTCACCGAGGTGGTCGCGCGGGCCGATGTCGGCGACCACCGCGAAGACCGTCTTCCCCGTGCGCTCGTTGCGCACCGCCACCAGGTCTCCGAGCTTCACGCCCTGGTCCTTGAGCTGAGGAGGAATGGCGATGAACGGCACCTTCTCGGAGTCGACGTAGCGCCGCGGATCATTCGCCGGAAAGCGCGAGTCCATCAGCGCGGTGGTCGAGACGTAGTGCCCCGGCGCCGGGTCATTCGGCCCCTGCACGTACGGCTTCCCCGCGGAGTCGGTCGCCAGGCCCCACCAGTTCCCCGGCCGCCCCGCATTCCCCAGCGCATCGAGCCCGGTGTTCTGCGGGTTGTAGGCGCGCGGCGAGCCATCGGCGTCGATGGTCATGCCACCCTTGAAGGCCACGCCCTTCTTTCCCTGCACCTGGTACGTCGAGACGCCACCGATGGTGGTGGTGTGCGTGCGCGCCGTCGTCACCGAGCCGGAAGTCGGTGGAGTCGGAGTCGGGCTGACCACGTCGCCCGCGAGCGCCGCCTTCGTCTGCGCGCCGACGACGCCATCGGCGGACAGGCCGTGCGCACGCTGGAACGCCTTCACCGCGCGCTCGGTCGCCGGGCCGAACTCGCCATCGACGGAGCCCGGGTCGAAGCCTGCACGCGCGAGCGACCGCTGGAGCTCCTTCACCGCCTCGCCGCTCACGCCGCGCCGCAGCGTCGAGCCCGTCAGCGCCGCCGGCTGCGAGGACGGGATGAACGCCGGGGTCGACGACGTGACGCGGTTGGGCATGAGCGTTTGTCGGCGCCCGTTTCGTGAAGTTGCGGCTCAGTCTTCCTCGAAGCGGAACTCGACCTCTTCGAACTCCACCACGTCGCCGTGCACCAGCGGCGTCGCGCGATGGATGATGTGGCGATGCCCTGGTGGCGACACCCGGACGCCACTCCGTCGAGAGAGGAAGAACAGCCGCTCTCCGAAGGTGGAATCCTCCGTCAGCGGCTCGACGGATCCTGCGGGCGGCCAACCCTCCGAAGACCTCAGCATCACGATGCGCGGTTGACCTGCGCGACGGAACGACTCTTCGAACGAGTTCCGCAACCCGAGGAAACGCCGAAGCGCTTCGAAGTCTCGGGCGACGACACCCATCGGCCCATCGTCATGAAGCCAGCCGAAGGTCAGCGTCTCGAGACGAGGAAGAGGGGCGCGGGCGATCGCGTGAAGCACCATGCGAAGGACCATCAACTCCGAGCGACCATCAGCCGAGACGTGGACCTCGAGCTCCTCGATGAAGCGCGCAGCCGGAGACAGACACAGCGCAGCGACCTCTTCCTCCCCTCCGCGCACTTCACAGACACGTGGGAGTCGTTGCGTCGATTCGAGAATTCGCACGCCGTCGCCGAGCGCGAGCACCTCTTCGATCGGCTCGCGATCCAGCCACGCAGCGGCCAGTGGATCTCCGGCTTCACCTGCTTCATCTGCCCAACGCGCGAGCGCGGTCTCATCGCTGAGGTCGATTCCCCCACGGAGCGGCGGTGCGCCACCGACGCGAAAGTACGAATCACCCATTCTCACCAGGTCACCTTCGATGAGCCGCTTCGCCTCACCAAAAGGCGTGGCCACACCGTTGATGAACGTTGGAGAAGCGATCGCGACTCCGCCGAGGTACCAGTCACCGTCTCGGTGGATCAGCTGCGCGTGCCGCTTCATGAGCAACGGATCAGACAGGTGGTTCTCGCAACTCGCGTCGCTGCCGATGAACCCCTCGACCACTGAAACCGCGTCGAACAACGTGAGGTCTTCGTTGCCGCTTCCGTTGCTGCCCAGGAATGTCCACACCGCGCCCATGCGCTCGAACGTAGCGCTGAAGTTCCTGGAGGGCGAAGTGATGGCAGGTCACCTTCGTCGGCGCTTCATCGAGACAGCTCCTCGGCGCGCGACGCGAGGTGACGCGATTGACGCGTACTTCACCGCTGATCGTTCTGGGGGCCTCAACGTGCTCTTCAGCGACACGTTCAGACCCCCAGAACGTCACCCGCCGCGAAGAATGAGTCTCAGCGTCACCAGGCGCTCGAACTCGCGGAGCTGCCCGCCTCGAGCACACGCCACACTTCCCCGTCACCCTCGCCAACTTCAGGCAGCCGCCGCAGCGCTCAATACCGCGCACGCAGCTGAGTCCGCCCGTCCGGTTCGACGACGAAGCTCACCTCGATCTGCTTCGCCCCGGCGTAGCGCCCCATCTCCGCGAGCGAGCCGCACAGGAACTCCGGAGAAGGGGACGCATGGTTGAGCTCGAGCTGCGCACCCGCGCCATCGACCGAGACCAACCGCGCCTTCGTGAAGTTGTTCGTCACCTCGAAGTTGCGCGGCGCGCGCTGCATCATCCGCGACACGCCGATCAGGCGCACCGCCGGAGTCAGCACCCGGCCCAGCGTCGTCGCCGAGAACCCGCGCGTCACCAGCTCCCCCAGGCGCCGATGGCGTTCAGCCCTCGTCTCACCGTCGACCGTCGTCGACAGCAGCTCCACCGTCCGCTCCCAGGTCTGACGTTCATAGGAAGCCCGCAACCGCTCGGGGTCGACACCGAGCGCCACGAGCTCCGGCCGAACGCGCTCGACGGTCCGCACGCCGACACCCCGCAGGAGGCTCTGGAACGCGAAGTCGTAGACCAGCTCCGCCATCAGAGATGCTCCCGCAGGCGCGCTGCCTGTGTCCGCGCCGCGCGCACGAGCCGCCACTCGCGCGAGACGACCCGGGCGACCGACCGCCGCACCTTCACGGACAGCCCAGCGCCGACCGTGAGCACTCCCACCACGAGGAGCACCACGCCCAGCTCCACCTGTCCCCGCAGCAGCCGCGCGAGCGCCGTGCCCACCATCGCCACGATGGGCGTCACGAACAGCAGCGTGAAGCCGAAGCCGCTCAACCGCGCCGCGGTGGTGCGCGACTCGTCTGCCGTGCGCGCCTCCACCTGCGCCAGCCGCTGCTCCCACGCGCTCGCTTCCCGCTCGAGCTGATCCGCCAGCTGAGACAACTGCCGCGTCGTCAGCGCCTGCTGATCAATCAGCCGGAGCTGCACCTGCACCTGCTCCAGCTCATCGCGCAGGCTCATCGCACGCCCTCGAAGGCCAGCACGCCGAACGACGCGACGATCGCCCCCGCGCCCAGCGAGCCATCGAGGATGAACGCACCGCTGATCATCGCGACGCAGCCGAACGCCAGCACCACCAGCCGCACCGCCCCTCGTTGCGCCGAGTCGAGCATCGCGACCTTCCCGCGCCGGCGATGTCGCGCGAGCAGCTCCAGCACCTGGCGGGCGTCGCTCACCCGCCGCTGAATCACCGCCTCGTCCTGCTCACGCTGCTCGAGCGTGGCCCGCGCCTGGCGCAACACCTCCTGGAGGTCGCGCTCGTCGCTGGCCATGGCTCAGTCCGTCGGAAGGTCCTCGAGACGGTACTTCTGCGCCTTGTTCTTCCCCGCCGACACCTGGAGCGACAGCTTGTGCCGCACGCCATCACTGCCGGTCACCGTCACCAGGTGCGTGCCGACGGGCAGGGTGAAGGTCACCATCGTGCCCGAGCCGAGGCGCTGCGAGCCCTTGCTCACGGTCGCTTCGGGGATGAACCACAGCGTCACCTCGCCCTTCGCCCGCGGCGCGACCGGGTCCTTCGTCGTCGGCGGCGGCTCAGGCGCCTTCTCGGTGCCGTTCTTCACCACCGTCGTCACCGGCGTCTGCGGATCGACCCCGGGCAGCTCCGCGCCGGGGAGCTCGGTGCCAGGCAACTCGGTGCCGGGGAGCTCGACCGGCTTCGTCGAGAGATCCGGCCCCGCGGGATGATCCGCGCCCTGCATCAACTTCCACACCACGCCGCCCGCACCGAGCGCGACCACCACCGCGAGCGCCGGCCAGAGCTTCGAGTGCGAGCGCGGCGGGTTCGCAGCGACCACCGCCTCCGTCGCGAGGAAGTCCTCCTTCTTCTCGAGCGGCTCCTCTTCATCTTCGCGGCGCTTCACCTTCTTCAGCCGCCCCTGCGACACGGGCGGGAGCCGCGACATCGACGCGCCCTTCGGCCCGGCCGGCTTGAGCTTGCCCGCCGACACCGAGGGCTTCGCCTGCCTGCGCGCGCGCTCCGAGGCGCCCGAGTCGTCGGTGTCGCGGTCCTGGCCGTGAGAGGTCGAGCGCCGGAACTCCTCGACCGCCGCGTCGACCTCCGCGTCGTCCTTGCTCGCCGCCACGTCGAAGAGCCGCCGCGCAGAGGCGATCTTCTCCGCGAAGCGCTGCTTCATGAAGTCCGCGCGCTCCTCGGCATCGAACAGCAGGTGCCCGCACGTCGACGAGAGCGCCCGCGCCATCTCGCGCGCCGAGCGGTAGCGCTTGTTCAGGTCGCGCTCGAGCGCCTTCATCGCGATGCCCGACAGCTCCTCGGGCACCGAGGGCTCGACCTCGTGCGGAGGACGCACCGGCTCGTTGAGGATCATCTTCAGCTCCGCGAGCTCCGAGTCCGCGGAGAAGAGGCGACGACCGGTGATCATCTCCCACAGCACCACGCCGAGCGAGAAGACGTCGCTGCGCCCGTCGATGGCCTCGCCGCGCACCTGCTCGGGCGACATGTAGCCGGCGGTGCCCTTCACCGTGCCGGCGCGCGTCTTCGAGAGCGCTCCCTTCGCCTTGGCGATGCCGAAGTCGAGCAGCTTCACCTGCCCGTCGTACGTCACCATGATGTTCTTCTGCGCCACGTCGCGGTGGATGACCGGCGAGTCCTCACCGTTCGGCAGCTTGAAGGTGTGCGCGTAGTGCAGCGCGAGCGCGCACTCGTGCACCACCGACGCCGAGAAGCCCACCGGCAACACCGCCTGCTGCCGCGCGCACGCCGAGACGACCTGGTTGAGGTCCTGCCCCGCGATGAACTCCATCGCCACGAAGAGGCCCGTCGATGGATCCTCACCCAGCTCGAAGACCTGGCAGATGGAAGGGTGCGAGAACGCGCCGGTGACGCGCGCCTCGTCGAGGAACATCTTCACGAAGTTCTCGTCGCCCGCCGCCTCCGGGAGGATGCGCTTGAGCACCACGAACTTCCGGAACCCACCGGGACCCGCCGTGGAGGCCAGCGAGAGCTCCGCCATGCCTCCCTTCGTCAGCTGGGCCAGCACCTCATACCTGCCCACGTGCGTGGCCATGAGGTCGCGGAGTCTAGCCTCCACCCCGGTCCCGTCGAGGTTCGACCGCCTGTGGGAAGCCTGTGACGTCTTTGGGGAAACCTGCCGGTTTTCCGTCACCCGATGTGGGGAACCGGTGCTCCATCGAACTACATGTGGGACCCTGGGGAGAACCGCGTGGTTTGTCCACACCACGATTTCGTCGAACCCTCTGACTTCATTGACGAATTCCGACTCTCCACAATTCCTGCGTCCCTACTGCTTCTCCTGTTTGATCAGATCACTGATCCAACAAGTAGGAGAGGTGGCACAGACGCCGCAGAGGCCCGAATGAGGGAGACTGCCGCCACGTGACTGTCAGCCACACCACTCGCCTCCTGGGCCTCGCGATGCTGCTCGTGCTCCAGGGGTGCAAGGAGGACGGTCTGACGGGCGTGGGCGGCTCGCTGCGCTTCGATCCCACCTCGCTCGAGTTCGACCCCGCCTACGCCGACGGCTCTGCACGGCTGCGCGAGGTGACCATCGTCAACGAGAGCCGGGGGCCGGTCGACGTGAAGTGGTCGACCCTGCCGGCGCCGTTCAGCGCGGAGCTGCCTCCCCGGCTGCCCCCTGGCGCGACCACGCTCTTCATTCGCTTCACGCCCACCGTGGCCGGCAGGTCGTCGGTGGTGCTCGACGTCGTCGGCGGGAAGACCGATGCGTCACTGCCCATCGACGCGCTGGCGCGGGAGCTCCCGACGTGCACCGCGAGCGACCCCTGCCGCCAGGCGCGCTTCGACGTCGCCAGCCAGGGCTGCATCGAAGAAGACCGGCCTGATTACACCACGTGCGACCCGGGCACGAAGTGCCTCGTCAACGCGCACTGCGAGGCCGGCCGCTGCGTCGGTGACGCGAAGACGTGCTTCGACGACAACCTGTGCACGGTCGACGTCTGCTACCCGCTGACGGGCTGCGAGTTCATCCCCGCGCCGCCGTGCCCTGGCGACGGCATGTGCATGAAGGGCGCCTGTGACCCGAAGCGGGGGTGCGGCCTCGAGCCGCGCGAAGACGGGAGCGCCTGCGGGGGCGCCACGTCGTGCACCGCGGTGAACGTCTGCATCGAGGGCCAGTGCGTCACGAGAGATCCACCCGACGGCTACGTGTGCGCCGAGGCGAGCCCCTGCAGCGGCGAAGGGCGCTGCGTGAACGACGTGTGCGTGCGGCCAGCTCCAACACCGCTGCAGCCGTCGTGGGTCTTCGACACCATGGCCCTGGCGGATCCCGACGCCGGCATCATCGCGCCGCAGCTCCACGACTTCGTGATGGAGCCAAGCGGTGAGATGTCGCTCTCGGGCTTTTTCAACGTCGGCTCGTTGATCCGCGCGAACACGCCGAACGCAGTGACGGCGCCGCTCGGCCCTTCGCGGCGGTGCATCCTCTGGGGCGCGCGCTACGTGTGCGCCGACTACCCGAACTCGCCCAACGGCAAGGTGTCGGCGCTCGACCTCGTGACGGGCACCGCGCTGTGGACCTTCGACATCCGCGCCGAGAAGCCGGAGTTCCTCGAGGTGGCGTCGACCATCTTCCTCGCGCGGCTCGTGGTGCAGGGGTCGGATCGCCTCGCCGCGGTCTTCGAGGCGTACCCGCGCAACGCGGTCGGTGACTCGAACACGCAGTGCCGGCGCTACTTCGTCGCGGTGATGGACGCGACCGGCCACCTGGTGCAGGCGCAGCAGGTGACCGACCCGCTCCTCGAGCAGTGCAACCACCCGCACCCGTACGGCGTGGCGTCGGATCTCGCGGGGAACCTGTACATCGCCTTCTCGCCGACGGTGTCGCCCCAGGCGCCGCTGGTGCCCGACGACACGACGCTGATCATGAGCTACTCGCGCGACGGCGTCTTCCG
Source organism: Myxococcota bacterium (assembly GCA_049322495.1). Classification (GTDB taxonomy): domain Bacteria; phylum Myxococcota; class Myxococcia; order Myxococcales; family Myxococcaceae; genus Archangium_A. The sequence goes on along the minus strand of JBMORD010000299.1, from coordinate 14,476 downwards.
GTGGAAGCGGCTCAACGTCGGGCTGCGCGGGGGTGAGCTCGCGGTGGCGCGCGGGCTGCTCTTCGCCGAGTACACCAGCGTGGTGCTCGACGCGGTGAGCGGCCAGCCGGTGTTCTCGCTGCCCTCGGAGCTCGGCCGCGCCGTCGTCTCGGAGTCGCGCCTCGTCCCCGCCCCGCGCGAGGGCACGACCACGCTCGAGGGGTATGAGTCGGGCGTGCTGCAGCACCGGTGGACCTCGACGCTGCCCGGCCCGTGGCGCTACTGGTCCGATCAGATCCGCCTCGCGAAGTGGCAGACCTCGAAGGGCCCGCGCACCGTGGCGCTGACCTGGCTGCAGGACCCCACCGACGTCGGCGTGTATGACTTTGCGCTGTCGGCGGTCGACGTCACCGACGGCTCGCAGGCCTTCGTCTGCCCGGTGCAGGTGAGCGGCCGCACCCCGCCGCAGCTCTTCGAGGTGGCCAACGGCTCGCTCGGCATGATGAACGGCGCGCTCGACGCGATGGGCCAGCCGGGCTGCGTGAAGTGCGACCCGCCGCTGGCGAACAGCGCGGGCACGTTCTTCTCGATTCCGACGGCGACGCTCTCGGTCGCCGACGAGCCCTGGGTGGGCACCTTCGGCGGCGCGGGCCACGACCACCGCGAGAACTGAGGCTCTCGAAGGTTCGAACCGGTGTAGAGAGCGCGCATGAGCCGCATCGCCGTCATCATGGGCAGCGCCAGCGACTGGGACACCCTGCAGCACGCCGCGCAGACGCTCGCCGACTTCGGGGTGCCGTACGAGGCGCGCGTCATCTCGGCGCACCGCACCCCGGAGCTGATGTTCGACTTCGCGCGCTCCGCGGCCGACGAGGGCTTCTCGGCCATCATCGCCGGCGCGGGCGGGGCGGCGCACCTGCCGGGCATGGTGGCCTCGCTGACGCCGCTCCCGGTGCTGGGCGTGCCGGTGCAGTCGCGCATGCTCTCGGGCGTCGACTCGCTGCTGTCCATCGTGCAGATGCCGGCCGGCGTGCCCACCGCCACCTTTGCCATCGGCCCGGCCGGCGCCACCAACGCCGCGCTCTTCGCCCTTCGCATGCTCGCGGTGAGCGACGCGACGCTGCGCATGAAGCTCGCCGCGCACCGCGAGGCGCAGGCCCAGGGCGCGCGCGAGTCGACCGCGAAGCTCACCCCGCCGAGGTCGAAGGCGAAGGCCGAGCCGGCGCCGAAGGCGAAGAAGAAGCGCTGAGGAAGGCACCATGAGCAACGTCGGGCGCGTCATCGGCATCCTCGGAGGCGGGCAGCTCGGGCTGATGCTCGCCGAGTCGCTCGACCGCCTCGGCCAGGGCGTGGTGGTGCTCGAGCCCGACCCCGACTCACCGTGTGCGCAGCGCCGCGCGAACGTGGTGCGGGCCCCGCTCACCGACGCGCAGGCGCTTCAGCAGCTCTTCGCGCGCGTCGACGTCGCTACCTTCGACTCCGAGAACACCCCCTCGGCGCCGCTGCGGCCGTACGCCGGGCAGCTCGCCCCGTCGCTCCGCGTGCTCGAGGTGAGCCAGGACCGCGCGAAGGAGAAGACCTTCCTCGCCGAGCACGGCTTCCGCCCCGTCGAGTTCCGCGTGGTGCGCGCGGGCGAAGACGTGAAGGCCGCGGCGCGCGCGTTCGGCCTGCCGTGCATCGCCAAGTCGGCGCTCGGCGGCTACGACGGCAAGGGGCAGTTCCGGCTCCGCGGCGAGGCCGACGTCGAGGCCATGCCCGCCGAGGCGGCCGGCGGCTGGGTGCTCGAGGAGGTGCTCTCGCTCGAGGCGGAGATCTCCTGCATCGTCGCCCGCGACGCGAAGCACTCGGTCAGCTTCCCCATCTTCGAGAACCAGCACACGCACCACGTCCTCGACCTCACGGTGGTGCCGGCGCGCGTCGAGCCGGCGCTGCAGGACGAAGCGCGCCGCATCGCCGACGGCATCGCCAACGCCCTCGAGCTGGTCGGCCTGCTCACCGTGGAGTTCTTCATCGGCACCGGCCGCGACGGCGTGCGGCGCGTGTATGTGAATGAGCTGGCGCCGCGGGTCCACAACTCGGGGCACGTCACGCGGCAGGCGTGCAACGTGAGCCAGTTCGACGCGCTGGCGCGCATCCTCTCCGGCATCCCGGTGGTGCAGCCCGAGGTGCACCGCGGCGCGTGGTGCATGGGGCAGCTGCTCGGTGACGTGTGGCTCGCCCAGGGCCGCACCGGCGGGCCGCTCGACCTCACCGCGTGGAGAGACTTCCCCGACGTGGTCGACGTGTACCTCTACGGCAAGCGCGAGGCGCGCAAGGGTCGCAAGATGGGCCACTTCGTGGTGCACGCCGACACGCCGGAGCGCGCCATGCAGCGCGCGCTCGCCTTCCGCGCGGCGCTCGAGAAGCGGTGAGCGTCAGGCTGGGGCGGCGAACGCCAGCTCGGGCTCGCGGTAGCGCGAGAGCTCCGTCACCGGCGGCAGCGACGCGAGAATGCGCAGCACCTTCTCCTCGAGCGCGGGCGTCACGAAGGGCTTGGCGATGAAGCCGTTGGCGCCGGCCTCGATGGCCTCCACCACCCGGCGGGCCGTGACGTTGGCCGTCACCACCAGCACCGGCGTGTCTCGTTTGTCACCCGAGCGGCGAATGGTCTTGAGTAGCTCGATGCCCGTCATGAAGGGCATGTTCCAGTCAGTGACCACCACGTCGTAGTGGCTCGAATTGAAGAGCTCGAGGGCCGCGGCGCCGCTCGACGCCTCGTCGATGCGTCTGATGCCGAGGTCGCGCATCACCTCACACATCAGCTCGCGAATGGATGGGCTGTCGTCGACGACGAGCAGCCGCGCGTTGGCTGGCTTCATGGAGCTCCCCCCGGAGCACTGCGCAGTGGAACCTCACCGCTCACTTCCGTGACTGCCCGCGGAAGTGTGACGAGCCGGCGCCTGTGGACTCAATTCCCCTGCATGCGGGGCTGGTCGAACGGAGGGTCCGCGCGACCTCGTCACTCGAGCGACACGAGACCGGACCGCACGGCGAAGCGCGTCAACGCCGCGATGGAGTGCAGCGAGAGCTTGCTCATCAGCTGCTTGCGGTAGGTCTCGACGGTCGACAGGGCGACCTCGAGCTTGTTCGCCATCTCCTTCGAGGTGAGGCCCTCGGCGAGCAGCCGGAGCACCTCCTCTTCGCGCGGGCTCAGCTCGAGCGTCGTCTCGGGGAGCACCGGCGGGCGCCAGGCCTCGTCGCGGGCCACGGCGGCGATGGCGCGCGGCAGCTCGGAGGCGTGCGAGTTGTCGACCAGCCACGCGCGCAGCCCCGACGCACGCAGCGCGTCGCACTGGCGGCGGTGGATGCAGCGCGAGAGGCCCACGAGGCGCGTGCCCGGCAGCTTCGCCGAGAGCAGCTTCACGTCGTCGAGGCTGCGCGCCGAGGGCACGCCGACGTCGAACACTGCCACCCGCGGGGGCTGCGGCACCGACACCGAGGAGACTGAGTCGAAGACGTGTTGGAGCTGAACCGTGGGCTCCCGTTCGAGGAGCGCTCGCACGCTCTCTCGCAACAATGGCTGCCCAACGACCAGCATGACAGTGGTCAGGTCTTGCATCGCGGCACCCCCCCGGGCGCGAAAATGGTGAACGTCCTGGAGCGCCGATGTTCTCACGACCACCCCCACTTCACGCAACAACGTTTCCAACTGGGCGGAAATGCGAGGGTTGACCGGGGAAGAAATCAAGACGTGCTGACCCTTCGCGCTAGAGTGGGCGTCCGGTTGGCCAACCAGACCTTCATCGCGCCCAGCTCTCCGCTCGATCGGCGGCGGCTCGGGAAGTACGAGGTGCTCTGCCGCCTGTCGACGGGCGGGATGAGCGCCATCTACCTCGCGCATCAGCTCGGGCTGGCAGGCTTCAAGAAGCTGGTGGTGCTGAAGACCATCCTGCCCGACATCGGCGGCGAAGAAGACTTCGTGGGCATGTTCCTCGAGGAGGCGCGGATCACCGCGGCCTTCAACCACCCGAACATCGCGCAGGTCTTCGAGCTCGACACCGACGACGGCCAGCTCTTCATGGCGATGGAGTTCGTCCAGGGCTGCACGCTGGTCGAGATGGCCCGCGCCTGCCGCCAGGCGAAGGAGGCCATTCCGCTCGGGCTCACGCTGACGACCACGCGCGACACCGCGCTGGCGCTGCACTACGCGCACAACTTCACCGACGCGCGCGGGCGCAAGCAGATCGTCATCCACCGCGACGTGGCCGAGAAGAACATCATGGTGACGTACGAGGGCGTCACCAAGCTCCTCGACTTCGGCATCGCCAAGGCGCTCGGGCGCAGCGGCCGCACCAGCATCGGCATGGTGAAGGGCACCTCGGGCTACATGTCGCCCGAGCAGATCCGCGGTGAGCCGCTCGACCCGCGGTCCGACATCTTCGCCCTCGGGGTGGTGATGCACGAGCTGCTCACCGGCCTGCGCCTGTTCCACGGGAAGACGCCCGAGGAAGGGATGATGGCCGCGCTCCGCGAGGAGGTGCAGCCGCCCTCGAAGTGGAACCGCGAGGTGAGCCCCGAGCTCGACGCGGTGGTGCTCAAGGCGCTGCAGCGCGACCGCGAGAAGCGCTTCGGCACCGCGCTGGAGTTCGCCCGCGCCATCGAGAAGGCCGCGCCCGGCCAGCTGTGGCACCCCGAGCAGTGCGGCGAGGTGGTGACGCGCCACTTCGCGGATCGCCGCGTCGAGACGCGCCGGCTGCTCGAGTCGGCGGAGTTCGGCAGCGAGACCACCGGCGAGCTCCAGGTGGAGAACGTGCTGGCGAAGGTGCGCGCGTCGGTGAACCCGGCGCCGTCAGCCCCCGAGCCTCCGAAGCCCGGCGACACCCCGCGGCGTGCGTCGTTGATCACCGCGCCCAAGGTGTCGATGCCGAACGAGGACGATCAGTTCACCCGGCCCGCCGCCGCGGGGGAGCTGCCCGGCGGCCCGCTGGTCTCGGTGCCGCGCCCGCCGCTGCCGCGCGACCGCGACGAGTCGACGCGCCCCGGCGTGCTGCCGCAGGAGCTGACGCCCGCCGTCCCGCCGCGCGCCGTCGCGCCGCAGGAGACGACCAGCCCCGCCCGCCCGAAGGCCCTCAAGCAGGACCGGAGCGCCGGGCTGACCTCACCCGAGCGGCCCGCCCTGCAGCGCTCGTGGGACGACGATGACGACGACGAGGTGGGGGCGAAGACCATCCCCGCGGCGGCGCTGCCCGAGGAGATCAAGAACCTCCGCGCGCAGTTCGCCGCAGCGCGGAAGCCGCCCGCCGTGGCGCCCCCGCCGGCCGACGCGAGCACCATGCGCGACAAGCCGGAGCCCGTCGCGCCGCCGCGCACCGAGACCGGCGAGACGCTGTCCATCACCAACCGCGCCGCCCCGTGGGACGAAGACGACGATGACGACGGCGCGAAGACCGCCATCGCGAGGCCGAACGAGCTGCCCGGGCTGCTGGCCGCGCGCGCGGCGAAGCGGCCGCCTCCGTCGCCGCTGGCGTTCGACGCGAAGGACGTGGTGCAGCCTCCGTCGGGCACCGACTTCCAGCCGACCGCTGACCGCGCGCCCTCGTTCGACTCCGCCGCGGAGCTCGAGGCGGTGCGCCCGCGCCGCGCCGGCCTCATCGTGCTGCTGCTCGTGCTCGCCGCGCTCGCCGTGGTGGGCACGCTGATGCTGCTCGACGTCGTGCCCATTCCCCGGCTCGGCGGGAAGACCGTCGGAGCGGTGACGCAGCTCGCAGGGGACGGGCGCGAGGCTTGATTCGCAGCACAGCGCACTCGAGGGACCGATGAGATTCTCCCGTCGCACGGTGATGGCCGGCTCGCTCGGCGCGGTGGGAGCGCGCGCGCTCGGCGCCGGCCCCGCGTTCCCGGTCGAAGAGGCCTCGCTCTCGGAGCTCCGACGCGCGCTCGACGCGAAGCTGATCAGCTCCGCGGGCCTCGTGGCGCAGTACCTCGAGCGCATCGAGCGCCTCGACCGTCACGGCCCGCAGCTGCGCAGCGTCATCGAGCTCAACCCCGACGCGCTGGCCATCGCGAAGGCGCGCGACGCCGAGAAGCCGCGCGGCCCGCTCCACGGCATCCCCGTGCTGGTGAAGGACAACCTCGACACCGCCGACGCGATGAAGACCACCGCCGGCTCGCTCGCGCTGCTCGACGCCCCGACGCCCGCGCGCGACTCGTTCGTCGTGCAGCGGCTGCGCGAGGCCGGCGCGGTGCTCCTGGGGAAGACCAACCTCTCGGAGTGGGCCAACCTCCGCGGTCACGCCTCGACCTCCGGCTGGAGCGCGCGCGGCGGCCTCACGAAGAACCCCTACGTCACCACGCGCAACACCTCGGGCTCGTCGTCGGGCTCCGCCGTCGCCGTGGCCGCGAGCCTGTGCGGCGCGGCCATCGGCACCGAGACCGACGGCTCCATCGTCTCGCCGGCGCAGATCTGCGGCGTGGTGGGCTTCAAGCCCACCGTCGGCCTCGTCTCACGCGCGGGCATCATCCCGCTCTCGCACACCCAGGACACCGCCGGCCCGATGACGCGCTCGGTGCTCGACGCGGCCCTGGTGCTCGACGCCATCGCCGGGGTCGACCCCCGCGACGCGGCGACCGCGAAGACGCAGCTGCCGGCGGGTGGCTTCGCGAAGGCGGCGCGCGAGGGCTCGCTCCAGGGCGCGCGCCTCGGCGTGGTCCGCACGCTCGTCGACAAGCACTGGCTCGTGGCGCCGGTGGCCCGCGAGGCCCTCGCCGCGCTCGGGAAGGCCGGCGCGACGCTGGTCGACGTCGAGCTGCCCACCCGCGCGTGGGAAGCCGCCGAGCTCGAGGTGCTGCTCTTCGACCTGAAGGCCGACCTCGACGCGTACCTCGCCGAACGCGGCGGGCCGATGAAGTCGCTCGCCGACGTCGTCGCGTTCAACCGCGCCCACGCCGCGGAGGAGCTCGTGTGGTTCGGCCAGGAGTTCTTCGAAGACGCGCTGAAGAAGGGCCCGCTCTCGAGCCCGGAGTACAAGAAGGCCCTCACGACGTGCGCCCAGGCGCGCGCGGACCTGCACGGCGTGCTCGCCAGGCATCAGCTCGACGCGGTGGTCGCACCCACCGGCACGCCGGCGTGGCTGACCGACTTCGTCAACGGAGACTCGGTGCTGTTCTCGTTCACCTCGTCGGCGGCCGTGGCCGGCGCGCCGAACCTGAGCGTGCCCATGGGCTTCGTCGGCGAGCTGCCCGTGTCGCTCAGCTTCGTCGGCGCGGTCGGGAATGACGCGCGCGTGCTCGCCCTCGGCGCGGCGTTCGAGCAGGTCACGAAGGCGCGCAAGCCGCCGCGGTACTTCACGCGCTGAGTCGCAGCGGCGAAGCGAAGACGGTCGCGTGCACGGCGGGTCTGCTCGTCACCATCGCCGTCGAGCGACTGCGCGCCGTGCTCGGGCTTCGGGGTGAAGTGAAGGCGAGTGTCTCGCGTCGTGCCGAGAGGCGTGCGTGCCCCTCGACTCCGCGCGGCAGTCGCGCACTTCGGTTCCGGGGGCCTCTCGGTGTCGTCCTCGAGCACGTTCGCACCCCCAGTTCGCGCGTCGCTCGCTGTGGTCGGGGTGCCGCGACGTCCGCTCGTACGATGGCGATGTTGTCTCCGAAGCTGACAGCGGCGCCGATGGGGCAGGGCGCCAGACGTTGCGCCTCGAAGTTGACTGCGACAGTCGTCCTCAGCGGCAGGGAAGCCCGCCCACGACCGCCTCCAGCGCTCTGCCCTCGTCGTCGACGCGGTCCGGGCAAAGCCCGAAGAGCCGCTCCACCGTCGGTCGCACGTCCTTCTGCTCGGCGTCCTCCACGCGCACGTCACGCCGGACCTGCTCGCCGATCGCCGCGATGAAGATGTCGCCGCTCCCGCGATCGAAGAAGCCGTGCTCGGTCCAGCGGCTCTGACCGCGACCGTGATCCGCGGTGATCAACACCGTCGTCACGCGCCGCTCATCCTCAGGCAACGCCGACACCCACGAGAGCACCTCGCTGATCCGCGCGTCCGCCTGGTGCAACGCCACCTCGTACTCCTCGCGCAGATCCGCGTGGGCCAGCTCATCCGTGTCGAGGAACGCGAGGTGGAGGAACCGCGGATGGTGCTGCTCCCAGAAGGCGCGCGCCTTCGCGAACGTCTCCTTGTCCCACCGCGCGTTGCGCCAGGGCGGACCCGGATCCGCCGGCTGCTGATCTTCCGGCGCATCGACCGTGATCAACCCGTCCCGCGAGCTCGCCGCCCGCCGCTGACGCGACCACGACGCGAAGACCGCCACCTGCTCCGCCGTCAGCGACAGCCGCCGCGCGACGCGCTCCCCCATCGTCTCGACGCCGATGCGCGGACAGTCGTTGTCCCGACAACCCGTGTCACGCCCCGCCGCGAGCGCCTGATACCCCGGCAGGCTCAGCGCGAATGGCGACGTCGCCTGCGCCGGCAACAACACGCCCCCACGGCCCACCGCCTCGTGCAGCTTCGGCAGGCGCGCGAGCGAGAACACGTCTTCGCGCACCGGCCCGTCGAGCGTGATGAGGATGACGCGCGCCTTGCGCTGCAGCTCCGCGGCCCTGGCGTCGTCCCGCGGGTCGTCGGGAAACGGCCGTCGCCGGCGCACCGTCGCGGACGCGAGCACCGCGAGCAGCACCACCAGCCCGGCGATGAACCACCGTCGTCTCACACCCCGCGCGCTCTTCACCCGTACCGGACCTGCACCGTCTCGATGAGCGCGAGCAGCGTGCGCTTCACCTCCTCGGTGCTGCGCGCCTTCACGATCGCGAAGCCTTCCCCCTCGTAGCCGCTCGCGCGCGCCATGCCCGGCCGCGGCGGGTGGTACTCGACGAGCCATGGCGCGACCTTCTCCTTCGCGGCCTCGACGCCACGCACCTCGACCACCTGCTCGCCGCGCCCCTGCCCACGGAAGAACGCCGCGCCTGCCGCCCACTTCCGCTCCAGCGGCGCGAAGCGATCGAAGCTGATCAGCTCCGCCCAACGGTCAATCAGATCAGCCTCGTGCGCGAGCGACATGAGCGGCATGATGTGCACGCCCGGCGGCCGCGCGCCGACCTCGCCCACGTACATCTTCCCGTCAGCGGTGAGGAACCACTCCATGTGGGTCAGCGCGGTGCCGGTCACCTCGCGGTCCGCGCCGAACAGCGCGTCGAGCGCCGCGGCGTTGATGGGGTGAAAGTCGGTCCACGGCTCGACCTCGCGCGGCAACAGCACGCAGTACTGCATCCACGGCGTCTCCAGCACCTCGAGCGGCGTGGGGAAGTAGCGCGTGCCCGAGCGCCACACCGGCTGGCCGTGCACCGTCACCGTCTCGCAGGTGAACTCCCGCGCGCGGAGGAACTGCTCGGCCTGGAGCGGCTCCTGCGTGGTCGGGCCCCGGCTCGTCTCGAGGTACGCCGCGAGTTCGTCGACGCGCTCGATGCGCACCGTCCCGCGGGAGCCGAGCCCTGCGCGCGGCTTGACGATGATCGGCAGCCCGACGTCGTCGACGAAGCGCTCGAGCTCGATGCGTGAGGTGACGAGCCGGCTCGCCGCGACGGGCACTCCCTTCGCGCGGAGCACCTCCTTCATCACGTCCTTGTCGCGGAACCTCCGCGCGATCTCGGGGCGCATGCCCGGCACGTCGGCCAGCGCCCGCGCCTGGGCGAGCGGGAGCTGCAGCTGCTCGAGCGCGCCGGTGAGCCGATCGACCGGCCCCACGGTCCGCGCGAGGAACTTCACCGCGGTGGCGAGCTGCTCGGCGTCGGCCACGTGCCGCACCTGATAGTGCCCCGCGATGCGCGCACGGAGCGCAGCGGGAATGGCCCGCGCCGCATCGCGCGAAATGACCGACAGCGTGAGCCCCTCGAGCGCCGAGAAGGCCGCGACGTAGCGGTTGGTGTTCTCGAGGAAGTGCGGAGCGACGAACACGACGTGGCGCATGCCAGCCAGTCTTGCAGGACCGGGGCGAGTTCAGGGAGAAGCGCCTTCATGAACCTCCGCGCGCCGCTGTTGCTGCTCGCCCTCGCCGCCTGTGGACGCACGGACCTCTTCGACGAAGACGCGGGCGTCGATGCCGGCTCCGCGCGCGACGCGGGCTTCGACGCAGGCGTGCACGAAGCGCCGCGGCACGTCTTCAAGGGTGACGAGCGCTGCCCCTTCGGCGGCGTCGAGAGCGACCTCCGCCCGGGCGTCGGCGAGGAGCTGGTGCTGGTGCGCACGAAGGTGGAGATCGAGTGCAGCGGCGCGGGCGGCGAGTGGCTCACCGGGCAGCGCCTCGACGGCGGCCGCTCGTACGCGTTCGGCGGGCACATCTGCTACTTCCTGCCCGTCGAGCTGCAGCAGGGGGGCTCCGAGTGGTTCGGTCTCGCGCGCGTCATCCGCACCACGAACCCCGTGTCGACGCCGGCCGGCTGGTGCCTGACGCCGGTGACGAGCGACTACCGCGTGCGCGCGTGGGGCCTCTACCCCTCGGAGGCGGCCGCGCGCACTGCGCACACGCTGCTGAGCGCGCCCTGATCAGGGCTGATCAACGCAGCGGATAGCCGGCGATCTTCCCCGCCGCGAGATCGGCGCCGAACTGTTTCAGGAAGTCGAGCTGATCCGGCAGCGCGCAGCCGAACTTCTTCGCCTCGGCGATGGCCTTCTCCGGAGGCCAGCCCTCGACCGCCATGCGGTACGAGGCGACCGCGACGCCGGTGCGCCCCTTGCCGGCCTGGCAGTGCACGTAGCAGGGCGAGTTCTTCGGGTTGGTCGCGAAGTCGAGGAACTGCTTCACCTGCGCCTGCGTCGGCGCGGAGTTGTCGAGGATCTTCACGTTGAGCGTGTTGAGCCCCGCCGCCTTGCCACCCTTCGCGTCGTTGGTGCCCTCGAGCGTCAGGTCGACGATGCCCTTGAAGCCCTGCTGTTTGAGCTTCTCGTAGCCCTGCGGGTCACCACACCGGCGAGTTCACCACCCGCACCACGGTGTCGTCGGCGAGGTCGAGCATCACCTCGCGGATCAGCAGCGGGAACATGCCCGCGTCGCCAGTGACGTTGACGTCGGCCGAGAGGACTCGCGTCCTTCAGTACCTCAACTGCGGCGTGCCCTGATCCCGCCGGAAGACGTGCAGCGACGGAGTCCCTGCCCCGGTTTGGCCGGCCGGCGGCGCCTCGAGCCCAGGAGGCGCCGCTGAGCAGTTCCTCGCCAGGGCGGGAGCATTCCCGAGAGCGCGGCGGCCGCGGGGCATGCCTCGCGAAGACACGTGGCAACCACGGAGCTCCGCGTGTCCCATTTCTGCCGCGGTCTGGGCCGTCGGTGCGCCCGGTTGCAACACAGGAGCTTCACCTGCGCGTCGCCACGCGTCGCCACGCGAGTCGGGAAGACACCGACGCCCAACCGGTGGCAACTCAGGGGTCGCGTCTGCGACCTGCCGGGCACCCCGTTCCGTGACGAGCCGCCCGGCTTCATCGACGACGAGACGCGCGCGGAGCTCGATCGCCTCGCCAGCCAGGGCCCCCGGACGCCGAACCACGAGCCCGCGGTCGTCAGCACAGCTCGCGACGACGTTCCCCGCTCGTTGGTGACGACGCGGAGCTGCCGGGGCGTTCCAGTCAGCGGCTCCAGCGCGACCGGGCTCTCGACAGTCGAGCCCAGCCACCACGGCGTGCCGCCGTCCTCGGCCGTGCGGAGCAGCATTCAGGCTGACGCCTCACGCACGTGGTTGAAGCCCACGTTCGCGTCCGACAAGCGGACGCCGCCCGCGTCGACCTCCGCGGTGACCCTCGTCCAGGCGAGCGAGCGCGGGTAACGCAGAGGCCGCGCCCGCCGCACCTCGAACCAGGAGCCGAAGCTGGCTGGACCGCAGCGCGCGCGGGTGAACGACGTCGCGCGGAAACCGTGGCAACCATGGCGCTTTGCGTGTCCCATTTCTGCCGCGGTTTGCGCCGTGCCCCCGCTCCCTTTCCACTCGTACACGCAGCGGCCCAATCTTCGGCAGTTGTGCGTACGAGTGGAGACAGGTGCCGCAGAGCGCCTCGGCACCCAGGCCCTGGTCGAGAGAAGCTGACGGCCGCTCGCCTCAGCCCGTAACGCGCACAGCCCTCACGAGAACGCGTGGCAACGATGGACCTCTGGTGGGCCCGTTCTTGCCACGGTTTGGGTCCGCGTCACCCTGCGCGGCGTCGGCGAAAGTCGTCCGGCACGGCGGCCCACTGACCGAGCCTCGCGAGATGCCGAACGAGGATGATGCACGCCCAGGTGCGGAACGGCTTCCACGCGCTGGCGACGGCATGGAAGTCGCGCTCGGGTCGACCGTACGCCGCGGTGAAGGCGCGAAACACGCGAGGCTCGGTCGTGGCGACCACGTCCTGCGTCGACGCGCCGCGCACCAGCATGTGCGTCGCGGTCCACGGGCCGACGCCGTGGATCCGCTGGAGCTGATCCACCGCGCGCGCCGACTCCATGCCGCGGAGGTGCTCTGCGTCGAGCGCGCCCTCCAGCGCCGCGCGGGCGAGGCCGCGCAGCACGGCGTGCTTCTGCTCGGGCACGCCCTCAAGCGACGGGCGTGCGAGGACCGTCTCGGGGGAAGGCAGGGTGTGGAGGCCCGCGACGGGCGCGCCGTACCGCAGCGAGAGGCGTTGCCTGAGCACGCTCGCCTGCTTCACCGACGAGCGGTGGGACAGCACTCCGCTGAACCCCGCTTCCCACGGCGAGGGGAAGCCCGCGGTGAAGAAGCCCGGCCACTGCTGCTGCAGCGTCCCGAAGAGCGGATCCTTCCGCCCGAGGTCTGTCCACGCGCGGCCGTCGGCCTCGAGCCCGAGCATGCGCGTCACCTGCCGTCGTACTGCTGGCACGTCGTTGGTCCCTTCGACCTCGAGGCGCAGCGTCCCCTCGCGTTGGGTCAGCGTCGCGCCGACCGGCTCGAACGTCCGGTCGAGGAGGAACGCGAGCACGAGGCGGCCCACCCGCAGCCCCGCCGCGCCGCCCATCGGCTCGAAGCCGGCGTAGAAGTCCGCCGCCGCCGCGAGGGAGAAGCCGAACGGAGCGTCGAACTCGATGGTGTGGTTCATGGCCCGAGGAGACCTCTGCGGCGCGACCAGGGGATGTCAGGTTTCTGTCAGCAGGGCGAACCGTCGCGACCTGCGGGAGGCTCCAGAGCGCGATGACGACGCTCCTCCCGCCTGACGTTCGCGTGCCGTGGTTCCTCCGCCCGCTGCTGGTGGTGACGCGGTGGGTGACGGGGAAGGATCCGCTGCCAGCGCGGATGCTCACCCTGTTCCCGAAGGGCGCGCTCTCGGTGGGCGTGTTCGAGGCCTTCACGGCGGGCGCGGGCGACCTCGACGCGCGCGTGCTGTCGGTCGCGCGCATCACCGCGAGCCTCGTCGGTGGCTGTCCGTTCTGTCTCGACATGAACGCCGCCGCCTGGAAGCGCAACGGGCTCGGCGACGAGGAGCTGCGCGCGCTCCTCGCGGGAGACTTCTCGTCGCTCTCGTCACGCGAGGCGACGGCGGGCCGCTACGCGCGGGCGCTGTCGCGGACTCCGGTGGAGCTCGACGAGCCCCTCCGCGCGGACCTCGTGGCGCACTTCTCGGCGCGAGAGCGCGTGGTGCTCGCCCACACCATCGCGCAGGTCAACTACTGGACGCGCTTCAACCAGGGCCTCGACATTCCGGCGGCGGGCTTCTTCGACGAGTCGGTGTGTCGGCTGCCGGTGTCGTGAGACGCTGCGCGCCGTGACCTTCACTTCGCTCCGCCTCACCTCCGCCGGGCACGTTCCGCTCTTCGAGGGGCACGTGCGGCGGCTCGGGGAGAGCTCGCGCGACGCGCTCCGCCACTTCGTCTCGCTGGCCGCGGAGGGCGTCTATCGCGTGTGGTGGGATGGCCGGCAGCTCACCACCCAGCACCGCGCGGCCTCCCAGCTCCGTGATGGCATTGGGGTGCGCTTCGCGGTCTCTCCCTACGCGGCGCAGTCGGGCCGGTTCGCGAAGCCTGCTTCGCCGTGTCCGTACGACGCGGTGCGCGCGGAGGGCGTGGTGACGCTCCTCACCGACGCTTCCGGAGACGAGCTGCTCGAGGCCGACCGCGCTGCGCTCGTCGCATGGGATGGAGCCTCGCTGGTGCTTGTTCCGGACGAGGTCCCCGGCGTCGCGTCCGTGGCCGAGGCGGAGGTGCTCGCGCGGCTCCCGCATCGGCGCGCGCGGATCCTCCGTCGGGACGGCTGGCCGCTGCTGTTGATCAACGCCGTCATCGGCACGTGCGCGCCGGCAGAGTGCGGGAGCTTTCCGGCTGATCAGCGTGCGGCGCTGGAGGCCGTGCTGCGCTGATTCGCACCGGGCGCTGGCGGTCGGTTGAGGCCGTTCATCGCGGTGTGCGCCGGCGGAGAGCCAGTCCGGCTGAGCAGCGCGCGGCGCTGGAGGCCGTGCTGCGCTGATTCGCACCGGGCGCTGGCGGTCGGTTGAGGCCGTTCATCGCGGTGTGCGCCGGCGGAGAGCCAGTCCGGCTGAGCAGCGCGCGGCGCTGGAGGCCGTGCT
>JBMORD010000298.1:0-7794 GCA_049322495.1 Myxococcota bacterium | reverse complement strand
GTGGCGGCGGCCTCGTTGGCCTGCCGGTGGCGGCCCGCGCCGTCCGCCACCACGATGCCCACCACGTTGCGCTCCAGGAAGGTCTGGAAGAGCGACTCGCGGGTCAGCAGGGCGGCCTCGCGCTGGCGATGCCCGGCCAGCAGGCGGGCCAGCACGGCGTAGCCCGCGGCCTCGCCCGTGGGATCCTCCAGCGCCGACAGGCTGAGGGCCACCCACAGCGGGGTGCCGTCCCGATGCAGCCAGAGGGTCTCCAGGTCCAGCCAACCCTCCTTGCGCACCAACGGCAGCGGGTCGGTCCACTGGCTGTCCAGGGTGGTGGCCACGGCCAGCTGGGCCAGGGGCCGGCCGAGGATCTCCTCCTCCGGGAACCCGGTGAGGGCCCGCGCTCCGGAATCCCAGCTGGAGATGGCGCCGGCGGCATCCAGGGTGAACAGGGCGGTATCCGGCGTGTCGGCCACGAGTTTCTGCCCAAGGCACTCGCGAGGTTCGGACAAGGTGGCCCGAGGGTCGTCCATGGTGTCCTTCCACTTGCTCCCGGGGAGCCTGCCTGAGGGGGGTTCCTCTTGATCGTCCGAATCTGCCTTCAGCTTGAGTCCATCGGGGAGGGCGGGCGGTGGTACCTTGGCGGTGGCCGCGGGACGCGGGGCAGGACGGGCTGGTGGGCCGAATCCCGTGACCTGCCGGATGCTGTTTGCGGTTCGTGGACCAGGAGATGGATTCATGATGGCCACGCATACCCTTCGGGAAGCACCCACGCCGCCCATCGCTGTGTTGCCGCGCCTTGACGCAGCGCGCCGCTTAGCGGACCTGCGCCTGCGGCGCGGAGATGGCGATCACCACCGCGCCCGGCTTGACGAGGTGCTCGAAGCTCGCGCGGCAGGCGTTGAAGGTGCCCACCACGTCGATGTCGATCACCGCCTTGAAGCCGTTGGTCGACATGAGCGCGACGGGCGCGGGGAAGTTGCCCGCGGCGCCGCACACCAGCACGTCGAGCGGCCCGCTCGCCGCGACGGCCGCCTCGATCGCCTTCGACACCGCGGCGAAGTCACGCACGTCGGCGGGGTAGCCGGCCGCGGCGAGCCCCTTCGTCTGCAGGCCCTGCACCGCGCCCTCGAGCTTCTCGACGTTGCGGCCGTTGATCGACACCTTCGCGCCGAGCTCGCCGAAGGCCTCCGCGATGCGCAGGTTGATGCCGCTGGAGCCGCCGGTGACGAACACGTGCTTTCCGGCGAAGAGGCCGGGCTTGAAGATCGACATCTCGTTCAGTCCTTGTGGGGCGCGCCGTGCGCGCCGTTCATGAAGAGGTGGGTGAGGCCGCGGAGCATGTCCTCGAGCGGCATGACGGGCTGCGCGCCCCACGACGACATCGCCGCGAGGCAGTTGAGCAGGTAGAAGTCGGCGAGCACCTCGGCGGGCACCACGTTCGAGAGCTCGCCGCGGCGCGCGGCCGCCTCGAAGAAGCGGCTCACCACGGCGCGCACCGGCTCAGCCTCGCGATCGGTGGTCACCTCCGTGCGGCGCAGGCTCACGCTGAACACGTCGACCAGCAGCCGCCCGCGGCTGCCGTTCGTCCAGAAGGCGCACATGCCCTCGATGAACACGTCGAACACGCGCTGCAGCGGCGCGTCGGGGGCGAGCGCGTGGAGCGCGTCGACCAGCGGCTCCTCCGACTCCTTGAGCAGCTCGAGGAGCACGTCGTCCTTCGAGGGGAAGTGGAAGTAGAAGGCGGCGCGGCTCACCTCGGCCTTCTGCGCGATGTCCTCGATGCGGCACTGGGAGAAGCCGTCGCGCACGAAGATCTCCAGCGCGGCGTGGTACAGCCTCTTTCGCGTCTCTTCCTTCTGCTTGTCACGCACGCGCCATGTGTACCCTGATCGTCAGCTTCCAGCAGCATGAGAGCGCGCCGCTCTTGATCGCCGCCAATCGTGACGAGCTGCGCGCGCGGCCCGCAGTCGGCCCGTTCCTCTGGCCGGCGGGCTTCGTGGCGCCGCGAGACGAGCAGGGCGGTGGCACGTGGCTGGGGCTGACGCGCACCGGCCTGTTCGTCGGCGTCACCAACCGCTTTCCGTCGCAGCGCTTCCCCGAGCGCCAGTCGCGCGGGCAGCTCGTCGTCGAGGCCCTCCAGGCGGCGTCGGCGAGCGCGCTGCGTCGCCAGCTCGAGGGACTCCCGGTCGACCGGTTCAACACCTTCCATCTCCTCTACGCAGACCTGCAGCACGCCTTCGTGACGTGGAGCGACGGCGCGCGCGTGCACCACCAGCAGCTCGCGCCAGGCCTGCACGTCGTCACCGAGCGGAGCCTCGGCGGAGACGATCGCGGCCGCACGAAGCTGATCGAGTCGCGCTGGCCGACGCTCGAGCGCCTCGACGGGGTGCCGACGCCGGAGGCGCTGCAGCAGCTGCTGGCGACGCCGGCGGACGAGCCCGCGGGCGGGGTGTGCGTCGATCTGCCGGCGTTCGACTACGGCACGCGCAGCTCGCTGGTGCTCTCGGTGGCGCCGACGCTCGCGCGATCGCGGTGGTTCTGGGCCGACGGGCGGCCGGATCGCACGCCCTTCGTCGAGGAGCCGCAGCTCATCGAGGCGCTGGCCTCCTGAAACGACCTCGGCAGCGAGGTCGGCTGTGTCGCTGCGTCGCTTCGGGCCGCGATGCGGTCGAGACCGCGTCGTCCTTCGGCCCTTCGCTGTGTTGCAGGCACGCTTCGGGCCGCGATGCGGTCGAGACCGCATCGCGCTTCGCCCGTCGCTCCCGGGTCAGCTCTTCGCGAGCTGGCGCAGCACGTACTGCAGGATGCCGCCGTGCTTGTAGTAGTCGAGCTCGTTCGGCGTATCGATGCGGCAGGTCACGGTGAAGCTCTTCGTCGAGCCGTCATCGGCCTTCGCGGTGACGGTGAGCTTCTTCGCGGGCGCGAGGCCGTCGGCGATGCCCGCGATGCTGAACGTCTCGGTGCCCTTGAGGCCGAGCGTCGTCGCGTCTTCACCGGCCTGGAACTGCAGCGGCAGCACGCCCATGCCGATGAGGTTCGAGCGGTGGATGCGCTCGAAGCTCTTGGTGATGACCGCCTTCACGCCGAGGAGCATGGTGCCCTTGGCCGCCCAGTCGCGCGAGCTGCCGGTGCCGTACTCGGCGCCGCCGATGATCACCAGCGGCGTGCCCTGCTGCTGGTACTTCATCGCCGCGTCGTAGATCGACATCTGCTCGCCCGACGGCATGTGCTTCGTCACGCCGCCCTCGACGCCCGGCACGAGGAGGTTCTTGAGGCGGATGTTGGCGAACGTGCCGCGCATCATCACCTCGTGGTTGCCGCGGCGCGCGCCGAAGCTGTTGAAGTCCTCCGGCTTGACGCCCTGCTCGGTGAGGTACTTCGCCGCGGGGCCCTTCTTGTCGATGTCACCGGCCGGCGAGATGTGGTCGGTGGTGATCGAGTCGCCGAGCAGCGCCAGCACGCGCGCCCCGGAGATGTCCTTCACCGGCAGCGGCTCCTTCGGCATGTTGTCGAAGAAGGGCGCCTTGCGGACGTAGGTCGACTTCGGGTCCCACTCGAAGGTCGCGCCTTCCTTCACCTTGAGCTGCTGCCACTGCACGTCGCCCTTGAGCACGTCGGCGTAGCGCTTCTTGAACTGCTCCGAGGTGACGCTGGCGAGCGCGGCCTGGACCTCCTGCGCCGTCGGCCAGATGTCCTTGAGGAAGATCTCCTTGCCGTTCTTGTCGGTGGCGATCGCCTCCTTCTCGGGGTCCCAGTTGGTGTGGCCGGCGATGGCGTAGGCCACCACGAGGCCGGGGCTGGCGAGGAAGTTCATGCGCACGTGCGGGTGCACGCGGCCCTCGAAGTTGCGGTTGCCCGAGATGACGGCCGCCGCGGCGATGCCCGAGTCGACGATGGCCTTCGTCACCGGCGCCGGGAGCGGGCCCGAGTTGCCGATGCACGTGGTGCAGCCGTAGCCGACGACGTGGAAGCCGAGCGCCTCGAGGTACGGCATGAGGCCGGCGGCCGTGAGGTACTCGGTCACGACCTGGCTGCCCGGCGCGAGCGAGGTCTTCACCCACGGCTTGACGTCGAGGCCGAGCTCGACCGCCTTCTTCGCGAGCAGGCCCGCGCCGAGGAGCACCGACGGGTTGCTGGTGTTGGTGCACGAGGTGATCGAGGCGATCACCACCGCGCCGTTGGTCAGCTCGTAGCTCTGCGCGCCCTGGGTGACGGTGGCCTTCGCCGCGAGCTTCGCGTCACCGTCCTGCACCTTGAGGATGTCCTTCACGTGCTTGCCGAAGGACGACTTCATGTCCTTGAGGAGCACCCGGTCCTGCGGGCGGGCCGGGCCGGCGAGGCACGGCTGCACCGTCGAGAGGTCGAGCTCGAGCGTGTCGCTGAAGATCGGGTCGGCGCTGGCGCTGGTGTGGAAGAGGCCCTGCTCCTTCGCGTAGGCCTCGACGAGCGCCACGTGCTCCGGCGAGCGGTTGGTGAGCTTGAGGAAGTTGATGGTCTCCTCGTCGATCGGGAAGAAGCCGATCGTCGCGCCGTACTCGGGCGCCATGTTGGCCACGGTCGCGCGGTCGGTCAGCGGCAGCGAGCTGATGCCCGGGCCGTAGAACTCGACGAACTTCCCGACCACGCCCTTCTTGCGGAGCATCTGGGTGACGGTGAGCACCAGGTCGGTCGCCGTCGCGCCGGCCGCGAGCTTGCCGGTCAGCTTGAAGCCCACCACCTGAGGGATGAGCATGGTGATCGGCTGGCCGAGCATCGCCGCCTCAGCCTCGATGCCACCCACGCCCCAGCCGACCACGCCGAGGCCGTTGATCATCGTGGTGTGCGAGTCGGTGCCCACCAGCGTGTCGGGGTACGCCGCGCCGTCAGCCGACTTGAAGATGCCCTGCGCGAGGTACTCGAGGTTGACCTGGTGGCAGATGCCCGTGCCGGGCGGCACCGCGCGGAAGTTCTTGAGCGACTTCTGGCCCCACTTGAGGAACGCGTAGCGCTCGGTGTTGCGCTCGAACTCGATGTCGACGTTGTCCTGGAAGGCCGTCTTCGTGCCGAACTTGTCGATCATCACCGAGTGGTCGATGACCAGATCGAGCGGGCAGAGCGGGTTGACCTTCTGCGGGTTGCCGCCCATCGAGGCGAGCGCCTCGCGCATCACCGCGAGGTCGACCACCACCGGCACGCCGGTGAAGTCCTGCAGCAGCACGCGCGCGGGCGTGAACGAGATCTCGGTGTCGGGCTCGCTCTTCGGGTTCCAGTTGACGAGCGCCTCGACGTGGTCCTTCTTGACGACGCGGCCGTCCTCGTAGCGGAGCAGGTTCTCGAGCAGCACCTTCAGCGAGAAGGGCAGCTTCTCGACGCTGGGGAACTGCTTCGCGAGCGTCTTGAGCGAGAAGATGTCGTAGGGGATGCCGCCCACGGGCAGCTTCGTGCGGGTCTTGAAGGTGTCGATCTGGGCCATGGCGCGGACTTATTCGTGCGCCCGACAGACGCAACTGTTTCATTTGCTCCGGTCGTGCGTGGCGTCGCGCAAACGGCCGCGCGCCACCACCACGACCTCCGCTGCCTGCGGCGCTTTTTCATTTGCTCCGGTCGCGCAAACGGCCGCGCGTCACCACCACGACCTCCGCCGCCTGCGGCGCTTTTCATTGCTCCGGTCGTGCGTGGCGTCGCGCAAACGGCCGCGCGCCACCACCACGACCTCCGCGCTCATTCCATCAATGAGCGTTCGTAATCCGCACGGTTGGCGCAGGGGTGCGCGCGCGACGGGAAGAACTGCTTCACGTAGTCGAGCTGCATGTACGCCTCGTCGATGCGGTTCATCTCGTAGGCCGACTTCGCCTTGCGGATGAGGTCCTGGCACTTGCGATCGAGCTCGCGGCGCGCCTCGTTCATCTTGTCGCGCGCGAGGGAGTAGGTGTACGGCCGGCTGGTCTGCGGGAGCGCCTCGAGCGTCAGCCATGCCTCGCGGAAGTTCTTGTACGCGTCCCACCGGTTGCTCGCGCCGATGTCGCGCTGATCCCACTCGACGAGCCCGCGCTTGTACTTCTCTTCCGCGTCGGCGATCAGCCCGACCTCGTCCTTCTCGGGCAGCACCGCGGTCTCGATCCACAGGCCGAAGATCGCCCAGGTGTCGCTCTCGGGCGGGTTGCGCACGTTGGCGAAGGTCACGGTGTTGAGCTCGTTCCGCTTCACCAGGTTCGCGGGAATGATCAGCTCGAGCTCGCGCTCGCTCGCGTCGATGGTGTCTGGCGGGGCCCACCCGATGTCGACGCCGTTGACGGTGATCGACAGCTCGTTCTTCGAGTTGATGTCCTTCGCGCCGTAGTGGAGCACCACCATCACCTGCACCGGGGCGATCACCTCGAAGTCGAAGCTCTTCGAGTCTTCGTGCTCGAACATCACGCCCGGGCCGTGACCGAACGTGTAGTCGATGGGGTTCTGCGTGAGGACCTCCGGCTCCTTCGGGCGCGGCTTCGCGTCGTTGGGAATGACCAGCGCGATCAGCCCGCCGAGGAGCCCGAGCGCGAGCAGCCCCGCCACACCCGCGGCGATGATGCGCTGCACCTTCGTCGCCTCGGCCCAGAAGAGCTGCACCCGGCCGACCGGCCCACCGCGCTTGAGGCGCGCGCGATCGGCGGCGCTGAGCAGGGGGCGCTCACCCGAGGGGCGCACGAGGCGCGGGCGACCACCGCCGGCGACCTCCACCCCCGCGGGCAGATCGGCGTCGCGGTTGGCGAGCTTCGCCGCGGGCTTCGAGCCCGAGCCGGTGCCACGGCGCGTCCCGGGCGCGCTCGGCTTCGGCGAGAGCGCGGGGATCATCTGGGTGCTGCGCCGCCCCATCTCGGCGACCTCGTCGCGGCTCGCGTCCTTCGGGAGCATCGCCACGCCGCGGTTGCGCGACTTCTTGAGCTCCGAGACCGAGACGATGCGCGTGTGGGCGCCGCCTTCCTCCGCGCCGAGCTCCGGCTTCTCCTCCGGCGCGAGCTCCATCGGCTTGAAGTTGAAGACCACCGGCCCCATCGCGATGGAGTCGCCGTCCTTCAGCTCCTGCCTGGCGGACAGCGCCTGGCCGTTGACCTTGGTGCCGTTCGACGAGCCGAGATCTTCGATGAAGAAGCCCGCCCCCTCGACCGAGATGCGCGCGTGCTTACGCGAGACGCCTGCCTCGTAGAGGATCACGTCGCACTCGGCGGTGCGGCCGATCAGCACGGAGGCCTGGTCGAACTCGAACTCCCGGCCGGCTTCCTTGCCTTCGGCGATGACGAGCTGAAAACCCATCGAATCAGGCAGACTTTAGTGACGCAGAAGCCGCATCGGCAACAGCGCGGATCGCCCAGGCCGGTTCGAGCACCGTCGCGCCGCCCCCGAACGAGAGCACCCACCGCGTCAGCCACCGCTCGGAGTCTCCCGGCACGGTGACGATCAGGCTCCCGTCTGCTTCCAGACGGGTGTCAGCGAAGCGCTCCTGCTGCCACGCGGCGAGCTCGGGCGCGAAGCGCACCTTCACCGGCTTCTCGCTGGCGCCGCCGGGCACGTGGCGCACCACGCCCTCGGGCTCGGGGAAGCGCGCGTCGGTGAGCGTCACGCGGCCGATGCGATCGACGCGAAAGAGGCGCTCGTCGTTGCGGGTGAGGCAGAACGCCTGGAGGTACCACTGCCCGCGGTGGCTGAAGAGCTCGAGGGGGCGCACGCGCCGCTGCTCGCGATCGCCGCGGCCGATGGTGACGTACTCGAGCTCGAGCTCGCGTCGCTCGAGGATCGCCTGCGAGATGGCCGCCAGGCTGTCGGGCCCGTCGGCGCTGACGTCGAGCTGCC
>JBMORD010000297.1:0-7890 GCA_049322495.1 Myxococcota bacterium | reverse complement strand
ACGGGCTGTGGAATCGGTGGCGGCGCGGGCGGCGGCTGCAACACTGCGGGGAACTGCGGCGGCGGCGGCGCAGGCGGCGGCTCGAGCTGCGACCCGGCGACGGGCTGTGGCGTCGGTGGTGGCGCGGGCGGTGGCTCGACCTGCGACCCGGCGACGGGCTGTGGCGTCGGCGGTGGCCCAGGCGGCGGCTGCAACACTGCGGGCAACTGTGGCGGTGGCGCGGGCGGCGGCTGCAACACCGCGGGCAACTGCGGCGGCGGAGGTGGTTCGAGCTGCGATCCTGCGACGGGCTGCGGAACCGGTGGCGCAGGCGGCGGCCCTGGCTGCGACCCGACGACTGGCTGTGGCGCAGGCGGCGGCCCCGGCTGCGACCCGACGACCGGCTGCAGTGGCGCGGGCGGCGGCTGCGACGCGCCGGTCGGCGGTGGTGCCGGTAGCAACGGCAGTCACGCGCTCTCGCTCACCTGCGTCATCGGCGCTCCGCCCGCGCGATCGATCGCCCC
Source organism: Myxococcota bacterium (assembly GCA_049322495.1). Lineage (GTDB taxonomy): Bacteria > Myxococcota > Myxococcia > Myxococcales > Myxococcaceae > Archangium_A. The sequence continues at coordinate 7,387 of JBMORD010000297.1, read as the reverse complement.
CTGGAACGTCGCTGCCACGAACTGCGCCGCGCTCCTCTCGCAGGGCGCTCTCAACGGAGACCCGTGCTCCGGCTCTGAGGTGTGTTCGTGGTCATCCAGCGATGGTCAGCGCGGCTATCTCTGGTGCGACGTCGATCATCTCCGAGTCGTGCCAACACGCTGAGCGTCAGGACGAATGGGGCGAGCCTCACCCCACCAGCTGGAGGCTGATGCCCGGCTCTCGCGCGGCGAGCGGTCCCGTGAAACCGCGGCAGAAACGGGCCCCCCGCAGCGCCAGAGCTGCCGCGCTCCAGGCCTCAGCGCCTGGGCGGAAGCGGGCACTCCGCAGCGCCGGAGTTGGCGACGCAGGCGAGCCCCGAACCGCGGCAGAAGCGGGCGCTCCTCAGCGCCGGAGTTGCCACGCCCCGCGCGCATCACGCGCGACCCGGCGTGAGCTGAGGTAGGTCGAGGCCATGACCCGCCTCGTGATGCTGATCACCGCCCTCACCTTCGTCGCCTGCGGCGGCCCCTCCGACGGCGCCGCCTGCAGCAAGCCCTCGGAGTCGACCTGCGCTGGCGCGACGCTCTTCGTCTGCGAAGGCGCGACCTGGCGCGGCTACCCCTGCCCCGGCACCTGCACCGGCTCGACCTGCTCGTGGACCAACGCCATGAGCGGCGACGCGTGCCCGCAGTCCGCCGCGGGCAAGGGCTGGTGCCCGCTCGACGGCCGTCAGCTCAGCTGCTTCTTCTCGACCAGCGCCGACGCCGGCGTCTTCGTCGAGTCCGCCTGCGCGCGCTGCGTCAAGGGCGGCTCGAACGACGGCTGCTGACACGTCACTGTGACGCCGCAGCGCGGCATTGGGTGCGCGAGACAATGGCGCGAGAAATGTGAAAAGAGGGCCCGCATGAGCATCCAGCCGGCCCGTCACATCGCCAACGTCAAGTACGCCATCCGCAACATCGCCGCCGAGGCGGCGAAGCTCGAGGCGCAGGGGAAGAAGATCCTCCCCTGCAACATCGGCGATCCGAACAAGTTCGACTTCCAGACGCCTCCGCACCTCATCGAGGCGGTCGCGAAGGCCATGCGCGAAGGCCACAACCACTACGTGCCCTCGGCCGGCCTCAAGGAGGCGCGCGAGGCGGTGGCGCGCTCGATGCGCCCGGCGGTGCGCCCGGAAGACGTGTTCATCACCTCCGGCGTGAGCGAGGCGCTCGACCTGTGCCTCACCGCGCTGCTCGACCAGGGCGACGAGGTGCTGCTGCCGAGCCCGGGCTACCCGCTCTACAACGCCATCGCCGCGCGCCTGCAGGTGAAGGCGGTGCCGTACTACCTCGATGAAGCCAACGGCTGGGCGCTCGACGCGGAGGCCATCGAGGCCGCCGTCACCCCGCGCACCAAGGCCATCGTCATCTGCAACCCGAACAACCCCACCGGCGCCGTCGCCACGCGCCAGCAGCTCGAGCGCGCGCTCGAGGTGGCCCGCAAGCACAACCTCGTCGTGCTCTCGGATGAGATCTACGACCGCCTGGTGCTCGAGGGTGAGCACGTGCCCACCGCGACGCTCGCCACCGACGTGCCCATCATCACCCTCAACGGCCTGTCGAAGTCGTACCTCGCGCCGGGCTGGCGCATCGGCTGGCTGGCCTTCAGCACGCCGGCGCTCCTCAAGGACGTGGCGGTCGCGGTGCAGCGCCTCGCCGACGCGCGCCTGTGCGGTCCGGGCCCGTTCCAGTACGCCATCCAGCCCGCGCTCGAGGGCCCGCAGGATCACCTCCCCGCGGTCATCGCGAAGCTCAAGCGGCGCCGCGACCTCACCGTGAGCCGGCTGCGCGCGATGCCCGGCGTGTCCATCACCGAGCCGAAGGGCGCGTTCTACGCCATGCCCTCGCTCACCACGCCGTGGAAGGGCGGCGACGAGGCCTTCGTGCTCGAGGTGGTCCGCGAGACCGGCGTGCTCTTCGTGCACGGCGAGGGCTTCGGTCAGAAGCCGGGCACGCAGCACTTCCGCGTGGTCTTCCTCCCGCCCGAGGAGGTTCTCAGCCAGTCCTTCGACCGCCTCGAGCAGTTCCTCCGCGCGCGGCGCTGATCAGCCGTTCTTCGGAGCGAGCGCCGCGATGATGACCAGCGCGGCGACCATCGCCAGCACCGCGCCGAGGACCATCATCCCCGTGACGCGCACGCCGTCGAGCCGCTGAGGCGGCTTCGCGCGACGCCACGTGACGACCGCGGCGCCGGCGCCGATCGCTCCGGGCACCGCCAGCACCAGCGAGGGGAGGAAGAGCGGATCTCCCGGGCCCGTGTCGACCGCGTTGAAGACGCACATCGCGGCCCAGCCGGCCGCCAGTCCGAGCATCGTGGAGGGCTTCATCAGTCCCGACGGTACCGCGCCGCGCGCTGAAACCGCGGCAGGAAATGGACCTCCTCGGCGCCGGAGTTGCCGCGCCTCCACCGTGGCCGAAAGTGGACCAGTTTCAGAGGCTGAGTGGCCGGAGTCGGCCAGTGATGACAGCGGGTGGGCGTCGATGCGCCCACGGCTCGCGTCCTACGTCGCGACATCGGCGGAGAAGTGAACTCACGAAGGCGATGACCCGCGCGTTGCTCGCGGAATGCGCATCGAAGCCGCGCCCGCGGAAGGAGAACGGAGGTCAATGAGCCTGCGCTGCGCTCGCGGAGGGGCTCTCGATGGACACGCGCCACGCTCATCGCGCCGAGCCCTCGACTTCGAGCAAGGAAGGAAGCGCTCCCGCGAGGCATGCGTTCGACGCTGCTCGGAGGACCGAGGCGCGCTCGATCCCCTCGACATCAAGCGCCCGGTGGCGAGGCAGGAAGCGCTCCCGCGAAGCGTGCGTTCGACTGTTGGCTCGGAGGACCGAGGCGCGCGCGCGGTGACGAGCACGAAGAGCTCCCGCGAGGTGTGCGTTCGACGCTGCTCGAAGGACCGAGGCGCGCTCGATCCCCTCGACATCAAGCGCCCGGTGACGAGGCACGAAGCGCTCCCGCGAAGCGTGCGTTCGACGCTGCTCGACTGAGGCGCGCTCGATCCCCTCGACATCGAGCGCCCGGTGGCGAGGCACGAAGCGCTCCCGCGAAGCGTGGGTTCGACTGTTGGTTCGGAGCCTGCGCCTCGCTCATCGTGCCCAGCCCCTCGACATCAAGCGCCCCGTGACGGGCACGAAGCACTCCCGCGGAACGTGCGCTCGACGCTCTCGGAAGACGAAGGGGCGCTCGATGAACGTGCGCCGCGCTCGTCGCGCCGAGCGCCTCGAGTTCGAGCGTCAGGTGACACAGGTGACGCGCACTTCGCCGTTCTGGCCTCAACTTCGGTTCACTTGACGCTTACCAGTGTTCGGGCGCGGGTTTCCGTCAACTGAGCCGAAGCGTCGTCACCCGAGTCACCGGACGCCGCAGCTCGAGGGGCTCACACGACGTGGGCACGACGTCGGACGACCCGCGCTCACTCCCCCCGGAGCCAGTCAGCACGACGCTCGTCGCCACCTCGCGGTTCGGTTCGCCGTGGCACCGCCACCGCGCCATGGGACCCGCCTCACTCCCAGGCGCCGCGCACCGCCCGCATCGCGCCGACGAGCCGCGTCGCGGTCACCTGGAGCTGGACGTCTCTCCGCCGCGTCGCCGACGCCAGGAGCCACACCGGCACCCCACCCTCGACGCCGTCGAGCAGCGCGAGCCGCCCGTCCGCCCCGCCGAGCAGCACCGGGAGCACCGCCCGCCCCAGCCCCGCCGCGCACGCGTCACGCATGCTGATCAGCGAGCCACACTCGACCACCGCGTCACCAGCGACCGGCACCGCGCGGAGCCAGCGCATCGAGGCGCGCCCGCGCAGCTCGCGCGTCGGCTGCACCCAGCGTGACGACGCGCGGCGCTCCTTCGCGCCGAAGACCCCGATGCGCAGGCGGCCGAGGCGCCAGCCACGCAGGCCTCCCGACGGCTCCGATGACGGCCGGAGCGCGAGGTCGGTGACGCCGGGGACGAGCGCCTCCTCGAGGTCGGAGATGCGCACCTCGACCCGCGGGCCGTCCCCCAGCCGCGCCACCGCGGAGAACACCAGCGGCGCCAGCACGTCGTTGGTCGTCACCACCACCCGCTGCGCGCGCGTGCGCCGCGCTCCGGCGACCAGCCCCTCGACGTCACGCGCGACCTCCGCCATGCGCCCCGCCCGCTCGGCGATGTCGCGCGCCAGCGCGGTCGGCTGCAGGCGTGCCCCGCGAACGAAGAGCGGCGTCTCGAGCGCCCGCTCCAGCGCGTCGAGCCGGCGGCTCACCGTCGTGTGCCGGAGCCCCAGCGCGCGCCCGGCCCCCGCCACCGTGCCCGTCCGCACCAGCGCTTCGATGGTCTGCAGGTCGTCCCACGAGTGCATGGTGTGCGTTCTCGCACAGCTGCTGTGCGCGTGCGCGCAATGCCGGAATGGAGGCGCGGGCATAGGGTGGAGCCATGTCTCTCGCCCGTCGATCCGTGCTGTTCGGACTCGGGGCGCTCTCGTGCTCCCGCTCCGCCATGACTCCTGCGCGCCTCACCCACCGCCCCGCGGGCTCGCTGCCCGCCACCACGCTCCCGTGGCTCTCGCTCAGGGACCACTTCGTCGCCACCGTCGGTCCCGTCGCCGGCCAGGGGGCGCCGCTCGGCCCGCTCCTGGTGCTCGCCGACGCGACCTTCGCGCCGCGCTCGCGCTTCCCGCTTCACCCGCACCGCGAGATGGAGATCCTCAGCGTGGTGCTCGATGGCGACCTGAGCCACCACGGCGACGGCGCGCACGGCACCGTCATCCGCGCACGCGGCGCACAGCTCATCTCCTCGCGCGACGGCATGGTGCACGCCGAGGGTAACGACACCGACCGCCCGACCCGCATGCTGCAGATCTGGATCGAGCCGACGAGCCACGGAGGCGCCCCGGCGTACTTCTACCGGCAGCTCCCCTCGAGCCCTGGACTGCACCTCGTCGCGGGTGACGAGGGGATGCCGCTGCGCAGCCCGACGCGCGTGTGGTGGCTCGACGTCGAGGGCGAGCGCACGCTCGAGGGCCGGCGCGGCTACGTGGTCGGCCTCTCGGGCGAAGTGCAGATCGCCGGGCGCTCGCTCACCGCTGGCGACGGCGCCGAGCTCTCCGCGGGTCGCTTCAGCGTGCAGGGCCAGGGCGCGCTGCTGTGGCTGGAAGTTTGAGTTCCACCCGACGGGGCGTTACGACGCTCATGTGTCGTGGCGAAAGACCCCGGCGTGGATCACCCTTGGCGGCGCGTATCTGGCGGCGACCGCGGGCTACGTGAACGCGGTCGGCTTCATCAGCGCGCAGCAGCACGGCCTGACCCACGTGACGGGACAGGTGACGAAGGTCGGCATCGAGCTGTCGCGGGCCGACCTCGGCGCGACGTACCGCGCGGCGATGCTGGTGGTGTGGTTCTTCGCCGGCGCGGTGCTCTCGGGCGCCATCATCCGCCGCGCCGAGCTCTCGGAGCGCGGCCGCCGCTACGGCGTGGCGATGGGCTTCGAGGGCGCGCTGCTCGGCGCGGCGACGCTGCTGCTGTGGCGTGGCGAGCCGTGGGGCGACAACCTGGTGGCGATGGCCGCCGGGCTGCAGAACGCGATGGCCACCTCGTACAGCGGCGCGGTGGTGCGCACCACGCACATGACCGGCATCGTCACCGACCTCGGCATCCTCGTGGGGCACATGCTCCGCGGGCACGCGCCGGAGTGGCCGAAGATGACGCTGCTCTTCATGCTCTTCGCCTCGTTCCTCACCGGCGGCGTCGTCGGCGCGTGGAGCTTCCCCCGCCTCGAGAGCTTCGCCCTGCTGCCCCCTGCGGTGGCGATGTTCCTCGCGTCGGCCGCGTACTTCTGGCGCACGCACCACGCGCCGGATCCGCACCGTCACGGCGCGAAGCCCTGAAGAGGCGCTGGCTGAGCAGTGGCTCTCGGTCTCCCGGCTCGAGAGCCCTACTGCTCCGCGAGGCCAACGCTCGTGAGGCTCCCGCAAGGCGTCCGGCGCAGCGTGGCTCGCCCAGCGACACACGCACCGAAACGTCGGGCGTGAGCCGCACGCACCTGATGTTGCGAAACGTCGCGCGTGCGCCATGGCTCGCGGTCTCCGGCTGGAGAGCGCTCGCGACGGAGGCGTGACGCCGACAGACGCACGCCCAACGACAGCTCCGCGGCTCGCCAGCCGTTCCGCATGGCTTCGGCGCAGAGCGAGTTCGTGTCCAGTCGGTGCTCGGCCGGAATCTTCGGAACGGGCGTGGTCACCAACGTGCCCGGCATCGGGACAGTCAACGAGCCAGCCATCGCCAGCATCTGCGACGACTGGAAGCCGGGACCGCTGGGCCCTGTGGAGTTCGAGCAGCGTGGCGACTCCGGCACTGTGGAGGGCTCTTTCCTGCCACGGTTCCACAAACGCCTCCCTCGGCTCCAGTGCGGACCTCCCTGAGTGGCACGTTCTCGCCCCGGACACACCCGCGAGCCCTCAGTCCGCCATCGCCTGGAGGCCGGGACCGCTGGGCCGGTGGAGCTCGAGTTGCGTGGCGACTCCGGCGCTGTGGAGGTCTCTTTCCTGCCACGGTTCCACACACGGGGAGTTCCTCGGCCCGGCACGCGCAGAACACCCACTTCGTGATGGCGACTCGGGGAGGGCGCCGCGGAGCTCGTTCTCGTTCACCTTCGAGATCAGGACTTCTGCAGGCGGATCACCGCGGCGCGAGGAAGGTCATCGCGCCGACACTTTCCACTCGTACACGCAACTGCCCAATCTTCGGCAGTTGTGCGTAGCAGCGGAGACAGGTGGCGGAGAGCCGGCCGAGAGGGCGCCACCGGAACGTGATCCGGCACTGCGGATGACCACCTTCTGCCGAACAAACGAAATGAGTCACTTCGCCGCGCACAGAGGGGCACGTTCGGGCGATCAGCACGGCGCGAGCGCAGTGTGCCTCCATGCAGCCCTCGAGCAGCGCCGCCCGTACGCATGCCGTGCCCGGGCCCACCGCGCTGATCATGGCCGGCACCACGTCTGCTCGGCGCGAAACGAGCGCGGGAACGCAGGTGCATGGATCGCCGATGAAATCACCGCACCCCATGGACAATGCCCGCCGAGAGTGGTGATTCGCAGCCCATGTTCCGTTCGCTGCTGCACGTCTCGCTCCTCGGCTTCGTCGTCGGCGTCACCGCTTCGACCCTCTCGTCCTGCGGCGCGAGCAAGTGCGACTCGCACACGTGCGCAGCCGGCTGCTGCGATCTCAACGGCCAGTGCCAGCTCGGCAGCTCCGGCTCCGCGTGCGGAATCGGCGGCGCCGCCTGCACCACCTGCAGCCTCCTCACGACGTGCCAGTTCGGTGTCTGCGTCGCAGCGTCCGTCGGCGGCGGGAGCGGCTCGACCGGCGGCGGTGGCGGCTCCACTGGCGGCAACAA
>JBMORD010000296.1:0-7905 GCA_049322495.1 Myxococcota bacterium | reverse complement strand
GCCGCCGCCGCCCCCGCCCGTCGCGCTGCCGCCTCCTCCCGTCGCGCCGCCGCCGCCGCCCGTCGCCCCGCCGCCTCCGCCCGTCGCAGAGCCTCCGTCCGCACCTCCGTCCGACGACGGTGGCGTCAGGGGCCCGCAGGCGAAAAGAAAGGCACAGAGAGCGGTGAGCGCGCGCACGGGCTCCGTGTAGCGCAGCCCTTCTCGATCCGGAAAGGCGCGCTGGAGCCCGTGGGACGTCGAAAAGTCGTGGCCGCCCCGGCGTCGGTAGAGTCCCCCGCCCGTGGACAAGAAGGGTTGGTACGTGAGCGCAGTGCGCGTCGGAGGTCTCGCCCGACAGCTCGAGAAGCGCGGGCTCACCGCGGCGGTGCTCGAGCACTGTCGCCCCGAGACTCGCTCCGCCATCGGCGCGCCGCACGGAGTCAGGGAACACGCAGGCGAGCTGCTGCTCGACCTCAACGAAGCGATCGTGAAGGTGGTCGGGCTCGAGACGTTCGCCGAGCTCAACTACGAAGCGTTGCGCAGCTCGTACGGCGCGATCGTCCGCCCGATGGTGCTGATCGCGCTGACCCTCGCGGGGAAGACGCCGGCCACCACCCTCAGCCGCATTCCCCGCTCGCTGTCCGAGGTGCTGCCGGGCGTCCGCGGAGAGTGGAGTGACACCGGCGAGCGCAGCGGGCGGCTCGCGGTCGAGTACCCGAGCCCGGTCGCTGCACACACCGAGTACGCGTGGCGCGGCGCCCTGCGCTTCGTCGCGGAGCTCTCGGGCACGCCCGCGAAGATCGACCGCGCCGCGCACGACGGCGCGAAGCTGACCTTCGACCTGAGCTGGTGACGCGCTCTCAGTTGGCGCAGCTGCCGCCGGCACAACCGCCGGTCGAGCACGCCGGAGCCGCAGCCGCGGTGCTCTTCGCGCCGGTGCTCGCGTAGCCGTCGGAGTACCAGCCTCCACCCTTGAGCGCGAACGAGGTCAGGCTGATCTTCCGCACCACGGGCTCGCCGCACTCGGCGTGGGTGGTCAGGGGCTCGTCGGACATCTTCTGCTTCACCTCGAAGGTGCCGCAGCGCTGGCAGTCGTACTCGTACAGAGGCATGGCAGTGCTGTGAGCCCGGGGCCGCTCCGGGCGATTCAAGGGTCCCTCGCCCCACGGCCTTCGGGGCGCCGGCTTCCTATAACCGTCCTTCTCGCGAGGGCAATGACCCCGCCGCGCGGAGAGGTCAGCGGTTGAAGATCAGCAGGACCGACGCGCTGCTGGCGAGGCAGGTGAGCCCCTGGAGCACGCCGAACGAGAGGATCAGCGCGAGCCGGCCCTGCCCCGGCGGCAGCCACCGCCACACCACGAGCCTGCCGACGAGCACCGCGACGGCCGACAGCACGAGGCCCGCGCCCCAGGAGGCGAACATCGCGACGGTGACCGCGTCTCCCCGGGAGTGCTCCGTCGCCGCGGCGGCGAGGCCCGTCACCACCAGCCAGCCCAGGCCGGCGGCCAGCCAGAGCCCCGCGAGCGAGAACAGCGCCTTTGCCGTCGTCACGGCCCGAGCCTGCACCTGTTTCGCCCCCCGCGCAGCACCGCTGGTATGAGGCGCGCCATGTCTCGCTGGGACGACGTCACCTCGCACGTGGAACACCGGGTCACCTTCTCGGAGACCGACGGCCTCGGCTACGTGCACCACCGCTGCGCCGCGGTCTGGTTCGAGCAGGCCCGCGAGGCGTTCTTCCGGCGCTTCGGCATGTCGGCGGTCGAGCTCTACAAGCGCGGCTGGTACCTCGCGCTGCGGCAGCTCAACGTGCGCTACGACAGCTTCCTCGCGTACGACGACCACCTGTCCATCCGCTGCGCGCTGACGAAGCTGGGGCGCGTGGCGGTCGACTTCCACTACCGCGTCGACAACCTCACCACCGGCAAGCTCGCGGTGCGCGGCCACACCAACATGGTCGCGGTGGAGGCGACGGCGCCCGGGGCGCTCCCCACGCTCGGGCGCATCCGCTTCGATCGCGCGCCGTTCCAGAAGCTGCTGGTGACGGTCGACGACTTCTTCGACGCGCCGCAGGGCGCGTGGAGGCCGCCGCGCTGGGAGCCCGATGGCTCGGAGCTCGCGGCCGGCTCCTGAGCTCGGTCAGAGGCTCGGCACGTCTACCGCGGGGACGAGCGCCTGGCGGAAGACGTCGCTCGAGAGCAGCCGCTCGAGCGTCGCGGTGAGCGCGTGCTCATAGGCCTTCTTCACGTTCGCGCCGCTGGCGACCTGGATGGGGTGCGCGAAGGTCTCGGCGAGCACCTCACGGAACAGCTCTCGCCGCGAGGCGTCGCGCAGCGTGGCGAGCACCATCACCTCCGCCTCGCTCCGCCCGGCCCAGAAGCCCGTGCGGAACTCGTGCCGGAAGACGAGCAGCTCGACCACCAGCGTCACGCGCCCGCTCTCGCCCACGCGGTAGCCCTGCGCGACGAGCGCCCCGGTCACCGCGCGCGCGAGCACCTCGGCGAGGGGCGTCTCGCTGGTGATCTCGGCCAGCTGCATGCCGAAGCCGTTGACCTTGCGCGCCACCACGTCGGTGCGCTCGGGCCGCAGGTCGTCGACCACCACGCGCAGCTCGACGCGCTCCGCCCCCGCGACCGGCGTCCGGGGGACCTCGGGCGTCAGGCGGATCACCTCAGGGGTCAGCGCGCAGCCGCTCGTGAGCGCGAGCGCCAGCAGCAGGGCCTCATTCCGGCGCGGTGAGCACATACTTCTCGACATAGCGCGCCAGCTGCTCGCGGAACGAGGCATCGAGGTGGAGGACGATCTGCGGGTCGACGCGCGAGCCGAGCTCGTAGACGACGAACGACGAAGCGAGGCCGTCGTTCACGATGGTGACCAGCCGGTCGAGGCGATCGTCGCGCATGCCCTCGCCCGACTCGAGCCGTGCGGCGTAGAGCGACACCAGCGCCGCGAGGCACTCGGTCTCCTCGACGGTGGAGAAGCCGCGCTGCTTCGAGCCGATCATCTCGACGCGGTGCGCCTCGTCGGTGAGCCACAGCGCCTTGCAGTTGGCCCACGCGAGCCACTCCGGCCGCTCGACGTCGGCGTAGATCGCCACCGCAGCGCCTTCGCGACGCACGAAGGCGCGCGGCACGAAGAGGTCGGGCTCGATTCGCCCCATGGTCCCGCCAGCGCGCTGCACGGCGGTGACCAGCACCTGGTTGCGCGGCTTGAGCACCAACGAGCGCCGGAGATCCGCCAGCGAGGCGTCGGCCTGCTGCAGGTGCCGATGGGCGTTGGCGCGAAAGAAGTACAGCCGGTAGTCGTCGGGGTTCTTCGCGATGGCGCGGGAGTACTCCTCGAGGGCCAGCTTCGGGTCTCCATTGCCGAAGAGGATCGCGTCGCCGACGTACGCGTGGAGGATGTACAGGTCGGGCGCGCGCTCGAGCGCCTTGCGGTACCACTTCTCGGCCTCGTCGTACTTCTTCGCGCGGAAGGCCTCCTCTGCCTTCGCGCTCGGGTCGGCGGCGCTGGCGGGCTCGGGCCAGGCCTCGATGATCACCGCGCCGTCGCGGCGTCGCACCTTCGGCAGGTTGACCGGCGCGACGAGCTGCTTCCACGTCTCGTCGGCGAGCCGCCCGCGCGAGACGCCTTCCAGCTTCTCGATGGGCTTGATCTCGAAGGTGATCGGCGACGCCTCGAGCCGCTCGAGCACCTGGGCCGGCGTCAGGAAGGGCTTGCGCGCCTTCGGGGCTCGGGCGGCGACCCCGTCGTTCCCCGCCCACGCCAGGCCCCCCACCACCAGCACCACCCACGCCGCGCGTCGGTCCATCAGCGCAGCGTAGCGCAGGCCATCAGAAAGCTGAGATGGGCGCGCGGAATCCTCGCGAAAACAGGCGCCGGCGCTGGTGGCGCGGAAGCTGCTCACGCGACGCGGCATGCGCGTGGCCGCCGGATTCCTGATGTCGCTCGTGTTCGCCTGCGGCGCCGCTTCCCCTCAGCCCGCGGTGGCCGAGCTCAGCGCGCGCGACGGCGGTGGCCCGGGCTGCAGCGTCGACGACGACTGCCCGGCGGGCATGCAGTGCGAGGGCTGCCCCGACGGGGCGCGCAGCTGCGTGCCCGGCTGCCGGGTCGACGCGCAGTGCGGCGAGAACATGATCTGCGTGCACGACGTGCAGTGCCTCACGTGCCCGTGCCCCACCGGCTGGTGCGACCTCGATCCCTGTCGCGACCTCGACCACGACGGCTGGGCGGCGGCGCCGGTCGGCACCGACTGTGGCGGCAAGCGCGTGGGAGACTGCGACGACGCCATCGCCACCTCGCGCCCCGACGGCGTCGAGCGCTGCGCCAACGGGCGCGACGACGACTGTGATGGCCGCCGCGACGCCGCCGACGACGAGTGCCGCGACTCATGCCCCGGCAGCAGCTTCTGCTCGAGCTCCTGGAGCTGCGGCCGCCAGCGGTGGTGCGACCGCGGGTGCTGCGAGGCCTGCACGCCTCCGGTCGACCCGACGTGCGCTCCCGAAGAGTGCCTGCTCCCCGGCGGCCTCGACGCGCGCGGCTGCCTCGCCGCCGCGGTGTGCGGCGCGTGCCTGAGCTGCTCGCAGAACTACGAGCCGGTCTGCGGCCGCAACTTCTCGACCTACACCAACGCCTGCCTCGCGCGCGCCGCGGGCACGGAGGTGATGCACGACGGCGAGTGCAGCTACGGCGAAGGCTTCACCTGCAGCGGCGCGGGAGACTGCCCGGGCCGACAGGTCTGCCGAGAGGTCGACGGCGGGCTGCGCTGCGCGCAGGTGGGCACGTGCACCGTCGACGCCGACTGCGCGGCCGTCACCTCGGTGGTGAGCTGCGGCGACGCCGGCCTCGCGACGTGGAGCTGCCGCGACCAGCGCTGCGCCGCGCGCTGCCCGTGAGCTACTGGAGCGGCGACCCGTCCGGGGCGACGAGGTGCTCGTTCTCGGTGTGAATGAGCACCTCCTTCACCAGCAGTTCCCCCCTGGCGAGCTTCTCGGCGATGACCGGCCGCGCGAGGAACGCCTTCACCTTCGCGTCGCGTTCGTCGACGGACTGCACCAGCGCCGGGTACTTCTCGCGCGCCGCGGGGTCCTTCGCCGCCTTCTCGGCCGCGCAGTCGGAGTGCCGGCTCAGCACCAGCACCTTCACGCCGTTGTTCACCGCGAGCTCGAGCATGTCCGCCTCCTCGGCGCCGATGACCGAGCCGGCGGTGCGGACGATGTAGTAGTTGCGGCGCGTGTCGCCGGTGAGCTCGTTGGTGTCGATGCGCGCGTCCATGCAGACGAGCAGCGCCACCACCGGGTGACGCGTCGAGCGGGGGAACTGGTCGCGCACGCTCGCGGCGAGCTCGTTCTGCCGCTTGAACTCGTCCCACACCTGGGCCGGCGTGATGTCCTCGTGATGCTCGAGATCGTACGCGTGGAGATGATCCTGGAACCGGTACCCGACGTTCACCAGCGCCCCGCCCAGGATGAACTGCACCCGCGGCACCATCAGCAGACCACCGGCGAGCACCACCACGACCGCCGCTCCCATCAGCGTCTTGCGATTCATGTGTCGAACCTCCCTCGGTTGCTGATCGCGTAACACGGTGCCGAGTGGGGCGATTTGATTCCTCCTCGCCCACGAATCAATTCGCGTTGCACCCGCCATCAGCCTCGTCTTTCCAGAGTGTTGCGGCCGGTGCGCGGGCTGCAACGGGGCGACGTGCCCCGAGGAAGGAGAGACGATGCGATTCCCGATGACGTTGAGCGCGGCGGTGAAGGTGACGACCGCCCTGGCGGTGCTGGCCCTGGCGGTCGGGCTGCCGATTCAGGCGAGGGCGCTGACGGCCCTGCCGGCGGCGGCGAGCGGGCTGGTGGCGGGCGTGCTGCTGGTGACGGTGCTGGGGCTCGGCGTGGTCGCGCTGCAGGCGCCGCGCGCGGTGCGGCTCGAGGCGACGCGGCTGGTGGTGGAGCGCCGGGGCTGGAGCGACGTGAAGGTGCCGTACTTTGCAGTGACGGGCGTGGAGCGCGGGCCGGCGCTCGAGCTGCTGGGCGGCGCGGTGCGGCGGGTGGCGGGCAACGGCGGGCTGCTCGGCTTCACCGGGCTGTTCCACGTGCGCGACGTGGGGCTGGTGCGCTGCTGGGCGACGCGCCTCGGCCGGCCGACGGTGCTGGTGCGCCGCGGGAAGGACCGGCCCCTGCTGCTCGGCGTCGATGAGCCCGAGCGGCTGTTCGAGGAGCTGCGCCGCCGCGCCGGCTGATCAGAGCGGGCGCTGGTAGAGGCGGAAGGTCTTCACGTGCTTGCCGCCGGTCGCCTGGAGCATGCGGTTGACGAGGGTGTCGTCTTCCATCGCCCAGCCGAGCTCGGCGGACTGGTAGCCGAGCGCGAGCGCCTGGGCGAACGTCTCGTAGGCGAGGAGCGCGTCGATGCCGCGCCGACGCCAGCCGTCCTTGATGCCGAACATGAGGCCGCGCAGACGGGCGATGCTGCGCGCCTTCCACAGCATCTTCGCCAGCCCGAAGGGGAAGAGGTACCCGCCGGCTTCCTTCTGGGCGACGTGGGTGTCGGGCACGGTGATGGCGAAGCCCACGGTCTCGCCGTCGACCTCGGCGATGAGCGACAGCTCGGGGCGCAGCAGCACCAGCGGCCGGAGGCGGTTGACGATGCTCATGAACTCCGCGCGCGTCATCGGCGCGAAGCCGAAGCCCGGCTTGAGCATGGTGTGGAAGATGGCCTGCATCTTCACCAGGTCGGTCTCGGGGTTGAGCACGTCGAGGCGCCGCACGCGCACCTGGCCCGACTGCTTCACCCGCTCGGCCAGGCGCCGCACCTTCTCGGGCATGCCCTCGATGGCCTGCACCTCGTAGCTGTAGAGGTCCTTCAGCTTCTGGAACCCGTTGGCCTCGAAGAGCACGGCGTAGAACGGCGGGTTGTACGGCATCATCATCGCCGGGAAGCGCTCGTGCCCGTGCACCTGGAGGCCGACCTCGTGGTGAAAGGCGAGGCTCACCGGCCCGACGCAGCGCCGCGCGCCCTCGCGCTTGAGCCAGCCCAGCGCCGCCTCGAAGAGCGCCGCCGCGAGCCCGGGATCGTTCTGTGACTCGAAGAGCCCGATGAAGCCGTCCTGCGTGCCGTGGAAGCGGTTGTAGCGGCTGTCGACCACCGCCGCGATGCGGCCCACCACCTTGCCGTGACGCCGCGCGAGGAAGAGGGCCGCCCGCGCCTGCTCGAAGAACGGGTTCTCCTTCGGGTCGAGGAAGTCGCGCCGCTCGGCGACGATCGGCGGCACGAAGCGGGCGTCACCCGCGTAGTGGTCGAGCTGGAAGCGGATGAACTCGTCCCGGGCGCGCCCTCCCGCGACCTCCTCGACCTGGACGTCCGCTGCCCGCACCGCGAAGGCCGGAATGGACGGAGACGACCGCGCTCGCGTGTGGGGCATGGTGGTCACCTCATACGGGAGCGCGGATTTCGCGGTCAAATCGGGCAACTATTTGCTCACAATTGCCGTTTGAAGTTCCGAGCGCTTGCACGGAGAGGAGACCTGCGACGATCCCGCAAACTCCGCGCGAGAGGGGTCGCTTCGATGATTTTTGAGCATTCCATTGCTCACTATCGAACGCCGGAGAGGCCCTCGTCACCGTCCAAATTAAGCGCTAAGTCCATGAATTTGGCGCGTCAATTTGCGTCAACAGGCACTGTCACGAGGCCCTCTCAGCAGCCTCCGACACGGTCCATTCGCTTGACCCTCTTCGGAGCACACACGTATTGAGCGCGGGCTTTCAACGCCAGCACAGGGGTCTCGCACATGCCGCAGATCTTCGACTACCCGAACCTCGTGGCCGCCATCGATGCGGGTCAGGGGCTGACCACCAAGGGGTACACGTTCCTCGACCGCGACACCGACGGGAACTTCTACTCGTTCGACAAGCTGCGCGAGGAGTCGATGCG
>JBMORD010000295.1:0-58988 GCA_049322495.1 Myxococcota bacterium | reverse complement strand
CGGCGCCCCGCCCACCGGGGCCGCCGATCGCCCCGCCCATCATCGCCGCGCCCGGCGTCGCGCCAGCCGTCGCTCCCGCGCCGGTGCCTCCAGCCGCGCCTGCCCCGTTCGAGAGCAGCCCCTCTCGCGCCCTCGCGCCCGCGCGGCCCAGCCCGCTCGCCGCCTCGGGCGCCATCGAGCAGATCACCCCTCAGCAGGCGGGCGAGCTCCGCAAGCTGGCCGACGGGCTCGATCAGCTCGACTACTTCCAGGTGCTCGGGCTCACGCAGACGGCCAACGCCGGTGAGATCAAGAAGGCCTTCTACCGCGAGAGCCGCACGTACCACCCCGACCGCTTCTTCCACCTGCCGCCGTCGCAGGAGAAGGACGACGTCGGCGCGCTCTACCGGCGGATCACCGAGGCGTATTACGTGCTGCGCGACGACGCGAAGCGGAAGAAGTACCTCGGCGATCTCGCCGGGCCCGATCGCGCGGCGAAGCTCCGCTACACCGAGGCCACCGAGTCGGAGCTCAAGGCCGAGGCGCGCAAGGTCGTCGAGGAGGAGTTCGGCACGCACCCCAAGGCGCGCCCGTTCTTCAAGTCGGGCATGGCCGACTACGAGAAGCAGAACTGGCAGGCCGCCGAGCGCAACTTCAAGATGGGTCTGACCTACGAGCCGGGCAACGCGCGCTTCAAGGAGAAGCTCGCCGAGTGCCAGGCGAAGATCGAGGAGCAACGCCGGAAGCAAGGCCCGTCGTTCCTGATCAAGTGAACCTCGATCTCCTCGCCCTCGGCCTCGTCGCGCTGTTCGCGATCTGGGGCGCCTTCAGCGGCTTCTCGAAGCAGGTCGCCCACGCCGTCGCCGGCGTCGCCGCGGTGTTCGCCGCCGGCCCCACCGGCCGCTTCTTCGGCGAGGCCTTCGCCAAGAGCCTGCAGACCTCGCTCACCGTCGGGGTGGTGATCGCCACCGTCACCGCGTTCGTCCTCACCTACCTCCTGGTGCGGCTGCTGCTCACCGCGATCCTCAAGCGGCTCCTCGCCGGGAAGGACCCCGAGAACCGCTCCGCCGACCGCCTCTTCGGCTTCGGCCTGGGCGGCCTCAAGTCGGCGGTGGCGATCTGGATCGGGGTGTCGGCGGCGACCTTCATCGAGAACAACCTCGTGCTCGCCGGGCGCAAGTACACCTTCACCCCGAAGGACTCGAAGCTGGTGGCCTTCGCCCGCCGCTACAACTTCATCGAGACCGTGCAGTTCTCCGGCGGGAAGGATCTCGCGCTCGCCGCGAAGCTCGCCAGCGATCCGAAGGCCGCGCAGAAGCTGAAGGACGACCCCGACTACGCCGCGCTCATGAAGGACTCGCGCTTCCGCCAGGTGGTGCAGACCGACGCCTGGAAGAAGGCCCTCGAGACGGGCGACGTGCGCGGGCTGATGCAGAACGGCCAGCTCGTCGAGCTCATCTACGACCCGAAGATGAGCCGCCACCTCGAGCGCCTCGCCGAGCAGGCCGAGCGAAACTGAGTCGCCCCTCCACCCACCTCAGGCGCGATCTGGATCTTCAGGTCGATTCTCTATAGTGCGCGCACCCATGGCCAACCCCACCACGCCTCGCTGGTCCATCGCCGACTCGAACGACATGTACGCCATCCGCAACTGGGGGGCTGGCTACTTCGGGATCAACGACAAGGGGAACGTCTGCGTTCACCCCGGCGGGCCGAGCACGCCGAGCTTCGATCTCAAGGAGCTCGTCGACGAGGTGCGCCGCCGCGGCATCAGCCTGCCGCTGCTGATCCGCTTCACCGACGTGCTCCGTCACCGCGTGGTGCACCTCAACGAGGCGTTCCGCAAGGCCATCAGCGAGCACAACTACAAGGGCCACTACCGCGGCGTGTACCCGATCAAGGTGAACCAGCACCGCTACGTCGCCGAGCAGATCACCGCCGCCGGCCGCCCGTACACCTACGGCCTCGAGGCGGGCAGCAAGCCGGAGCTCCTCGCGGTGATGGCGCTCCTCGAGGACCCCGAGGCGCTGATCATCTGCAACGGCTACAAGGACGAGGAGTACGTCGAGACCGCGCTCTTCGCCTCGAAGCTCGGGCGCAAGGTGGTGATGGTCGTCGAGAAGCCGTCGGAGCTGCCGCTGATCGCCGAGGTCGCGCGCCGCACCAACATCAAGCCCTGCCTCGGCATGCGCGTGCGCCTCTCGACGCGCGGCGCCGGCAAGTGGGAAGCCTCGGGCGGTGATCGCTCGAAGTTCGGCCTCTCGTCGAACGAGCTGATGGACGCGATCGCCTTCATGCGTGAGACGGGGCTGATGGACAGCTTCGAGCTGCTCCACTTCCACCTCGGCTCGCAGATCTCGAACATCCGCAACGTGAAGAACGCGCTGCGCGAGGTCGGGCGCTTCTACGTCGAGGTGCGGCGGCTCGGCGCGCCGCTGCAGTACATCGACGTCGGCGGCGGCCTGGGCGTCGACTACGACGGCTCGCAGACGAACTTCGCCTCGTCGATGAACTACACCACCGAGGAGTACGCCAACGACGTGGTGTTCTCGGTGATGGAGGCCTGCGACGCGGCGGGCGTGCCCCACCCCAACCTCGTCTCGGAGTCGGGCCGCGCGGTCGTCGCGCACCACGCGATGCTGGTGACCGAGGTGCTGGGCAACACCGGCTTCGACGTGCCCGGCGTGCCCGAGAAGCTCCCCGACGCCGCGCCGCAGGTGGTGAAGAACCTCTTCGCCGCCTTCCGCGACGTCACCAACAAGAACCTCCTCGAGACCTACCACGACGCGTCCGAGTACAAGGACGAGGTCCTCACGCTGTTCTCGCTCGGCCACCTCTCGCTCGAGCAGCGCGTGCTGGCAGAGAACCTCTTCTGGAGCATCTGCCACAAGATCCTCCGCATCGCGCGCGAGAGCGGAGATCTCCCCGAGGAGCTCGAGACGCTCGAGCACCAGCTGTCCGACACGTACTTCTGCAACTTCAGCGTCTTCCAGTCGCTGCCCGACTCGTGGGCGATCGATCAGCTCTTCCCGGTGATGCCGATTCACCGGCTCCACGAGCGCCCCACCCGGCGCGCGGTGCTGGCCGACATCACCTGCGACAGCGACGGCAAGATCGAGAAGTTCATCGACAAGCGCGAGGTGAAGGACGACCTCATGCTGCACTCGCTGGGCGACGACGAGTACTACCTCGGCATCTTCCTCGTCGGCGCGTACCAGGAGATCCTGGGCGATCTGCACAACCTGTTCGGCGACACGCACACCCTCCAGGTCTCGCTCGCGCCGGGCGGCGGCTACCTCATCGATCGCGTCGTCGAGGGCGACACGGTGACCGAGGTGCTCAACTACGTCGCCTACAACAAGGACGATCTCATCGCGCGCATGCGCAGCTTCACCGAGGCGGCGCTCCGGCAGGGGAAGATCACCCTCGACGACTCGCGCCAGATCCTCCGCGCGTACGAGGCAGGGCTCGCGGGCTACACGTACCTCGAGCGAGAGGTCGACGCGAAGAGCTTCACCGCCGCGCAGCTCCGCCTCGTGGTGCCGAGCGACGTCGGGCAGCGCACGGGCACGTGAGCCGGCTCCGCTGGTGGGCGCTGGCGACGGTCGGCGCCGCCCAGCTCGGGCTCCACGTCGTCACCGTGCGCCACGCAGGCTTCGACGGTGGGCCGCCCCGCTATGGCTTTCCGCTCCCGGCGAAGTGGGCCGGGCCCAACTCGCTGGAGGTCGTGCTGTGCCCTCCGGCGTGGGCGGTCGATCTCCTGGCCTCGATGCTCATCGCCGCGCCGTTCACGCTCGTGGCGGGGTGGGCGCTCCGGCGGTTCGCGCGGCCCTTCGCCGTCACGCTCGCGCTCTCGGCGCTGGTCGCGACGCTCGTCCTCGAAGGCGGTCAGGTGCTGGTCGGTGACACCCGCTTCACGCTGACGGTGCCGCGCGAGCCGACCGCGCGGCAGGTCGTCCTCGGCCCGAGCGCTACGCCGAGTAGACGAAGGTCATCGGGATCTGCACGTCGCCGTGGAGGCTCCGCGCGACCGGGCAGCCGCGGGCGATCTCCTCGAGGCGCGCGCGCTCCTCGGGCTTCGTCTGGGGGGGCATGGTGATCTCCAGCGCCAGCGAGCCGATGCGGCGCGGTGGGCCGACCATCTCCTTCACCACGCGGGCCGACGCGCGGCTGAAGGTGAGGCCTTCGCGCCCGGCGACCAGCGCCATGGTGCTCAGCGCGCACGAGGCGAGCGCGGCGCCCACGAGATCGGTCGGCGAGAAGCTCGAGCCATCGCCGCCGTTGTCCTTCGGCGGGACGGTGCGGAGCTCGGTGCCCGATGGCTCGTGCGTGAGCCTGCACTCGAGCCCGTCGAGACGAACGGTCATCGGGACGCCCATGGGGGGTTGCCTCCGTCAGCTGAGGGTGAAGTGACAGCGTTCCCGCTCTTCTGCCACTTCCGCCGCGTCGTTGGGGATGTCCTTCTGATCGCGCCAGCGCACCATCTCGTCGGGCTCCCAGGCGTAGGGCTGGCCGTTGAGCTTGACGCGCCCCTCGGCGACCGCGCGCGTGGCCTCCAGCAGCGACACCTGCGACACGTCGCGCACCAGCGCCTCGAAGCGCCCCTGCCGCTTCGAGTCGACGAAGCGCGCCCCGTGCCGCGCCGCCCAGGCCATGTGGAACCACGACGGGCGGAAGGCGACGCCGGCGAGCATCAGGCGGCGCGCCATCAGCGTGAGGATCTCGGTCATCTCGCGCGCGAGGCCGAGGCCGGGGACCTCCTGACCGGGCAGCTGCGGCCGCAGCGCGCTGAAGTGCGCGCGCGGGTTGCGCAGCGACAGCCAGTTCACGAAGAGGAACAGCTCGTCGCCGATGCGGCGCTTCTCGACCTCGAGCTCGATCAGCGCGCTCTCGCGCCCGGTCATCGCGTCGGTGCCCAGCGTGCGCGCGCGGTCGTACGGGCCGATGCGATCGATCACCACGCGGAGGTTGCTGAAGCCGAGCCGCCGCAGCATCGGCAGCAGCCGGTACCGCTCGAGGCCGTACTCGAGGCCCTCGGCCGTGTAGTAGTCGAGCAGGCGCGGCGGCCCGCGGCGTGGGAGCCCGAGCGCGTCGGCGAGATCGGCCTCGGTGACGACCGGATCGTTGCCCAGCGACGCCGCGCTGAGGGTGCGCGCGATGCTGGTCATGCGCGCCGCGAGCGGATCGTAGTCGGTGGGGATCGGCGTCGAGTCGTCGAAGGCCAGCGTGAAGCCGACGCCCGCCAGCACCTTCCAGGCATGCGCGGAGTAACCGCCCGCGGGCAGCCACACCTGGGGCAGCAGCCCGAGCCGCCGCGAGACCAGCAGCTCGCGCTCGCGCGTGCCCGGCAGCGAGAGCTGGAAGTGCCCGAGGCGATCGCCGGTGAGCACGTCGGCGCCGGCCAGCACGAAGGCCAGGTCGACGCGCGGCATGCGCTCGAGCAGCTCGCGCGTCGCGGCCAGGTACTGATCGTCGGTCGTGCCCTCGGGCAGCACCGTCTCGTCGACGCCGGGCAGCGGCCCCCAGTCGGCGCCGGAGATCGAGCCGAGCCACACCGACGGGTCCTTGCCCAGGCACTCCGCGGTGCCGTCGGGCGGGTGGAAGTCGAAGTCGAGCACCGCCACGCGGCCATCGAAGCCCTCGGCGCGGAGGAGGGAGATGGCGATCGCCACGTCGTTGAGCGCGCAGAAGCCGGCGCCCCGGGCGGGAGCCGCGTGGTGGAAGCCGCCGAAGGTGTTGATCACCGCGCGGCGCTTGTTGACCGCGAAGCGCGCGGCCTCGATCGTGCCCCCCACGCCCAGGCGCAGGGTGCGCAGCACCTCGTCGACGTACACGTCGCTCGGGTCGACCGCGAAGATCTCCGCCAGCCGGGCCTGATCGTGGAGCGAGTCGAGGTACTCCGCGGTGTGGACGCGCGCGAGATCGGAGTAGCTCGCCGGCTGGGGGTTGATGATCTGCCGCGTCGACACCGCGTGCTCGTGCAGGAGGTAGTGCACGGCGTCATCGGCGCGACGCGTCTCGAGCGCATGCGGCCCCGCCTCGGCGCCGGTGATCGGCAGCCGGTAGGCCTCGTCGTAGTAGACGCGGAAGGGCCTGCGCCGACCCTTCGCCAGCAACGCCCGCAGGGGGTTCATGGGAAACGGATAATGACCGGAGGCGCCGCGCTCAGAGCTCGATGTGCACCACGGTGTTGCCGCTCCGGTCTTCGCGGTCGGAGCGGCGGTCGTCGTCGTCCTTCTCGTCGCGCGGCACCGGGATCTCCACGGTGGGGCGCGGACGCTCGCGCTGGGCCCGCTCCCGCTCCCGACGCTTCAGCTCTTCAATGATGTAGGTGTCGAGCATGAGGCCTCAGGGGTAGCGACGAGCCAATTGTAACCACCAGCGTTCCTGCATCAACCCAGCAGGCCGGGTGGGACCGAACTGGCCGGAATCAGGCGGCGATCCTCACTTGTGGGTCTCGATGCGCTTCTTGAAATTCTCGAGCAGCTTCGGGAGCTGGGTGTCGACCAGCGCGTTGATGATCGTCTTGGGCACCAGCATGCCGACCTCGATCTCGATGCTGTAGGTGGCCCTGGTGGTGCCGTTGCCCGCGTCTTCGAGCGACCAGCCGCCCTTGTTGTCCTTCATGAACTCGCCGTCGACGAAGGACCACTGGAGCTTCTTCGGGCCCTCCTCCTTCATGTGGACGGTGTACTTGATCAGCTTGACCACCTCGGCCTCGTACTGCACGTCGACCTCGTTGCCGCGGCGGTTCTGGGTCTTGATCTTCTTCACCTCGGGCAGGAACTCCGGGTACCGCTCGTAGTCGGAGATCACCGCCCAGCACTTCTCGACGGGGGCGTTGATGGTGATGGTCCGCTGGGCGCCAGGCATGGGTCTCGAGCTCCTTGGGTGGTGGTGGGGTGGCGACGTTACATCGGCTTCTTGTCGAGGCGGTGCGTCGCGGTGATGTGTCGCACCGTGCCTGACTTCGAGCGCATCACGATGGAGTGCGTCTCGGCGCCGTTGTGGAAGAAGCGCACGCCCTTGAGGAAGTCGCCGGTGGTGACGCCGGTGGCCGCCACCATCACGTCGCCGCTCGCGAGCTCCTCGGCCTTGTAGATCTTGTGGAGATCCTTGACGCCCATGCGCGTGGCCCGCGCCTCCTCTTCCTTGGTGCGGAAGCGGAGCCGGCCCTGGAAGTCGCCGTCGATGCAGCGGATGGCCGCCGCGGAGATCACGCCCTCGGGCGCGCCGCCGGTGCCCATCAGCACGTCGACGCCGCTCTCCTGGAAGCAGGTGGCGATGGCCGCCGCGACGTCGCCGTCCTCGATGAGGCGCACGCGCGCGCCGGCGGTGCGCACCTCCCTGATGAGATCGGTGTGGCGATCGCGATCGAGGATCACCACCGTCAGCTCCGACACCGTGCGGCCCATGGCCTTCGCGATGTTCTGGAGGTTCTCGGTCGCCGTCTTCGAGAGATCGATCGCCCCGCGGGCCGCCGGGCCGACGGCGATCTTCTCCATGTAGGTGTCGGGGGCGTTGAGGAGGCTGCCGCGGTTGGCGAGGGCCACCACGGAGATCGCGCCGGGCCGGCCATACGCGCAGAGGTTGGTGCCCTCGAGCGGGTCGAGCGCGATGTCGATCGGCGACGAGCCCTCGGCGCTCTTGCCGACCTTCTCGCCGATGTAGAGCATCGGCGCCTCGTCGCGCTCACCCTCGCCGATCACCACCACGCCATCGATGTTGATGGTGTCGAAGGCGCGGCGCATGGCGTCGACCGCCGCCTGGTCGGACTCGTTCTTGTTGCCGCGGCCCATCAGACGCGCGGAGGCGATGGCGGCCATCTCGGTGACACGAACGACTTCCAGGGCGAGGTTGCGATCCATGGGGGCAGCGGCTCCTTGTTCCGCTCAGGCGGGGGGCGCCAGAAGTTTCACCACCGCCGCGGGAAGTCCAGTTGGTTTTCCAGACGGTCCGACGCAGGCGTGCACGGTGTGGCCCGTCGCCAGCAGCTCGCCGTCGGCCTCGCGCCGCACCTCGTACTCGAAGCGCAGCGAGGCGCGCCGGAGCTCGGCGACGTGCACGTCGATCACCAGCAGCTCGTCGTACTTCGCGGGGCGGCGGTAGTCGCAGTGCGCCGAGACGACCGGCAGCCCGAAGCCGCTCTTCTCGAGCTCGGTGTAGTTGCCGCCGCGGGCGCGGAAGTACTCCGAGCGGCTGAACTCGAAGTAGCGGAAGTAGTTGGCGTAGTAGACGACGCCCATCTGATCGGTGTCGCCGTAGATGACGCGCAGCTTCGCGTGGACGTGCACCGGCGCTGACGGCTCGCTCATGAGCGCCGGTGTACACGAAAACATTCAGGAGGCTCGCGACTCGTGCGAACGTGCGCCGCCCATGCTGAAGCGCTGGTCGATCGTCCTCCTCGTGCTCGTGTCCGGTCTGGCGATGGCCAGGCCGCCGAAGCTGACCCTCTTCATCAGCGTCGACTCGCTCGGCAGCGACGTGCTGCAGCGCAACCGGGCGCGCTTCAAGTACGGCTTCGCGCGGCTGCTCACCGAGGGCGCGGTGTTCCCCGCCGCCCGCTACGAGATCGCCGAGTGCGTCACCGGCATCGGCCACAGCACGATGGTCACCGGCACCTACCCGCACCGGCACGGCGTGGTGGGCAACAAGGTCTTCAACCGCGCGACCGGCAAGCTCGAGGCCTGCTTCGCCGACGCGGCCCACCCGGTGCTCGAGGCGCCCGCCGCGGTGGAGGACGTCTCGCCGATGAACCTCCTCGCAGAGACGCTCAGCGATCGGCTGCGCGCCGCGACGATGCTCAAGGGCCGCTCGGTGGCGATCTCCGGCAAGGGGCGCGCCGCGGTGGCGCTCGCCGGCCGCCTCGGTGACGCCTACTGGTTCCACGAGCAGGTCGGGAAGTTCGTCACCGGCACCTGGTACAAGAAGGAGTTCCCCGCCTGGGTGCGCACCTTCAACGAGCGCAAGCTGCCCGACGGGTACCACGGCAAGCAGTGGGAGCTCACCGGCGCCGCGAAGGACTACCTCGGCGACGACGAGCGCCCCTTCGAGTCGGACTGGTACGGCATGACGAAGGTCTTCCCGCACCCGCTCAGCGGCGGGCTGCCTTCCCCCGGCCCGCAGTCGTACAGCGCGCTCGCCTCGTCGCCGCTGATGAACGAGGTGATGGTGGAGTTCGCGAAGGCCGCGCTCGACGGCGAGCAGCTCGGCAAGGACGACGTGCCCGATCTGCTGAGCGTCAGCTTCTCGCCGCTCGATCGCACCTACCACCTCTACGGGCCCACCTCGTGGGAGATGCAGGATCACCTCGTGAAGCTCGACAAGGCGCTCGGCGAGCTCCTGAGCGCGGCGGAGCGGGCGGCGGGCGGCAAGCAGAACCTGCTGGTGGTGCTCACCGGCGATCACGGCGGCGCCAACATCCCCGAGGAGTGGGCGTCGCTCGGCCTCGACGGGCTGCGCGTGGCGCCAGCGGCGATCCAGAAGGGGCTCAGCGAGGAGCTCGAGAAGAAGTTCGGCGTGCCGAACCTCGTGGCGGCGCTCGAGGAGGTCGACGTGTACCTCGATCAGAAGGCGATCGAGGCGAAGAAGCTCGACGGCGCGGCGGTGCGGCGCGCGGCGGCGGCGTGGCTGTCGAAGCAGCCGGAGCTCCAGCTCGGCGTCGCGCGCGACGATCTGCTCGCCGTGCAGGACGACGCCCTCGGGCGCGTGCTGCGCAACTCGTTCCACCCCGAGCGCAGCGGCGACGTGCTGATGGTGATGAAGCCCTTCAGGGTGCTCGAGTCGGAGAAGGCGGGCACCTCCCACGGGACGCCGTGGAGCTACGACGCCGACGTGCCGATCTTCCTCTTCGGCAAGGGCATCAAGGCGGGCGCCTTCACGACCGAGGCGCACCCGACGGATCTCGCGCCCACGGTCGCCGCGATCCTCGAGATGGGCGCGCCGGCGAGCAGCGAGGGCCGCGTGCTCAGCGACGCCGTGCAGCTCGGCCGGTGATGAAGCCCCCTGCCCCGCTCGTCTCGCTGGTCGACGATCCGCTGCCCGAACGCCAGTTCCGCGCGCTGCACCGGGCGATCGTCTCGCTGGGGCGCGAGCGCATCGTGGCCGGCTACCAGACGACGTTCTGGTTCGACTTCGCGCGCCCGCCGAGCAACCTCGTCGAGCAGGCGGTGCTCACCCTGCGCGAGCGAATTCCTTCGCGGCTGCGCCGGGGCGTCACTGGCGTCGAGTGGTGGCTCTCGCGCATGCGCACCTCGAACGTGAAGGTCGACTTCCACCGCGATCGCGACAACGCGCGCTTCGACGAGACCGGCGAAGAGACGCACCCGCAGCTCGGCTCGGTGCTGTACCTCAACGCCTGCCGGGGCGGCCTGCTCGCCGTCACCGAGGAAGAGCCGAACCCCGCGAACCCGGCCTGCGCCCCCGACGTGCTCGACCTCGACGTGCTGGCGCCCCGGGCCAACCGCTACTGCTGGTTCCGCGGCGATCTCCCGCACGGCGTGCTCGACGCGCGCAACCAGATCCCCGGCGCGCGACTCCCCACCGAGCGCGCGTGGCGGCTGGCGATCGCCATCAACTACTGGCGCGAGCGGCCGTGGGGCGTGCCCACCTTCGACGAGGCGCCCCACTACCGGAAGCTGGCGCTCGCTACGGCACGACGCGGAAGTCGAACCTCGCGCCCGGGCGCAGGTCGCCCAACTCGGCGCGGTACCTGAGCGCCAGGCGCCACAGCTCGTCGACGGGCACGACGGAGCGCACCCGCGTGGCGTGGGCCTCGGCCTCCGCGAACAGGGGCGGGAAGAAGACAAGGCCCGAGCCTCCGTCGAGCGACTCCACCTCTCGCGCCCAGCCGTCCCACCGGAGATGGCCGTAGAAGCCCTCGAGCCCGTCGGTCAGCGCCCAGTTCAGCCAGTCGGAGTACCCGAGGCCCGAGTCTTCCCAATCGAGCGTGTCCGGCGCGAGGTAGTGCACGGTCCGCGGCTCGCGAACCAGGCGAAAAACCCGCCCACGACGTCATCGGCGATCAGGACGCCTCCTGACAGCGCCCTTCACCGACCCGATTCCAGCGATCGAGCGCGCGCGGGAGCGCGGCACACCCCGCCCCGAGCACCCGAAGCCACCCGTGGTCGACGAGCAGCCCGCCGGTGTGAAGGGCGAGCGCCCCCATCGGCGAGCGCGTCGTCACCTCCAGCGCCCGGAGGGCACGCCGACCGCGTCGTCGTCGAGCACGCCGATCAGGCTACCAACACGCTGGCAAGCCGACCGCTCGGTCAGTTAAAGATCGCGTCCGTGAGGTGGCTCGCCGTCAGCCTGGTCGTGACGTTCGGCGCCGTCGCGCACGCCGATCCCTCCGTCGATCCGACGGCGCCGCAGGACGGCGATCCGTTCTCCATCGCCGAAGACGACCGACTCACCCTCACCATCCCCCACTCGTACACCTCGGCCGTCGCCATCGAGCGGCTCGGCTACCTGTTCGCCTACTGGAAGAAGCGCTTCAACATCGCCAGCGAGTGGCACGGCAACCGCGTCTTCCTCACCGGCTCGCTCTACGGCATCAAGATCCAGGCGCTGTTCGCCGTCACCGACTCCGGCGTGCAGGGCTTCGCGCGAGATCCCGGCTGGCCATGGCGGCACCAGGTGATGAAGTACGTCGATCGCAAGGTGCGGAAGTACCTGCACCCCAACTACGACGAGCCGTGACCAGGCGCACATCAACCCACCCTCTGCGCCGCTGGCGCACCTGATCCGCCGATCGCTCCGGAGGCGGTAAATCGGCCTCAGAAAGCTCTGGCTTTACAGGCGGTTCCGTCTGATCAAAATGCCGCCCCCCATGTCCGAGATGCCGCGAGTCTCGACGGAGGGAGTCCCTCCGACATCACCCCTGCAGGGTCGGCCGCTGTCGCGGTTTCACGAGCGGCTCATGGCGGAGGAGCTGACCGGCAAGGTCGCTGACGGACAGGCGCGCGTGATGCGCGCGATCGCCGAGGCGAAGGTCGACTTGAACCCGCACCAGCTGGAGGCCGCGGTCTTCGCGATGGACTCGCTGTCGCGCGGCGGCTGCATGCTGGCCGACGAGGTCGGGCTCGGAAAGACGATCGAAGCAGGCATCGTGATCGCCCAGCTCGTGAGCGAAGGGAAAGGCCGCGTGCTGGTGCTCGCGCCGGCGACGCTCCGCGCCCAGTGGCAGGCCGAGCTCAAGGAGAAGTTCGACATCGACGCGGTGGTGGTCGACGGGCGCACGGTGCGCGCGACGGGCAACGCCTTCGATCAGACGGTGCCGGTGGTGATCGCCTCGCACCCCTTCGCCGCCTTCCGCCAGGAGCTCGTCTCACAGATCGCCTGGGATCTCGTCGTCATCGACGAGGCGCACCGGCTGCGCAACTCGCACAAGCCCAACAACAAGATGGGCAAGGCGCTCAAGCTGGCGCTGGGCAAGTCGCCCAAGCTGCTGCTCACGGCCACCCCGCTGCAGAACGAGATGGGCGAGCTGTTCGGGCTCATGTCGCTGCTCGACGAGGCGATCCTCGGCCCCGAGGAGGCGTTCCGCGCGCACTTCCCCGTCGACCCCGAGCACGGCGGCCTCACCGAGCAGGCGCAGAAGGAGATCCGTCAGCGCATCGCGCCCGTGGTGCAGCGCACGCTGCGCCGCCAGGTGCGCGAGTACGTGAAGTACACCAACCGCCGCTCGGTGGTCGAAGACTTCACCCCGCTCCCCGAGGAGCAGGCGCTCTACGACGACGTCAGCGAGTACCTGCGCCGCAACGAGTGCGCGGCCATCGAGCCCGGCAAGCGCACGCTGCTCACGCTGGTGTACCGCAAGCTGCTCGCCAGCTCGACCTACGCCATCGCGCCGACGCTGCGGAAGCTCTCCGAGACCCTCGAGAACAAGCTCAAGGCCGCGAAGCTCGGCAAGCAGGCCGACGCGCTGCTCTTCGAGCCCGAAGAGACGAAGTCGTACAGCGAAGAGGCCGAGGAGTGGCAGGACGACGATCGCCCGCGCGGCAACGCCATCGCGAACATGGAGCGCGAGGTGTGGGAGCTCCGCCAGTTCGCCGACCGCGCCGATCGCATCAAGATCAACGCCAAGGGCGAGGCGCTCAAGCGCGCGCTCGATCGCGTCTTCACCGTCGCCCGCGCGCACCAGTGGCCCGAGAAGGCGGTGGTCTTCACCGAGAGCAAGCGCACCCTCGAGTACCTCGAGCAGCTCCTCTCGGCGCACGGCTTCGCGGGGAAGATCTGCAAGCTCACCGGTGACGCCGGCACGCCCGAGGCGCGCCGCGAGCTGGTGCGCCAGTTCCGCGAGGAGGCGCAGATCCTCCTCATGACCGAGGCGGGCGCGGAGGGGCTCAACCTCCAGTTCTGCAACCTGATCGTCAACTACGATCTCCCGTGGAACCCGCAGCGCGTCGAGCAGCGCATCGGCCGGTGCCACCGCTATGGCCAGCAGCGCGACGTGCTGGTGCTCAACTTCCTCAACCGCAGCAACGCGGCCGACGCGCGCCTCTACGAGCTGCTCGAGCGCAAGCTGAACCTCTTCGACGGCGTGTTCGGCGCGTCCGACGAGATCCTCGGGGCGCTCGAGAGCGGCGTCGACTTCGAGAAGCGCGTCCTCGAGATCTACCAGTCGTGCCGCCTGCCGGAGGAGATCAACACCGCCTTCGACGCGCTGCGGAAGGACCTCGAGACCCGCATCGATCAGCGCATGATGGAGACGCGCGCGATGCTCATCGAGCGCTTCGACGGCGACGTGCGCAAGAAGCTGCGCGTGGCCGGCGACGCGGCGCGCGAGGCGGTCAGCAAGCGCAAGCAGGCCGAGAAGAACTTCACCGGGTCGGTGCTGGGCACCGCCGCCGTCGGCCGCCGCCAGCTCGCCCTCGCCGCGAAGGAGGTCCGCGCCCGCACCGACGACGCGCTCACCACCCTCGTGCTCGACGGCTCGACGCTGCCGGCGAAGCTGGGGCACCTCCAGGGCAAGGAGGGCTGGTGGTACGCGTACCGCTTCGAGATCACCGGCCTCAAGCCCGAGGAGCGCGTGGTGCACGTGGTGTGCACCAAGTACGGCGAGGGCTGGCGCGTGGTGCCGTGGACCGACGCGGAGCTGCTGGCGAAGGCCGTGGCGCGCGAAGACGCGTCGCGCACGCCGCCGCCCAACCTCCCGACGCTCGAGCACGAGAAGGCGCTCATGGCGGCGAAGGACGAGCTCACGCGCCAGGCCGAGCGGAAGAACATGCTCGAGCTCGACGCGGCGAAGGATCGCGCCGATCGCTTCGCCGAAGACTGCCTCTTCTCGCCGCGCCAGCAGGTCGAGCGCGCCCGCGCCGACTGGGAAGAGGCGCGCAAGGCCGTGCTCTCGATCGAGGAGCCCACGGAGCGGGTGAAGGCCCGCGCCAACGCCGAGCGGCTCGAGCGCGAGTACCGCCGCAAGCTGCAGACGCTCCGTCAGGCCGAAGACGCGAAGTACGCCGAGAAGGACCGCACGCTCGCCGCGCTCGCGACCAAGGCGAAGGTGGTCGTCAACCGCACCCTGGTCGCCTCCTCGTACTTCTGGATCGAGTGAGTCAGCCCTCGAGCTGCTCGATGGCCGCGCGCAGCTCCGGCGGCACCGGCGTCTTCTGACCGGTCGCCGGGTCGAGCAGCACGACGATCGCCTCGCCCTCGGCCGCCACGCCCAGCGAGGGGCTCACCGCCTGGTAGGCCATGGTGAAGCTGGTGGTGCCGAACTTCGTGACCTTCGCGCCGACGGTGATCGTGTCGGGGTAGGTCACCGGCTTGCGGAAGTCGACCGTCGCCCGCGCGAGGATCGGCACCCACGGGCTGGCGTCCTTCGCGCCGATGCTCACCGCGACCTTCTCGAAGTACGCGATGCGCGCCGACTCGAACCAGCGCAGGTAGTTGGCGTTGTTCACGTGGCCGAAGGCGTCCATCTCGCCCCAGGCGACGCGGTGCTCGATCTTCACCGGGTAGTTCATCTCGTCACACCTTCAGGCGGATCGCCGCGGGGAGGATGGTCATCGTGCACGGCAGCGAGCCGGGCTGCTCGCCGTCGCAGTCGATGAGCACCTGCTCGTCGCTCTCGGCGTGGACCTTCTTCGCGCGCAGCGTGCGGGTGCCCTTCCAGTTCACGTGCGCGCCCGAGTACACGCCCTGGCTCTTGATCACGAAGTCCGACAGCCCGTAGCCGCTCCAGACCGTCACGTCGAAGATGCCGTCGCTCACGTCGGCGTCGGGCGCGACCTTCATGCCGCCGCCGAAGTACTTCCCGTTGGCGACCGAGAGCGTGGTGACGTCGAGCGCCTCCACCGGCCCGTCGTCGAACGACACGCGCACCTTCTGATCGCGGTACTTCGAGAGCGCCTTGAGCGAGCCGAGCATGAACGACACCGTGCCGCCGAACAGCTTGGAGGTGGTGTTCACTTCCTGATCGACCAGCCCGGACACGCCGAAGCTGCAGATGTTGGCGAAGTAGCGACGGTGCATCCCGCCGTCGCGCCCGCGGAACTCGAGCAGCCCCACGTCGAGCGGCCGGGTGTCGGGCGTCTTGAGGCGCTTGATCGCCGCCTCGGAGTCGAGATCCCAGTCGAAGGTCTTGCGGAAGTCGCCGCCGGTGCCGCGCGGGAGCACGCCCAGCGCCGCCTGCGGGTTGATCGCCTTGCCGTCTTCGAAGAAGCCGTTGACGACCTCGTTGATGGTCCCGTCGCCGCCGACCGCCACGATGCACTCGTAGCCGTTCTTGATCGCCGCGCGCGCGATGTGCATCGCGTCCATCTCGCCCTTCGTGAACTCCACGCCGAAGTCGGACAGCGTGCGGGCGATCAGCGCGGCGAGCTCGCCCCACCGCTTGCCCGTCGCCCCGTTGGCGCTCTTCGGGTTCACCACGAAGAAGGTCTTCATCTCAGGACTCCACCCAGCGGCGCAGCAGCGCGATCAGATCGAACGACTTCTTCCCCGCGCGCTCGAACTGACGGCGCGAGGTCGGACAGGCGGTCACCACCGCGACGTCGGCCTGCGGGGCGACCTCCAGCGCCTGGCGCCGGGCCACCTCCACCGCCACCTCGGGCATGGTGCGCGGGAGCAGCCCGCCGCCGCCCGAGCAGCCCGCCTCGGCGCGGATCGACGGCGCCTCCTGCACCCGGGTGGTGGCCTTCGCCAGCAGCGCGCGCGGCTCGTCGTACTGCCCGAGGCCGCGGCCGAGGTGACAGGCGTCGTGGTAGCCGACCGTGTCGGGCAGCGGCGGCTTGTGCGGCGCGTGGTCGAGGTTCTCCGCCAGCACCTCCACCACGGTGCGCACCCGCGTCTTCAGCGCGACGCCGAACTCCGGGTACACCACCTTGAAGGTGAAGGCGCAGCCCGGGTCGAGCACCGTCAGCTCCGGCACCGACGAGAGCGCCTCGGCCGTCGCGCGGGCGTGCTCGCGGAAGGCGTCGTGCGAGCCGGCGGCGTACAGCGGGTAGCCGCAGCACCGCGAGGCCACGCGCGCCACGCCCATCGGCGCCCCGAAGGCCTTCGACACCGCCAGCACGTCTTCGATCAGCTCCGGGCGCTTCACGAGGCTCGTGCACCCGGGGAAGAGCGGGTAGCGCACCGGCGTGTCGCTCCGCCACGTGGCGACCGCTGCCTGGAGCTCGTTGCCGAAGGGGTTCTGCGCCTGCGAGAAGGTGGCGAGCGTCGAGGCGGCACCCTTCGGCTGGAGCCCGGCCTTGATCGTCCCCTCGCGCGCGGCGAACAGGGCGTCACCGACGGTGTTCTCGTGCTTGCAGAACGACGAGCAGCGGCCGCACCCGGCGCACGCGTGGAGCGCCTTCGCGGTGGCCTCGTCGAGGCTGCGCCGGCCCTGCTGCACGAGGTGCGCGGCCGTCATCTTCCCCCACGTCGAGGTGGCCTCGGTCTGCATCGCCTCCGAGACGGGGCACGCGAAGCGGCACATCTTGGGGCAGAACGAGCAGTACGCGTAGGCCTGCTCGTGCTTGTCCATCGCGCTCACGGTGCGCCTCCGAGAATGCCGCGCCCGTCGACGGCGAGGAGCCGCGCCGACAGCGGGTGCCAGGCGGCTGGCGTGTCGAGGCGGAGGCCGTCGACCTCGCCCCGGGCGATCACCGTCGCCAGCGTCAGCCGGAACAGCTGGAGCGGCCGCCCCGCCTCGAGCGCGCGCTGCACCGCGCCCCAGGTGGCCTCGCGCTCGGACACTGGCTCGTCGCCGTCGCCCACGCTGAGCTCCGAGAGCCCGTGGCCGCCCGCCTGCTGCGCGCAGCGGGTGATCAGATCGCGGTCGCGCTCCACCGAGCCGACGGTCGACGCCCAGCGGATCTCCGCGAGCACCGCGCCGCCGCGGGGATCGACGTGCACCCGCCACGGCCAGAAGCCCTCGGCGATCGCGTGCTGCAGGCCGGCCACGAAGGCCGCCGCGCGAGGGAAGCTCCACGTCACGCGCACGTCGCGCTCGCAGTGCGGCTCACAGCGCACGGTGGCGGCCGTCGCCACGGCGAGGCGCCCCTGCCCGCCCAGCACCAGCGCCGAGAGGTCGGGCCCGGCCGCGCTGCGCGGCGCGTGCGAGGTCTGGAGCCGGCGGCCGTCGCTCAGCACCGCGGAGATCGACGTGCACAGCGGCTCGAGGCGACCGCCGCAGATCGACCGGAGGCCGGCGTACGGCCCCTCGAGGAACTCGCCCAGCCGCAGGGCCATCGCCGCCGGAGAGAGCGGGCCGAGCGTCAGCCCCGCGCTGCGCAGCCGCGCGTCGAGCTCGCGCAGCACGACGCCCGCCCCCACCCGCACCGTCATCGACCGCTGCTGCACGTGGCCGACGTCGAGCATGCGCGCGCGCGACAGGGCGATGTCGCGGTGGAGCTTCACGCCGCGATCGGCGAGCACGTGGAGCACCTCGATGAGCTCCCGCTCGTCAGCCGGCTCCGCCACCAGGGCGCCGTCGACGCGCCGGGCCCACGAGCCGAGGTTGGAGGTCGTGTCGCTCACAGGCCCAGCTTTCCGGGGTTCATCACCCCGTCGGGATCGAACACCTGCTTGAGCGCGCGCAGCGCGTGTCGCGACTCGCCGAGCGAGTCCTGCAGCGCGCGCGCCTTGAGGAGGCCCACGCCGTGGTGGTGGCTCACGTTGCCGCCCGCGCTCACCGCCGCCGCCAGCGCCGCGCGCCAGAGCTGGTGGTAGCGGTCCTCCATCTCGGCCTCGGAGCCGCCCGAGCCCACGAAGGAGAAGTACAGCGAGCAGCCCTCCGCGTAGGCGTGGCTGAAGTGGCAGAGCACGAAGGCGTACTTCGACGCCGCCTCGTGCACGCGCGCGTAGACGTCGTGCACCTGCTCCCAGGGCGCGGCGATCTCCATCGTGTCGGCGAAGGTGCCCGACTCGATCAGCCGCGACATGCGGTACGAGACGTCGTAGCGCTTCTTGAACCACGCGCGGCCCGGGCTCTCGCCGAGATCGTCGCCGCCGAGCTCGCGGCAGATCGCGGTGGCCGAGCGGTCTTCCGCCTCCGCGCGCGCGGGGTCGCCCTCGAACATCAGAATCAGCCGGCTCCGCGAGAAGACGCGCTGGAGCTGGTTCATCACCACCGGCCGCCCGAGGGTGTGCTTCGTCACCGTGCGCAGGACCGCCGGGAGCACGGTGGTGCCGAGGAGGCCGCGCTGCGACGGCGGCGTGGTGGCCTTGTGCTTCGGCTTGCCCTTGCCGACGAAGGCGGTGTCGAACGGATCGTAGAGGCGCACCACGGCGGGGCGCAGGCCCTCGCGGAAGATGAGCCGGATCGCCTCGAGGCCCTTTTCGAGCGTCGAGAACTCGAAGCCGTGGAAGACCCGCCCCTTCGGGAAGGGGAAGACGCGCAGCTTCGCGCTGGTGAAGGTGCACAGCGTGCCTTCGGAGCCGACGAGCAGCGGGAGGAGATCGGGGCCGCTGAAGGGGCGCTCCGGCGTCTCGAGCTGCTCGCCGGTGCCGAGCACCACGCGCGCCGAGAGGAGCATGTCTTCGATCTTCCCGTACTTGCTCGAGAACTGGCCGGCGCTGCGCGCGGCGATCCACCCGCCGACGGTGGAGGTGAAGATCGACGAGGGGAAGTGGCCCAGCGTCCACCCGCGCGCGTTGAGCCGACGCTCGAGCGTCTCACCGAGCACGCCCGCGCCCACCACCACCGAGCGCGTGGCGGCGTCGACCTCGCCGATGCCGTCGAAGCGCTTGAGATCGAGCGTGACCCCGCCCTCGATCGCCCACGTGCCACCGCACACCCCGGAGCCGGCGCCGTAGGGGATCACCGCCAGCTTGCGGCTGCGGGCGATCTGGATGACGCGCGACACCTCTTCGTCCGTGCCGGGCCACACCACGGCGTCGGGCGGGGGCGGAACGCGGCCCTGGCGGATCCACAGGAGGGCGAGCGGCCACATGTCGCGCGCGTAGCTCAAGCGATCGAGCTCCTCGGTCGACACGCGGCCTCCCGTCGCGGCCGCCAGCTCGGAGCGCGCGGCGAGCACCGCCGCACGGGGCGGCGGCAGCGCAGCCGCGGGGACGTTCGACAGGCGCGTCATGGGCGGGCGATTTGTAGCACCGCTGTCGCGCGGTTCGGTGGCTCTCGACTGAGGGCGGCGGGCCGAATAGAGGCGCAGGCCATGCGACGTCACCTCCGCCGCGGGGCCCTGGGACTGGCCGGTGTGCTGGCCGCGCTCGTGGCCGTCGCGGGCGGCGTCGGCTGCGCGCTGTCCGCGCCGACCTGGCGGGGCGTGGCCAACGGGCACTTCGACGGGAAGAAGTTCGTCACGCCGGGGGCGCCGAAGAAGGTCGCCAGCTTCGACGAGCCGAGCGGCCTCGGCGCGATGCTCAAGTGGCAATCGGAGCGGAAGCCCGGGCCGTGGCGCCCGTTTCACGACGAGCCGGCAGGCCCGCGACCGCCGTACGAGGTGGCGCGCGGCGCGATGCGCGTCACCTTCATCAACCACGCGACGACGCTCGTCCAGCTCGACGGCGTCAACGTGCTCACCGATCCCATCTGGTCCGAGCGCGCCAGCCCGGTGGAGTTCGCGGGGCCGCGCCGCGTGCGGCCGCCGGGCCTCCGCTTCGAGGACCTCCCGCGCATCGACGCGGTGGTGATCTCGCACAACCACTACGATCACATGGACGTCGCGACGCTGCGGCGCCTCGCGACGACGTGGCCGAAGGCGCAGTTCTTCGTCGGCCTCGGCAACCGCGCCTTCCTCGAGTCGAAGGGCCTGACGAACGTCGTGGAGCTCGACTGGTGGGACGCGCGCGAGCTCGGCGCGATCACCGTGCGCTCGGTGCCCAACCAGCACTTCTCGAACCGCGGGCTGTTCGACGCCGACGGCACGCTGTGGAGCGCGTGGGTGCTCGAGGGCGCCGGCGGGCGCGCGTACTTCGGCGGAGACACCGGCTACGGCGCGCACTTCAAGCAGGTGCGCGAGCGGCTGGGCCCGATGCGGCTGGCGGTGCTGCCCATCGGCGCCTTCCGCCCCGAGTGGTTCATGGGCCCGATCCACATGTCACCGCAGGAGGCGGTGCAGGCGGCGCTCGACCTCGAGGCGACGCTCGCGGTCCCCATGCACTTCGGCACCTTCCCGCTCGCCGACGACGGCGAGACGGAGCCGGTCGAGGTGCTCCAGCAGGCACTCCTCGCCCGGCCGGCGCCGTTCGCCGTGCTGGGCTTCGGTGAAGGTCGAGACGTTCCGGAGGCGCAATGAAGCGATCATGGATCCTCGGTGCGGTGGTGCTCGCGGCCTGCTCGTCGGAGCGGGAGGCGGCGCTCGCCGTCACCGTCACGCTCGAGCAGGGGACGATCTCCACCCACGTCGTGGTGTCGGTGAAGGGCGGCGAGCGTGTCGAGAAGACCGAGTGCATGCCGGTCGCCGGCCAGAAGGTGCTCGACGTCGCGGTCGCCCAGGCGGGCTTCCCCGCCGAGGTCACGCTGTGGGCCGACGGCTTCGTCGACGACGCGTGCGCCACGCCGACCGACCCCATCGAGAACTCGGTGGTCCTCGAGCGGCGCTTCCGCAAGGGCGTGACAGTCGACGCCCCGCTCGTGCTGCGGCAGGTGCGCCCACGCATCGAGACCGACTGCACCAACGGCCTCGACGACGACAACGACGGCCTCACCGACTGCGTCGATCTCGACTGCACCGCGCGCACGTGCAGCACCGGCAACGCCTGCGTCGAGGGCCAGGTGTGCCTCAACGGCACCTGCCAGGGCGGCGCGCGCGTCACCTGCGAAACGCCGCCCTCCTCGTGCTTCATGGGCGGAGGCCTGTGCGTGGTCGACGCCGGCTGCCGCTACCTGCCCAACACCGGCGCGGCGTGCGACGCGGGGAACGAGTGCGTCACCGGGGCGCGCTGCGACAACACCGGCGAGTGCGTCGGGCAGGTGCGCGAGTGCACCACGCCGCCCATGGGTGCGCAGTGCGTGGTGAGCGTCGGCGTGTGCGTGCGCGGGTCGGGCTGCGTCTACGCGCCGGACGTCGACGCCGGCTGCGACGATCGTAACAACTGCACGCTCGACGATCGGTGCGACGGCGACGCTGGCTGCACCGGCACGCCGGTGTCGTGCCCGCCGCATGAGTGTGAGCTGCCGACCGGCACCTGCACCGACGCGGGGAGCTGCGTGTACCGCCCGCTCGACGCCGGGCTGCCCTGCGGCAACGGCGGCGCGTGCAACTCGCAGGGCGGCTGCCTGCCACCGTTCCCCTTCGTGCCGTCCAACGTGGCGATCAACGAGATCCCCACGCCCTCGAGCGGCAAGGTGACGTACGGCTGCGGCACGACGATCATCGACAGCAGCGGCACCGGGGCGCCGACCGTCACCAACGCCTGCCCGGGCCAGCCGACGCCGGGCTGGGCCAACGTCACGCAGTCCGGAGGCATCGCCACGCTCGTGCTCGCCTACGACGACTTCGAGGTGGCTGGCGGGAGCACGCTGTCGCTCATCGGGAGCCGGCCGGTGATCATCGTGTCGATGAGTGACGTCCGGGTGCTGGGAGCGATCCAGGTCGCCGCGGGCGCGCAGGCGTGCAGCTCTGGCGGCGCGGGCGGAAACGGCTCGGGCGCCGCGTATCGGTCGGGCGGCGGTGGCGGAGGCTTCGGCTCAGCGGGCGGCGCTGGCGGCTCGGTCACGCTCGGAGCGTCGGGCGGAGCGGGCGGCGCGGTGAACCTCGGCACCCAGCTCCGCGGTGGCTGTCCGGGCGGCCTCGGAGGCGGCAGCAACGACCGGCCAGCGGCCGGGGGCGGAGCGCTCCAGCTCGTCGCGCTCGACAGCATCATCCTCGCCGGGGTGATCACGGCGCCAGGCCAGGGCGGCAGCGGCGGTGGCTTCGCCAACGGAGGCAACGGCGGCGGAAGCGGCGGCGAGCTTCTGCTCGAGGCGCAGCAGGTGATCGCCTCGGGCGGCGCGCTGACCTGCAACGGCGGAGGCGGCGGCGAGTCGAACACCATGAACGCGGGGCAGTCGGGTCAGGCCACCGCGCTGCCGGCGCGGGGCGGCAGCGACCAGGTCACCGGGGGCGCGGGCGGTGACGGAGCCGCGGGAACGACAGCCGCCGAGACGGGCGAAGGATCCTCCCTGGTCGCTGGCGGCGGTGGAGGCGGTGGCGGCGTCGGGCGCATCCGCGTCAACGTCACCAACGGCTGCAACATCGGCCCGCAGGTGGTGATCAGCCCTCCCGCGACCAGCAACAAGGCCGACGCCGGCTGTCCGTGATCGACGGAAGAGGGACGCCTCGGATCGCTTCGAGCGCGACGACGATGCGCGCGCCTCGCTCTCGGGCCTCGGCTCGATGACCGTGCTGTGCACCGACAAGACCTCCACCCTCACCGAGAGCGTGATGCGGCTCGAGGGCGCGGTCGACGCGGCGGGCGATCCTTCGCGGCGCGTGCTCGAGCTCGCCTTCGCCAACGCCGCGATCCCGACGGGCTGCTCTGCCCGGCTCGGGGTGGATCAGTTACAGACCGGCAGGTGGCTCCGTTTCTGTTGGTTCTCACCAGCATGGGCCAGTTAGGGCCTGAGTTTCTCACGAGCATTCCCCACCCCTCAGCGGGGTTTCTCACGAGGATTCCCCACCCCACCTCCGCGTGACGCCAGAGAGGCCTCCGAACCGGTCATGGCGACCGGCCAGGCCGCCATCGACCGCTTCACGAGCGGCGCGTACGACCTGGTCATCGAGGGCGAGTCGTACCGGGCGCGCCAGAAGCCCTCGCTCAAGGAAGCCGGTGAGGAAAAAGAGGAAGTGAGCACCGTGCCGTCGGACAGGGCCGCCTGCGCTCGCTCCGGCGGCGACCTCAGGCGTGGACAGACTGCGTCAACGTAGGGCAAGACATACGGGCGTCACGCGGTGGCGGAAGCTGAACCCGGGTGAGGAATGCTCCTGCGAAACGGGTGGCCCAAGCAGGTGAGAGCCAACACGTTTCAGAGCGGCATCACGCCGCGCACGCCAGCGGAGAACGACAGGCACGAGCGCACGTTCGGCCGCCAGCTCGAGTGGTCGACGCCGAGCGCGAGACCTTCGGCCGCAGGCTCATCTGCTCACCGATGCGACGACGCTGCTCTGCGTGTCTGCGTTCCTGTCGTCGTGCTCTACGCGAAGAGAGCGCAGCGGCATGATGGCGGCCCCTGTCAGGCGACCTTTCGCCGCGTCCAACCGCTCGTAACGCCCCTCGCCGCAATGACGCGCGAGCTCGCTGGGGCAACGAACAGGCGCGCGCGGCGGTTGCGCCCGCGCGCCCGAAAGTTGACGCTCTGAGAACGACGGGACGATGGAGCGCTCGAGGAGCCGGGTCCTCGTCGAGACGGCGCCCTGTTCCAGCGACCTGCAGCGAGTCGCGCGCCAGCATGTTGGCGGGGTTCACGTCTTCCCGCGTCGACGCCGAGGAGGGGACGTTGGGGGTGGCGCTCCCCGCGGCGCTGCTGCAGTTCGTCCCCCGCAAGGGCGGCGCGGCCGTGCCCACCGTCACGCTCGACTTGCGAGAAGGGCGGGAGGAAGGGCCCGGGTCGAGCACGTGCGGCTGACGTTGCCGGAGGCGATGCGCAGGTCCGCGCCAGAGCGAGCGGCCGCCTCCTCGCGTGACGGCTGTCCCGCCGGCGTCGGACAGCCCGGGCGACGGCGTCAGCGCCCGAGGGTGAACCGCAGCGCGTCCTCGAGCGTCGGGTGGAGGAACCGGAAGCCGGCGCTGATGAGGCGCTTCGGCTCGACGCGTTGGCTGGCGAGCAGCGCGCCCTCGGCGAGCTCCCCGAACATCGCCCGCAGCGCGAAGCCGGGGAGCGGCGCCACGGCCGGGCGGCCGAGCACCCGCCCGAGCACCTTCGCGTACTCGAGGCTCGTCACCGCGTGCGGCGCCACGAGGTTCAACGGCCCGGCGAGCCCATCCGCGTACGACGCGAACAGCACCACGCCGATCACGTCTTCGATCGAGATCCAGCTCTGCCACGCCTTCCCGCCGGCGATCGGCCCGCCCGCGCCCATCTTGAAGGCCGGGAGCATCTTCGCCAGCGCCCCACCCCTCGCGGACTGAACGAGCCCGATGCGCAGCTGCACCACGCGCGCGCCGAGCTCCGCGGCCTCCTGGCCGGCGGCTTCCCAGTCCTGGCAGAGCTTCGCCAGGTAGCGCGCCGCGCGATCGCCCGGAGGCCCGACCGCGGAGTCCTCGGACAGCACCTCGTCGCCGCGATCTCCGTAGATGCCGATCGCCGAGCCCTGGAGCCAGACCTTCGGCCGCGCGCCCCGCTTCTTCATCGCGGCGATCAGCTTGCGCGTGTACGCCACGCGGCTCTCGACCAGCAGCGTCTTCCGCTCCGTCGACCAGCGCTCGTCGGCCACGCCCGCGCCTGCGAGGTTCACCACCACGTCGGCGCCGTCGAACGCCGTGGCGTCGAACTCCGAGCCGCTGCGCTTCACGCCGCGCGCCTGATGACCGCCGGTGGTGAGGAACGGGATCAGCGTCGAGCCGATGAGCCCGCTCGCGCCCGTCACCGCGAACGAGAGCCGCGGGCGCGTCGCGTAGACCTGGTGGCGGAGCAGATCCGCGCGCACCAGCGCGTGGCGGTAGGCGAACGTGCGATCGAGCGTATCGGCCGCGAAGGCGCCGCCG
The DNA here is from genome assembly GCA_049322495.1 of Myxococcota bacterium. GTDB lineage: Bacteria > Myxococcota > Myxococcia > Myxococcales > Myxococcaceae > Archangium_A. Next base: position 33,932 of record JBMORD010000295.1, on the reverse strand, counting down.
ACCAGCGAGCCGACCGCGCCCATCGGGAGCGCGTACTCGATGTGGTCGATGAGCTCGCTGCCTTCGGGCTTGGGCTCACAGCGGTGCGTGTGCACCCAGCGCGCGAAGGGGCCGATGGTCTGCTCGTCGCGGAACATCCGGCCAGGCTCACAGGCCGTGTGCTGGGCGACCCAGCGCTGCTTCACCGGGCCCACCGGCACCCGCACCGCGGTGCGCGCGCCGACCTCGAGGCCGCCGGTGCGCTCTTCGATCTCCACGGGATCCCACGGCGGGTTGAGCCGCTCGAACGCGCCGGGCCGACCGTGCCAGGCGAAGAGCTCCTCCGCCGGGACGGGCATCAGGGTGCGACGCTCGAAGGTCTTCATGCGGTACCAGACAGCTAACAGCCCGCTCCCCGCCGCGCAGGGAGCGGCGGGCGATCAGCCCTTCACCGGCGGCGTCGACTTCACGTACAGGTCGCGCAGCTGCTTCTCGTCTACGTCGCCGGGCGCGCCGGTCATCAGGTCGGTGCCCTTCTGCGTCTTCGGGAAGGGGATCACGTCGCGCAGCGACTCGGTCTCGGTGATGAGGAAGGCGAGGCGGTCCATGCCCAGCGCCAGGCCGCCGTGCGGAGGCGCGCCGAACTTCAGCGCGTCGAGCAGGAAGCCGAACTTGCTCCGCGCGTCTTCGTCGCTGATGCCCATCGCCTTGAAGACCTTCTTCTGCACCTCGGGATCGTGCAGGCGGATCGAGCCGCCGCCGATCTCGAAGCCGTTGAGCACCACGTCGTAGCGGTAGCAGTACACCTTGCCGGGATCGAAGGTCTCGGGCTCGAGGTACTGGAGGCACTCGTCCATCGGGCGCGTGAAGGCGTGGTGCGCCGCGGCCCAGGTCTTGGTGTCTTCGTCGTACTCGAAGAGCGGCGGGTTCACGACCCACAGGAAGTTCCACTTCCCGCCCGCGCCGTACTCGGGGATCAGCCACAGCTTCTTGGCCAGGTGCACGCGCAGGTTGGCCATGATGGTGTGGACCTTCGCCTCCGACCCGAACTGGAAGAGGATCAGGTCGCCCGGCTTCGCGCCCGTCGCCTCGAGGATCGCCTGCTTGAGCTCGGGCTTCGCGTTCTTGAAGAGCGGCGCCTGCGTCCACTCGCCGTTCTCGGCGATCTTCGCGCGCGCCAGCCCCTTCGCGCCCATGCCGACCACGTACGCCTCGAGCTCGTCGATCTCCTTGCGCGACAGCTCGTGCGGCGGCGGCGGCGGCTTGGCGGTGGGGTTGGGGTTCGCGCGGCGGAAGGCCTCTTCCTTCGCCTTCACCACCGTCGGGTCGTGCTGACCGGCGGCGACGGGCGACACCACCATCGCCTTGATGAGCCCGCCCTTCGTCTGGAGCGTCTCCCACATCGGCGCGACGCCACCCTCGGCGCCGAACTTCTCGATCACCTTGTTCAGCACCACGTGCGGCATGCCGAAGCGGAGATCGGGCTTGTCGTTGCCGTACTTCTCCATCGACTCGTCGAAGTTGAGCCGCGGGAACGGCGTGGGGATGTCGAGGCCGTGCACTTCCTTCCACAGCCGCTTCAGGAGCCCCTCGATGATGTTGAAGATGTCGTCCTGCGCGACGAACGACATCTCGACGTCGATCTGCGTGAACTCCGGCTGGCGGTCGAGGCGGAGATCCTCGTCGCGGAAGCACTTGACGATCTGGAAGTAGCGCTCGAAGCCCGCCACCATGAACAGCTGCTTGTAGAGCTGCGGCGACTCGGCCAGCGCGTAGAACTTCCCGGGGTTGAGGCGCGAGGGCACGAGGAAGTTGCGCGCGCCGCCGGGCGTGTAGCGGCCCATGAAGGGCGTCTCGAGCTCGAGGAAGCCGTTCTCGTGGAAGTAGCTGCGCGTGGCCGCGTTCATCTTCGAGCGCGTGATGAGCGTCTTCTGCAGGTTCGGCCGGCGGAGATCGAGGAAGCGGTACTCGAGGCGCTTCTCTTCGCTGGTCTGCGAGTGCTCGCTGATCTCGAAGGGCAGCGGCTCCGACTTGTTGAACAGCTCGGCGTACGAGACGTAGACCTCGATCTCACCGGTGGCGAGGTTGGGGTTCGTCGCGGGGATCTCCTTGTTCTCCTTCTTCGACCACTGCATGCCGCGGCTGCGCACCTTGCCGCGAATGCCGATCACCCACTCGCTGCGCAGCGACTCGGCGAGCTTGTGCGCGTCCTGCGAGACGCCCGGGTCGAACACGATCTGCGTGAGCCCCTCGCGATCGCGGAGGTCGATGAAGATCAGCCCGCCGTGATCGCGCCGGTTCTGCACCCAGCCGAAGAGGACGACCTCGGAGCCGATGTGGCTGGCCCGCAGTGCACCGCACGAGTGGGTGCGCTTCACCTTGCTGATGAACTCGCTCATGGAGCCGGCTCGTTAGCAGAAAAACCGTAGTAGAAGGCCCCTCATGTCCCGTCTCGTATGTCTCGGGTTGCTGGCGGCCATCACGGCCTGCGGCCCCGCAGCGAAGGATCCCCTCAAGGTGATGGCGCTCGTGCCCGACGAGGCCGGCACGCTCGCCACCACCGAGGTGGAGCTCACCGGCCTCACCGACGTCGCCGCGCTCAAGGGCTCGGTGGTCCAGCTCGTCGGCAGCACGAAGGTGGTGGTCGACGCGAACGACCCCACGCAGCAGGTCAACGGCGGCATCGCCAACATGAGCGACGATCAGCGGTACGAGGTGATCGTCAAGGACAAGGGCGGGCCGGTGCGGGGCCACTTCGTCGACCGCTCGGGCACGCTCTGGCCGGCCGACTTCCACACCTGGAACATGGTGTCGGCCTATTACAACTTCCAGAAGTCGTACGACTACTTCAACCAGATCTCCCCCGAGGGCGGCGCCAACGAGCTCCGGCCCCTGACGGTGCACTACTGGTCCGACGTGTACCTCAACACGTCGACGCCGCTGACCGACAACGCGCTGTACCTCTCGTTCATCAAGGGCTTCGTGGTGGTGCCCTTCAAGGATCAGCAGCTGGTGCCGCTGGCGATGAACATCGGGGTGATCGGGCACGAGGTGGCACACCGCTCGTTCAACATCCGCGCGCTGAACAAGGCGGGCGTGCACCCCGCGCTCGGCACCTGGAACCTGCGTGCCTTCAACTGGCTCAAGTCGCTCGACGAGGGCCTCGCCGACTTCCACGGCTTCTCGGTGACGTGCTTCGAGACCGCCGGCTGCCGGCCGAACTTCCTCGCGCAGTCGCTCGACCCGAGCTCACCGACGGTGCGCTACCGCAACGTGGCGAACACCGACGCGTGCATGGACGAGAACCTCCGCACGCACTTCGAGAACGCGACGCAGCTCGACTGGATCAGCTCGCCCGACATGTACCGGGTGGGCAACCTCGTCGCGGCGTCGCTGTACCAGGCGGGCAACAAGCTCGGGAAGATCGACGTGCTGCAGAAGGCGCTGATCCTCGCGTACGACGACATCGACCCGAAGAACCCCGGCATCCGCCAGCTGATCGAGGCAAACATGGGTGACTCGGCGCTCGGCCAGAAGAACTTCACCCCCGAGGCGGTGGTCGACATCATCGCCGGCCACGTCACCGACCCCGAGCTGAAGAAGGCGGTGTGCACGGAGTTCTCGACGCGCATGCAGCTGCGGTGCGGCGCGTGGCCGTGCGAGCTCGACAACCTCCCCGCGATGACGCACTGCCCGATCACCGCGCGTCGCGAAAACACCTGCCCTCTGCTCCAACAGCCATGACCTTCACCAGCCCTGTCTCTCGCGGCGTCCGCCTGCTGGCGGTGTGCCTCACGGCCGTGTTCCCGCTGACGGCGGTCGCGCAGAGCGACGACGACGCGCCGATCCCCTACGACGACGACTCGGCGCAGGAAGAGCCGCTGCGCCCGAAGAAGGCGAAGAAGAAGCGCCGCGCCGAGGAGATCCGCGAGGAGGACGAAGAAGAGAAGGAAGGCGAGGAGTCGAAGGCCTCGCTCGACGATCCGAACATCGGCGTGGGCGGCGAGCTGCTGTCGGGCCTCGCGCTGCTCGACTCGGCGAAGTTCGGCGTCGACCCGCGCTACTACTTCGGCGTGCGCTTCACGTGGGAGTTCGGCCGGCTGATCCCCGACGAGTACCTGCGCGAGATGTTCTTCGCCGACGTGACCTGGTTCTACAGCTGGACGAAGGAGGGCACGACGCAGGTGAACGTCGACACCCACCTCCACGACTTCACCATCGCGCCCGCGTTCAACCTGCCCTTCGGCCACGGCTCGTGGATGTCGTTCTACGCGCAGCTCGGCGCGGGCTTCGACTACTCGTACAGCATCACGAAGATCGACAAGAACACGGTCACGCTCGGAGGCACGAAGTTCCTGTTCCAGTACGGCATCGGCCTGCGCGGGCGCCCGGCGGTGGTGGCGGACGGCTCGATCCGCATCGACTTCCGCGTCGAGGTGACCCGCTTCGTCCGCGGGTACATGCACGACATGTACATCGGCGCCGGCCTGGGGATGGTCTTCTGAGCTGGCGCGCGCTCGGCCTCCTCGTCACCTGGGCGCTGGTCAGCGCATGCCAGCCCTGCCCGACGATGCAGCCCAACAACCCGGCCGCGTGCCCGACGAGCTGGGGTGAAGGGCAGGCGCTCTGCAACAAGCCCTGCACGACCGCCGTGACCTGCTCGTACCCCGGCGCGGGAGACATCGCGACGCCCGACGGCTGCGCCGCGACCGCGGTGCTGTCGTGCAGCGCGTCGGCCGACGGAGGGACGAACTGGACCTGCGGGCGGTGAGCCGCGACGGTCATGCGCTCGCGCGCAGGGCCGTCATCTTGAGCGCGATGCGCTTGATGCCGCGGTACTCGTCGATGCCCAGCTTGAAGGCGACGTCGATCGGCCCCTCGGTGAGGCCGACCTTCTCGGCCTGACGGAAGCCGATCACGTCGAACATCGGCGCCTGCTCGAGGGTGAGCTTGAGGTGACCGGGCTCACCCGGCGTCTTGTTGTCGAGCACGCGCGGCGAGGCGAGCTGCCGATGGAAGGCGAGCACCGGCTCGGGGTTCCCCATGCCGAACGGCGCCAGCCGCTGGAGGGCCACCACCGCCCGCTCGTCGAGATCGCGCGGGCTGACCAGCGCGTCGATGCGGCAGCGGGGGACGAGGGCCGCGTCGTCGAGGCGCTCGGCGGCGACGGTCTCGAAGGCCTGGGTGAACTCGAGCAGCCGCGCGGGGTCGATCGACAACCCCGCCGCCGCCTTGTGCCCGCCGAAGCGCAGCAACGAGCCCGACACCGACTTGATCGCCTCGTACAGGTGGAACCCCTCGATGCTGCGGGCCGAGCCCTTCCCCACGCCCTCGTGCACGCCGATGAGGATGGTCGGCCGGTGGAAGCGCTCGACGATGCGCGAGGCCACGATGCCCACCACGCCGGGGTGCCAGTCGGGCGACGAGAGCACCAGCCCGCGCGCGCCGCGGGTCACCGCCGCGTCGGCCTGCTCGATGGCCGCGTTGAGCATCGCGCGCTCGATCTGCTGGCGCTCCGCGTTCGCCGAGTCGAGCGCGCGCGCGAGCGGCAGCGCCGTGCCGTAGTCCTTCGCGAGGAGGCACTGGAGCCCGACCGACGCGTCATCGAGCCGGCCCGCGGCGTTGATGCGGGGGCCGAGGCGGAAGCCGACGGTGCCGGCGGTGATCTCCTCGTGGCCGACCTCCGCCACGTCTTTGAGGGCACGCACGCCCGGACGGCGGCCCGCGGTCAGCTCCCGCAACCCGTGCGTCACGAGGATCCGGTTCGCGCCGGTGAGCGGCACCACGTCGGCGACCGTCGCCAGCGCCACGAGATCGAGGTGCTGCTTGAGGTTCGGCTCCTGCTTGCCGGCGAAGAAGCCCTTCTCGCGCAGCACCTTTCGCAGGCCCATGCACAGGTTGAAGGTCACCCCGCCCGCGCACAGCCACTTGGTCGGGTACCCACAGCCCGGCTGCAGCGGGTTCAGCACCGCCACCGCCGGCGGCATCGTCTCGGGCACCGCGTGGTGATCGACCACCACCACGTCGACGCCCAGCTCGTTCGCGCGGGTGATCTCCGCGTGCGAGGTGATGCCGCAGTCGAGCGTCACCAGCAGCCTGGTGCCCTCGCGCGCCAGGCGCTCGATGGCCGCGCGGTTGAGGCCGTACCCTTCCTCGAGCCGGTGGGGGATGTACGTGCGCACCTCGAGGCCCACCTGACGGAGGAACGTCGTCAGCAACGCCGTCGAGGTGACGCCGTCGACGTCGTAGTCGCCGTAGAGCGTCACGGCCTCCTTCGTCTCGATGGCGCGGATGAGGCGCTCGACGGCCTGCGGGAGGCCCTTCATGAGGAAGGGGTCCGGCAGCTCGGTGAGCGCGTCGGAGAGGAACTTCGAGGCCTCCTCGGCGGTGCGGTAGCCGCGGCCGACCAGCACCTTCGCCGCGACCGGGTGGAGCTGAAGCTCCCCGGCCACCACACGCGCGGCCTCGTCGAGCTCGCTCTGCGACATCGAGGCGCGTTCAGCAGGCAACACCCAGCGCGGTTCCATCATCACGGCCTGGACGTGTAGCACGCAGGGCTGACATGCAACCCGCTTCCGCAGGAACTCCGGGCGGTTGAGCCCCTTTTCGCGCGCGGTGAGAGGCGCCTGGAGCGGGTGGACTCCGGTCGCCAGGCGCAGACTCCACGCGCGCGCGAGCGCCCAGCGAACGCCCCTCTTCGGAAGGCACGAGTTCCGCATACAGGCCCGCACATGAACCTGCGGGTGCTGGTGGTGGACGATGACGAGGCGAGCGTGCGCGCCATGGAGCGCACGCTGAACAAGCTCGACGGCCTCGAGGTGACGGCGAGCGCCGATCTGTGGGCGCTGACCGAGCTCCTCTCGACGCGGACCTTCGAGGTGGTGCTGGGCGACCTGCTGACGGTGCTGGTGGCGCGCAACCTCGCGCCCACGGCCCGCTGCTACCTGGTGACGGACCAGCCCGACGAGGTCGGCGCGGCCCAGCTCGACGCGCTGGGCATCCTCGGGGTGATCGAGAAGCCGTGGAGCGATCGGCGCGTCGAAGCGCTGCTCACTGCTCGACGTTGACGGGCGCGATCCACGCGCGGCACGGCTGGCCGCGCAGCGACGGGCACGGGGCGATCGCCGTCGGCACCGGCACGCCAGCGAGCCTCGGCAGCACCAGCTTCGACGGGTGCGCCGCGTCGTGACCGATGGCGTAGGTGACGGGCCGGTCCCAGGTCTTGACCGCGAAGCGCCAGTCGGCGCGCGTACCGCCCGGCGTGTCGATCGTCACCCGCACGCGCGAGCCGGAGCGCAGGGCGTGGGCGAAGCCGGCGGTGCCCACGCGCACCTGCGTCCACTCGTCGATCGGCAGCGGCGCCCAGGCGTCGAGCTGGAGCGTCTGCGCGGGCCAGAACGCCGTCGCGCGCGGCCCGGGGCGGCGGTGGCTCGCGCGGAGCCACCCGCTCTGGATGTACATCTCCTTCCCGTCGGGGCGCACCTCCGAGAGCGTCACCTGGAGGTCGGCGTCATCGACCGGCGACTTGAGCCAGAGATCGACGCTCGCGGTGCCGAGCAGCGCGGTGTCGTCCGCGAGCGGGCCGCTCTCGAAGACGACCGCCTTGCCCGGCATCGGCTGCTCCCAGTCGTACGCAGGCAGCGCGTCCCACACGTTGCCGCCCGGCGCGAGCACGCCGCGCGAACCCGCGGTTGGATCGAGGTCGAAGGTCGAGGAGGCGGAGGCCTCCGTCGGCGCCGCGGCGGTGAGCCTGCCGCCCTTGCCGAGGTGGAGCTCCAGCGCCTGCGTCTCCGGCGGCGGCCAGGCGCGGAAGGCGTGCTCGAAGGTGGCCTCCGGCGCGCCGAGCGCGTTCGCCGCCCCCGCGCCGTTCTCGAAGAGCACCTTGAGCGGCGGCTCCGCCTTCCACGCCGCCAGCGCCTCTTCATAGGTCGCGTAGCCCGAATACCTCGCGGCGGGCAGCGTCAGCGGCGCACCGAAGAAGCTCGAGTAGAGCAGCGGCGAGATGTTGCGCACCTTCTGGGGATCGAGCGGCTTGCGCCTGGCGACGAAGAGCTCGAGGAACTGGTGCCACTCCATCAGCACCTGCGGTCCGAAGCCGTCGATGTGCACGCCGTTGGTGCTGATCAGCCGCAGCGCGGGCGCGTTCTTGAACTTGTCGAAGAGCAGGAAGAAGTACGGGCCGGTCTGCTCGTCCTGCCAGGCGCCGGTGAGGAGCACGGGCACCTGAATGTGATCGACGAAGGTCGAGGGGTTGTACTTGTCGTGCTCCTCGGGCTGGTAGAAGACGATCTTCCGGGCCTGCGCGACGTTGTCGATGAGCTGGCTGTGGAGCAGCTGGTTCTCTTCACAGATGGTGTCGCCGGCCTCGACGCGCTTCTTTTCCCAGCCCTGGCCATAGGGGACCGCCTTGCTCAGCACGCCGTTGACCCACGAGAGCGCGAAGCCGTCGTTCAGGATGCCGCCGGGCAGGAGCGTGGTGTCGGTGCTGCCGATGACCGACATCGGGGCGATGGCCGCGAGCGACGGCGGCTGCTCGGCGCCGACGAAGAGCTGCGTGATGCCCGGGTACGAGAGGCCCACCATGCCCACCTGGTGGTGCTGCACCCACGGCTGCGCGGCGACGATCTCCACCACGTCGTAGCCGTCGAGCAGCTGGAGCTTCTCGAAGTAGTCGTACGCGCCACCCGAGCACCCCGTGCCGCGCATGTTCACGCTGACCGTGGCGTAGCCGAACATGCCCGCGAGCATCGCGGACGGGTCGGTCGGCGGCGTGCACATCACCGGGAAGTCGTCGCAGAGGAACGTGAGATCGGGGTCGGGATCCTTCGGGCGCGAGGCGTCGTAGCCCGAGTAGTTCACCACCGTGGGGAACGGGCCCTTCCCGCGCGGGATGGTGACCCACGCCGAGAGCGTCGTGCCGTCGCGCATCGTCAGGTAGTTGAAGCCGGGCTTGAGCTCCTGCTTCGCGTAGTCCTCCGGCTTCGGCTTGCTCGACTCGACCGACATCACGGTCAGCGGCCGCGTCTGCGCCGGGGTCTTGCCGCGCGTCTTCACCACGTAGCCGCTGCCGGGCTTCAGCAGCCGGAAGACGAGGCTCCCCTGCTCGTCGACCACGCCGGTCGCGACCTCCTTCCCCTTCGCGTCGACCACGGCCAGCTCTTCACCGGGGGTGGCGTGGGTGACGTGGAGCTGCTCCACGCTCTCGCGCACCTGGAAGGTCGCCTCCGGCCCACAAGCCGCGAGCATGACGACCGCACCGAGCATCAGGAAATGTTGTGACCGCATAGTCCCCCTTTGTGCGCGGCGGGAATACCGGCTCGCGCCCGTTCAGCGCAAGAGGGACAGGAGATCTTCAGGGCGCTCGAGGAGGAATTTCGTGCCCGCGGCGGTGAGCTCCTCGCGGGTCCGAAAGCCCCACAGCGCGCTGACGGGGATCATTCCCGCGTTGCGCGCGGTCATCACGTCGATCGGCGTGTCACCCACGAAGGCGATGCGCTCGGGGAGCACGTTGAGCGAGAGCGCGAGCTCGAGCGCGGCGGTGGGGTTGGGCTTGCGGGGCACGCCGTCGCGCTCGCCGCGCACGTCGACGAAAGGCCAGCGGCCGAACTGGTGCGCCACGAGGTGTTTGGTGAAGTCGTCGCGCTTGTTCGAGAGCACCGCCATCTTCTTCCCGGCGGCCACCACCCCGTCGAGCATGCGATCGATGCCCTCGTACGGCGTGGAGCCGGCGTGCTCGAGCTTCGCGTACTCGACGCGGTAGCCCTCGGTGAGCTCGGCGAGCGGGCGCGGCAGCGCGGCGTCGTCGATCACCCGCCAGTCGAGGCCCTGCGCGGCGCGCACCGCGCGGCGGACGAGGTGCTCGGCGCCCTCCCCCACGAAGGCCTTGTAGGCGTCGAACGGGTGCGGGCCGAGCCGGAGCCCCTTCAGCAGCTCGTTCATCGCCGTGCCGATGTCGGCGATGGAGTCGGCGAGCGTGCCGTCGAGATCGAAGATGAGCGCGTCGATGCGGACCACGACGTCAGGCCTGGGCGGCGGGCGGCTGCGACGGATCGGACAGGTTGAGCATCACCGCCTCGCGCACGAGCTTGCGGAGCACCGTCTCCTTGAGCTCGTCGACCGAGGTGATGGCCATCGCGTCACCCTGCAGCTCGTCGTGCGACGGGAGCTGACCGGCCTTGAGGAAGCGCACCAGCACCTCGCGCTCCTGCGGCTCGATGCGGGCGAAGACGCCGTTGGCGAAGTAGGCGGGCGCACCGTCGTCGAGCTGCTCCGAGGCCTCCGGGGCGGCCTCGAGCACGAGCTTGCGCAGCGTGTTGACCACCGGCTGCACCGGCGGCGGGAGGCGGCTGACGAGCCCCTCGACGTCGGCCTGCGCCAGCGCGCGGTTGATCGCCGGAGCGAGCTCCTTCTTCGGGGAGGCGGCAGGCTTCGTCGCAGGCTTCTTCGCCGGCGTCGGCTTCTTCGCGGGCGTCGGCTTCTTCGCGGCGGCCTTCTTCGGTGCAGGCTTCTTCGGCGCGACCTTCTTCTTCGCCACCTTCGGGGCCGCCTTCGCGACCTTCTTGAGCGAGACCTTCTTCGCGGGCTTCTTGCTGGAGGACTTCGCCTTCTTCTTCGCGCGGGCGTTGGCCATGAGTTCGCGAACGCTACCGCCCTGACGGTGGGGTCGGGACCGAAAAGTGCGGGCGGCGACGCTTGTCAGGCGCCCGGAGGCGTGGAATTCCGCGTCCCACATGAACCCCATCACGCTCACCGTCTGGTCCGACTACGTCTGACCCTGGTGTTACATCGGCCTCGGCGAGGTCGACACGCTGAAGAAGGACTTCGAGTTCGTCGTGGACTGGCGGCCTTTCCTGCTGCGGCCCGATGCGCCGGAGGAAGGCTGGGAGCTGCCCGATCGCATCAAGCAGTTCAACGCCAACCCCGACAACCCGCTCAAGGCGCGGGCGCAGGCGCTGGGGCTGACGCTGGTGACGCGCGATCGCGTGCCCAACTCGCGCCGGGCGCACGAGTGCACCGAGTTCGCGCGGGCGCAGGGGAAGCTCCAGGCGTTCCATCACGGCGTGATCGAGCGCTACTGGAGCCACGGCGAAGACATCCACGACTGGGCGGTGCTCGAGGCGATCGCCACAAAGGCCGGGCTCGACGCGGCGGCGATGCGCAGCGAGGTCGAGGCCGGTCGCTGGAAGGCGGCGATGCAGGAGGGCCTCGACGCGGCGGCAGAGCTGGGCGTCAGCGCCGTGCCCACCTTCGTCATCGGCAACCGCTTCGCGATCCAGGGGGCGCAGAGCGCTGAGGTGTTCCGGCAGGCCTTCAAGCGCCTCGCGGCCGGGCTCTGAGCGTCATTCGGCCGTGCAGACGTGGCCCGCGTCGGTCCGCTCCACCACGAGCACCCGACCGTCGCTGCCGGTGAGGCGCCACGTGCCGGGCGGCGCCACGCAGGGCACGTTCACGAAGCGAATCTCCTCCCCGAAGGCGTCGAGGGGCACACTCCGGCAGAACAGCTGATCGAAGCCGATCGCCGCCGCGCCCCCGTCGCGGGTGAAGACGCACTTCGGCTCGCGCGGGAACGATCCGTTCTCGGCGGTGGTGGTGATCACGCCCGCGACCACGAACTCACTGACACCGGCGTCAGAGCGCATGTAGGCGTAGGTGGTCGGCGCGACGGGGCGACACTCGGTGGCCGGCGCAATGGTGCACGCCGACAGGGAAAGCAAGGCGATCGAGCGAAACATGACCACGGGCACCAGCAATCGCCGCACCAGTGTGGCGGCGCGCGGCTGCGACACGGTGTTGCTCGATCACGTCGAGCGCGTGCCGCCGCGCACTGCCGCCTAGCTGGTCGAGATGTTCGGTGCGCACAGCGTCCGTCGCGCGCTGACGGAATGAGACGGCCCCGGCGCTCGCGAGGAACGCCGGGGCCGTGATGCCACCCGGGGAGGGCTCAGCTCAGAACTGGTGGTGCTCGGTCGAGTCGTCGAGCGCCTTGGTCGACGAGAGGCCGCCGCTGATCACCTCGGCCACCTGGTCGAAGTAGCCCGTGCCGACCTCGCGCTGGTGGCGGGTCGCGGTGTAGCCGTGCTTCTCGGCGGCGAACTCCGCCTGCTGGAGCTGGCTGTACGCCGCCATGCCGGCCTCGCGGTACTGCGACGCGAGCTCGAACATGCCGAAGTTGAGCGAGTGGAAGCCGGCCAGCGTGACGAACTGGTACTTGTAGCCCATCGCGCCGATCTCCCGCTGGAACTTGGCGATGGTGCTGTCGTCGAGGTTCTTCTTCCAGTTGAACGACGGCGAGCAGTTGTACGCGAGCATCTTGCCCGGGAACTTGGCGTGGATCGCCTCGGCGAAGCGCTTCGCCTGCTTGAGGTCGGGCGTCGAGGTCTCGCACCAGATCAGGTCGGCGTACGGCGCGTAGGCGAGGCCGCGGGCGATCGCGAAGTCGTCGCCGTCGCCCTTCAGGCGGAAGAAGCCCTCGGCCGTGCGCTCCTTGCTGGCGATGAAGGGCACGTCGCGCTCGTCGATGTCACTGGTGATGAGCTTCGCCGACTGCGCGTCGGTGCGCGCGACGAGCAGCGTCGGCACGTCGCACACGTCCGCCGCCAGGCGCGCCGCGACGAGGGTGCGGATGAACTGCGAGGTGGGCACGAGCACCTTGCCGCCCATGTGGCCGCACTTCTTCTCGGACGCGAGCTGGTCCTCGAAGTGAACGCCGGCCGCGCCCGCCTCGATGAGCGCCTTCATGAGCTCGAAGGCGTTGAGCGGACCGCCGAAGCCCGCCTCGGCGTCGGCCACCATCGGCACCAGCCAGTGGCGGTCCTTCTTGCCCTCGGCGTGATCGATCTGATCGGCGCGGCGCAGCGAGTTGTTGATGCGGCGCACGAGGTTCGGCACCGAGTCGACCGGGTACAGCGACTGGTCGGGGTACATCTGCGAGGCGGTGTTGGCGTCAGCCGCGACCTGCCAGCCCGAGATGTAGAGCGCCTCGAGGCCGGCGCGCACCATCTGCACCGCCTGGCCGCCGGTGAGCGCGCCGAGCGTGTTGACGTAGTCGCGCGTGTGGAGGAGCTCCCACAGCCGCATCGCGCCCATGCGCGCCAGGGAGTGCTCGATCTTCACGGAGCCGCGCAGCTTCTCGACGTCGGCCTTCGAGTACGGCCGCGTGATGCCGTCAAACCGCTTGGCGTGGAGATCTCCGGGGGTGAGGCTGGGCTTGGTGGTCATGGGACTGCACTCCTGTGTGGTGCTGCGCAAGTCGATGCCGGTCACGCCCCCGCCATGGAAACGGGACCGGTCACCGCGAGGGTGGGAAAGAGCGTGCGGCGTTACTTCGCTTCGTACGAGAGGAGCGCCCGGTACGCGGGCACGGTGAGGAACTCTTCGAACTGCGGCGCGATGGACAGCGAGCGGTAGAGCGCCTTCGCCTCCTCGAACCTGCCGCCCTTGGCGTCGGCGAGCTCCTCGGCGATCACCTGGTCGAGCTTGTCGACGGTGATGCGGCCGTGGCGCACCTGCTGCCAGACCTGGGCGCGGCTGATCTCCGCGGTCGCCGCGTCTTCCATGAGGTTGTAGAGCGGCACGCAGCCCTGCCCGCGCAGCCACGCCTCGAGGTAGCGCACGCCCACGCGCACGTTGTGGCGCAGCCCGTCGTCGGTGTTGTTCCCCTCGGGCACACGGAGCAGATCTTCGCGGCCGATCGACACGTCCTGCCGCAGCACGTGGAGCTGGTTGGGCCCCTTCATGCCCGCGTCGAACACCGCCTTCGCCACCGGCACGAGGCCCGGGTGGGCGACCCAGGTGCCGTCATGGCCGTCGCGCACCTCGCGCTCCTTGTCGGCGCGCACCCGGGCGAGCGCGGCCTCGTTCGCCGCCGGGTCGTCCTTGATGGGGATCTGCGCCGCCATGCCGCCCATCGCGTGCGCGCCGCGGCGGTGGCAGGTCTGGATGAGCTTCTGCACGTACGCACGCAGGAAGCCCTTGTCCATCGTGAGCTGGGAGCGATCGGGCAGCAGCTGATCGGGCTGCTTCTTGATGAAGCTGAAGATGTAGTCCCACCGGCCGCAGTTGAGGCCCGCCGAGTGCTCGCGCAGCTCGTAGAGGATCTCGTCCATCTCGAAGGCCGCCGGCAGGGTCTCGATGAGCACCGTCGCCTTGATGGTGCCGCGCTTGAGGCCCAGCGTGTCCTGCGCGAACACGAAGACGTCGTTCCACAGCCGCGCCTCGAGGTGGCTCTCGAGCTTCGGCAGGTAGAAGAACGGCCCTGCGCCGCGCGCGAGCTGCTCCTTCGCGTTGTGGAAGAAGAAGACGCCGAAGTCGAAGAGCCCGCCGCTCATCGGCCGGCCGTCGACCTTCACGTGCGCCTCCTCGAGGTGCCAGCCGCGCGGCCGCACGAAGAGCAGCGCCGTCTTCTCGTTGAGCTTGTAGGCCTTCCCCTCGGGGCTGGTGAAGGTGAGCGTGCGGCGGACCGCGCGGTACAGCGCCTCCTGCCCGCCGATCTCGTTCTCCCAGCTCGGCGCGAGCGAGTCCTCGCAGTCGGCCATGAAGACGTTCGCGCCCGAGTTGAGCGCGTTGATCACCATCTTCGCGTCGGTGGGGCCGGTGATCTCCACGCGGCGATCGAGCAGCACCTCGGGCACCGGGGCGATGCGCCATTCCCCGGCGCGCACCGACGCCGTCTCGGGCAGGAAGTCGAAGCCCCGGCGGTTTTTACGCCGCTCCAGCAGCTCGCGTCGCCGCTCGCCAAACCGGCGCTCGAGCTCGAGCAGGAACTCCTGCGCCGGAGCCCCCAGCAGCTCCGAGCCGCGGCCGGTGATTTCGATGCCATTGACGAGCGCCATGGAGATTCCTCGTAAATTCGAAAACCGCCCAACAGCCCTGAACGACGAAGAAAGTAGCCATCCTTCTGCCACATGACAAGGTGCGTCAGAGTGATAATCCGGCCATACTTGTAAATCTTGTGAAGTTAATGACGCAGCGCGAGGTAAACCGCGGGGTTGACGCATTTACAGCACGTCACGAAATCGTCAGCCGAGTTTGAAAATTCGTGATCACCTACCATCCGCGACATGGACGAGACGAACCAGCTGCCGACGGGCACCGAGTGCCCCCAGTGCAACACCCGAATGAAGAGCTTCGTCGTGCAGTCGCGACACCCCGGCGTCGACGTGGAGCTCGATCGCTGCCTCGCCTGCGGCGGCGTGTGGTTCGACGCGGGGGAGCTCGAGCTGGCGACGGGGCGATCGGTGCTCAAGTCGTCGAAGTCGACCGATCGCTACTGCCCGCGGTGCCTCATCCCGCTGCTGAACGCGGAGCTGACGGCGGGCGTGGCCGTCGAGTCATGCCGCCACTGCAAGGGGACCTACCTCGACGCGAAGGACATCGAGATCGTCACCAGGAAGCAGCCGGTGAAGCCGCCGAAGGACGTGAGCTTCGTCTGCGAGGCGTGCGGCCAGCGCAAGCCCTTCGCCGAGGCGCAGACCACGACGCTGGGCATCGAGTGCGCCGAGTGCTTCGCGCGGCACGGCGCGGCGCCGTCGGCCGGCGTGAAGGAGAAGACGTCGGTGTTCAGCTCGTTCATCGGCTGGCTGCGCGGCGACTGAGCGATCCGTTCTGTGAGAAGGTGAAGCCATGGAAGCGCTGAACAGGGCGAGCCCTCCACGTCACCGCCAGGGTCCGGGCCGGTTCCGGCTGACCCGCGAGCACTTTCACGAGCTCGATCGGCGCGGCGCGTTCGAGGGGCTGCGGGTGGAGCTGCTGGAGGGGGAGATCATCGTCATGGCGCCGATGGATGCTGCACACGCGTACCCGATGCAGGAGCTGGGGTTCCTCCTCCATCGCGCCCTGCCGGATGGCCTGCGGGTGCGGGTCCAGCTCCCGCTCGCGACCGACGACGAGAACGAGCCCGAACCCGACTTTGCGATCGTCCCTGCCGGGACGCAGGAGGCCGGCGAAGACGTGCCGAGCGCGCTCCTGGCGATCGAGGTGGCGCACACCACCGTGCGCGACGATCTCCAGCGCAAGGCGCGCATCTACGCGCGCGCTCAGATCCCCGAGTACTGGGTGCTCGACGTGAAGAAGAAGGAGCTGGTGGTGCACCGGTCCCCGCACGGCGAGCGCTACCGGAGCGTGCGGCGCCTCAGCGAGCTGTCGGCGGTGAAGTCGAGCGCGGTGCCCGGTCTGGTGCTCGACCTGCGGAACATCTTCGTGAAGCGCTGACTTTCTGATTCTCTGCGCGGCGTCTTGAGCACCGCGCCCCTCGCAGCCCTCCTCCCGAAGCCCGGTGAGCCGAAGCTCACCGCCGACGCCGTGCTGGATCGCTTCGTCCAGTACGTGACCTCCACCGGCCTGTCGCTCTACCCCGCGCAGGAGGAGGCGGTCCTCGAGCTGCTCGGCGGCAAGCACGTGGTGCTCGCCACGCCCACCGGCTCCGGCAAGTCGATGGTCGCCCTCGCCTTCCACTTCATGGCGATGGCCGAGGGGAAGACGAGCTTCTACACCTGCCCCATCAAGGCGCTGGTCAACGAGAAGTTCTTCCAGCTGTGCGAGGTCTTCGGCGCCGAGAACGTGGGCATGATGACCGGTGACGCGGCGATCAACCGCAAGGCCCCCATCATCTGCTGCACCGCGGAGATCCTCTCGAGCCTGTCGATCCGCGAGCAGCGGCTGTTCGCCGAGTGCGTGGTGATGGACGAGTTCCACTACTACGGCGACAAGGATCGCGGCGTCGCCTGGCAGGTGCCGCTGATCTCGATGCCCGAGACGCAGTTCCTCCTCATGTCGGCCACGCTGGGCGACACCACCGCCATCGGCCAGAGCCTCACCGACATCACGAAGCGCGAGGTCGCCGAGGTGCGGTCGGCGCAGCGCCCGGTGCCGCTCGAGTTCCGCTACGCCGAGACGCCGCTGCACGAGACGGTGCAGGACCTGCTGCACGAGAACAAGGCGCCGGTCTACCTGGTGAACTTCTCGCAGCGCTCGGCCTCGGAGCAGGCGCAGAACCTGATGTCGATCGACGTCTGCTCGAAGGACGAGAAGGCGAAGCTGAAGGACGCGCTCGCCGGCTTCCGCTTCGACACGCCGTTCGGCAAGGAGCTCAAGCGCTTCCTGCTCCACGGCATCGGGCTGCACCACGCGGGGCTCCTGCCGAAGTACCGCCGCCTCGTGGAGCGCCTCTCGCAGCAGGGGATGCTCAAGGTGATCAGCGGCACCGACACGCTCGGCGTGGGCGTCAACGTGCCGATCCGCACCGTGCTCTTCACCCAGCTGTGCAAGTTCGACGGCGAGAAGACGGTCATCCTCCCGGTGCGCGACTTCCACCAGATCGCCGGCCGCGCGGGGCGCAAGGGCTTCGACGATCAGGGCTTCGTGGTGGCGCAGGCGCCGGCGCACGTGATCGAGAACACGCGGCTCCAGCAGAAGAAGGCCGAGGGGAAGAAGAACGTCACCCTGCAGAAGCCGCCGCAGAAGGGCTACGTGCACTGGGACGCGTCGACCTTCGAGCGGCTGCGCGTCAACCAGCCCGAGAAGCTCGAGTCGCGCTTCACGGTGACGCACGGGCTCATCATCTCGCTGCTCCAGGCGTACGAGGGCGCGTCGACCAGCGGCTACCGCCGGCTGGTGGAGCTGATCGGCCTGTCGCACACCTGGGAGCTCAACAAGCTGCGGCTGCTCAAGCACGCCCGCACGCTGTTCCGCGCGCTGGTGGAGGCCGGCATCGTACAGGTCGAGAAGCGCACCGCCACCATGCCCGCGCACGTGAAGGTCGCGCCCGGCCTGCAGCGCGACTTCTCGCTCAACCACACGCTGTCGCTGTACCTGCTCGAGGCGCTCAGCAAGCTCGAGGCGAGCAGCGAGACCTACGCGCTCGACGTGGTGTCGTGCGTGGAGTCGATCCTCGAGAGCCCCGACCCGGTGCTCTACGCGCAGCTCGATCGCGCGAAGGGCGAGAAGATCCGCGAGCTCAAGGCGCAGGGCATGGAATACGACCAGCGCATGGAGGAGCTCGAGAAGGTCGAGTACCCCAAGCCGCTCGCGCCGCTGATCTACGGGCTGTTCGACGAGTTCGTCGCGAAGCACCCGTGGGTGGCGAAGGAGAACGTGCGGCCGAAGTCGATCGCCCGGGATCTCTTCGAGAAGTGCCAGACCTTCAACGAGTACGTGAAGGAGTACGAGCTTCAGCGCAGCGAGGGCGTGCTGCTGCGCTACCTGTCGGACGCGTACAAGACGCTGATGCAGAACGTCCCCGAGGGCGCGCGCACCGAGCAGCTCGAGGACATCACCGCGTACCTGCTGACCACGCTCAAGCACACCGACAGCTCGCTGGTCGCCGAGTGGGAGGCGATGCGCTACGGCCGCGAGCTGGGCCTGGTGACGCCGCCGGGCGAGGAGGCGCCGCGCCCGAAGCTCGACCTGGCGAAGCGCCCGAAGGTGCTCGCCGCGCGCGTGCGCTCGGAGCTGCACCAGCTCGTGCGCCTGCTGGCACGCAAGCAGTACGACGACGTGGTGGAGCAGCTGGGGGCGGACTCGGGGTGGACGAGCGAGGCGCTGGAGACGGCGCTGGCGCCGTACTGGGCCGAGCACCCCACCCTCGACACGACGCCGCGCGCGCGGCAGCCGGTGCTGACACAGCTCATTCCCGGCGAGGATCGCACCTGGACCGTGCGGCACGCGCTCCTCGACTCGAAGGGCGAGCAGGACTGGTACCTCGAAGGCGTGGTGGACCTCCGCGGGCGCGAAGACGTCGAAGGCGCGCTGGTGACGCTGCGCCATGTCGGCCGCTGAACGCCACCCGCTCCTGCAGGCGACGCCGGTGGCGTTGCTGTCGATGGCGCTCGCGACGCTGGGCTCGGTGCTCTACCCGCCGAAGCTGTGGATGCCGCCCGACGTACCCGACGTGGCCTTCCTCGAGGCGCTCGTGCGCTGGGACGCGGGCTGGTACGGGGAGATCGCGCAGAACGGGTACTGGCTGCGCGCCGGAGAGCAGAGCCCGGTCGCGTTCTTCCCGCTCTACCCGGCGCTGATCGGGCTGATCCTGAAGCTGGGCGTCAACCGCTGGGTGGCGGGCTCGCTGCTCTCGCTCTGCGCAGCGCTCGGTGGGCTGTGGGCGTTCTCGCGGTGGGCGCGGCAGGTGGCGCCGGCGCACGCGGTGACGGCCTTCTGGCTGCTGACGCTGTACCCCTTCGCGGAGTACCTCTACGGCGTCGTCTACTCGGACGCGCTGTTCCTGCTGCTGGTGGTGAGCGCCTTCCTCGCGCTCGAGCGCGGCCACCCGCTGTGGGCGGCCTTCTTCGGCGCGTTCGCGACGGCCTGCCGGCCGGTGGCGCCCGCCGTGGTGGTGGGCCTCGTGGCGCGGAGCGTGGAGCTGCGCCGCAAGCAGGGCCTCCCGCTGCGCGCCGTCGATCTCCTCCCCGCGCTCTCGGGGGTCGGGCTGGCGTGCTTCATGGCGTACCTCCAGTGGCGGTTCGGCGACGCGCTCGCCTTCGCGCACGTGCAGGGGGCGAAGGGGTGGGATCAGCCGCCGGGCTGGGAGGCGTGGCTCAAGGTGGAGTGGTTCCGCATCATGTTCCCGCGCGTCGCGCCGCTGGTGGCGATCAGGCTCGGCGGCCATGCGCTGGTGACGCTCGCGGCCCTCGCCCTGGTGGTGCCGACCTTCAAGCGGCTGGGCTGGGGCTACGGCCTGTACACGCTGCTGGTGGTGGGGATCCCCGCAGTGTCGAGCAAGGACTTCCAGGGGCTGGGCCGCTACGTGATCGCGGCGTTCCCGCTGTTCCTCACGGTGGCCATGCTCGTCGCCGAGCGGCCGCGCGGGCGGCGCGCACTCCTCGTTGGCTTCGCGGTGGTGCTGGGGCTCCTCGCGTTCGCGCTCGGCGCGGGCGGCTACGTGGCGTAAGCAGCGCAGCATGACCGTGAAGAACGTGAAGACGGTGATCATCGGCGCCGGCATGAGCGGCCTGGCGACGGCAGCGGCGCTCGGGCGCGGCGCCGATCTCGTGGTGCTCGATCGCGACGCGGAGATCGGCGGCTACTGCAAGACGGTGAAGCAGGACGGCTTCGTGTGGGACTACTCGGGCCACTTCTTCCACTTCAAGCACCCGGAGATCGAGCGCTTCCTCGTCGAGCGGATGCCGGGCCAGGAGATCCGCAAGGTCATCAAGAAGTCGTTCATCTCGTACGCGGGGCGGCAGATCGACTTCCCGTTCCAGAAGAACATCCACCAGCTGCCGCAGGACGAGTTCATCGACTGCCTGCATGATCTCTACTTCGCGCGGGCACCGGGCCAGGCGCCGCAGCCGGAGTCGAACTTCAAGGAGATGCTGTACGCGCGCTTCGGCCGCTCGATCGCCGAGAAGTTCCTCATCCCCTACAACGAGAAGCTCTACGCGACGGACCTCTCGACGCTCGACCGCGACGCGATGGGGCGCTTCTTCCCGCACGCCGACCTGACGGACATCGTGCGCAACATGAAGCAGGCGAACAACGCGTCGTACAACGCGACCTTCACCTACCCCGCCGGCGGCGCCATCGAGTACGTGAAGGCCATCGCCAGCGAGGTCGAGCCGTCGGCCATTCGCCTCAACGAGGGCGTGACCGCCATCGACCTGCAGGCGAAGACGGTGCGCACCTCACAGGGCAACGAGTACCGCTTCGAGCAGCTCGTCTCGTCGGCGCCCTTCCCTGCCCTGCTCTCGATGTGCGGGCTACCGGTCGAGCCGGGCGTCTTCACCTGGAACCAGGTGCTGGTGTTCAACCTCGGCTTCAGCGCGAAGGGGCCGCGCGACGTGCACTGGGTGTACTTCCCCGATCGCTCGCTGCCGTTCTACCGGGTGGGCTTCTACGACAACATCTTCGACGGCGATCGCATGAGCCTCTACGTCGAGCTCGGCTCGCCGGCGGGCGCACCGGTCGACGTGCCGAGGCTGCGCGAGGCGGTGCTCGAGGGGCTCCAGCGCGAGGGCATCGTCACCACGCAGCGGCTGGTGAGCGAACACTCGGTGCTGATGAACCCGGCGTACGTGCACATCACCCAGCGGTCGAACGCGGCGGTGGCGAAGCTCAAGGCCGAGCTCGCGCGCGCGGGGGTCCACTCCATCGGGCGCTACGGCGGGTGGACCTACTGCAGCATCGAGGACAACATCGTCGAGGCGCGGCAGCTGGTGGCAAGCCTTCATCGCTGACCGCGCATCTTGACGCAGCGCACCGAGCCAAGTAGCGCAGCTGGTCATGCATTCCTTGGCGACGACGGTCATCATTCCGGTCAAGAACGGCGGACGGCGACTCGACGAGTGTCTTCGCGCTGTCGGCTCGCAGAGGACCCACTTCCCCTTCGAGGTCCTTTGTATTGACAGCGGCTCGACCGACGATTCGGTGAGCGTGATCGAGCGGCACGGATGTCAGTTGTACGAGATCCCGCCGGAGGATTTCGCCCATGGCCGAACGCGCAATCTCGGAGTGGGGCTCGCCCAGACCCCGTTCGTCGCGCTCATCACGCAGGACGCCGTCCCCGCGGATGAGAACTGGCTCGAGGAGCTGATCACGCCCTTCAGGTGGGACGACACGCTAGCCGGCGTATTCGGAAAGCACCTCCCTCACGAGGATTGCCGCGAATCGGAGGCGATGATGCTGGAGCGGCACTTCGCCGCGTTCGGGGCCGAGAACACGACTTTTCGGATCGGACACAACCCACGCTCATGGGCCGAGTACTCACGCGCCCGCGACTTCTACGTATTCTTCAGCGACAACAATGCGGCCCTTCGCAAGGCCGTCTGGGAGCAGATCCCGTACCCCGATGTCGAGTTCATGGAAGACCAGCTGTGGGCCGCCGCGATCCTCGAGGCCGGCTTTGGCAAAGGCTGGGCGCCTCGTGCGGCGGTCCGGCACAGCCACAACTACGACGTCCTCAACACTCTTCAGCGCGCATTCGACGAGGGCCGATTCCGGCGGCAGTACCAAGACCCAACACACTCGTGGACGCTCACGAAGTGGCTTGAACATGCAACTCACGTCGCCCAGCGCGATCTCCGTCGACTCAGGGTCGCCAAGCCAAAGAAGTGGTTGACCCGCGCCCCCGGGATCGTCGCGCGCACTCACGCTGACGCCATCGGCCGGTTCCTCGGAGACAAGTCGCCATTCCTCCCGCGAGCGTTCGTGACCCGCCTGTCACAACACCTCGGCATCAAGGGCAGCGACGCGGAGCGGCGCAATCAGTCCCTCGTCGACGACATGCGCGTCTATCTCCAGGGAACGTTCGGAGCACACGGCAAGATCGATGGGGCAGCAGCAATCACTCACGATCTCGTTCACATCCTCCGCTCGAACAACCTGTCCGAGGCGCTGCTCGCATGGCGTCGAAGCCTGAACCGCGGAGGACAGAACGGGCACTGGTGGGAAAGCGAGACATTCAAGTCAATGAGCAAGCCCGCAGGCAAACTGCTCAAGAGCCGCGCTGGCATCCATGGACAAGAGTTGGTTCTCAACTGGGTGGTCCCTCCGTACGGCAAGGGGGGCGGCGGACATCAGACCATCTTCCGCATGATTCATCTGCTTGAGAAGCGCGGGGTAATGAATCGCGTCTACGTGCTCGACGCGGAACGAAGCATGCCTTTCCCGTCCGCGCGACTCCGCTCCCTGGTTCACGAATGGTTCGCCCCCATCGAAGCACCGGTCGAACCCCTTCAACAAACGATGCTCCCTGCAGATTTCGCAATCGCGACACACTGGTCAACGGCCTACCCTGTTCGCGCAATCGGAAACGCCGTATCGCTCGCCTATTTCGTGCAAGATTATGAGCCGGCGTTCTATCCAGCCGGTGCGGAGGCAACCTTTGCCGAGGAGACCTACCGATTCGGAATGTTTGGCATCACCGCGGGGCACTGGCTGGCCAAAATGATGAGCGAGAAGTACGGCATGGTCACCGCGCCATTTCAACTCGCCGTCGACCACGACGCATATTGGCCAGAACCAACGATACGCAAGGGACGTTCTGTCTTTGCCTATGTTCGCCCGCATACTCCGCGACGAGGCTTCGAGTTGATGTGCCTCGCGCTGCGCGA
This sequence comes from Myxococcota bacterium, assembly GCA_049322495.1. Lineage (GTDB taxonomy): Bacteria > Myxococcota > Myxococcia > Myxococcales > Myxococcaceae > Archangium_A. The sequence continues at coordinate 10,911 of JBMORD010000295.1, read as the reverse complement.
GGTCAAGCGGCAGCGCCCCGACGTCGACATCTACACGGCAGGCGCCGAACTACACCCCTCCCTCCTGCCATTCCCATTCCAAAACAACGGCATCCTCGATCACGCCGGCCTGCGCCATCAATACTCGAACGCGACGGTTGGTGTTTGTCTATCGATGAGCAACTACAGTCTCCTGCCTCAGGAAATGGCAGCCTCGGGCTGTCCGGTCATTGACGTGGACGGAGAGAACACGCGCGCAGCATATCCTCGCGGTGCGGTGGTGCTCGCACCACCAACCGTTCAGGGGCTGACGACGCGAATTCTCGAGATGCTCGACAACGATGTCGCGCGGCGACAGCAGGTGCAACGCGGCCTCGAGTACGCGAACACGTTGACATGGGAAAACAGCGCAGCGGCCGTTTTCGAAGCACTGACTCGCTGGCGGTTCGAGAGGGAAAAGCCAGCTGGCGAGCGCTCGCGGAGGGTGCGCCGATGAGCAGTGACATCCAGACCTTGCACCCCACCACCGAACAGGTCTCCCTCGACCCACGCGCCCTCTTGAACGGGTATCGCCAGTGGACGCGACCGGAGGTTCGGCGCGGGAGCGCAGGTGAGTCCAACTTCAGGCGGGCACTGCTCGCCCTCCGACAGGGCGTGCGCGCTGGGCCCGTATTTCAGGCCTCTTCGCTCCCTCCGCTCGTTCCACCGCGCTTTGACGAGGGTGGGCTGGTGTCGGCGGCGCTCAAGGTGGAGTTCTGGCGTCGACAGTCAGTGATCAACGGAGTGCTGGCGGAAATGATCAACGCCTGGCCCCGGGACGCAGGCTCACCCGCTGCCGCAGTACGACTGCAGGACGAGGTCGACCCCCTGCTCCGCGCTTGGCCGATCGCCGGCCCGAGCCACCGCTCGGCAGTCCTCGTTCGGACCGCGCTTCGCCTGGGAAAAAGCGCCAGCGCGATCACCGTCGCCCTCCGATTCCACCGCGAGATGGCGTGGATCTGGCGCGCAAACGAACTCGCGGTCGACGCCATGCGGAGGCTGCTGAAGAATGAGCCACCTCGAGAGGAGTTCGAAGCGCAGACGGATGCCCTTCTGGCGCACGCCGGATTGATGCCCCGTCGCAACGGCTTCGGATTCGACAGGCAGATGAAGTTCTCTCGGGACGTACTCCACTCGCTGGCGTCTCTCCTGCTTCCGGGTGAGGCGCTTCTCGACACGATCTACCCCGAGTGGCACACGAAGCACGAAGCGGCACGAGCCGAGCGCGCAACAACCCGCCCGCGACGGCCGGAGCGGATCACCGTCCTTCTCCTCGACCGCGCGGCTGAGAATCCAACCGCAACGCTGGCAAGCGTTCGCTGCCAGCCCGGAGAGTGGGAGTGCCTCACGCTCAGCAGTCACCGCTCGACGATCAGCGGCCTGACTGAAGTCTCAGCGCAAGACCTCCCGCATCGTGCCACTGGTGACCTGGTGCTCCTGGTCGCCGAGCCGGCAGTGCTCGCGCCCTTCGCCCTTGAAGAGTTCCTCCACGCGGCTTCCGACACCAAGGCCGAGTTGCTGTACTCGGATCACGATCACCTCACCACCACTGGCCGCGTTACCAAACCGTTCTTCAAGCCAGGATGGTCGCCAGACCTCTTCAACGAGGTGCAGTTCGCGGGGGAACTCATCGCAATCCGCAAGCAGCGGCTGCTCACCTGGCTCGCGGCAGGAGGAACGCTCGATCGCGGCGCGATCTCACGATTGCTCCTCTCTGCTGCGCCCGACACGATCGCCCGCGTGCCGGAGGTCCTTTGGCACCGGACGTCGGAGCCGGATGAAGGACCGCACCTCGAAGCGGTTCGCGAGCACCTCGCAGCGGAGCCGTTCTCATCGAGACTCGAGCGGCACTCGGGCCGATGGCGGGTGCGCCGCGCCATCAAGGGGCGGCCACTGGTCTCGATCATTGTTCCATTCCGAGACCGACCCGAGCTGCTCGACCAGTTGCTCACCACCTTCGAACGCCATGAGCGATACCAGAACGTGGAATTCGTGCTCGTGTCGAACAACTCGAAGAACGGAGCAACGCGCCGCTTCCTTGAAACGCTGCGCTCCGACAGAAACCGTGTCGTGGAGTGGAACCACAAGTTCAACTACCAAGCCCTCAACAACGCCGCGGTGCGCAACTGGGCTCGTGGCGAGTTCCTTCTCTTCTTGAACAATGACGTCTCGTGGAACGGAGAGGCCGTCGAAGAGATGCTCAGTCACGCCCAGCGCCCCGAGATTGGAGCAGTCGGCGTCAACCTGATGTACCCGAATGGACGAATCCAACATGCAGGAGTTGCAGTGGGCATCGGAGGCTTCGCAGCCCACCCCTTCGCCTGGTGCCGCCCCACTCCGCGATGGACCGCGTTCGGACTCCCGTCGTGGACCAGGAACCCGACCGCGGTCACCGCTGCGTGTTTGATGATGAGGCGAAGAGTATTCGACGAAGTCAAGGGGTTCGACGAGAGTTTCGTGGTGTCTGGCGGCGACGTCGATCTGTGCCTGCGAGTCGTGAGTCGTGGCTACCGCCTGGTCAACACGCCTCACGTTTCCCTCACTCACCACGAGTCGGCAACTCGAAGCGGAGAAGTCATCCCCGATGGCGATGCCTGGCTCGGCTACGCCCGAATGCACCCGTTTCTGCACGCCGGCGATCCTGGCTACAATCCGAACCTCACGCTGGTTGCACAAGACTGTCTGCCGCGACTCGATCCGCGACCAGCGGATGAGCTGAGCCGCCATATGCTGACGGAGGTCATCGCGAGCTCACGCCAGCTCCTGCGCCCCTGATGGTTTGAGCACAGCCGCGATGAGTTGGCGTCGACGGAGCGATGCGATGTCGGGTGCGAGGAGTAGTTGGCGATACAGGTCGGACATCTGCGCCTCAAGCTTGCGCGTCTTCCTTTCGAGAGCTCGTCTGCGCCGGCACAAGGACGCTCTGAGGCCAGGGTCGCCTGCGAGGAGCAGCGTTGCCTCTGCAAGGGCCTCCGCAGACCACTCGTCGACGAGGACGGCCGCCTCACCACAGACTTCCCGAACGCCCTGCGTCTCAAGCGCTACGACCAGTGCACCGGAGGCAATGCCATCGACGAGCCGGTCCAACCGTGTGTCACTCACGTCAGCGAAGATGGCGATCGACCCGGGACCAGGGCGGTAGGCCTCTCGCCGCTGCCACGGCCCCTTCACTCGAGACGCAGTCGGAGGCGCAGTCAGCACCAGGCGAGCCGCTGGCCACGACTGCCACACAAGAGAGAACGCCTCGACAACCAACGGCTCGTTGTCGCGTGCCCCGTGGTTCGCAAGGTGAACCACCTTCGCCTCGACATCGACCTCGACCGGGCCCCAGCCGCGAGGTGAAGGCGCGACCACCCGCACGGGCAGATGCTCAGGCAGGCTGAGCCGAGAGGCCTCGCTCGGGACACAAACGAGTTGGGACGCCTCGAGCATCGCTTGCCTCTCGCGACGAAGGAGAAAGTCGTCGGATCGAAGCTCGGGCGAGTAGACCACTGCGGCATCGGATCGCAGCAGCGCCTCGACGGCAGCGAGATCGAAACCGTCACCAATAACATGATGCACATCGGCGTCGCTCGGGGCGACCCCTCGACGTACCGTGAGCGAGACCCCGGGCAACTCGCGATCGAGCCAGCCTGGGCGCGTCGTCCCGCAGAGGCTGACCGTGACGTTGAGCGTCCGCTTCAGCGCCCCGACGGCCCGTGCGGCAAGCCGCGCCATGGGGCCTCGTTCGAAGTCGGCATTCTCGCGGAGGTACTGCGGATATCGGCGCACCAGCCGACGCGAGTTGTACTCATCGAGACGGCGGGCCTGAGAACCGAAGGAAGCCCCGCCCTGATGCATCACGTAGACACGGTTCGCACGCCCAACCCTCAGTCCGCGCGATCGAGCACGCTGGCACCAATCGTTCTCTTCGTTGTACCCGCGACCAAACGCCCGATCGAGCCCTCCCAGCAGGGACAACGCGCTGTCGCTCATCGCCATACAGAACCCCACCAGCGTCGGGAGTTCGGTGACGCGAGGAAGACCGCGCAATGCCTTCTGAGGAGGTGGCTCCGCAGGATTGGCACGCATGAACGCAGGCACGCTGCAGAGCGTCGCGTTGTTCGAGAGAGGAGAGACGGCGGCCCAGCCCTCACGAAGCGCGCCGAGCAACTCGTCGAGCCAGCCCGGTGTTGCCTCGGTGTCACTGTTGAGCAACACCACGTCCCCTTCGCGCAAGCCAAGGCCGCGGTTGCACGACTCGACGAACCCGAGATTACGCTCGTTGACGATGATCCGAACCCTTCGATCGGAGGCCGCGAGATCGCGCAGAACTCCTGCCATCTCCGGCTCTGGAGAGGCGTCGTCGACGACGATCAGCCGACGCAGCGCAGTTCCCGAATGGCGGAGCACTGACTCGAGGCAACGTCGAGTGAGTTCCACGTCCGCATAGACCGGCACGATCACATCGGCGCTCACGCCTTTTTCCTCGCCCCGCGAAGGCGCGCGTGCAGTGGCCCGAAGCTCGCCTTGACGATCGAGTTGACGCGGTCCGCCCACTGATACCGGAGGGGCGGCTCTCCAGGACCCGTGCCGGGCGGATAGTCGGGCAATGGTTGTTCCTGTCCCCATTCAAGGTAGAGCCGAAGCGCGTTGTGCCGCGCTCGCTCACTGGCGAGTTGAGCCAAGGCGATGTCGCGTTCGCGCAGGGCCTCGGCGAGGCGGACCTCGAGATCCTGGAGTCGAGTCTTCACCCTTCCGCCTATAGCACCCACTTGCCCCTCAGCAGTTGGAGGCTGCTCGCTGCGCCTCGGCGAGGAGTTCGCGAAGCGCCTGCTCGACCGGGCGCGAGGGGCGCCAGCCCAGCGCCAGCAAGCGCGACGGGTCGGCGATCAGTGTGGGGATCTCGACGGGCCGAAGGCGCGAGGGGTCGACCTGCACGGTCACCTCGCGGCCGGACAGCTCGACGAGCAAGCCGAGCATCTGCTCGACCGAGCGGCCGACGCCCGACCCGAGGTTGTAGATCGCGCCCGAGACGCCCCGCTCGAGCAGCACCCGGTACCCGTCGACGACGTCAGCAACGTGGCTGAAGTCGCGCACGGCCGAGAGGTTCCCGACCTCGAGCACCAGCGGCACACCGCGCGGCGCGCTGGCGAGCTGTCGGGCGAACGCGGGGAGTGCGAACCGGACGCCCTGCCCCGCGCCGATGTGGTTGAACGGGCGGGCGATCACCACGTCGAGCCCGAGGTGACGGGCCTGGAGCGCGACCACCTCCGCCGCCCGTTTGGTCGCCCCATAGACGCTCACCGGGTCGACCGGCTGGTCCTCTCTACAAGCGACGATGCCGGCACTGGAGCCGTACACTTCACCCGAGCTGACCAGCAGCAACCGGCACGGCGATCCCGCCCTCAGGAGCGCCTGCGCGACGTTGAGCGTCCCGCCCGCGTTGACCGCGAAGGCTTCCGCGGGCGCCGCGCTGCACTCGGCGACGGAGGCCATCGCGGCGAGGTGAACGACCGCCGACGGACGAACCGCAGCCACGAGCGCGTCGACGGCGCGGGCGTCCGTGACGTCCAGTCGCTGCTCCGCGCCGGCCCGATCCGCGCCCACCACCTCGGCGCCAGTGCGCTCGAGCTCCCGCCGGAGCCAGCGCCCGACGAAGCCACCGGCGCCGGTGATCAGGACTCTCATCGCCCACTCACGAGATGTCGCGGTCACCGGCCGAAACCCGATGCTCCACCTGCTTCAGATCGGCGTCGACCATCATCTCGACGAGTTCCTTGAAGCGCACCTTCGGCTCCCAGCCGAGCTGCCGCTTCGCCTTGGAGAAGTCGCCGATCAGCAGATCGACCTCCGCGGGCCGCACGAACGCGGGATCGACCTCGACGTGCTTCTCCCAGTCGAGCCCCACGCGCGCGAAGGCGATCTGCACCAGCTCGCGCACGCTGTGCGTCTCGTTGGTGGCGATGACGAAGTCCTCCGGCTTGTCCTGCTGGAGCATGCGCCACATCGCGTCGACGTAGTCGCCGGCGAACCCCCAGTCGCGCCGCGCGTCGAGGTTGCCGACGCGGAGCCTGTCGGCGAGCCCGAGCTTGATGAGCGCCGCGTGGTGCGTGACCTTGCGGGTGACGAACTCGAGCCCGCGCCGCGGCGACTCGTGGTTGAAGAGGATCCCGCTCACCGCGAAGAGGCCGTACGACTCACGGTAGTTGACGGTGATGAAGTGGCCGTACACCTTCGCCACGCCGTACGGCGAGCGCGGGTAGAAGGGCGTGGTCTCCTTCTGCGGCACCTCCAGCACGCGCCCGAACATCTCGGACGACGACGCCTGGTAGAAGCGGATCTTCGGGTTGGCGTGACGGACCGCCTCGAGCATCTTGGTGACGCCGAGCGCGGTGAACTCGCCGGTCAGCACCGGCTCGCTCCAGCTCGTCGGCACGAACGACTGTGCCGCGAGGTTGTAGACCTCATCGGGCTGGGCCTTCTCGATCACCGAGGCGATCGAGAACTGATCGAGCAGATCGCCCTGGTGCAGCTGCACGCGGCCCCGGAGGTGCGCGATGCGCTCGAACTTCTCTTCCGACGAGCGCCTCACCATGCCGTGGACCCGGTAGCCCTTCGACAGGAGCAGCTCCGCGAGGTAGCTGCCGTCCTGGCCGGTGATGCCGGTGATGAGCGCGCTCTTCATGCCCGTCGCTTACGCAATCGGTCGCCAGCGGGCAAAGCCTTCCTTGGCCGTTGACCTCACCGGCCGCACTCACTACGGAGCCCCGCCATGAACGTGCTCGTCACCGGCGGCTGCGGCTTCATCGGCTCGAACCTCGTGAAATACCTCCGCCGGAACCGCCCGGGCTGGAAGGTCGTCAACCTCGACAAGCTGACCTACGCCGGCAACCTCGAGAACCTGAAGGAGCTCGAGGGCGACCCGCAGCACGTCTTCGTGCGCGGCGACATCGGCAACCGGGAGCTGATCGATCACCTCCTGCGCACCCACAAGGTCGAGGCGATCATGCACCTCGCCGCCGAGAGCCACGTCGACCGCTCGATCCTCGGGCCTGAGGCCTTCATCGCCACCAACGTGCTGGGCACCAACGTGCTGCTCGAGGCCGCGCGGCACGCGAAGCTCTCCCGCTTCCTGATGGTCTCGACCGACGAGGTCTACGGCTCGCTCGGCCCGACCGGCCTCTTCACCGAGACCACGCCGCTCGATCCCTCTTCGCCGTACTCGTCGTCGAAGGCCTCGGCCGACCTCATCTCGCTGGCCTACGAGCGCACCTTCGGCCTCGACGTGGTCGTCACGCGCTGCTCGAACAACTACGGGCCGTACCAGTTCCCCGAGAAGCTGATCCCCCTCATGGTCGCCAACGCGCTCGCCGACAAGCCGCTGCCCGTCTACGGCGACGGCACCAACGTGCGCGACTGGCTGCACGTCGAAGATCACTGCGCGGCGCTCACCCTCGCGCTCGAGAAGGGCGTCAAGGGGAACGTGTACAACATCGGCGGCAACTCCGAGCGCCAGAACATCCAGATCGTCAAGGCGATCCTCGCCGCGCTCGGCAAGCCCGAGTCGCTCATCAAGTACGTGAAGGACCGCCCCGGCCACGACAAGCGCTACGCGATCGACGCGTCGAAGATCAAACGCGAGCTCGGCTGGTCGCCGTCGTTCGTGTTCGAGCAGGCGCTGGCCGACACGGTGAAGTGGTACGTCGAGCACCGCGCGTGGTGGGAGCGCATCACCTCGGGCGCCTACCAGAGCTACTTCGACACGCAGTACGCCGCGCGCCTCCAGGGTTGACCGATGCGCTTTCTCGTCACGGGGGCCAACGGGCTGGTGGGCAGTCGGCTGGTGCGACTCCTCTCGGCGCGCCACGAGGTCTACGCGCTCGGCCGCGGCGCACAGCGTGCGAACGCGCTCGGCGGCGCGCAGTACCTGTCGGTCGACCTCGCCGATCGCGAGGCGCTCGACCAGGCGCTCCGCGAGGTCCGCGCCGACGTGGTGATCAACTGCGCGGCGATGACCGACGTCGACGGCTGCGAGCGTGACCCGTCCGGCGCCTGGGCGGCCAACGTCGACGCGGTCGCCACGCTCGCCGGCAGCGCGCGGGAGCTCGACTCCCACCTCGTCCACGTCTCGACCGACTACGTCTTCGATGGCGAGGCCGGGCCGTACGACGTCGACGCCGTCCCCAACCCGCGGGGCGTCTACGCCATCTCCAAGCACGCCGGCGAAGAGGCCGTGCGCGCCCTCTGCCCGAAGGGCCGCTGGACCATCGCGCGCACCGCGGTGGTCTACGGCTGGCCGTCGACGGGGAAGAACAACTTCGGCTCGTGGCTCATCGACGCGCTGGGCAGCGGGAAGACCGTCAAGCTGTTCAGCGATCAGTGGGTCTCGCCGTCCCATGCCGGCAACGTCGCCGAGATGCTCGCCGAGCTCGGCAGCCGGCGCCTGTCGGGCATCTGGCACACCGCCGGGGCCGAGGTGATCGATCGCGTCTCGTTCGGGCACCGGCTGTGCGACAGGTTCGGCTTCGACCGCCGGCTCGTCGTGCCGAGCCGGATGGCCGACGTCAACCTCCCGAGCCCCCGCCCCGCGCGCAGCGGCCTCATCGTCACCCGCACGCTCGAGGCGCTGGCCGCCAGACCCCTGACCATCGAGGCCGCGCTCGATCGTCTCCACGCCGAGCACAAGGAAACCCCATGAAAGGCATCGTCCTCGCCGGTGGTTCGGGCACGCGCCTGTACCCCCTCACGCGCGTCGTCTCGAAGCAGCTGCTCCCCATCCACGACAAGCCGATGGTCTACTACCCGATCAGCACCCTGCTGCTCTCGGGCATCCGCGAGATCCTCATCATCTCGACCCCGCAGGATCTGCCGCGCTTCCGCGAACTCCTCGGCGACGGCTCGCAGTGGGGCGTGTCGTTCTCGTACGCCGAGCAGCCGAGCCCCGACGGGCTGGCGCAGGCCTTCCTCATCGGTCGCGAGTTCGTCGGCAAGGACACCGTCGCCCTGGTGCTGGGAGACAACATCTTCTTCGGCGATCACTTCAGCACGCTCGTCCAGCGCGCGGCGCAGCTCACGCAGGGCGCCACCGTCTTCGGCTACCAGGTGCACGACCCGCACCGCTACGGCGTGGTCGAGCTCGACGCCACCGGCCGCGCGCTCAGCATCGAGGAAAAGCCGAAGCAGCCGAAGTCGAACTACGCGGTGACCGGCCTCTACTATTACGACAACGACGTGGTGAACATCGCCCGGGAGATCAAGCCCTCCGCGCGCGGCGAGCTGGAGATCACCACCGTCAACGAGGTCTACCTCCGCCGCGGGCAGCTCTCGGTCGAGGTGATGAGCCGCGGCTTCGCGTGGCTCGACACCGGCACCCACGACTCGCTGATGGAGGCGTCGCAGTTCATCCACGTCATCGAGCGGCGCACCGGCCTCAAGGTCGCCTGCCTCGAGGAGATCTGCTGGCGCATGAAGTACATCGACGACGCCCAGCTCGAGAAGCTCGCCGAGCCGATGAAGAAGAACGAGTACGGGCAGTACCTGCTCCACCTCCTCAAGCACCGGACCGCGCCGTGAACGTCGATCAGACTCCGCTGCCGGGCGTGCTCGTCGTGACGCCGCGCGTGTTCGGCGACGCCCGCGGCTTCTTCCTCGAGACCTTCCACCAGGGCCGCTACGCGAGCCACGGCATCACCGGCCCCTTCGTGCAGGACAACTGGAGCCACTCGGCGAAGGGGATCCTCCGCGGCCTGCACTTCCAGAACCCGAACGCCCAGGGGAAGCTGGTGCAGGTGGTGCGTGGCGCGGTCTTCGACGTCGCCGTCGACGTGCGCGTCGGTTCGCCCACCTTCGGCAAGTGGTTCGGCCTCGAGCTGTCGGAGTCGAACAAGAAGCAGCTGTGGATCCCCGCGGGGTTCGCCCACGGCTTCTGCTCGCTCGCCGACGACACCGACTTCACCTACAAGTGCACCGCGCTCTACTCGCCCGAGTTCGAGCAGTCGATCCGCTGGGACGATCCCGCCATCGGCATCGACTGGCCCGTCACCACCCCCACCCTGTCGAAGAAGGATCTCGAGGCCCCCCTGCTCGCCGACGCCCCGCGCCTCCCGCGCTGGGAGCCGTGAAGAGCCCGTGAGCGGCGCGCCCCCGAGACAGCACGCGGTCAACCTCGCGGTCGCAGCGCTCGGCGTCCTCGTGCTCGCGTGGCGACTGGTCGACCTCGACCTCGCACCGTTCATCAACGACGAACCGCAGTTCCTCGCGGCAGCGCGCGACCAGCTCGCCACCGGGCGGGTGCTGACCCGCTCCACCATCGTCGGCACCTCGGGCTACTACTACGGGGGCGCCATCTTCTGGTTCTACGGCGCGCTCCAGTGGCTCGGCGTGACGACGGCGCAGGGCTGCCTCCGCGCCATGACGGCGACGGTGACCGTCGCCCAGCTGGCCTTCGGGCTGGCTGTCGCCAGACATGTCCTCGGGGCGCCCTCGCTCCGCGCGGTGCTGCGACACGAGCGGGGCTGGCTCCCGGGGGTCCTCTGGCTGCTGATCGGGGCGTCGCCCCATCAGTTCTTCTGGTCGCGCCTCGCCTGGGACCAGCTCACCAACGCGGTGGCCTTTGCGGTGGTGGCCGCCAGCCTCGGGCCGGCGAGCGCGCGGCGCGCCGCCGGCGTCGGGATCCTGCTCGGCTTCGGCCTGTCGTCACACCCCATGCTCGCGCCCTTCGCGCTCTTCGCGGGCCTCTTCGTCGTCATCGGGGAAGGCTCCTTCGCGTGGAAGGCTGCCCTCTCACGCGCCGTCGCGCTGGGAGGCGCCGCCACCCTCGTTCTCCTGCCGTGGTTGCGCGAGCTCTGGCTCCAGAGACAGCGTGAGCCCACCTTCACGCTCGCGGCTCCGCTCACGCTCGAGCGCGCCGCG
>JBMORD010000294.1:0-8042 GCA_049322495.1 Myxococcota bacterium | reverse complement strand
ACCACGGCCTCCGCTGCCTCCGGCGGGATTGCTCCGGCCGTGCGCGGCGGCTCGCCAACAGCCGCGAGCCACCACCACGGCCTTCGTTGCCTCTGGCGGGCTTGCTCCGGCGTACGCGGCGGCTCGCCAGTAGCCGCGAGCCTCCACTGCCTCCGGCGGGCTCGCTCCGGCCGTGCGCGGCGGCTCGCCGACAGCCGCGAGCGGTGTCTTGCTCGCCGCCGCGAGCCTCAGGTGAGCTGAAGGACCTTCTCTTCGAGGCGCTTGCCGCGCCACACGGTGAGGAAGAGCACGTTGCGCTGCGCGAGGAGCCCGACCGCGCGGGTGATGATCTCCTCGGGCGTCACCTGCTGGGCGTCGAAGCTCACGCAGAGCACCTGCGCGCCCTCGAGGCGGGCGTCCTTCACGCCGGTGAGCGCCTTGAGCTCGGCCAGCGGAGGCTCCCCCTTCGCGAGCTGCACGCGGAACTCGGCCATCTGCCCGGTCAGCTCGGCCATGGTCGACGCGCTGACGAGGCGGCCCTTGTCGAGGATGGCCGTCGCGTCGCACAGCTCCTCGAGCTCCTGGAGGTTGTGGCTCGAGACCACCACCGTGTGTCTGCCCTTGAGCTCGCGGATCACGTTGCGCACCTGCGCGGCGATCTTCGGGTCGAGGCCGGCGGTCGGCTCGTCGAGGAAGATCACCGGCGGCGAGCCCATCAGCGCCTGCGCCATCGCCACGCGCTTGTGCATGCCGTGCGAGAGGGCCCCCGCGACCGTGCCCCACGTCTCCGGGAGCTGCACGCGCTCGAGCGCGGCGCGCGCCTCCTGCTCGGCGTTCGGCAGCCCCTGGAGCTCGCCGTAGTACGTCAGCAGATCGCCCACCGGCCACGTCGGCGGGAGGATCGCGTCTTGCGGGAGCACGCCCAGCTTGCCCTTCATCGCGCCGGGGTCCTGCGGGCTCGCCCCGAGGATGGAGATGGTGCCCGCGGTCGGCCGCAGGTACCCGCACATCATCGAGAAGGTCGTCGTCTTGCCCGCGCCGTTGGGGCCGATGAGCCCGTAGGTCCACCCCTCCTCGACGGTGAAGGACACGTCGTTGACGGCGACCTTCTCGCCGAACGCCTTGCTCAGCTTCTTGATCTCGATCGCCGCGCTCACACGTCCCTCCAGTCGAGCACCATGCGCGCCAGCCCGAGGAAGACGAGCGTGAAGCCGGCGAACGCCACCAGCCCGCTCGCGAACTCGAGCGGCGCGGGGCTGAGCACCTGCGTCTCGAACTGGCTGGGCAGCAGGTAGCGGATGTACGCCAGCGGCGACTCCTCCTGGCCCAGCAGCCCCTTCGCGCCGGGCAGCGACCACACGTTGCTCACCAGCCCGATGAACCAGAAGACGAAGAGCGAGATGAGGTTGAGGAAGAGGCTCAGCGGGCCGATGCGGACGACCGAGCTGCACAGCGTAGTGAGCGCGGCGTAGGTGGCGCCGATCACCATCGAGGCCGCCCACAGCTTCGCGGCCCACTTCGCGGCCAGGAGCCACTCGAAGTCGGCGTTGAGCCACTTGGCGACGCCCACCATGGCGAGCACGCAGATCACCATCAGCAGCGCGAGCACCGTGAGCTGCGAGAGGTACTTGCCGAACAGCACGCTGCTGCGCTGGGCGCGCACCACCAGGTAGCGGATCGACTTCGGCCCGATCTCCGCGGAGATCTGATCGAAGCCCATCAGCGCGATCAGGATCGGCAGGAACAGCAGCGTGGCGAAGAAGACCAGCAGCAGCACCAGCGGCACCTCGGCGAGGGTCTCGACCGTCGCGTCGCTGTTGCGCGTGACCATCTTGAGGATCTCGACCTTGCGCCTGGTGAGCTCCTTGCGCACCACCGCGGGCTCGGCGCCCTGGCCGGTGACGATCTCGTCGAACTGCTTGTTGGCGCCGACGTTGATGCAGCCGCCGACGCCCAGCGTCAGGGCCTCGGCGAACAGGAAGAGCACCATCAGGGCCAGCCCGCGCGCGCTCTTGCCGGCGCGGCGGGTCTCGGCTCTCCAGACGGCTCCGATCTCAGAAGGGTCTGCCATGGACGCGCACCCCTAAGCACAGGAGCGCGATCACTGCATGCGAATCCACCGCTGGGTGACGAAGCGATCGAAGGCCACCAGGGCCTCGAATTCCCGCAGCGGCGCGATGCGGAGGATGTTCTCGACGTCGCGCTTGCCGTCGACCCGAGAGAGCAGGTAGCGCTCGGGGGCGCTGAGCGACACCTTGGCGAGCTGCTCGGGGCCGATGAGCATGCCCGGCACGCGGCCCGACGAGACGAAGTCGGCCTTGAGCTGCGGCAGCCACGCGACCTCGATCTGCCGGAGCAGGAGCGCCGCGTCGAGCGTGGGCGTCAGCTCGTTGCTGCGCCGCGCGAGCGCCCAGGCGTCGCGGAAGTTGCTCTTCTCGTAGAACACGCGCGCGTTGCCGAGGAGCTGCTCCGCGGTGGGGCTGTCGCCGAGCCCGAGGTTGAGATCGATGTCGATCGCCGGCCCCGCAGGCTCGTGCACCTGGAGCGCGCCCATGTGGAAGTACGCGTAGAGCCGGTTGTAGAGGAAGTAGTCGGTGGCGTGGAGCTTGAGCGCCATCTCGTCGATGGTCTGGCCGGCCTCGATGCTGGCGAAGAGCTTCTCATCGATGCTCCCGGGCTTCGGCGGGTCGACGAGGTTCTCGCGCCGCAGCTCGAGGGTGCACGCCCCCGAGGGGAACGCCTGGCGCATGAGCTGCCAGGCCTGCACGCGGAAGTCGGACTCCTTGTGCACGTCGATCAGCGGCACCTGCACGCGGAGGCCGTCGCCCAGCGGCACCTTCTTGCCGGGCTCGAAGCGGAAGACGCCGTCGACCCAGTTGCAGGCGTCGAGCACCGTCTCGCGGAACTTGGTCGAGAGCACCGTCTCGAGCGTCTCGCGCGCCACCAGGCCGATCATCTCGAGGATGCGGCCGAGGTAGACCTTCGTCTCCTTCTGGGTGGCGTAGGCGCGGGCGAACTGCTCCTCGGTGAGGTGGCCGAGGTTGATCAGGTACTGGCCCAGGTACTCGCGCGGGAGGTTCGACGACGCGTTGTAGATGTGGCCGTTCTCGATCTGCACTTCCTTGTGCACCCCGCGGAACTCCAGCGTCAGCTGACCGGTGGCCTGGCGGTTCCAGAGGTAGACGACGAGGTCCTTGAGCGGCATCGTCGCGAAGTCGCCGTTCAGTCCCCGCATCGGGTCGATTCTCTTTCGGATGGAAATCCACGTCTACGAAAAGCCCGGCTGTTCTCTGTGCGTCGAGGCGAGGGAGGTGCTGGATGACCTCGGCGACCGCTTCGTCTTCGAGGTGGTGCGGCACAACATCCTCGAACGCACGGAGTGGTTCGAGAAGTACCGCTACCAGGTGCCGGTGGTAGTCATCGGCGGAATCCAGCGGTTGGCGCTGCGGTTCGATGCACAGGAGCTCGAGGCGGCGCTGCTCGCCTCGGGAGTTGCCCACCGTGAGTGAAGAGTTCCACATCGCAGCGTTCCGGCAGGTGCCGCGAACGGGTGTCATCTACGTCACCACCGAGGCCACGCGGCTCGGCTTCAGCCCGAAGGATCCCGACTGGTGCAACCTCGGGCAGGGCCAGCCGGAGACGGGCGAGCTGCCCGGCGCGCCGAAGCGCATCCACCACGTGGAGATCGACGTCGACGATCAGGAGTACGCGCCGGTCGCCGGCCTCTGGGAGCTGCGCGAGGCGATCGCCACGCTCTACAACCGGCTCTACCGCAAGGGGAAGAAGTCGCAGTACGGCCCGGAGAACGTCGCGGTCTCGGGCGGCGGTCGGGCAGCGCTGACGCGCGCGGCGGCGGCGCTGGGGCACGTGAACCTCGGGCACTTCCTGCCGGACTACACGGCGTACGAGGAGCTGCTCGACATCTTCAAGGCCTTCACCCCGATCCCCATCCTCCTCGAGGGGGACCGCGGCTACGCCTTCACGCCTGACGATCTCCGCCGCGAGATCCAGGGCCGCGGGCTGTCGGCGTTGCTCCTGTCGAACCCGTGCAACCCGACGGGCAAGGTGGTGCAGGGCGACGAGCTGGCGAAGTGGGTCGCGCTCTCGCGGGAGCTCGAGTGCTCGCTGCTCATCGACGAGTTCTATTCGCACTACATCTGGAACTCGCCGCCGGGCCGCCTGCCGGTCGAGAGCGCCGCGCGGTACGTGGAAGACGTCAACCGCGACCCGATCGTGATCTTCGACGGGCTCACCAAGAACTGGCGCTACCCGGGCTGGCGCACCACGTGGACGGTCGGGCCGAAGCAGGTGATCGACGCGGTCGCTTCGGCGGGGAGCTTCCTCGACGGCGGCGGCGGCAAGCCGATCCAGCGGGCGGCGATCCCGCTCCTCGACGAGGCGCTCGTGATCCAGGAGACCAACGCGATCCACGAGGTGTTCCGGGCCAAGCGCGATCGGCTGCTCGCCGGGCTCCAGCGCCTGGGCATTCGCGTCGATCGCGTGCCCGACGGCACCTTCTACGTGTGGGGCAACGTCTCGCAGCTGCCGGCGCCGCTCAACGACGGCATGGGCTTCTTCCGCGCCGCGCTGCAGAAGAAGGTGATCGTCGTGCCCGGCGAGTTCTTCGACGTGAACCCGGGCAAGCGGCGCAGCTCGCGCGCCTCGCGCTTCCGCCAGTACGTGCGCTTCAGCTTCGGGCCGTCGATGGCCACCATGGAGACCGCGCTCGCGCGTCTCGAGGAGCTGATCTCCGGCTCGGTGGTGTCGGGCGCGGTCTGAGCCTCAGCCGGGGAGGATGCCGGTCTCGCGGGCGATGCGGACGATGGTGTCGCCTGCGAGCTCCCACGTCCTGCGGTGGCAGGCGACGAGGCCGCGCTCGTTGGTGAGCTCGCGCCCGGAGTACTCGTAGGGCTGGCCGGCGAAGTCGACCAGCAGGCCGCCCGCCGCTTCGATCACCGCCTGGGGCGCGCACGAGTCCCACCGCGAGCTGCGGTTGCTCGGGTGGAGGTAGAGATCGGCCTCGCCCATCGCCAGCAGCGCGCACTTGAGGCCCACCGAGCCCTGCTCACGCACCCGGGTGATGCCCAGCGCCTGCTTGATCTTCTCGGTCTTCTTCGACTTGTGCGAGCGCGAGACGAGGAGCCGCAGCGCACCGGTGTCTTCGACCGGCGCCATGGCCAGCTCGCGCCGCTCCCGGCCCAGGGTGAGCACGCAGGGGTGGCCGACGGCGCCGCTCCACAGCGCGCGCTGCACCGGCGCGTGGACCACGCCCGCCACCGCCCTGCCGGCGATCGCCAGGCCGATGTGCACCGCGAACATGCCGTTGCGGTCGACGAACTCGCGCGTGCCGTCGAGCGGGTCGACGAACCACACCCGCTCCGACTTCGGGGCGACGTGCGTCGACTCCTCGGCCACCACGTCGTCGGCGGGGAAGGCGCGCTTCAACCCTGCGACGATGAGCTCGTTGGCGCGCTGGTCGGCGACCGTCACCGGCCCTCCGCCGCCGGACTTCTGCACCACCTCGAACGACGTCTCGTACACCTCGCGGATCACCTCCGCGGCCTGCAGCGCCAGCGTGGTGGCGATCTCGAGCTCCCGGTCGAACACCGGGCTCCTATCTCAGCGGCGCGGCAGCACGGTCAAGACGACATCGCCGCGCTCGGTGGTCGGCACCGCGAGGAGCGTGATGTGGGTCGGCGCGAGCAGGGCCCGCACGCGGCTGGCCACCAGCAGCGGCGTCTCGCCTGCCGCCGGGCGGAGCCGGAGCTCGTGCGCGTCGACGCGGAGCACCAGCTCGCCACGCCCGCGCGCGACGCCGCGCAGGAGCAGCCGGTTCGTGCCCAGCTTCCGCGCGCGCAGCGTGGTGTCGAACGAGGTGCAGAACACGACCGGCTGCGGCTCCTCTTCCCAGGCGCGGGCGATGGTGACGATCAGCGCGTCCTCCGACGGGTGGGCGAGCACCAGGTAGCCCTCGGGCATCGCGCCGAGCAGCGCCTGCTGGAGGTACTCGAGCCCCAGCACCTCGGGCACGCTCACCGTCACGAAGGAGCGATCGACGCGCAGCGAGACCGAGCCCAGCGGCGCCCGCCCGGTGAAGGCGAGGTGGATCGTTCCGCAGGTGATCTCCGTGACGCGCAGCCCTGCGTCGGAGGACAGCACCGAGACGGTGGCGGCGCGAGGGTGGGCGAGCGAGAGGGGCTCCGTGCGTTCGGCGGACTCCATGCCCGTTTGTCGCCCTCGCGGCGCGAGCGGCGAGTCGCCATCACGTCAACGCGCTTTACGGAATGCTCAGGCAACCGCCGAGAAGAAGTCGGCGTCCTTCCACACGCTGACGACCGGGCCGTCGACGAGCGCGCGGTAGCCGTGGGGAACGCTCGAGCCGACGCGCAGCGCGGTGGCCTGCGCCGAGGTGCCGGCGCGGAGCTCGATCGTCACCCGGCGGCTGTCACAGAGGATCGTCAGGAGGCAGTCGTCGCCCACGCCGCCGAGGAACTCGAGCTTGTTCTCGTCGAGCTGCCGCACGCGGAGCTGGGCGTCGGTCGAGAGGATGCGGAAGCGCGGCGTCTTCGCCGCCGGCACGAGGGCCTCCTGGAAGACGATCTCCACGCCGTCTTCGAGGGCCTCGTGGCTCATGGAGGTCGACCGCGGGAGCGCCCGCCGGAGCGCCGCCACCGCGTGCTCGGCGCGGCTGTGCGTCGCGAGCGCGACCTCGACGTCGGTGCTGGGCGTCGACACGTCGAGCTCTGCCGAGGGATCGAGCGCGACCTCGCCCGACAGCACGAACCGCGAGCCGCCGCGCCACTCGACGTGGAAGGCCGGGTCTTCGGAGTGGACCCGGAAGCGCGACACGCTCAGCGGAGTGGGCTGGTCGTACATGGTGCGAGCTCGCAAGTACCGCCAACCGCCAGTGACGACAAGGCCCACCCCCGAAGTGTCCGGATTTCGGGGAGAATCGCCCACGTGCGGGACGGACCGATTCGGAGCGCGCTCAAGGCGCTGACGCGCTGGGTGAAGACGATCGACCTGGTCGTGACCCGGTGGCTTGGGCGACGGTCGCGGCGCTACCGCCTCAGCGGGACCTGCAATGGCTGTGGCCGTTGCTGCGAGCGACCCAGCATCGCAGTGGGTCGCGTCACGTGGTTTTTCCCGACCGCGCGGCGGCTGTTCCTCTGGTGGCAGCGTGTGATCAACGGCTTCGAGCTCGTCGAGGCCGACTCGCGCGTCCGCGTCTTCGTGTTCCGCTGCACGCACTTCGATCCGTCGACGAAGCAGTGCGACAGCTACGCGAGCCGTCCGCTCATGTGCCGCGACTACCCCGCAGTGCTGCTCGATGCCGCCGTGCCGCGGCTGTTCGACGAGTGCAGCTACCGCGTGCACGACACGCGCGCGGCCGGCCTGCGCGCGGCGCTGAGGGCCGCGGGCCTCGAGGGTGACAAGCTGGCCGAGGTCGAGAAGAAGCTCTTCCTCGAAGACGAGAGGGGCGAATGATGACCAGGAACCTGTGGGGGTGGGGCGCGGTCGAGGCGGCGGTGTCGCTGGAAGAGACGCAGGCGCGCATCGAGCCGTTCTTCGGCGCGAGCGAGGTGCGCTCGCCGGTCGAGCCGAAGGTGCCGCGCGCTCGCGTGGCGCTCCCCGCGGAGCTGCGGGCCTTCAGCGCCGCTGACGATCACGCGCGCGCAGGCCACGCGATGGGCAAGGCGTACCCCGATCGTGTGCGGGGCTTCCGCGGCGACTTCTCGAGCGCCCCCGACATCGTCGCCACGCCAGCCGATGAGCGCGAGCTGCTGCTGACCCTCGAGGTGGCTGAGCGGGAACGGCTCGCGGTGACGCCGTTCGGTGGAGGCTCGTCGGTGGTGGGCGGCGTCGAGCCGCGGCTCGGGCCCGGGCATCGCGGCTCGCTCTCGCTCGACCTCTCGCGCCTGAGCCGGGTGCACGAGATCGACGAGGTGTCGCTGGTCGCGCGCATCGGGGCCGGCGCCTTCGGCCCGGCGCTGGAGCAGCAGCTCGGCGCGCGGGGCCTCACGCTGCGCCACTACCCGCAGTCCTTCGAGTTCTCCACGCTC
>JBMORD010000293.1:0-59764 GCA_049322495.1 Myxococcota bacterium | reverse complement strand
CGTTGCGCGGTGGCTCGTCGTTGCGCGGCAGCTCGTCGTTGTGCGGCAGCTCTTCGTTGTGCGGCAGCTCGTCGTTGCGCGGTGGTTGCTCGCTGCGCGCGAGATTCTCCGCGTCGCCATCGCTCGTGCGCGGCAGTTCCTTGCAGCACTCGCCCGGTACGCCCCGCGGTCCTACGCCGCGCGCGGGATGCTCCTCAGCGCGTCGAGCACGCGAGGGTCCAGCTCCTTCTCGAGCAACTGCGAGCGCTCGACCTCACTCAGCTCGTCGTGGACCTCGCTCGCGATGATCGCTGCGTTCACCACGCTGGCGGCGACCGACAGGTTGCGTGCCGAGGTGCCGGTCCACAGCTCGAGCACGGCGCGCTGGGCCCCGCCGAGCCCGTCGTCTTCGGGCAGGAGATCGCTGAACAGGGCGCGGGCGCGGTCGGCCTCGACGTGACGGCTGGCGACGATCAGCTCCGCGGCGAGCTCGACGGTGAACAGGTCGCTCAGCCCGAGCGCCTCGCCGAGCCGCGTCGCGAGCTGGCCGGCGCGCTGGGCGTGGGCCGCGGCCGCGGGTGCCTTGACCGAGAGCACGAGCAGCGTGAGGTCGACGCCCGCGCGCACCATCTTGCGCGCCCGCTCACGCCGGCCCTGCGTCTCGGCGTACTCGAGGAAGCCGCGCTGCACGATGCGCGTCAGCTCGTCGCGCTCGAGCGGTTTGCGGAGGTAGTGGTGGATGTGGCCTGCGTTGACGGCGCTGATCACCGCCTCGAGGTCCGCTTCGCCGGTGAGCAGCACGCGCACCGCGTCGGGGGCGAGCAGCCGCGCCTCGCGGAGGAACTGCGCGCCGTCCATCACCGGCATCCGCATGTCCGAGATGATGATCGCGAAGTTCCGGTCTCGCCGGAGCAGCTCCAGCGCCGCCTGGCCGCCGTTCGCGGTGGTCACCGGGCAGACCTTGCGGAGACTCCGCTCGAGCCCGGAGAGGATCTGGGGATCGTCGTCGACGCACAACACGCGCTCGAGGGTCATGCTGCCTCCTTCTGCCGACCCAGCCGCTGCCGGGCGAATGATTGGAAGATCGGGAGCCGTGCGCCGACCCCGAGTTGCTGTGAGAGCTCTGCGCTGGTCGGGCCTTCGTCGCAGGGCACGCCGAGCGCCTCTTCCTCGAGGCGCGAAACGAGAGCGACGACCGTGCGCGTGTCGAGGCTCGCCGAGGGGCTCGGGGCGCTGTGGTGCCAGCTCACCGCGTTGACGATCACCTGGGGAATGCCCCACAGCCCGAGCAGCGCCGCGCCGACCTCCGCGTGCGAGCAGCCGAAGTGCTCCCGCTCGAGCACCGCGAGCGGCGCCTCTCCGTCGCGGAAGCGCGCAAAGAGCGTCGCGTAGGTCTGGCTCTTGCGCAGGGCGAAGACGTAGACGCCGATCTCCGAGAGCAGCGCCGCCTCGCCGGCGAGGTTCATCATCGGCGACCCCTCGCTGACCAGCCGCGCCAGCCGCGCGCGGAACAGGCCGCGGCGCTGCACGTCACCGGCGATGCCCAGCGGGTCTCTCGCCTGGAAGACCTCCGACATCAGCACCAGCTCCCGCACCAGCTCCATCCCGAGGATGGTCACCGCCTCGCGCACGCCCTTCACCTGGCGGCTCAGCCCGAAGAAGGCCGAGCTCACGAAGCGCAGCACCGCCGCGGTGAGCGCCACGTCTTCCTCGAGCAGGTCGGCGACGGCGTCGGCCGACGCGCGCGGGCTGTCGATGAGCTCGGTGAGCTGGTGGTACACGCGCGGGCCCACCGGGAGCTGCCCCAGCGACGACACCACCTCGCGCACGCGCTCGTTGACCAGGGTGTCGCGCAGCCGGCAGCACTCCTCGACCGCAGCGAGGACGGCGTCGGCGCTCGAGGGCTTGGCGAGGAACTGATGCGAGACGGCGGCGAGGGCGTGGGCCATGCGCGCGTCGACCTGACCCGAGAGCACCAGCCGCACGGTGGTGGGCTGCTGCTTGCGCGCGAACTCCAGCACCGCGTGGCCGTCGACCTCCGGCATGCGCGCGTCGCAGACGATGGCGTCCCAGCGCGAGGTCAGCAGCGCCTGGAGCCCCGCGCGGCCGCCGAGCGCCGTCTCGACCTCCCAGCGATCGCGCCACGGGCGCAGGGCCTTCTTGAGCCCGTCAAGGAGCTGCTTCTCGTCGTCGACGAGGAGGAGCCGTCTCATGCCGCCTCCCGTGCGTGGTCCGGCTGCTCGAGGGGAAGGTGCAGCGTGAAGGTGGTGCCGCGCCCGGGCTCGGTGTCGAGCGAGATGCGCCCGCCGTGGCGGTTGACCACCACGTTGCGCACCAGCGGCAGGCCCTGGCCGGAGCCCTTGCCGAGCGGCTTGGTGGTGAAGAACGGCTCGAAGATGCGCTCGCGCAACGCCTCGGGGATGCCGGTGCCGGTGTCGCCCACCGAGACGAGCACCTCGTCGCCCACGAGCTGGGTGCGCACGGTGATGCGCCGCTCCCACGCGGGGTCCTTCTCGTCGCGCGCGCGCTCCTCGACGGCGTGCGCTGCGTTGACCAGCAGGTTGAGGAACACCTGGCTCAAGCTGCCCACGTGGCACCGCACCGGCGGGAGCGCGGCGAAGTCGGTGCTCACCGTCGCCACGTGCTTGAGCTCGCCGCGCGCGAGCACCAGGCTCCGCTCGATCGCGCGGTTGAGGTCCGCCGGCTCCATCTCCGGCTTGTCGGGGTGGGCGAACTCCTTGAGCGCGCGCACCAGCTCGGCGACGCGGCGCAGCCCGTCCTTCGCCTCGGCCAGCGAGTTGGGCACCTCGTCACGCAGGTAGTCGAGGTCGGCCTTGCGCGCCGCCTCGGCGAGCGAGTCGCGCTGGGTGGACGTCAGCACGCCGTCGACGGCCTCGAGGTACCCCAGGAGGTCGCTGAAGCTGTCGCGCACGAAGGCGACGTTGTCGCCGACGAACTGCACCGGCGTGTTGATCTCGTGGGCGACGCCCGACGCGAGCTGGCCGACCGCCTCGAGCTTCTGGGCCTGCGCCAGCTCGCGCGCCATCTCGCGCTGCGCCGTGGTGTCGCGGCCGATGCCGAACACCAGGCGGCGGTTGGGATCCCACGTGATGGCCCACGAGACCCAGCGCCAGGTGCCGTGCGCGTCGCGTACGCGGACCTCGAAGTCGTTGACGCGCAGCATCGCCCTGACGGCCGCGAGCGTCGCGGCGAGCCGCTCGCCGTCCTCCGGGTGGATGATGGTCTGCACCGAGGCGCCGGCGAGCGCGTCGGCCGCGTAGCCCATCGACGAGGTCCAGCTCGGGCTGAGCTGCACGAAGTGCAGGCGCTCGTCGATGATGCACAGCAGATCGGCCGAGGTGCGGAAGAAGGCATCGCGCTCGCTCTCGGCGCGCTCACGGCGGGCCATGTCGAGCAGCAGCGCCGCGTTGCGTTCCCACAGCTCGTTCGAAGACTCGGTGAGGGCGCGATCGAGCAACGCCCGCTCGTCGTCGGCGGCCTGGTACGCCGCGCTCACCGCCTCGAGGAGCTGCGCCACCGGGCCCTCGGCCGGCACCTCGTGGCCCTTGAAGAAGCGCTGGAGCTGGCGCGAGAGCAGCGGGTGCATGGCGCTACGCGACCTCGGCCAGGGTGGTGACGGTCATCGACTGGTTGTGGAGCTCCGAGCACTGGCCGGTCTGTCCGGGGCCGATCTCTCCGTACGAGTAGAAGCCGGCGAGCGCGGTCTGCGCGCCGAAGATCTCCCGCACCGCGTCCAGCTCCTCCTCGACGCGCTGCTTGAGCACCAGCTTGCGACCGACGCAGCTGACGAGGAGCGCGAGCACCGGCGGCTGCGCCCGCTTCGCCGCGACCGCCGCGCCGGTGGCGCCGTCGACGAGCTTCTCGAGGTTGGTGCGCATCATGCGCACCGTCGCGCCCTCGGGGAGATCGCCGGCGAAGGTGAGCGTGCCCTGCGCTTCGTCGACGCCGAGGACCGTGCGCGCCACGGTGCCGCTGGCCGTCTGGAGCTCGAGCGGGAAGAGCAGGGCGCTGCCCGGCAGCTCCGCGGCGAAGGGCCCGAGGTAGCGCTTGTAGAGCGCGAGCGCCGACTCGCCGTCGAGCTGCGAGAGCACGTTGCTCGTGGACCGCGTGACCCGGCGGCTCGGCCCGAAGGGGATCCACCCGCCCAGCGCGCCGGCGCCGACCTCGAGCGGCCCGTAGAAGCCGACCGCCACCACCGCACCGGAGTCGATCAGCTCTCCGCGGCAGATGACGGTCGTCGTCTTCCAGTTCCCATCGTCGCCGGCGAGCCCGCCGCTCGCGGAGACGCCGGGCGGCAGCGCGGCGTTGATCCCCGCCACCAGCTCGCTCCCGTTGAGCAGCACGCCGTCGCTGAGCACCAGCACGTGGCGCAGCTCCTCCCGCGGGAGGTCGCGCACGAGCGCCGCGCCGAGCTCCTGCACCGCCATCGCGGGCGTCACCGGGCGCCAGGCGCTCTCGATGCGCGCCCGGTCGAACCACACGAAGGTGGCGACCACCGATTCCTCGAGCAGCGCGGCGCCGGCCATGTGCCCCGCCGAGCTGCAGCCGAAGCACCGCGCGCGCGGCACGTCGGCAGGGAGCGCGGCGAGCGCGTCACCGAGCAGGGCGCGCGTGCCGAAGAGCAACACGAGGGAGGGTGGGGCCTCGAAGGTCAGCGGTCCCCAGCCCGTTGCCGGTCGCCACGCTGTCTGGTGGGTGCGCACACCTTCCGGGTGAGCAATTCCGCAGCCGTGCGCAGGCCCGCGGCACCGCTGATCCGCCCGTGGGTCCATGGTCTTCGCCCGGGTCGCGCGCGCCCCGCACCGCGTCAGCGTTCCGGCGCGGGTGATGCGATCGGGTGGCGGTCCGCGCGCGCGGCCGACACCGTTGATCACGATGTCTACTCGAGTGCAGGGGGCCATCGCCCTCGAAGAGATCTCCGACGAAGAGCTGGTGGGGCTCGACCCCATGCGCGCCCGCGATCTCGTGGTGCGCTGCTTCTACAACGCGCAGCGCGAGACGCTCTCGCGCGCCGCGACGCGGCTCGGCTCCGAGGCCGGCGACGCGGATCTCCGCCGTGTCGTCGAGGGGGCGGTGCGGCTGTCGTTCCGCTCGACGCAGGGCGACTTCGAGCGCCCGACGAAGGCGTCGCTCGCGGCGGCGGTCGAGAGCCTCGCCGAGAAGGCGGCGAGCATGGGCACGCCGCGCGACATCATCGAGCACCACCGCAAGCAGCTCGGGCGGCTCTTCGCCGCCCTGGCCGACTGAAGCTCAGACCTCCTCGTCGAGCCCGGCGCGGTGCGCGGCGCGGGCCGCGACCACCTTCTGGTGCACGTGCTGCGGCACCGGCTCGTACTGTGCGAGCTCGATGGTGAACGAGCCCTGACCGCCGGTGACGCCGCGCAGCTTGCTGCCGAACTCGTTGAGCTCGGCGAGCGGGGCGAGGGCGCGCACGACGCTCATGCCCGGCTGGGTCTCCATGCCCACGATGCGTCCGCGGATGCCCTTCATCTCGGCGGTCACCGCGCCCATGAACTCCTCGGGCACGGAGATCTCGAGGTTGACGATGGGCTCGAGGAGCACGGCGCGGGCGCGCGTCATCGCGTCGCGCACGGCCATGCGCGCGGCGGTGCGGAACGCGATGTCCTTCGAGTCGACGGGGTGCGTCTTGCCGTCGGTGGCGACGACGCGGAGGTCGAACACCGGGAAGCCGGCCAGCACTCCGCGCTCGAGGGCGTCGTGCACGCCCTTCTCGACGGCGGCCATGAAGTGCCCGGGAATGGCGCCGCCGAACACCTCGCTCTTGAACTCGAAGCCCGCGCCGCGCGGCATCGGCTCGACGCGGAGGAACACCTCGGCGAACTGGCCCGCGCCGCCGGTCTGCTTCTTGTGACGGTAGTGGCCCTCGGACACCGCGGTGATGGTCTCGCGGAAGGGGATGGTCGGCGCCCTGGTCACCACCTCGACGTTGGCGCGGTTCTTCAGGCGCTCGGCCATCACGCGCAGGTGCACGTCACCCAGGCCCGAGAGCACCAGCTCGTGCGTCACCGGGTCGTGCTCGAAGCTGAAGGTGGGGTCTTCCTCGACGAGGCGCGCGAGGCCCTGGCCCATCTTCACCTCGTCGGCCTTCACCTTCGCCGCGACGGCGAGCGAGAGCATCGGCGCGGGGTACTTCGGCCTGGGCACTTCCCAGGTGTCCTTCGTGCCGGGCGCGGTGAGCACCTGGTCGACGTGGAGATCCTCGACGCGGCCGAGCGCGACGAGATCGCCCGCCCACGCCTGCGTCTCGAGCTCGGGGTGCTCGCGGCCCTCGACCTTCATGAGGTGGCCGGGGCGGCGCGGCTTCTGATCGCTGCCGCACACGTAGTTGGTGCCCGCGCCCATCGCGCCCTGCAGCACGCGGAGCATCGCCACCTGGCCGAGGTGGGGATCCTGCGTGACCTTGAAGACGTGCGCGAGCAGCGGCGCGGTCTCGTCGCACGGCACCTCGACGGGCTCTCCGTTGCGCAGCAGGCGGCGCTTGCGGCCCGTCACCGGGCTCGGGGCCTCCTTCGCCAGCACGTGGAGCAGATCGCCGATGCCCGCCCCCGACTTCGCCGAGGTGAACAGCACCGGCACCACCTGACCCACCGCCATCGCCTTCACGAAGGTGCTGCGCAGCTCCTCCGGGGTGAGCTTCTCGCCCGAGAGGTACTTCTCGAGCTCCGCGTCGTCGACCTCCACCACCGACTCCACCAGCGCGCGGTGCGCGTCCTTCACCGAGCCGAACTCGGTGGCGCCGGTCTCCTGCTCGAAGCAGTCGACCACGTCGCCCAGGCCCTTCGTCGGGAGGTTGATCGGCAGCAGCTTCGGGCCGAACGCGGCCTTGAGCTCCGAGAGGAGCACCGCGAGCCGCGGGGGCGCGAGATCGAGCTTGTTCACCACCACCATGCGCGCCAGGCCGGCCTCACCGGCGGCGTGGAACAGGCGGCGCGTGTTGAACTCCACGCCCGTCGCCGCGTTCACCACCAGCACCGCCGTCTCGACCGCGGGGAGCGCCGCCAGGGCGCTGCCCACGAACTCCGGGTGTCCGGGGGTGTCGATGATGTTGAGCTCCACGCCGTCGTGCGTGGCGAAGAGCAGCGTGCTCGAGGTCGAGTGGTGGTGCGCCTTCGCCTCCGGCTCGTAGTCGCTGGTCGTCGTCTCGGCCTCGATCGAGCCCATGCGCGTGATGGTGCCCGTCTTGTGGAGCATCGCCTCGGCGAGCGTCGTCTTGCCCGCCCCGCCATGGCCCAACAGCACGATGTTCCGGATGTCTGCCGGCCGGTAGCCCGTCGCCTTCATGTGGTTCCTCTCCCGATGGGGTGTGTGCGCGGGGCCCCGGTGCATCGGTCGTACCTCCGCCCTCCCTCGGAGGTCGGTTCTCCCCGGCGCAGGCGATGCGTCCGCTCTCAGCGACACGCCGCCGACGCGCAGGAGATGCGTGCAGCCCGACGGGAACGCAGCGAGTGCAGGGGTTGCGGATCAGCGCCGCTCTGATCGGTGGCGGGCGCGCGACTTGCTCGTCAGGGTTTACCCGTGCACGAGGAACTCGACGCACTCCCCATCGCCGTCATCCGTCTGACGGACGAAGGGCGTGTCGACTACGTCAACTCGCGCGCGGCGGAGCTGGTGCAGCAGGCGGGGGTGCCGCTCGACGGGGCGACCCTCGCGAGGACCATGAGCGGGCTCGAGCAGCCGGCGGGCGCGCGGCTCGAGGAAGACGAAGGGCGCCCGCGGCTGCTGGTCGAAGGCGCGGAGGGCACGCGGGTGTTCGGCTTCCAGGCGACACGGCTGGCGAGCGGTGATCGGCTGATCGCCTTTCAGGACATCACGCACATCGAGCAGACGCAGCGCGAGCGCAACCGGCTGCTGCAGCTGGCGAGCATCAGCGAGGTGATGCCCGCGGTGCTGCACGAGCTCAAGAACCCGCTGGCGTCGATCGCCATGGCCATGGAGCTGCTCATCGAGGACTCGCCGGGTGAGCAGCGTGAGCGGCTCCACGCGATCCTCGGCGAGGTGCGCCGGTTGTCGCTGACCCTCGACGGGCTGGGGCGCTTCCGCCACGAGGTGCGCAGCGCGCGCCACCACGCGATCGACCTCTCGCTGCGGGAGGCCTTCGCGCTGCTCGAGCCGCAGGCCCACGCGCGCGGCATTCTCACCGAGCTCAAGGTGCGCGACATGCCGCTGCTGCCCTTCGAGCCGGCGGCGCTGCGCGCGGTGCTGTTCAACCTCGTGACCAACTCCATCCACGCCTGCCAGTCGGGGCAGCGCATCGAGGTGTCGGCGTGGTTCGACCGCGAGGCGTCGGCGATGACGCTGGTGGTGGCCGACACCGGCGCGGGCATGAGCCACGAGGTGCGCGAGCGCTGCACCGAGCTGTTCTTCACCACCAAGCCGCGCGGCTCGGGCATCGGGCTCGCGCTGTGCGCCGGCGTGGCCGACGCGGTGGGCGGCTCGATGACCGTCGAGTCGCAGCCGGGCGTCGGCACGAAGATCACCCTGGTTCTCCCCATCACCCCACGGAGGTCCTGATGTCCCGCACCGAGGAATTGAATCGCATCTTGAGGTCGATTCAGTCCGGCACTCCAGAGATCGAAGCGAGCGCGCTGATCTCCGAAGACGGCCTGATGATCGCCAGCGCGCTCCCGCAGCACGTCGACGAGCTGCGCGTGGCGGGCATGAGTTCCACCCTGCTGAGCCTCGGGCAGCGCGCCTCCACCGAGCTCCAGCGCGGGCACCTCGAGCAGGTGCTCATTCGCGGGAAGGACGGCTACGTGGTGATGGTCGGCGCCGCGCAGGGCACCATGCTGCTCGTGCTCGCGACGCACGAAGCGAAGCTGGGCCTCATCTTCCTCGACATGAACAAGGCCGTGAAGGACATCCAGAAGCTGCTCTGAAAGGAACCCAGTCCATGTCTGCGATCGTCCTCTTCGACAACGGAACTCATCGCAACGTGCTGCTGGAGGAGTCAGCGGCCGGCGATACGGCGGTGCAGTCGAACCAGCACCTCATCATTCACGACAAGGGCGGCATCATCCTCGACCCGGGCGGCCACAAGGTCTACGCCAAGGTGCTCAGCGACACGATGGCGCAGCTCGGCGGCGGCAAGCTCGAGTACGTCTTCCTCTCGCACCAGGACCCCGACATCGTCGCCGCGGTCAACGGCTGGCTGATGACCACCGACGCCACGGGCTACGCCTCGAACCTGTGGCTCCGCTTCATTCCCCACTTCGGGCTCGATCGCCTGGTGAGCCACCGGCTCAAGGGCATCCCCGACGAGGGCATGCGGCTCAGCCTGCGGGGCTGCGAGCTGCTGATCCTCCCCGCGCACTTCCTCCACTCGCCCGGCAACTTCCAGGTCTACGACCCGATCTCGAAGATCCTCTACTCGGGTGACCTCGGGGCGTCGATCAACGACGGCTTCGACGCGGTGAAAGACTTCGACGCCCACCTGCCGTTCATGGAGGGCTTCCACCGGCGGTACATGTCGAGCGGCCGCTCGATGCGGGCGTGGGCGCGCATGGTGAAGCAGCTCGACATCGAGCACATCTGCCCGCAGCACGGCGCGTGGTTCCGCGGGCGCGACATGGTGCAGCGCTTCATCGCGTGGATCGAGCAGCTCGAGTGCGGCGTCGATCTGCTCGACGACGTGTACCAGGTGCCGAAATGATCTCCACGCCGTCAGGCCTCGGCACCCCCCGCGTTCTCGTCGTGGAGGACGAGCCGATGTTGCTCAAGTCGGTCGTCACGGGGTTGTCGCGCCTGCCGGGCCTGGAGGTCGTCGGCGCGGGCACGGTGACGCAGGCCGTGTCGGAGCTGCAGGTGCGCGCGCCGGCCATCGTCATCTCCGACATCGACCTGCCCGACCGCTCGGGCATCGAGCTGCTCGGCGAGCTCGGCGCGCGCGGCCTCAAGCCGAAGGTCATCTTCATGTCGGCGTACGTGAAGGCCTACCGCGCGCAGATTCCCCCGCACGCCGGCGTGGAGGTGCTCGAGAAGCCGGTGACGCTCGAGCAGCTGCGCGCGCTGGTGACGCAGTGGGTGGCGCAGCCGGCGGCCATCGCCTCGCCGTTCGGCGTCGCCGACTACCTGCAGCTCGCGTCGCTCGGTCACCACTCGGTGGTGCTCGAGGTGAGCGGCGAGGCGAACGGGCAGATCGTGGTGGTGCAGGGCGAGGCCTGGGCGGCGACCGATCAGCGCGGCAGCGGCATGGACGCGTTCCGGCGCCTGGCGATGGCGCAGGGGGCGCTCGTGAGCTGCCAGACGCTCACCACCGAGCCCGGAGCCCGCACGCTCCAGGGCTCGTGCGAGTCGCTCCTGCTCGAGTGCGCGCGCCTGTCCGATGAGGCCAGGGCGAGCCGGCCCGGTGCGGTGGTCGATGGCTTCACCGAGCTCTCGCTCGAAGAAGAGGAAGAGCTCGCCCCGCCGCCAGAGGTGCCGGTGGCGCCTCCGCCTCCGCCGCCCGTCGCCGCGCCGCCGCCGAAGCCACCCGACTTCGACGCGCTGTTCGAGGCGGGGGTCGAGGCGTCGCTGCAGAAGAAGTACGCGGCCGCGCTCGAGGCGTTCCGCGCCGCGGGGCAGCTGCGCCCTGACGACGCGAAGGTGAAGGTGAACATCGCGCGGCTCGAGAAGCTCGTCGCGCAGCAGGAGAACGCATGAAGAACGTCATCGCCGTCGTGAGCCAGAAGGGCGGGGTCGGCAAGACGACGCTCGCCCTCAACCTCGCGGTGGCCTTCGCCGAGAAGGGCAAGCGGGTGCTGCTGGTCGACGTCGACCCGCAGGGCGGGGTCGGCCTCTCGCTCGCCCGCGGCGACACCGCGCTCGCCGGGCTCGCGGAGGTGCTCTCGGGCGCCGCGCCGCTCGACCAGGCGCTGCTCACCACGAAGATGGATCGCCTGACGCTGCTCCCCCGCGGGCGGCTCGACCCCGTCGAGGCGCCACAGTTCGAGACCGCGCTCGCGCAGCGCTTCGGCGGCCTCGTCAGCTCGCTCAAGGAGCGCTTCGACCTGGTGGTGGTGGACACCCCCGCCGGTCTGGGCACCGCGACCCGCGCGGCGCTGGCGTCGGCCGACTGGGCGCTGGTGCCGATGCAGTCCGAGCCGCTCGCGCTCCGCTCGTTGCAGCAGCTGCTCCAGGTGCTGGAGCACGTGCGCGCGAAGGAGAACCCCCGGCTGGCGCTGCTCGGCATCCTGCTGACGATGGTCGAGCTCAAGCGCGACGGCTCGCGCGACGTCGCGGAGACGATGTGGAGCGGCTTCGAGGGCGTGCTCGAGACGATGCTCCCCCGCGCCGAGGTCTTCCTCACCGCGTCCCAGAAGGGGTTGCCGCTCGCGTTCCTCGGAGGCGCGGTCAGCCCCGAGGCGCGCCGTTTCGAGCTGCTCGCGTCGGAGCTCGAGTCACTCATCGCCGCAGCAGAGGGAAGTCATGGAAAGACCGAAACCAGGGCCGAGCGGCAGCTCCTCTGACGATCTCGAGCTGGCGCGGGCGCTGAGCCGCCGGCTGCGCGGTGGCGCGGGGGCTGCGACGCAGAGCGCCCCGGGCTACGCCTCGTTCGGCGCCCAGCCGCCACCGCCGCCGCTCGCCGCGCCGATCCCCGCGCCAGCGGTCGCCACGCCCGTGGTGCCGGTCATCGCGCCCGTGGTGGCGGCGATCGCCCCGCCGCACGCCGTGTCGCGGCCCGCTCCGTCGGCACCGCGGCCTTCACCGCCGAGGCCCGGCTCGCCGCGGCCGACGCCAGCGCCTCCGCCCCCGGCGATGAGCGCGCCGAAGCCGGTGCCCGCCGTGTCTCCCGCAGCCACGCTGCCGTTGATGACGCGGCGCGAGGCCATCAAGGCGCCCGAGGTCGGCTTCGGCGCCGAGGCGTGGAACAAGCTCCTCGACGCCTGTGCGCGGGCCACGCTCGCCGAGGCGGCCTTCCTGATGGACCCGGCGGGGTTGATCATCGGGGCGCGCGGGCCGAAGGCAGGCGCCGACCTCGAGGGCGTCGGGGCGCGGCTGATGGTGGCCTTCGAGCAGGCAGATCAGATCGACGGCACGCACTCGACGCTCTCGATGTCGGTCGAGATGCACCGCGGCACGCTGCACGGCGTGCGGCTGGCGAGCGACGGCGCGTTCCTCACCCTCGGGCTCATCATTCCCGGCGGGCTCACCGCCGAGCGCCAGCAGCGCCTGCTCGCGCTGCTCACCGCGAGCGAGAAGTCGCACCACTGAGCGCCCGGGGCGTAGGGTTGGCCCGATGACGCGGTGCCGTGGCCAGCGCGCGGAGGTCGGATGAGCGCGACGCCGCTGCCGCCGTGGCTCGCGCACCTCGGGCGTCTGCTCGACGTCGCGCGCCTCGGCGCCCAGTTCCCCGACGCGCGGCGGTGGAGAGCGCTGGTCGAGCTGCTCGGCCGCGGCGGTCCGCGGGGGCGGCCACTCCGCGTCTCCTTCTCGCCCGAGTCGGGGCTGATCAGCGCCCGTTCGCTGCGGCACCTGCACCGGCTGCAGTTCGTCGCGCGGGAGTTCTTCGCCACGCATCGTCAGCGCCCGTCGAAGGAGGCGCGCGCGTTCTCGATGGCTCTCGCCGCGCTCGAGCTGCCGCCGCTGCGCGAGACGCACGCGCGGCTGATCCACCAGGCGAGCGGCGCGGCGCGCTTCCTCCTGACGCACGAGCGCCTCGAGCTCACCTCGGTGCGCTTCTCGCTGGTGGTGAGCCAGCCTCGCCGGGGGCCGATCTCGCTGGGGAAGGATCAGCTCGCGCAGCTCCCGGAGCCGTTCGTCGCCGCCGTCTCGAAGGCCTGCGCGCACGGCGCGGCCGAGGCGTGGGCCGCCCTCGAGGGCGTCGAAGGGCTGACGGTGCACGAGGTCACCCGCGGGGAGCTCGGCCCGCTGGCGTCGACGGGGCCGGTGCCTGCGTCCGCGCCGCAGGTGCTCCGCGCGCTCCAGGCGCTCTGCCGCGCTCCAGACGACGCCGTGCTGTCGGTGGTGCTGGAGCGCCTGGCGCCCGACGTGGCGCGAGACCTCGTGCGCGATCCGTGGGCGCCGCCTTCGGTTCCGTCGCCGCCCGGAGCACGCCTCGCGCGGGAGCGGAGGTTGTTCTGCACCCCCGGGCTCGAGCCGTCCGTCCGCGCGCTTGCCCCGGGGGTCCTCGTCCGCGCGCGCTGAAACGTCCATTCGACAGGGCGGAGGCGACGTGTCGCAGGGGGCGTGCTCGACCCGGCTCGTCTCGCGAGACCTCGCCGCAGTGTCGAGGTCACACCCGTTTGTGGGGGGCACGTCGGTTGCTGGGGTGATCCGCCCATGGCGAAGACCGTCATGGTGGTGGACGACAGCGCGAGCCTGCGGGCGGTCGTGCGGCTCGCGCTCGAGAAGGAGCACTTCGAGGTGGTCGAGGCGGTCGATGGCCTCGACGCGCTCGAGAAGCTCGCGGCGCAGCAGCGCGTCCGTCTGATCATCTGCGACGTCAACATGCCGCGCATGGACGGGCTCACCTTCGTGAAGTCGATGAAGGCCCAGGCGCAGCACCGCTTCACGCCCGTGGTCATGCTCACCACCGAGGGGCACCCGGCGCTCATCGCCCAGGGGAAGGCCGCCGGCGTGAAGGCGTGGATGGTCAAACCCTTTCAGCCCGATCAGCTCCTCGGAGTGGTCGGCACCCTCGTAGGCCCCTGATGCTGACCGTCACCTGCGACGCCGGGGTGGTGCGCTTCGAGGGTGAGCTCGACGTCTACGCGGTCCGCGACGCGCACGTGGCGCTCCAGCCGCTGCTCGAAGGAGAAGGCGCGCTGCGGGCCGACCTCTCGAAGGTCGAGGCGCTCGACGGCGCTGGCGTGCAGCTGGTGGTCTGGTTCCGGCGTGCGCTGGGGGCGCGCGGCAGGGTGCTCACGCTCGAAGGGGCGCTCGGGCCCGTCGCGGCGCAGCTCGACTTCCTTCGTCTCCGCGGAGGGGAACCATGTTGACCGGCGCGCTGCTGACGACGTTCCTCGACGAGGCCCGCGAGCTGCTCGCCGGCATGCAGGGCGCGCTGCTCGACTTCGAGCGGACGCAGGATCGCGCCGAGACGGTGCGCGCGGTGTTCCGCGCCGCCCACACCATCAAGGGCTCGTCGGGGCTGTTCGGGCTGCAGCACGTGGTGCGCTTCGCCCACGTGCTCGAGTCGCTGCTCGAGGCGCTTCGCGCCGAGCCGGAGCGGCTGAGCAAGGAGCTCGTCGCGCTGCTGCTGGAGGCGCATGACGAGCTCCATCGCAGCCTCGAGGCGGTGGAGCGCGGAGAGACGCGCGAGGCCCCGGCGGAGCTGGTGGCGCGCTTCGAGGCGTTCGGCGCGCGCGCGGCCGGCTCCGGCGCCGCCCCGCAGTCGCAGACGCCGACGGCCCCGGCCGAGCGGCGCTGGGCGCTCGACGTCTCGTTCGGCCCCGACACCTTCCGCGACGGGTTCGACCCGCTGTCCTTCCTCCGCTTCCTCGAGACGCTGGGGCGCGTCGAGCACGTCCGACTCGACGAGTCGAAGGTCCCCACCGACGAGCGCTTCGACCCCGAGACGTGCTTCCTCGACTTCCACGTCGAGCTGACCTCGGCCGCGACGCGCGAGCGGCTCCTGGCCGTCTTCGACTTCGTGCGCGAGGGCAGCAGGCTCGAGCTCGTGCCGCTGGTCCCGGCGCCCGCGGCGGCCGAGCCGGCGCCGTCACCTGCTCAGCTCCCGCCGGCTGCTCCCGCCGCGACGGAGAATGCAGCGCCGCCCGCTCCGCCACCGCGCGTCGCGGCGCCCGAGCGGCTGGTGAAGGTGCCCGCCACGCGCCTCGACGCGCTGGTCGACATGGTGAGCGAGCTGGTGATCGCCAGCGCGACGGCCTCGGTGCGCGCGGGCCGGGTCGGAGATCGCGACACCGTCGAGTCGCTCGGCGCGATGACGAAGCTCATCGCCAGCATCCGCGACGCGGCGCTGGGCCTGCGCATGGTGCAGATCGGCGAGACCTTCGACCGCTTCCGCCGGGTGATCCGCGAGGTCGCCACGCAGCTCGGCAAAGAAGTCGAGGTCACGGTGCGCGGCGGTGAGACCGAGCTCGACAAGGCGATGGTCGAGCGGCTCGCTGATCCGCTCCTGCACATCGTGCGCAACGCGATCGATCACGGCATCGAGAAGCCCGAGGTGCGCGAGGCCGCGGGGAAGCCGCGCGCCGGGAGGCTCGTGTTCGAGGCGCGCCACCACGCCGGGCAGATCATCATCGACGTGCGCGACGACGGCGCCGGGCTCAACCGCGCGCGGATCCGCCAGAAGGCGATCGAGCGCGGGCTCGTCAGCGCGCGCGCCGAGCTGACCGAGGCGCAGATCGACGATCTCATCTTCGCGCCGGGGCTCTCGTCGGCCGAGGTGGTCACCGACGTCTCGGGCCGCGGCGTGGGGATGGACGTCGTGCGGCGGGCGCTCGACCAGCTCCGCGGCTCGGTGGAGGTGCTCTCGACGGCCGGGCAGGGCACGACCCTGCGGCTGACGCTCCCGCTCACGCTCGCGATCATCGACGGCTTTCTCCTCGGCGTCGGCGACGCGCACTTCGTGGTGCCCTCGAAGCAGGTACGCGAGTGCCTCGACTTCGCGACGCTGGTGGAGTCCGAGGAGAACCACCGCCTCGATCTCCGCGGCGAGCCGGTTCCCTTCGTTCGTCTGCGCGACTTCTTCCGCCTCGGCGGCGCGCGCCCCCGGCGCGAGAGCGTGGTGATCATCGAGCAGGGAGAACGTCGCATCGCCCTGGTCGTCGATCGCCTGCTCGGCGTCTCGCACACCGTCATCAAGCCGCTCGGGCCCCTGTTCCGGCGCTTCCAGGGCGTCGGTGGCAGCACGGTGCTCGGCACCGGCGACGTGGCGCTGATCATCGACCTCCCGCAGTTCGTCCGCCTCATCGCCAACGCACCGCCCGGCGCGCGCGAGAGGACCCTCTCCGTCGTCCAGACCGCCGCTTGAAGGAGTCCCCATGAAGCTCTCGACACGCATCGCCGTCTCGTTCGCCTTCGCCGCCCTCGTGATGCTCGGTCTCGGCGTCTCCAGCTTCTGGGGCCTGTACCGCGCGAACGACGCCCTCCACGAGACCTTCGAGGGGAACCTGATGCCCATCGAGCTGCTCGGGCGCGCGAGCACCACCTCGCAGAAGACCATCCGCCGCGTGAGCGCGTGGTTCTTCGGCCGGTCGGTCGCGGAGAAGGAAGAGGCGCTCCGCCAGCTCGCGCAGAACGACGCCGAGTTCGAGTCGTCGATGGCGGAGTACGCGCGGCGCATCGACCACGTCGAAGACCGCGAGCTCCACGCGAAGGCGATGTCTGCCTGGGCCGCGTGGAAGGAGAAGCGCGGGCACATCTTCGAGCTCGACCGCAACGGCACCAACACCAAAGCGGCGCTCAACTACTTCCTCGACGAGGCGCGGCCGAAGCTGGTCGAGCTCGACAAGATCATCGCGGAGATGACCGAGCTCAACCGGAAGGACGCACAACGAGAACGCGCGCCTCACCGGCGACCTCGCCAGCCGCTCGTCGAAGGAGGCGGTGGAGGGTGGCTCCGCGGTGCGTGAGACGGTGACCGCGATGAAGCAGATCGCCACCAAGATCTCCGTCATCGACGACATCGCGTACCAGACGAACCTCCTCGCCTTGAACGCGGCCATCGAGGCCGGGCGCGCGGGCGAGCACGGCAACGGCTTCGCGGTGGTGGCCGCCGAGGTGCGCAAGCTGGCCGAGCGCAGCCAGGTCGCCGCCGAGGAGATCAGCCAGCTCGCCGGCTCGAGCGTCGCCCTGGCGGAGCGCGCCGGCACGCTGCTCGAGACCATCGTGCCGTCGATCCAGAAGACGGCGGCGCTGGTGCAGGAGATCAGCGCGTCGACGGTCGAGCAGAGCACCGGCGTCTCGCAGACCAACACCGCGCTGTCGCAGGTCGCGCAGGGCGTGCAGCACAACGCCGCCGCCGCCGAGCAGCTCGCCGCCACCTCGCGCGACGTCGCGTCGCGGGCGCAGGACCTCCAGAGCGCGGTGTCGTTCTTCGAGCTGACGAATGGCGCTCCCGCGGCGGCCTCCGCTCCACCCGCCGCCGAGCCGCCGCGTGCCCCGAAGCCCGCGCCGCGCCGCCCGCGCGCGAGCGAGCCCCCCGCGCCGCCCCCTGAGGCGATGTCGCCGGTCAGCGAGGCGGGCTTCGTGAAGTTCTGAGGTGCCGCCATGCCCACCGCCGCCGCCGTCAGCTCCACCCGCAGCGTCGAGAAGCTCCTCACCTTCCGCGTGGGCAGCGAGTTCTTCGCGATCCCCATCGCGCGCATCCGCGAGGTGCTCCAGTTCGAGCGCATCACCTCGATCCCCACCATGCCGCCCGTCGTGCGCGGCGTGCTCAACCTGCGCGGCTCGGTGGTGCCGGTGCTCGACCTCTCGGTCCGCTTCGGCCGTGAGCGCATCGAGCAGGGCCGACGCACCTGCGTGGTCATTCTCGAGCTGCAGCATGACGAGCAGCTGCTGATCGTCGGCGTGCTGGTCGATCAGGTGAACGAGGTGGTCGGCGTCGACGCGGCGAACCTCTCGCGCCCGCCCAGCTTCGGCGCCTCGGTCCGGTCCGACTTCGTGCGCGGCGTGGCGAGCATCGGCGGTCGGTTCGTCATCGTGCTCGACGTGGCGCACGTGCTCAGCGTCGAGGAGCTGGCGAACCTCGCCGACCTGGGGTCGCTGGATGCTCGCGCCTGACGCCACGCCGGAGCTCGGCGAGCGCGAGTTCGTCCGCCTGTGCACGCTCTTCGAGCGCCACACCGGCATCCGTCCGCGGCCCGACCGAAAGCACCTCGTCGCGTCGCGCCTGCTGCGGCGACTCCGCGCGAGGCGCACCTCGAGCTACGCCGAGTACGTCGAGCTGCTCGGCCACCCCGACGAGCGCGGCGAGCTGATGCGGGCCATCGACGCGCTCACCACGCACGAGACGTCGTTCTTCCGCGAGCCGAGCCACTTCGACTTCCTCGACGCGCACTTCGCGACCCTGCGCAGGCGCGAGCTGCGGCTGTGGAGCGCCGCGTGCTCGACGGGTGAAGAGGTATGGACCCTCGCGATGGTCGCCGCGTCGCGGCTGGGCCTCGCGGGGTTCACCATCGACGGCACCGACGTCGCGCCCGGCGTCATCGAGACGGCGAAGCAGGGGCTGTACCCGTTGTCGCGCGCGAGCAGCATCCCCGGGCCGCTGCTCAAGCGGTGGTGCCTCAAGGGCGAAGGGCCGTGGGAAGGGAGCTTCCTCGTCGCGCGCGAGCTGCGCGCGCGGGCGCGCTTCCACGTGGCCAACCTCTGCCTGCCGCAGGCGCAGCTGGGCAGCTTCGACGTCATCCTCCTGCGCAACGTGCTGTTCTACTTCTCGCCTGAGCAGCAGCAGAAGGTGCTGCGCAACGTCGTCGCCCGGCTGGTGCCTGGCGGGCTCCTCCTCGTCGGCCACTGCGAGCGCGCTCAGGACGTGCACCCCCGGCTCGCGCTCGTCGAGCCGAGCGTCTACCGGCTGGAGCCTCCATGAAGAAGATCGGCGCGATGATCGTCGACGACAGCGCGACGGTGCGGCAGGTGCTCAAGCAGGCGCTCGAGGCGACGCGCGACATCGAGGTGCTCGACACCGCGATGGACCCGCTCTTCGCGCTCACCAAGATGAGCCGGCGCTGGCCCGACGTGGTGGTGCTCGATCTCGAGATGCCGCGCATGGACGGCCTCGCCTTCCTCAAGCGGCTGATGGCCGAGCACCCCACGCCGGTCGTCATCTGCTCGTCGCTCAGCGCGCGGGGCACCGAGACCGCGATGCAGGCGCTCGCGGCCGGCGCCGTCGCGGTGTTCTGCAAGGACGAGCTGGGCATCGGCGGGACCGGCGGCGTCTCTGCCGGGGCGCTCGTCCAGGCGGTGCGCGCGGCGGCCAACGCGCGCCTCAAGCCCGCCACCGTCCCCTTCAAGCCCCTCACCCCGCTCCCGCAGCGCGCGTCGATCGCTACCGAGCTCTCGGTGACCACCGAGCACGTGGTGGCGATCGGCACCTCGACCGGTGGCACGCAGGCGCTGGAGTTCATCCTCCCGCAGCTCCCGCGCACGGCCCCCGGCGTGGTCATCGTGCAGCACATGCCGCCGAAGTTCACGACGGCGTTCGCCCAGCGGCTGTCGAAGCTGTGCGTGGTGGAGGTGCTCGAGGCCAACGGCGGCGAGCGTGTGCTGCCCGGTCGCGTGCTCATCGCGCCGGGCGGGCGCCACCTCGTGGTGCGGCGCGAGGGCGCGTACTACGTCGCCGACGTCCTCGACGCGCCGCCCGTCAACCGGCACCGGCCGAGCGTCGACGTGCTCTTCCGCTCGGTCGCGAAGGCCGCGGGGCGCAACGCGGTCGGCTTCCTGCTCACCGGCATGGGTGACGACGGCGCGCGGGGCCTGCTCGAGATGCGCCAGGCGGGCGCGCGCACCTACGCCCAGGACGAGGACTCCTGCGTCGTCTTCGGCATGCCGAAGGAGGCCATCGCGCTCGGCGCCGCGGAGAACGTGGTGGGCCTCGAGCGCATGCCGCGCCTCATCGCTGCGGCCTGAGCCCGGGGGAGGCATGATGTCGCCTCCATGAAAGGTCCGGGCGGCATCGTCGAGGAACTCGTCCACCAGTTCACCGACCCCTTCGCGTTCTACCGGGAGCTCATTCAGAACAGCATCGACGCCGGCTCGACGCGCATCGAGGTCTCGCTGTCGTACCGGCCCGGCGCGGGGAAGGGGCTCGCGCTCATCGAGGTCGCCGACTGGGGCGAGGGGATGAACCGCGACGTCATCGAGAACTACCTCGTGACGAAGTTCCGCTCGACCAAGGAGAACGACCTCACGAAGATCGGCAAGTTCGGCATCGGCTTCGTGAGCATCTTCGCCTGCGCGCCCGACGCGGTGACCGTCGACACCGGGCGCGACGGCGAGTCGTGGCGCGTGCTCTTCCGCGCCGACACCACGTGGGAGCTCCTGCGCCTCGACGCGCCGGTGGAAGGCACGCGCGTCACGCTCCACAAGCACCTCACCCCCGACGACTTCGTGGTCTTCGTCGCGAAGTCGAAGGCCTCGCTGTCGCGGTGGTGCAAGCACTCCGACGTCGACGTGGTCTTCACCGCCGGAGGCACCGACGGCAGCCCCCCGCCGCCGCCGCGCCCGGTGAAGGAGCCGCTGGTGGTCGACGCGCCCTTCCAGGTCGAGCACGTCGAAGACGGCACGCACATCATCGCCGGGCCGTCGCGCCGCGCGCCGCCGGTCACCGGCATGTACAACCGCGGGCTGACGCTGCTCGAGACCACCGAGGAGCTCGTGCCGGGCGTGAGCCTGAAGATCGTCTCGCGCTACCTCGAGCACACGCTCACCCGCGACAACGTGCGGCGCGATCGTCACTTCACCCGCGCGATGGACCTCGCCCGCGCCCTGGTGAAGGACAAGCTGCTGCCCCAGCTCCCGGCCGAGCTGAAGGCCGCCGCCGAGGCGAAGCACGGCCCGGCCGACTGGGAGACGCTCTTCTTCTTCGCGCGCGACCGGCTCAAGCCACGCCAGCTCACCTGGCGCCTCGTCGGCGGGGGAGGCGTCTCGCACGACGCGCTGGCGGCCCACGTGAAGGACACGAAGGCGCTCACCGTCTCGAGCGCGCGCACGCCGCTCGTCCAGCGGCTCCTCGACGCGGGCATTCCGGTGCTCGACGTCGCGCAGGGCACCGCGCTCGGTGACGCCGCCTGCGAGCTGCTCGGGGTGCGGCAGACGCGCGTCGCCGACGAGCACTTCACCTACGCCGCGCCGCCCGAGCGCGCGACGCCGAAGGAGTTCGCCTCGGCGCTGCGCGGGCTCCTCGAAGACGCGGGCGCGAAGCTCGAGCACATCGAGCTCTCGGAGGTGCGCGGCGCGGCGGCGGATCGCCCCTGGGTGCTCCTCGACGCGCTGAGCCGGCCGATCTCGCTCGAGCAGGCGCGGCGCTCGCTCTTCGAGCGCAAGGCCCCCGGCGTGCTGTGCTTCAACCTCGCGCACGAGGCGGTGGGGCAGGCGGCGCCCCTCTTCCAGCGCGCCCCGCGCCTCGCCGCGGTGCTGATGGCGCGGCTGGTGCTGGTGAGCGCCTCGAGGCTCGACGCCGCGCGCGACGCGGCCCTCACGCGGTGGGCGCTCACATGAAGGAACTCGAGACGGCGCTGCGCGAAGGCGGCGAGAAGGTCGGCGAAGGGCGCATCCGCATCGACGGCGCGCGGGCGCTGCAACGGCTCCGGGACTTCCGCTTCGCCGACCCCGCGCACTGGGTGCTCGAGGTGCTGCGCGCGGCCGTGCTGAGCGGTGCGCGGCAGGTGTCGGTCACCACCGACGCCGACGACGTCATCGTCGAGTTCGACGGCCAGCCCTTCCCCGAGGATCTGCTGCGGAACCTCCTCGAGCGCGCGCTCGAGCCCGGCGAGACGGACGACGAGCGGCGCGCCCGGCTGCTCGCCCTCGGCGTGGTCGGTGCGCTGGGGACCGGCGCGGTCTTCGTCACCGTCGACAGCGGCGCCCATGCGCTGCGCCTGACGCCGCAGCAGGTGGTGCTCTCCCCACGCCGTGGTCGTGGCACGCGCGTGCACCTCCGCAAGGCCTTCGGGTGGCGCGTGGTGGCTGGCTTCGTGCGCGGCGCTCCGGAAGCGAAGGCGGTGCTCGCGCGCGCGCCGCGGTTGCCGGCGAAGCTGACGCTCAACGGAGCGGCGGCGTCGAAGCTCGACGCGAAGGGCGCGCCCGTCTTCGCGGGCACCGGCGACGAAGTCCACCGCGTGCTCAGCGGCGACGGCTGGCGCGCGGAGGTGCTGGTGCCCAGGGCGTTCCCCCGAACGCGCAGCCTGCTCGAGCTCGACGTCGCGGGCGTCACCGTCGCGCCGCGCGTGCTCGAGCTGCCCGGGCTCCAGGTGCGCGGCTGGCTCCGCGCCGACCAGATGCGGCGGAACGCCTCGGGCTCCGACGTCGTCGATGACGACCCCCTGCTGCGCGAGGCCACGAAGGCGCTGCAGAGGCTGTCCCGCGAGCTCTTCGCCGAGCTCGCCCCGAAGCTGGTGGGCGAGAAGCCGTGGCGGCGCGCCTTCGTCAACCGGCTCGTCGAGGGCGAGCCCGACACGGCCACGCGCACGGTGCTGCAGTCGCTCCCGCTCGTGCCCGGGCCGGCGGGCGAGTTCTACCCGCTCGCGGCGTTCGAAGACTCGATGCGACGCGACGGGTGCATCTCCGTCGCCGACCGCCCGTGGAAGAAGGGCACCTACCCGGAACCCACCGCCCTGGTGCTCGTCGAGCCCGCGCTCGACGCGCTCCTGCCGAAGGGCAAGCGGGTCGACGTGGCGAGGCTGGTGGCCCAGCGCGAGCGCATCGCGGAGAACCGCGCGCGCGTCGAGGCCAACCCCGTCGAGCCCGCGACGCTCTCCGGCGCGCACTGGGAGCTGCGCGCCCCCCTCGAGGCGCCGCAGCTCGGCGGCGAGGTCGGGTTGTCGACGAACGTCGCCGGCGCTTTCGTGCGCGTGCTGCACCATGGCCGGCTCCTCGCCGCCGCCGAGCCGTCGTCGCTGGCGCCGCTGCGGCTGCGCGCGGTGGTCGACCTGCTCCGCCCGCTCGGCGACTCGTACTTCGAGGGCGACGCCGACAAGAAGGTGCTCGGGCTGGTGCACAAGCACGTCGAGCAGGCCGCCACGCGCGCCGTCGTCGCGTCGTTGCCCCGCGCCGAGGCGCTGCCGCACGCGCTCGACCTGCTCACCTGGCTCGTCGCGCAACATGGAGTGACGAGGGAGGACCTCTCGGCGGCGGTCGGCGCCGAGACGCGCGAGGCGCTGCGCAAGGCGCCCCTCTTCCCCTGCCTCGGTCGCCCGGCGACCTCGCTGGCGGAGCTGAGCCACGAGATGAAGTGGCAGTACGTGAGGGCGCCGCAGCCGCACGGGCTGCTCGACGAGTCGCGCGTGCTGGTGCTCGACCCACAGCGGCTGGAGCTGCTCCAGCGCATCGCGCGCAAGCGCCTCGAGGACGTCGGCGCCCGCCTCGAGCAGGAACAGGAGATCCGCCGGCGGCTCGAGGGCCCGCGCGAAGCCCCGGAGGTCTCGGACGCCTTCGTGAAGGTGGCGCTCGAGGGCGCGGAGCTGCGCGGCGAGGTCGGGATCCCCGAGCGGGCGACGAAGGGCCTGTCGCTGAACGTGCTGCGCAACGGAATCCGGCTCGAGACGACGCAGCTCAGCGCGACCTACCACCACGCCGTCGCCAGCGTGGACTGCCCCGCGTTGATGCCCACCTCGCGCTGGTCGGTGGTGCGCGACGAGACCTGGAGCCGGATGCTCGCCGCGGTGCAGACCGCCGAGCGGCGGGTGGTCGCCGAGCTGGTGAAGCGGCCGCGCGCGGGCTGGCCGGCCGGCGCCGAGCTCACCTTCCAGGCCTTCTTGAAGAAGGAGCTGCGCGGGTTCTCGCTCGAGCAGCTCGACGAGGTGACGCGCGCGGTGGTCGACGCGCCGCTGTTCGACGCCGGCGCGCGCCGTGTGTCCCTGCGCGAGCTGAAGACGCGCGGCGAGTTCTGGTCGCTGCCCCTCGACGCGGGACGTCCGGACATCCCCGACGAGCTGGTGGTGCTCTTCGAGCCCCCGTCGCTGCTCGCGCTCCTCGGCGAGGTGGTGGGCTGGCAGGCCGACTCCGCGGTGCCGGAGCTCCAGCGGCGGGAAGCGCGGCGGCGCGTCGAGCGCCTCCCACTCGCGCGCTTCGAGCTGGCGCGGCCGGTCGAGCAGCCGCTCGAGCTCGTCCGTCCGCACTTCCGCGCCCGCTTCGGGGTGCGCCCGGATCCGCGCGCCGAG
Organism: Myxococcota bacterium; assembly: GCA_049322495.1. Classification (GTDB taxonomy): domain Bacteria; phylum Myxococcota; class Myxococcia; order Myxococcales; family Myxococcaceae; genus Archangium_A. The sequence goes on along the minus strand of JBMORD010000293.1, from coordinate 35,984 downwards.
GCGTCGGTGCGGCTGGTGATCGCCGGTCGCCAGTACGCGCAGCTCACCGTGCCCTGTGCGCTGCCGCTCGAGGTGGTGCTCTCGCTCGAGACCTTCGAGCCCGCACCAGACCTCCAGCTCACTGACGCGCAGCGGGCCGAGGTGCAGCAGTGCACCGACGCGCTCGTGCTCGAGGTGCTCGCGAACGACATGCCGCCCCGCCTCGCGCTCCTCGCGCTCGGGCGCCACCTCGACGCGCGCCTCCCGCCGCCGGCCGCCGAGGCGCTTCGGCGCCGGCCCCTCTTCCCCTGCACCGACGGTGAGCTCCGCTCCCTCTCCGCGGTGTCGAGCGCCGAGCCACGCTACGTCCGCCGCGCGCAGGAAGGCGCGCTCCCCGACGGGCTGCCAATCATCGTCGCCGACACGCCCGCCGTGCTCGTGGCCCTCGAGCGGTGGCCGCAGGCGAAGGCCGTCGACGAGCTGCTCGCCGCACAGCGGGACGCGCTCGCGAGGCGCGAGGCGTTGGCGCCGGCCGAGCGCATCGTGGCGCGCGTCGACTCTCCCTGGCGGCAGGCGCTCACGCAGGAAGGCGTCGAGGGCGAGGTGGTCGTGGCACGCGAGGGCGCTGGCCGGGTGGAGCTCTACCTCGAGCGCAGGCCGCTCTGCGTCGTCGAGGGCGTGCTCGAGGGGCCGTTCGCCGCCGCCGTCGACGCGCACTTCACGCCGACGCCGCTGCGCGATGGCGTGGTGCGCGACGACCGCTTCCAGCGGGTGATGGAGGTGATCTCCGCGGCGAGCGAGCGGCTGGCCGCGGCGCTGGCGACGGTGGACGTCCCCGACGGCTGGCACCCGGTGATGACGCAGCTCGCCTTCTCCCGGGCCGAGGCGCGCGCCTGGGAATGGAAGGGCAGGAAGAAGGGAAAGAAGAAGACGAAGGGCCGCGCGGTCGAGCCGTCGTCGGGGCTGCTCGCCGCTCCGCTCCTGCGGGACAACGCCGGGGGCTCGTTGTCGCTCGAGGCGCTCGTGACGTGGCAGCACGAGCAGGGCCGCGTGGCCGTCGTCACGCGCGGCGGGCGCTTCCTCGAGCCGGGGCGCCGGGCGTGGTGGCCGCGCGCGCAGGAAGACGAGCTGGCGAAGAAGCTGGGGCTGGTGCTCGACGATCGCACCGCGGAGCTCGCCCTCGCCGAGTCGATCCGCGCGCGGCCGAAGTACGAGCGCCTCGACGCGCCGATCGCCAGCGAGTGGCGCGAGCCGGTGCGCGGGGCGGGCCTCGAGGGTGAGCTCGCGCTCGAGCCGGTCCCGTCAGAGACGCTGATCATCGAGGTGCTCTTCGAGCGGGTGCTCCTCGAGCGGTACGCGACGCCCCATCGGGTCGGTGGCGTGGCCCGCGTGAGCTCCACGGCGATCAGCCCGAACGCCGACTGGTCCGGCGCGCGGCGCGACGCGCACTTCAAGGACCTGGTGGTCGCCACCGAGGCCGCGCTCGAGCGCGTGGTGCATCGCCGCCTCGCGCAGCACGATGGCCTCCTCTCCCGTTGGGGCCGCGCGGCGCTGCGTTGGCGGTTCGGTCAGGCGACGCTCCTCAGCGCTGACTTCCCGGGCCTGCCGCTGTTCCGCGCGCTCGACGGCACCCCGGTCACCGTCGGGGCGGTGCTCCAGCTGGCCCAGCGGGCGAAGAAGGTGGCCGTCGCCTCGCCACGCCCGGGCCTCGAGGCGGTGAAGGACGTGCTCCTCGACGGGGCGGACACGCGCGCGACGCTCGAGGTGCTCGGGCTGGAGCTCGACGACGTGTCGAACGAGCTGGTGCGCAGCGCCGACCTGAAGCGGGCGCTCACGGCGCGTCGACTCTCGTCCCTGACCTGGAAGGGCGAGGCGCTGGTGCGGGTGACGGTGGACCAGCCGCTCGAAGGCGAGCTGGCCCTCGCCCGCGCCCCCGGAGAGGTGATGCTCGCGCGCGACGGCATCGCCGTCTCGCCGCTCGAGACGAAGTGGCCCGGCGTGGTGGGCGTGCTCGGCGTGCCCGAGCTCCCGGTCGACGCGGGCTGGACGAAGGCCACGCCCACCCGGGCGCAGTCGGCGCTCATCCGCGCGCAGGTCGAGCGGCTGTACGTGGCGCTCGCCGAGCGCGTGCGCGACGCCGCTCAGATGGATCGCGAGCAGGCCGCGGCGTGGGCGCTCCGCTTCCTCGCGCAGTGCGAGGTGTCGAGCCTGGGCGATCTCGATCGACTCTCGGGGGCGGCGAAGGTGCTGGCCGAGGCGCCGCTGTTCAGCACGGTGGACGGCGAGCGCGTGAGCCTGCGCGCCGTCGCGGCGGAGATGCTCAGCGCGGGCAGGGTGGCGGTCTTCGAGCGCGCTCCCGGCCGGGTGAGCTCCTGCGTGCTGCAGTCCAGCTCGTTCGAGGCGGCGTGGCTTGTGGCGCTCGAGGCGCTGTTCGGGAAGAACCGCGTGTGGCGCGTCAGCGACGTGCGCACCTGGGAACGGATCGTCCGCGAGGCGGATCCACCCGAGGGCACACCGCTGCTCGAGGGCCTGCGCACGCTGCGCAAGCAGGTGCGGCTGTTGCGTGCCGGGGCGCTGGGCCACCTCACGCCCGACGACCTCGAGGAGGTCCGGCTCACCCGCGACGGCGGCGACGTGCCGATGCGCTACGACGCGGAGCGGAAGCTGGTGCTGCTCGACCCGTCGCACCCCGACGTCGCGCGCGCCCTCGAGGAGTCGGCGACGCGCCCCGAGCGGCTGTGGATCCTCGTCGCGGCGTGCTTCGGCCTCGTCAACCGGGCGCTCCAGCACGTGACGGATCACGACGAGGCCCAGCTGCTCATCGCGCTCGCGGCGCACCTCGGGCGGAACCCGAAGCTCCTGGAGCCCGAGCGGCCGACCACCGCCTGATCCGCCGGGCCTCCTCCTTCGCGAGGCCGAGCGACTCGAGGAAGTCCTGATGGGCCTGCGGCGCCTGGCGCTCGAACTCCGCGTGCCACCGCCGCATCGCCGCATCGTCGAGCCCCGCCCCGCGGAGGATGGCGACCCACCGCGCCTTGTCGAGGCTCCGCGTGCCGCGCAGGGCCCGCGGCCGCTCGAGCAGCCGCACGATGACCCGCTGCTGCTCACGGAGCGCCTCGATCTCGGCGTTGAGCTGATCGAGCCGCGCCTCGAGCACGCGCGCCGTGCCGCTCGCGTCGCCAGCCAGCAGCGTGCGGATCTGCTCGAGCGTGAGGCCGACCTTCCGGTACCGGCAGATGGCCTCGAGGCGCCGCTCGTCGTCGTCGGTGTAGAGCCGGTAGCCCGCGGGGGAGCGCGCCGACGGCCGCAGGAGCCGCAGCCGGTCGTAGTAGAGCAGGGTGGTGCGCGAGAGCCCGTGCTTCCTCGCGAGGCGGCCGACGGAGTGCATCACGTGCGCCGCGGCAGCACGAAGTGGCGCCGGGCCTCCGCGGAGTCGAGCAGCTCGGGTGGGAAGTACGCGTGCAGCGCGTCGGCAGACGAGAGCTCGGCCGCCAGCGCGTCGAAGGCTGCCTCCGGCGCGCGTCGCATCGCCTCGTCGAGGCGCACCAGCCATGCCCAGGTCAGCGTGCGGTGGAACTTCTGCTCGGCCCCCAGCACCTTCACCAGCGCGCGGAGGTGCCGTACGTACCGCGCCAGCGCGTCTTCGAGCGGCAGCGCGCGCAGGTAGCACCACGCGACGTAGAGGTGCTCGCGGTGGTGGAAGCGCGTCGGGTCGAGCGTCGCCTGCTCGAAGGCCAGCACGAGGGGATCTGCGAGTGCGGAGTCGTTCATGGCCCCGCACCGCTAAACCGTGAAGCCGTAGACAGGTCAACGCAGGTCGCTCAGAACGTGCCGCTCACGCCGAGCGGGGAGATCTCCAGCTGCGGCACCAGCCGGTCCGTCAGCCGGAGGTTCAACAACCCCATCACCGTGTCGAACACCAGCAGGAACCCGCCCTGGACGAGCAGCGCCTGCCCCAACCCGACGAGCCGCGCGTCGGCGGTGGCGTCGCCGCGCTGCCAGAGGAAGGCCGCCGTCGCGAGGTAGGCCACGTCGAGGGCGGCGTTGATGAAGAAGACCTTCTCTTCGCGCTCCGAGCCGAGCAGCAGCTCCTTCGCGTCGAGCGTCGCCGCCGGCGCGCGGTACGAGTGTGCCAGCCCCACCGCCGCGAGGCCGAGGTTGACCACGTTCCAGGCGAGGTTGCCGAGGTGGAAGAAGCGGAGCCGCTCGTCGCGCTCGAGCGCGAAGCCCACCGCGCCGACGCCCAGGTTGGCGACCGCCCAGCCGCCGAGCGTGAACATGCCCACCCGGTGCGTGAGCTGGCGCTCCGCGTTCCAGGCTTCGAGCGGCGTGGAGGCGAGGGTGAGCGCGAGGGCGAGCGAGAGCATGGCGCGAGGCCTAACTGCCGGCAGGTCGCCGTGCATTTCGGCGCGCTGGTGTGTATTCCCGTGAGGGTGACTGCGCTCCTCTTCGCCCACCTCGTCTTCGCCGCCGCGCCCGAGATGCGCCGCGAGACGAACCTCGACTTCGCGACCGACGAGGCGTTCCAGGCGCAGGGCGGGGTCCAGTACTACTACGAGCTCGCGGCGCCGAACGACGCCCCGCCAGAGAGCTCCGCGCTCGCCCGGTTCCGCGCGCTCGACCCGCAGGCCACCCCGAAGGACCCGTACCACGTGGTGATGGGCCGCATCGAGTACACCGTCGAGCGCGACGTCTCGTACTTCACCGAGGCGCGCGCGCGCGACGTGACGTACCTCCGCAAGGTCGCGCCCGAGATGGGCGTGCGGCGCGAGCCCGACGGCGCCTTCCGCGTCTCGAAGTCGCCGAGCAACCGCTTCACCATCTCGTGGTTCGACGCGCCCGAGCCCGACGGCGACGCCTTCCTCCGGCGCTTCTTCGCCTTCCTCCCGGGGAAGCCCGCGTCGGTGGTGGTGCAGCGCAACGAGCAGTTCGCCCGCGTGCTCGGCTTCCGCACCGCCGAGCGCGCGCTCACGTACACCGCGCACCTGCCGCTCGGCCCGGGCAGGACGCGGGTGTCGGTCATCACCATGAGCCTGCTGGTCAACCTGCCGCCCGACTTCCTCGGCGGGCCCAACCGCATCATCGAAGAATCAGTCGAAGGCGCGCAGACGCTGATCCGTCAGCTGCGGGAATATTCCGGCCCGTAAATCGAAGCGCCGGTCGATCGAACAGCCTGAACATCGCCGCTTCCATTCCGTTCGAAGGCGGCTATAGGGCGCGCTGTTCTCGAAGTTCTTCTTTCGGAGGCAACACATGTCGTTCAAGTCCGTCATCGCCGCGCTGACCCTGCTCGGCGCCGCCGCTCACGCCGCGGAGTTCAAGGCTGCCTACGTCGACATCCAGCGCGCGGTGCAGGAAGTCGACGAGGGCAAGGCCGCCAAGTCGCGCCTCCAGGCGATGGCCGACGCCAAGCAGAAGGCCTTCGAGAAGGAGCAGAACGCGATCAAGGCCGAGGTCGACGCCTACCAGAAGCAGAAGGCGACGATGGACGACAAGGTCGCCGCGGCGAAGGAGATGGACCTCCAGAAGAAGATGATCGACTTCCAGCAGAAGGCCGAGAAGCTGCGCCTCGAGCTGGCGGAGAGCGAGCGCAAGGAGCTGGGCACCATCTTCCCGAAGCTCGAGGCGCTGCTCGGGCAGATCGCCGCGCGCGAGGGCCTGACGATGGTGTTCGATCGCTCCAGCTCGGGCCTCGCCTGGGCGCCGGCGTCGCTCGACCTCACCAACGAGCTGATCCGCATGTACAACAGCCAGTACAAGGCCCCGGGCGCGCCGAAGAAGGACGCGCCGGCCCCGGCTCCCAAGCCGTGACTCAGTAGATCGAGTCGGTCTGCGCCACCTGCGGCGGGGTGTCGAGCTCGCGGATCCACTGCACGAGCTCGCGCTCCGACGTCCTCCCGGAGTGGATCAGCTCCTCGAAGGCGTAGCGGGTGGCCTTCATCGCCTTGTTCTCGTCGCCCAGGCGGCGGAGGAAGTGCGAGAAGAGAACCGGACCGAAGCGGCGATAGAGGCTGACGAGTTCGTTCGAGCTCATGATGACCTGTTGTCGGCTGGACCCCTGATCCGTCGCGCCACGTGAAAGGACACTTTCCGCCAGGCGCAAGTCATCGAAATCAATCAGGAAAGAGCCCATGTTCCGACCCGCTCTCGTCGCCTTCGTCACGCTCAGCGCCTGCGGCCCGGCCGTGACCACGCCCGACGCCGGAGGCGTCTGCCGCGACGGCGTGAAGACGCCCGCCAACCTGATCGAGAACCCGGGCTTCGAGTGCGACGGCAGCGAGTGGGCGGCGGTCTCGACCTACGGCACCTTCGACTTCGCGCCGGGGCGCACCGGCCGCGCCGGGCGCATCACCTTCGGCGGCCTCGGCGGCCGGCTCCAGTACACGAAGAGCTTCGCGCCTTCGCCGGCGGGCAACCGCACCTACTGCTTCTCGGCCTGGCTGTCGGGCACCGCGCCCTTCATGCGCCTGCGCGTGCTGCGCGACTTCGACGGCAGCGTGCAGGAGGTGAGCTTCGCCGAGCAGGTCTTCCCCGAGTTCCGCCGCATCCCCACGCTCAAGGTGACCGCCGACAACGCGCCGAAGCTGATCCTCCTGTTCGAGATGCAGACCAACCGCACCGACGGCCAGAACGCAGTGGCCGGGCACACCATGCTGATCGACGACGTCGACGTGTGGGAGAGCACCACCAACTGCGCCGAATCACGGTGACTTATGGGGTCGCGCAAACCTTGCGCGTTTATTGGGCTTTTTGGCAGTTGAGGCAGATCACGCCCGCCCCGTAATTCCCTTGGAAGATCGCAGGGCCTGTGACAAATCGCCGCCCCCGTACGTGCACTTGTTGCACGAGTCGCGCGATCTCCACGGAGCACTGCGAATGCACCGAATGAAGTCGTTGAACGCCACCGCCCTGGCCGGCCTCGCGCTGGTGTCGGCGCTGAGTGGCTGCCGTCCTGACGGAGCGAAGAAGACGTTGCCGGGCAACGAGCTCTACGCCGCGTGCGTGAGCTGCCACGGCGCCGACGGTGCGGGGGCGAAGAACATCGCCGCGCCGGCCATCGCGGGTCTGCCTGCGTGGTACGTCGAGACGCAGCTCAACAACTTCCGCTCGGGCGTGCGCGGCGCGCACCCGGAAGACCTCGAGGGGCTGCGCATGCGCCCCATGTCGCGCCAGATGATGGACGAGGGCGAGATCAAGGCCGTCGCGGCCTACGTCGCCTCGCTCACCTCGACGAAGCGCGCCTCGACGCTCGAGGGCGCTGACGCCGCCGCGGGCGCGGCCTCGTACGGCACCTGCCTCGCCTGTCACGGGCCCGACGGCAAGGGCAACCCGGCGCTCAAGGCGCCGCCGCTCGTGGGCCAGCACGACTGGTACCTCGTCTCGCAGCTCCACAAGTTCAAGAAGGGCATCCGCGGGGCCAACCCGAAGGACGTCGCCGGCGGGCAGATGCGGCCGATGTCGATGACCCTCGCCGACGATCAGGCGATCAAGAACGTGGTGGCGCACATCACCACCACCCTGGCGAAGTGAGGAGCGACATGGCCAGCGAAACGAACCCCGATGCGCTGTCGAAGACCATCTTCCTGCTGACCACCGGAGGCGCGATCGCCTTCTTCGCGGTGGTGGCCCTCTTCGTCCTCAGGTGAGCCGATGCTGAGCAAGTACGTCGAGTCTGCATCAACGTTCTCGGGTGACATCGACTACGTCATCACCCTCGTCGCCGCGATCGTCGGCTTCTGGTTCCTCCTCGCCGAGGGCGTGTTCTTCTGGCTCATCCTCCGCTTCAACGCGAAGGAAGGCGTGAAGGGCCAGTACATCACCGGCGAAGACCCGAAGGAGAAGCGCTGGGTCTCGATTCCGCACTACCTCACGCTCGCCTTCGACGTGTGGATCATGATCACCGCGGTGCGCGTGTGGCAGGAGGTCAAGCAGACCATGCCCCAGGCCGACGAGACGGTGCGCGTCATCGCCCAGCAGTGGGCGTGGACCTTCCAGCACCCCGGCCACGACGGGAAGCTCGACACCGCCGACGACATCACGCTCGTCGACGAGCTCCACGTCGAGAAGGGCAAGACCATCCACTTCGAGCTGCTCAGCCGCGACGTGCTGCACAGCTTCTCGGTGCCCGCCTTCCGCCTCAAGCAGGACGTCATCCCCGGCCGCACCATCCGCGGGTGGTTCAAGCCGACCATGACCGGCGGCTTCGACATTCAGTGCACGGAGATCTGCGGCATCGGCCACGGCATCATGCCCGCGCGCATCATCATCGAGTCCGCTGAAGACCACGCGGCGTGGGTGCTCGCGCAGACCCCGGCGACCGCTTCCCTCACCACTCCGACGACGCAGACCGGAGGCATGCCATGAGCAGCACCGCGACCCACGAGGGCCACGGCCACGACCACTCGCACGGCGGCGGCGATCACTCGCACGGCCACCACGAGCCCCAGAACTTCTTCCTCAAGTACTTCTGGTCGACCGATCACAAGGTGATCGGCATGCAGTACCTGTTCACCGGCATGTTCATGGCGCTCATCGGCGGCTTCGCCGTGTACGCCTTCCGCATGCAGCTCGCCTTCCCCGGCATGAGCGTACCCGGCTACGGCCGCGTGACGGCGACCGACTACAACGCGCTCGTCACCACGCACGGCTCGGTGATGATCTTCTGGGTGGCGATGCCGGTGCTGATCGCCGCGCTGGGCAACTACCTCATCCCGCTGATGATCGGCTGCGATGACATGGTGTTCCCGCGGCTCAACCGCCTGAGCTACCAGATCTTCCTCGTCTCGGTGATCATCCTCATCGCCTCGTTCTTCGTCGAGGGCGGCGCCTTCGGCGGCGCGTGGACCAGCTACCCCCCGCTGTCGGCCAAGCCGGAATTCAACCTCACCCCGAAGGGCGCCCCGCTGTGGCTGCTCGCGGTGGCGCTGGAGTTCGCCGCGTTCCTGCTCGGCGGCATCAACTTCATCACCACCCTGATGAACAGCCGCGCGCCGGGCATGAAGATGTTCGACGTGCCCATCGTGGTGTGGATGATCGTCATCGCGTCGATCATGTTCATGGCCTCGGTCGGCCCGCTGGTGGCCGGCGCGATCATGCTGCTGTTCGACCAGACCATCGGCACCGGCTTCTTCGACCCGAACAAGGGCGGTGACCCGGTGCTGTGGCAGCACCTGTTCTGGTTCTTCGGCCACCCCGAGGTGTACGTGGTGCTGCTGCCCGCGATGGGCATCGTGGCCGAGGTGATCACCACCTTCAGCCGCAAGAAGCTCTTCGCGTACAAGACGGTGCTCTACACCGCGGTCGGCACCGGCGTGCTCGGCTTCTTCGTGTGGGCGCACCACCAGTTCATCGCCGGCATCGACCCGCGCATGGCGAACATCTTCTCGGTGACCACGCTGCTCATCTCGATCCCCGTGGCCGAGATGGTCTTCGTCTACATCGCGACGCTGTACGGCGGCTCGATCCGCCTCACGGTGCCGATGCTGTGGGCGCTGGCGTTCATCGGCGAGTTCCTGCTCGGCGGCGTGACCGGCATCTTCCTCGGCGCGTCGGGCTCGGACATCTACTTCCACGACACGTACTTCGTGATCGCCCACTTCCACTACACGTTCTTCCCCATCGCCTTCATCGCGGTGTTCGCGGCGGTGACGTACTGGTTCCCGAAGATGTTCGGCCGGTACATGAACGAGACGTGGGGCAAGGTGCACTTCTGGGGAACGATCATCTCGTTCAACTTCATCTTCATTCCCCTCTTCCTGCTCGGGGCGCGCGGCGATCACCGCCGCATCTACGACTACACGCACTTCCCCGACCTGATGAAGCCGGGCATGCAGGATCTCCGCATCCTCGCGACGCTCTCGCTGGTGACGCTGCTCGCGTTCCAGGTGCCCTTCCTGGCGAACTTCTTCTACAGCCTGTTCAAGGGCGCGAAGGCGGAGGCCAACCCGTGGAAGGCGAACACGCTCGAGTGGCAGGCGCCGTCGCCGCCGCCGCACGGCAACTTCCCCGAGGGGCTGCCGAACGTGTACCGCGGCCCGTACGAGTACAGCCACCCCGACCGCCAGGACGACTTCTGGCCCCAGAACGCTGCGAGCTGAACCATGTCCTTCCCGAGACCCATCGCGACGACGCGCACCGCCACGGGCATCCTCACCGGCAAGCTGGCGGTGTGGTGGCTCATCGCCTCCGAAATCGTCATCTTCGGCGGCGTGCTGGGCAGCTACATCATGCACCGCCTCGGGCACCCCGAGTGGGCGGCGCAGGCTGACCACACCAACACCTGGGCGGGCGCCTTCAACACCTTCGTGCTGCTGACCTCCTCGCTCGCCGCGGTGCTCGCGCACCAGGCCGCCGAGCAGAAGGACGGCAAGAAGGCGGCGAAGTTCCTGTACCTCACCATCCTCGGCGGGCTGGTGTTCCTCATCGTGAAGTCCGTCGAGTGGACCAACGAGATCACCCACGGCTTCACCATCACCAGCCACACCTTCTGGTCGTTCTATTACACGGCCGCCGGCATCCACGGGCTCCACGTCATCGTGGGCATGCTCGCGATGTTCATCATCGCCGGCGACGCCAAGAAGGGCCTCGAGCTCCAGCGCGTCGAGGCGGTGGGCCTGTACTGGCACTTCGTCGACATCGTCTGGATCTTCCTCTTCCCGCTCCTCTACATCGCCAAGTGAGCCGCCATGTCTGACACCTCGACTCCTGCAGCGGGCGGCCACGACGCCCACGGTGCGCACCACACCAACTACGTGAAGATCTGGGGCATCCTCCTCGGGCTGCTCGTGGTCTCGGTCATCGGCCCGATGCTCGGTCACCCGGTGCTGACGCTGATCACCGCCTTCGGCATCGCGCTGGTGAAGGCCGGCCTGGTGGTGAAGTACTTCATGCACCTCACGGTGGAGAAGAAGTACATCGGCTTCCTGATGCTCACCATGCTGGCGTTCATGCTCGTGTTCTTCGCGGGCACCTCGCCCGACGTGATGAAGCACGAGGGCCAGCGCTGGGAGAACACCGCGGCGAAGCGGGTCGTCGACGAGGGCCTCAAGGCGGGCGGTGGTCACCACGGTGGCGAGCACGCCGCCGAGCCCGCGAAGCACTGACATGGAGGCTGCCCTGGACCAGGCTCCTGCCACGCGCCCGACGCCGCCGCGTCGCCAGCCGGTGGTGCCGAGCGCCGTCCTGGGCACGCTCTTCTTCGTCGTCGCCGAGGTGATGTTCTTCGCCGGCGCCATCTCGGCCTTCACCATCAGCAAGGCCCGGGCGCTCCCGGGCACCTGGCCGATGCCCGGCCAGCCTCGGCTCCCTGCCGAGGCGACGGCGCTCAACACCGCGCTGCTGCTGCTCTCGGGCGTGGTGCTCTTCTTCGCCCACCGGCTGTTCAAGAAGAACGCCGCCATCGCCCACTGGGTGACGCTCGCCGCCTGGGGCCTCGGCGCGGGCTTCGTGGCCCTGCAGGGCGTCGAGTGGGCGCAGCTGCTCGCGCACGGCATGACGCTCACCTCGAGCCCGCTCGGCGCGTTCTTCCACCTCATCGTCGGTGGCCACGCGCTGCACGCGGTGGCGGCGCTCGGGGCGCTGGGGCTCGCGTGGGTGCGCATGGCGCGCGGCACGCTGACGCCCGGCTTCTTCTTCGGCACCCAGACGTTCTGGTACTTCGTGGTGTTGCTCTGGCCCGTCATCTACGCGAGGGTCTACTTCTGATGCTCACCACGCTCGCCTGCGCCGTGTGCGGAGCCGGCCCCGACCCGTCCCAGGACACCTGGGTGGTGATGTCGGTGGTCATCTCGCTGCTGCCGCTCGCGCTCCTCGGCGGCATCGTGGGCTACGTGGTGCACCGCTCGCGCGCCGTCGCGCGGGACGCAGACGTCGCCCGCGAGTAATCGCGTGGCGGAGTTCGTCGCGAGCCTCGTGGAAGAAGGCGAGGCCGTCCGTCACCTGGGGCAGGTCGCGCAGGTCACCACCGAAGAGCTGAAGGTCATCCGGCGCAGGTTCGCGTCGGCTCGCGGCTGGGAGCTGGCGTCCCACCGCCTGTCGGACGTCGAGGCGATGGAGCACTTCGACGAGCGACCGCTCACCACGCTCCTGGGCGGCGCGTTGATGCTGCTGGTGGCCGTGTCGGTGGTGGTGCTGCTCGTCGTGAACTGGAGCGTGCTGGCGCCCGAGACCCGCGTGCCCGTCCTCTCCATCGGAACCATCCTCCTGGCCGGAGTGCGCTGGCTGTTCTCGGCGCGACGACACCGCCTGGTCTTCAGGCTGCGCGACGGCGCCGAGCTGTCGTGGGCGTCGCGTCCCGGGGAGCACGCGCTGCGGACGCCGGCGATCCAGAACGTGCTCGAGCTCGCGCGCTCCCGCGGGTGGATGAGCGCGGTGCCTCGCGCGGGGTGGGGTCGCGCGCCCTGACGGCGGTTCGACTGCTCCGGTCGTGCACGCCGCGTGGAGCTGCGTTAGGGCGCGCTCCCATGGCTGAGCCCACGCCCGTCGCGCCGATCCCCGAACCGAAGTCCACCTGGAAGCCCTACGTCATCGGCTTCCTCATCGGCGCGGTGGTGCTCACCGTGATGCCGCTCATGCAGCGCCAGTTCCTCAAGGCGCCGCCGCCGATCCGCAAGCTGCCGGCGTGGTCGCTCCCGTCGCTCGGCGGGGGCGAGGTCTCGTCGTCGGCGCTCGCGGGCAAGGTGGTGCTCCTCACCATCGAGCCCGGCCCGTGCGCCGCCGAGTGTCTCCAGCGCCAGAAGGACTTCGGCACCGGCGTGCACCACGTCGACGACCTCGGAGAGAAGGTGGTGCTGGTGACGGTGGTGGGCGACGAGGCGAAGGCCGGGCTCGAGACGCTCCTCGCCGGCGCCAGCCCGGCGTGGCGCTTCGGCAGCCCCGACGCGGCGCTCCTCGCGGAGCTCCAGGCGGTCGCCGACCAGCGCGCCGCGCCCAACCGCATCGACGTCACGCGCTCGCAGGCCATCGTGCTCATCGATCAAGACAACTCGCTGCGCGATCTGTGGCCGGGCGACGGGGCGGGGCGGGGCAACTCGATCAACGCCGCGCGCCTGCTCGCGAAGTACGGCCCGAAGCCCTGACGGCACCCGGAACGCGGTGGGTCGACGCGTCACCAACGGTAAGGCACGGTGCGTTTCACCTCCAGCACCTGCGGTGGACTGTTGCGACGCAGAAGCTGCGCTCAAAGCGCCTCGTGCAGAGGGAAATAGAAGTTGTTCGACCTCCGGCGATCCAGTAGGTCGCGCCACCTCCACGAGGTCAATCCATGGCTCAGATTTTCCCCCGGTGGACCAACGAAACCCCCCGGCTGATCACGATCGGTGCGCTCGTTGGGCTCGCCGCCGTCACCTTCGCCTTCTACTGGTGGGCGTCTCCGCTCCACACCGACGTCGGCTACGCGCCGAAGCAGCCGGTGCCGTACAGCCACGCGCTGCACGCCGGCACGTTGAAGATGGACTGCCGCTACTGCCACGTCGGCGTCGAGCAGGGCCCGCACGCGGGCGTGCCGCCGACGGCGACCTGCATGAACTGCCACGCGCAGGTGAAGAAGGGCTCCGAGAAGCTCAAGCCCGTCTACGACTCGTGGGCTGACGGCAACGGCACCAGGAGCATCGAGTGGGTGCGCATTCACAAGCTGCCCGACTACGCGTACTTCAACCACTCGGCGCACGTCGGCGTCGGCGTCGGTGAGAACCGCGCGGCGATCGGCTGCGAGACCTGCCACGGCCGCATCGACACCATGGAGGTCGTGCGCCAGGTGCAGCCGCTCTCGATGAGCTGGTGCCTCGACTGCCACAGCAACCCCGGCCCGAACCTCCGCCCGGTCGAGGCGGTGACCGCCATGGGGTGGACCGCCGACCTCGCCTGGCGCTCGAAGAGCCAGCAGATCGCCGCGACGCTCAACCCGCCCGGTTCGCTCTCGGGCGCGCAGAAGTTCGTCGACGGCCAGTACAAGACCTACGCGACCGCCGGCTGCTCCGGCTGCCACCGCTGAAAGCAAGGGAACGGAAACGCCATGAAGAAGGATCCCTACGCCCCCCTGCGTGACTCGATGACGGAGACGCCCGAGTACTGGCGCTCCCTCGAGCACAAGTCGGCCGACGACTCGGTCATCAAGTCGCTCGACGTCGAGTTCCCCACCGGCCTCACCGCCCCCACCGGCTGGAACCGCCGCGACGCGCTCAAGCTCGCCGGCGCTTCGCTCGCGCTCGGCGCGCTGTCCGGCTGCGACAAGATCCGTCGTGACCCCGACGAGATCCTCCCGTTCGTGAAGGCGCCCGAGAAGTACGTGCCGGGCAACAAGCTGCTGTACGCCACGGCGATGCAGCGCTCCGAGGGCGCGCTCGGCCTCCTCGCCGAGGCCAACGAGGGCCGCCCCACCAAGCTCGAGGGCAACCCCGCGCACCCGTCGTCGCTCGGCGCGTCGGACATCTGGGCCCAGGCCGAGGTGCTCAAGCTCTACGATCCGCAGCGCAGCAAGTCGCCGCTCAAGGCCGGCGCCGCCGCGAAGTGGGAAGAGTGGGACACCTTCGCGAAGGATCACTTCGGCAAGCTCGCCGCCGAGCAGGGCAAGGGCCTCGCCTTCCTCGTCGAGGAGGACATGGGCCCCACCTTCGAGCGGCTGCTGGCGAAGCTGCCGCAGGCGAAGATCGTCCGCTTCGACCCGCTCGCGCCTGACGCGCAGCTCCAGGGCGCGCAGCTCGCCTTCGGCGCCGGCGCCCGCCTGCACCACGACCTGTCGAAGGCGAAGGTCGTCTTCTCGCTCGACTCCGACTTCCTCGTGTCGGGCCCTGACCACCTCGCGCTCGCCCGCCAGTTCGGCACCTCGCGCGCGGTCGACAGCAAGGAAGCGATCTCGAAGATGATCCGCCTGTACGTGGCGGAAGGCGTCTTCTCGACCACCGGCACCAACGCCGACCACCGCGTGCGCATCAGCAGCGGCGAGGGCGTCAACGTGCTCAAGGCCCTCGCGGCGGAGCTCGGCCTCGCCGACCTCGGCGCCGGCGCCGGCCCGCTGAGCGACGCGCAGAAGAAGTTCGTCAGCGTGCTCGCGAAGGACCTCAGCGCCAACAAGGGCGCCTCGGTGCTCTTCGTCGGTGAGCGCCAGCCGGCCGCGGTGCACGCGCTCGGCAACGCCATCAACGCCGCGCTCGGCAACGTCGGCA
Source organism: Myxococcota bacterium (assembly GCA_049322495.1). GTDB lineage: Bacteria > Myxococcota > Myxococcia > Myxococcales > Myxococcaceae > Archangium_A. The sequence continues at coordinate 20,844 of JBMORD010000293.1, read as the reverse complement.
CCACGGTGATGGTGAGCTACCCGGAGGCGCCCGTCGCGCGCACCGGCATGTACGAGCAGCTCGAGGCGCTGGTGAAGGGCCTCGGCTCCGAGGTGACCACGCTCGTCACCTTCGAGGGCAACCCGTTCTACACCGCCCCCGGCGCGCTCAAGTTCGCCGACGCGGTCGGGAAGATCACCTTCGTGCACTGTGGCGTGCTCCCCGAGGAGAGCGGCGTCAAGGCGACCTGGCACCTGCCCACCGCGCACTTCCTCGAGGCGTGGGGCGACGCGCGTGGCTGGGACGGCACCGCGAGCCTCGTGCAGCCCATCATCCTCCCGCTCCATGGCGGGCGCGCGGGCATCTCGCTGCTCGCGCAGATGGTCGGTGAGGCCGAGACCAACGACAAGAAGCTCGTCGAGGCCACCTGGGTCGGCGCGGGCAAGGCGCTCGCCGACACGAAGAGCTGGCGCAAGGCGCTCCACGACGGCCTGGTGCCCAACAGCGCGCGCAAGCTCGGCACCGCCGAGGTGAAGACCGCCGACGTGGTGGCCGCGCTCGGCGCGGTGAAGGCCACCGCCGCCACGAAGGACTCGTTCGAGTTCATCGCCGTCGAGGGCCACATCAAGGACGGCCGCCTCTCGAACGTCTCGTGGCTCATGGAGCTGCCCGAGTCGATGTCGAAGCTCTCGTGGGACAACGCGGTGCTGATGTCGCCCGCGGCCGCGAAGGAGCTCGGCATCAGCAGCGGCGTGGTGAAGAACCGCTACGACGCCGACGTGGTCGAGCTCTCGGTCGAGGGCCGCACGCTCAAGGCGCCGGTGTTCGTGCTCCCCGGCCTCGCCACGTACACCCTGGCGATGATCACCGGCTACGGCCGCACCTGGGGCGACGTGGCGACCGGCGTGGGCGTCAGCGCGCACGCGCTGCTCGGCACCGGCACCGTGGTGCAGGGCGTGAAGGTCAGCAAGACCGGCGCGACCCAGCAGCTCGCCTCGACGCAGGACCACTTCAGCGTCCCGGGCAACCCGCTCAAGGAGCTCACCTTCGCCGCGATGTCCGGCGCCGCCGCGGGCTCCCGCGATCGCGAGCTCGGCCTCGGCAAGCCGGGCGACAGCGCCTACCGCCCGCTGTTCCGCTCGGCGTCTGCCGCCGAGTACCAGAAGGACGGCGAGTTCGCGCACAAGGGCAACATCCCCGAGAACCTGGTGCAGCTCGGCACGCCGAAGAACCGCCCGAGCAAGCCGCTGCAGCCCACCACGGAGATCACCTACGAGGGCCAGCAGTGGGGCATGACGATCGACCTCTCGTCGTGCATCGGCTGCAACATCTGCGCGATCGCCTGCGTGGCCGAGAACAACATCCCGGTCGTCGGCCGTGAGCAGGTGATGCTCGGCCGCGAGATGCACTGGATCCGCGTCGACCGCTACTTCACGGGCGACGTCGACTCGCCGCGCGCGGTGCACCAGCCGCTGCCCTGCATGCACTGCGAGAACGCGCCGTGCGAGCCCGTGTGCCCGGTGTCGGCCACCGTGCACGACGAAGAGGGCATCAACTCGATGGCGTACAACCGCTGCATCGGCACGCGCTACTGCGCGAACAACTGCCCGTACAAGGTGCGCCGGTACAACTACCTCGACTTCACCCACACCGGTGACTACGCGGTGACCAAGGGCCAGCCGTGGCCCTTCAAGAGCGACGAGGGCGTCGACTGGAAGGAGCGCATGAAGACGCTCAAGCTCCAGCGCAACCCCGACGTCACCGTGCGCTACCGCGGCGTCATGGAGAAGTGCACGTTCTGCACGCAGCGCATCGAGGAGGCGAAGATCGCCGCCAAGCGCGCCGGGCAGGATCGCAAGAAGCTCCCCGACGGCGCGGTCACGCCCGCCTGCGAGCAGGCCTGCCCGACGAAGGCCATCACCTTCGGCAACATCAACGATCTCGAGTCGCGCGTCGCGAAGGCCAAGCAGAGCGAGCGCAACTACGAGCTTCTGCAGGAACTCAACGTCCGCCCGCGCACCAGCTACCTGGCCCGCGTCCGCAACGAGAACGAGGAGCTCGCGTAAGTCATGGCCACTTCACCTGCCGTCACGCTTCCCGACGACATCAACACCCGCGGCGACGTCGTCCTCCCCGACGTCACCGAGGGCCGCGAGCTGCTCGTCCGTGGTCCCCACGACTTCCACGCCGTCACCGAGATGGTGTGCAAGGTCAACGAGGCGCCCCTCAAGGACACCCCGAAGCCCTTCATGTTCGGCCTCGCCCTGGCCGCCGCGGTGCTCGCCATGTTCGGCGGCTACATCGGCTACCTGCTGTGGGAAGGCCCCGGCATCTGGGGCAACAACAACCCCGTCGGCTGGGCGTGGGACATCGTCAACTTCGTGTTCTGGGTCGGCATCGGCCACGCCGGCACGCTGATCAGCGCCATCCTCTACCTGTTCCGCCAGAAGTGGCGCACGTCGATCAACCGCTACGCCGAGGCGATGACCATCTTCGCCGTCATCGCGGCCAGCTCCTGCGTGGCGCTGCACACCGGCCGCGTGTGGATGGACTACTACCTCTTCCCCATCCCCAACCAGATGGGGCTGTGGCCGAACTTCCGCTCGCCGCTCGAGTGGGACGTGTTCGCCGTCAACACGTACTTCCTCGTCTCGCTGCTGTTCTGGTTCACCGGCCTGGTGCCCGACTTCGCGACGCTGCGTGACCGCGCCACGGTGCGCTGGCGCCAGGTGTTCTACGGCACGCTCGCGCTCGGCTGGCGCGGCTCGATGCGCCACTGGGTGACGTACGAGAAGGCGTACCAGATCCTCGCGGCGTTCTCGGCGCCCCTCGTGCTCTCGGTGCACACCATCGTCTCGTTCGACTTCGCCGTCTCGCAGCTGCCCGGCTGGCACACCACGATCTTCCCGCCGTACTTCGTGGCCGGCGCCGTCTTCTCGGGCTTCGCGATGGTGCAGACCCTGATGATCCCCGCGCGCCACTGGCTGGGCCTCAAGGACCTGGTGACCGCGAAGCACATCGAGAACACCAACAAGATCATCCTCGTGACGGGCAGCCTCGTCGGCTACGCGTACGCGATGGAGTTCTTCGTCGCCGCCTACTCGGGCAACGACTACGAGGGCTTCACCTTCCTCAACCGCATGGGCGGCCCGTACTGGTGGGCCTACTGGACGATGATCAGCTGCAACGTCATCACGCCCCAGCTCTTCTGGTTCCGGAAGATCCGCACCTCGCCGATGTGGAGCTTCGTCCTCGCGTTCTTCGTCAACATCGGCATGTGGTTCGAGCGCTTCGTCATCACCGTGACCTCGCTCCACCGCGACGCGCTGGTCTCGAGCTGGGACTACTTCGTGCCCGTGTCCGAGCAGCTCTACCTGCTGGGCACCTTCGGGCTGTTCTTCACGCTGTTCCTCCTCTTCATCCGCTTCTTCCCGGTCATCGCCATCTCCGAGGTGAAGTCGGTGATGCCGCAGGCCAACCCGCACTGGGAAGGCTACGCCCACGGCCACGGCAGCGCGGAGGGTCACTGAGTCATGAGCACCAACAAGAACCTCTGGGGCGTCCTCGCCCAGTACGAGAACCCGCACGCCATCTACCAGGCGTGTGAGCAGGTCCGCGACGCGGGCTACGAGAAGTGGGACGCGTGCACGCCCTTCCCGGTGCACGGCCTCGACAAGGCGATGGGCGCCAAGCCCTCGAAGCTGCCGTGGGTGGTGCTCGTCGCCGGCCTCACCGGCAGCACCTTCATGCTCTTCTTCGAGTCGTGGGCGATGGGCTCGGCCTACCCGATGATCGTCGGCGGCAAGCCCCTCTTCTCGCTGCCGGCGTTCGTGCCCGTCTGGTACGAGTTCACGGTCCTCTCGAGCTGCGTGACCGCGTTCTTCGCGAACTGGATCATGAACGGCCTGCCGCGCCCGCACCACCCGGCCTTCGCCTCGAAGGCCTTCGAGCGCGTCACTGACGACAAGTTCTTCATCATGGTCGAGGCCGCCGACCCGAAGTTCGACCTCGAGAAGACGAAGGCGCTGCTCCAGGGTGCTGGCGCGACGCTCGTCGAGGAGCTGGAGCCGTGAAGATGTCTGCCAAGTGGGCCGCCTTCGCGGCCGTGTCTGCGCTGTCGCTCGCTGGTTGCCGCGGTTGGGAAACCGAGGAGCGCCCCGTTCACCTCATCAAGAACATGGACACCCAGGAGAAGGGCAAGGCGTACCGCCGCGACTCCACGGGCCTGTTCGCCGATGGCCGCATGATGCGCCTGCCCGTCGAGGGCACCGTGGCGCAGGGGCAGCTCGGCGACGACCTCGTCCTCGAGGAGGGCCTCGACGAGGCCGGGCAGCCGACGAAGGCGTTCCCCGCGAAGGTGAACGAGGCGTGGGACAACCACGTCGCGCGCGGCGCCGGTCGCTACCAGATCTACTGCGCGCCCTGTCACGGGCCCGCGCTCGACGGCAAGGGCACCGTGGCCGACAAGGCCCTCGACGGTGGCCCGCGCCTGCTCGTCGCGCCGCCTGATCTCCACCAGGAGCGCATCGCGAAGGACATGGTGGTCGGGAAGATCTACTCGGCGATCCGCAACGGGGTGAACGCGGGCAACATGCCCAGCTACGCCGCGCAGATCCCCGTCGAGGATCGCTGGGCCATCGTCGCCTACGTGAAGTCAGAGCAGATGAAGAAGGACCCGACGGTGCAGAAGGAGCCGGGCGGCGTCGCGGTGGTGGCGGTCACGGCCGCCTCCGCCGAGGCCGGCGCGCAGCTCTACAAGGCCAAGGGCTGCAACGCCTGCCACAGCATCGACGGCAACCGCCTGGTGGGCCCGAGCTTCAAGGGCCTGTGGGGCAAGACGGAAGAGACGAGCGCCGGCCCGGTGACGGTCGACGACGCGTACTTCAAGGAGTCGCTGCTCCAGCCGATGGCGAAGATCGTCAACGGCTACCCGCCGGCGATGCCGCCGCAGGCCGTCAACGACCTCGAGATCCAGAGCCTCGCGCTCTACATCCAGACCCTGAAGTGAGGCCAACGTGAGCCACTCGGAAATCAAGAAGCCTGAAGACATCCAGGTCCCTGCGTCGAGCTTCCTCGCGAAGCTGCCGATGCTCGGTGGCATCCTCGCGGTGGCCGGCCTGGGCGCGACGCTCGGCTCGGCCTTCGGCGAGCACAAGGCCCGGGCGATGTTCAGCTACCTGTTCGCGTTCGAGACGGTGCTCGGCATCGCGCTCGGCGCGCTGGGCTGGCTGCTCATCGACCACACGGTGCGCGCGGGCTGGGGCGTCGTCATCCGCCGGCTCGTCGAGAACACCTCGGCGACGCTGCCGGTGTTCGCGCTGCTGTGGCTGCCCATCGGCCTCATCGGCTTCCACGAGCTGTACCCGTGGAGCCACACCGAGCACCTCGACGAGATCCTCCAGAAGAAGACCTGGTTCCTCTCGCCGGGGCCCTGGTACTTCCGCGCGGTCATCTACCTCGTGGTGTGGTCGGCGCTCGGCTGGTTCCTCTACAGCACGTCGGTGAAGCAGGACTCGCTCGGTGACAACCACGCGGAGCGCGACCGCCTCATTCACCTCGTTCGCAAGGTGTGCGCCGCGGGCATCTTCCTCTACGGCGTGACGCTCTCGTTCGGCGCCATCGACTGGATGATGTCGCTCCAGCCGCACTGGTACTCGACCATCTTCGGCGTCTACTACTTCGCGGCGAGCATCCTCGCGTTCTGGGCCTTCATCACCCTGATGTCGATGGGGGCGCAGGCCTCGGGCGTGCTCAAGACGGCCATCACCACCGAGCACTTCCACGACCTCGGCAAGTTCATGTTCGGCTACACGGTGTTCTGGGCGTACATCGCCTTCAGCCAGTTCGTGCTCATCTGGTACGCGAACATCCCCGAAGAGACCGAGTTCTTCATGGTCCGCGTCGAGGGTGGCTGGCAGTACCTCTCGTACGCGCTGCCGCTGCTGCACTTCGCGGTGCCCTTCCTGTACCTGCTGTCGCGTCAGGTGAAGCGCAACCGCACGCTGCTCGGCCTGGGCGCGGTGTGGACGCTCGTCATGCACTGCGTCGACATGTACTGGCTCATCATGCCGAACTTCGGCGCGCACTCCGGCGGCCACCACGAGCCGCACGTCGAGGTGAGCTACCTCGACTTCACCGCGCTGCTCGGCATCGCTGGCGTGTTCCTCGCGGTGTACGGCGTGCTGCTCAACCGCAACAAGGCCGTGGCGATCAACGACCCGCGCCTGCCCGAGTCGCTCGCCCACGAGAACTACTGAGCTGAGCTCGCCGCGCTGCGGCGAAACTCCTCGGCCGTCACGGCGTCGCTGCCGTGGCGGCCGTTTCATTTTCTGGCTACGAACGTGAGGTCTTCCACCCCCGAGGAGTCTCCATGACGAAGTTGCTGGTGGTGCCGCTGGCGCTCGCGCTCGGCGCGACGACGGCGCTGGCCGAGGGCCGCAGCGCGCGCCTGCTCGACGACGCGCCGAAGCTGGCGATGGGCGCCGCGCCCCGGCTGCTGCCCGTGGTGCTCGGCCACGGCGAGAGCGAGGGTGACTGCGGCTGCGAGTGCGAGTGCGCGCCGCCCATGGGCTACGGCGAGCTCTTCACCAAGACGGCCGCCGTCGGCGTGGTGGCCTCGGCGGCGGGCGTGATGCTCGGCGCGGGCCTCGGCACCCTGTCGAACAACCTCATCGGGGCCGCGCTGCCGGTGCTGCTGGCGAACCTCTTCGTGCCGCCCATCGTGACGGTGCTGGTGGCGATGCTCCTCGGCAACTGGGACTCGCCGGGCCGCTTCGGCTTCTGGCTGCCGGTGGCGGGCGCCTTCGTGGTGAACGCCGCGGTCTACGTGCTGACCAGCCTCGTGCTGCAGATCGCCGTCGCGTGGACCAACCCGGTCGCGATGCTGCTCTACACGCTCGTCGACGGGGTGCTGATGTCGGGCGCGACGGTGGGCATCATGGCGCTCACCGAGAAGAAGCCCGACAAGACGGCCGTCATCCCCTCGTTCGTGCCCGGCGTCTCGGCGACGACCTTCGTTCCTCTCACCACGGTGAAGCTGTGATGCGGCGCCTCGCGTTCAGCGCGATCGCGACCCTCGCGTCGTTCGCCGCCGCGCAGACCTGCCCCACGCGCCCCTCGTGGCCGACCGACGACTGGCCGAAGGCGGAGGTCACCGGCAAGGCCGCCGAGCTCGAGGCGCTCGAAGACTTCGCCTTCACGCTCGTCGGCGAAGACAAGGAGCGCAAGGGGTTCCGCACCGACGGGCTGCTGATCATCAAGAACGGCACCATCATCTACGAGCGCTACGGGCGCGGCTTCGACGTCACGAAGCGCCACATCTCGTGGAGCGTCGCCAAGAGCTTCTCGAGCGCGCTGGTGGGCATCGCGGTGCGCGAGAACGCGCTGGCGCTGTCCGACTCCATCTGCACGCTCCTGCCCGAGTACGCCGGCAGTCCCCAGTGCGCCATCACCGTGAAGGACGCCATCACCTTCGGCACCGCGCTCGGCTGGCAGGAGGAGTACGAGGACCAGTCGTACCAGGTCAGCTCCGTCATCGCGATGCTGTACGGCGTGGGGCACCGCGATCAGCTCCGCCACATCCTCGGGCACAAGCTGGTCGCCGAGCCCGGCAAGCGCTGGAACTACTCCACCGGCGACGCGCAGCTCGCCTCGGCGCTCGCCAAGCGCGCCCTGAGCAAGCGCTCCGGCAACGACGCCTTCTGGAAGCTGCTCTTCGAGCCGATCGGCATGAAGCGCGCGGTGCTCGAAGAAGACGCGCTGGGCACGCCGCTGGGCGGCTCGATGATCTACGCCACGCCGCGCGAGTTCGCGAAGTTCGGCTACCTGTTCCTCAACGACGGCTGCTGGGCGGGCACGCGCATTCTGCCGGCGGGCTGGGTCACCGCGTCGACCACCCCGTCTGACGTCTTCGTCACCTCCGCGCACGAGAGCGAGAAGGTGTCCACGGGGTACTCGTGGTGGCTCAACCGCGAGGTGCCGTCGCGGAACAAGCCGAAGCCGTGGGCCGACGTGCCGGAAGACACCTACGCCGCGCTCGGCCACTGGGGCCAGCGCATCATCGTCGTGCCCTCGGAGGACGTGGTCATCGTCCGCACCGGGGACGACCGGGAAGGCAGCATCGATGTGAACGAGCTCACGAAGCTCTCGCTGGCGGTGGCGCGATGAAGAAGACGCTCTGGCTGGTGGCCGGTGTGGTGGGGCTCCTCGGCGGCTGTGCCAACCCCGAGGGCAACCCGCGCACCTTCGAGGCGAACGATCTCATGCTCGCGGTGGGCAACTCCGCGCGCATGGGCTGCAGCTGCATGTTCGTCATGGAGATGGACGAGGCCTACTGCCGCGCGTGGGTGAAGGCCTCGCCCGACGTGGCGAAGGTGACGTTCGACAAGGTGAACAAGAAGGTCGAGTCTTCGGCCTTCGTGAGCTGGTCGGCGACGGCGAGGTTCGTGGACGAGAAGCGCGGCTGCATCCTCGAGTGAGGTGACGCATGCCGGGGCACGGCGAAGACAGCGGCGCCACTGACAGCGCCGTCACCCAGCGCGCCTTCCTCACCGGCGCGCGGCTCAAGCTCAGCCGCCTCCAGCTCGAGGGCGACCTGACGCGCCTCTACCGGCAGCTCGCGGAGATCTCCGCGCAGGCGCTCGACGTGGCGCGCGTCGGGGTGTGGCTGTTCGAGCCGCACCAGCTGCGCTGCGAGGCGCTCTACGACGTCGCCGGCGCCACCGAGCCTTCGCCGCTCCAGCTCGCCGCGCTGCCGGAGTACGTCGCCGCGGTGAAGGAGCAGCGCTTCGTCGCCACGTCGGACGCGCGCACCGAGCCGGCGACGCGCGAGCTGCGCCCCTACCTCGAGACGTGGGGCATCACCTCGATGCTCGACGCGGCCATCTACCGCAACGGCCTCGTGGTGGGCATCGTGTGCCACGAGCACGTGGGGCCGCCGCGCGAGTGGAAGCGCGACGAGCGGCAGTTCGCGGCGACCGTGGCCGACCTCGCGTCGCACTTCCTCGAGGTCAACGAGCGCGTGGCCGCCGAGCAGCAGGCCCACGCGCTGGCGCTCAAGCTGAAGGACGCGCAGCGCCTCGACGCGCTGGGGCGCATGGCGGCGGGCGTGGCGCACGACCTCAACAACCTCCTCGGCGTCATCACCAACGGCATCTCGGTGCTCGAGCACGGCCACGACCCGGCGATGCTCCGCGACATGGCCGACGCCGCCCGCCACGCGGCGAACCTGGTGGCCCAGCTGATGTCCTTCGGGCGCAAGAAGACGCCGCAGGCGCAGCGCCTCGAGCTGCAGCCGGTGCTCGAAGAGCTCGAGCGTCTCGCCGCGCCGCACACCAGAGGCGGCCGCCTGGTGTTCGACGTCGAGAAGGGCCTCACGCTGTGGGCCGATCAAGCCCAGCTGCTGCAGGTGCTGCTCAACCTCGTCACCAACGCGTTCCAGGCCACGGGCGAGGGCGGGGTGGTGGTGGTGCGCGCCCACCGCAAGCAGGGCCAGGTGGTGTTCGAGGTCATCGACACCGGCGAGGGCATCGCGCCGGAGAACCTCGACAAGCTCTTCGACCCCTTCTTCACCACGCGCAAGGAAGGCCACGGCATCGGCCTGGCGCTCGTGCAGCAGCTCGTCGCCCAGCACGGCGGGGAGATCAAGGTGAGCTCCGCGCTCGGCGACGGCACCACGTTCCGCCTGTGGTGGCCGGCCGACGCGCCGGGCTGAGCGTCACTCCGTCGACGCTGGCGGGCGGGTGATCCACGCGGCGATGAAGAGGTCGATCTCCCCGCGCATCACGTCCTTCACGCGCGGGGAGCCCTCGCCGGTGCGCGGATCCTCGACGCGCGGCGACTTGCCGACGAAGTAGCGGCGCACCTCCGCGCCACCTTCGCCCTGGCCGTTCATCACCGTCATGGTGAGCGCCTTGAGCTCGAGCACGGTCGGCGAGCCTGAGAGCACCACCTCGCGCCCGGTGCGCTCGTCGCGTGCACTCACCTCGGTGCCCACCTTCTCGACGAAGCGGCCCGCGCGGCGCTTCACCTCGCGGCCGTCGAGGCTCAGCGTCTCGGGCACCTCCACCTCGCCCGCGGCGGGGCGGTACAGGCGCACGTAGGCTGCGATGCGCGCGTCGTCGTCGATGCGGCGGTGCAGCCCGCGCTCGCCCGAGAGGAACCCGTACACGCCGGGCCCGTGGAGGTGGAGCACCGCGCGCAGCGGCTCCTCGCCCTCGGCGAGCACCTTCGCCTCGTAGCTCCGGCGCTCGGCCCAGCCGAGGTACATCGTCACCAGCTCGCGGAGCCACGCCTCGCTCGCTTCGCCGGCGGCCGCGGCCTGGATCTCCAGCCACGCATCGTCGACGTCGCTCCCGCCCGCGGCCACGCGCGCCTCGGCGAGCCGCACCTCGCGCGCCGCCTCCTCGACCGCGCGCACCGCCGCCGCGAGCTGCAGCTCGCCCTTCGCGTCGCGGGCGCGCCGGCGGGCGACCTGACAGAGCTCGCGCAGGCGGTCGAGCTCCCCGAGCTGCGCGTCGATGGTGCGGAACGAGCGCAGCACCGCGGCGGCGCGCTCGCCGTCGTCCCAGAAGCCGGGCGACTGGCTGATGAGCAGCAGCTCGCGCCGCCGCGCCTCGAGGTCGGGCCGCTTCGCCGCGCTCGCCACCGCCGCCGCGCGGCCGACGTAGGCCTCGGCTTCCTGCACCAGCGCCTTCTGGTCGAGCTTCTTCTTCGCGACCGACGCGCCCGCCGCGGGCAACTGCGCCTGCGCCGTCGCCTCGCGCTCGCGTGTCACCTTCGGCTCGGCCACCGCGTGCACCGTGCCCTTGTGCGCCACCACCTTCACCGGCGTGCCGGGCGGGAGCGGCCGCCGGGCGATCTCCACCGCCAGCGCCGCGGTGAGCGTCTTCTCGATCTCCCGCTGGAGGAAGCGCGCCCCGTGCGACGGCGAGTAGCCGCGCTCGACCAGCAGCTCCACCACCTCCGGGGCCACCTCCACGTCGAGGTGCCGCGCGCGAATGCCCTCGCGCTCGAGCACCCGGCCCACCTCGCGCTGCGCGATGCGGCGGATCTCCACCTTCCCCAGCGGGCGGAAGTGACACAGCCCGTCGAAGCGGTTGAGGAACTCCGGGCGGAAGGTGTTGGCGATGCGGCGATCGATCTCCGAGAGGAGCTCGTCGTCACCGCGCCGCGCCGCGAAGCCGATCGGCCCCTCGCGGTACACCTCGGCGCCCACGTTCGAGGTGCAGACGATGAGCGTGTTGTTGCACGGCACCGTCTCGCCGGCGGCGTTGATGAACTGCCCCTCGTCGAAGAGCTGCAGGAAGCGGTCGTGGCACTTGGCGTGCGCCTTCTCGAACTCGTCGAGCAGCAGCACGGTGAACACCCGCCCGTCGAGCAGCTTGGTGAGCTCTCCGCGCTTGCCCGACAGCGACTGCGCCCACGGGTTGCCGAACAGCACCTGCTCGTCGCCGAAGTCGGGGTAGTCGGCCATGTTGAGCCGCACCAGGCGGTCGGCCGAGCCGAAGAGGTACTCCGCGAGCAGCTTCGCGAGGTGCGTCTTGCCGACGCCGGTGGGCCCGGCGAAGAGGAACACCCCCAGCGGCCGCTTCGGGTTGTTGAGGCCCGCCTTGAGCAGCGCCACCGAGCGCAGCACCGCGGCCACCGCGTCGGTCTGGCCGAGCAGCCGCGTGCCGAAGAAGCGGCTCACCTCGTCGAGGTCGAGCGCGAGCGCGTCGTCGGCCATGAAGCGCGGCAGGCGCGTCGAGTTGCAGAAGCGCGCCAGCACGTCTTCGCTGGTCACCCGCTCGTGCGCGGCGCCGGCGGCCTCGGTGACCGTCTCGCGGAGCAGCTCGATGGCCTTGCGCGGCAGCCGCTGCGCGAGGAGGAACTTCGCCGACAGCCGCAGCGCGAGGTCGCACGCCTCGGGCTCGATGGGGAGCCCCTGCTCGACCTCCAGCTCCTCGGCCACGCGCCCGAGGATCCACCGCGCGCGCTCGAGCGTCGGCTCGTTCACCATGAAGAGGTGGAGCCGCTCGGCCAGCGCCTCGTCGCTGCGCAGCAGCTCGTGCGCGGCCTGCACGTTGGTCTCGAAGATGAATCGCACGCGCGCGGTGCGCAGCGCGCGCACCAGCACCGGCACCAGCGAGCTCCCGCGCACCTGGCCCACGTCGCGCATGAAGACGATGGTCTGGGGCGCGGCGGCCTCGAGGAACTCCTCGAGCAGCTCGGCGGCGCCCTTGGGCGTCGAGGTGCGCGCGAAGATGCCCGCGGCGGTGAGCTCCAGCACGCGCGCCTCGCGCAGCGGCTCGGGCACGTTGCCCTGCGCGATGCGGCGCGCGAGCTCCTGCACCACCGCGCTCTTCCCGACGCCGGCGTCACCGGCGAGCAGCGGCGCCTTGCCGCCGCGCGTGAGGAGCGTGGCGAGCTCCGCCGCGGCTTGATCGAGCCCGTAGCCCTCGGGGAGCTTGTGCGCCTGGGCGAGCGCCGAGAGGTCGCGCTCGACGAGGGTCTCCGTCGTGTCGCGCGACGGCTGCTTGTTCTTCCTGGCCATGATGGGGTGCTCCAACGACGTCCGTCACCGTGTCTCGCTGACGGCGCGACGTTGGCACAGCCCCTTCGCCCCGGCACGGAATCAGCGCTCGCGCGGCGGCGAGCCGTAGCGCTGCAGCAGCACCGCGAGGTGCCGCACGTCGATCGGCTTGGGCAGCACGTCGTTCATCCCCGCCGCCTGGCAGGCCTCGACGTCCTCCGGCATCGCCGAGGCGGTGAGCGCGACGATGGGCACGCGCGCGGCGGCCCCCGGCAGCTGGCGGATGAGGCGCGTCGCCTCGAGCCCGTCCATCTCCGGCATCTGGAGGTCCATCAGCACCAGCGACCAGGCGTGCTCGCCGGCCTCGCGCACCGCGTCGCGCCCGTTGGTGGCGGTGTGCACCTCGAGGCCGGCGCGGGTCAGCAGCCCGCGGGCCACCGCGAGGTTGATGGGGTTGTCGTCCACCACCAGCACGCGGCCGGTGAGCGCGGTGGGCGTCGTCGGCTCGACGCGCGCCGGCGCCGCGTCGTCGACGGGGAGCGGGAGCGCGAAGGTGAAGCGCGCGCCTCCGGTGTACGCCTCGTCGAGCGCGAGGGTGCCGCCCATGCGCGCCACGAAGTCGTGCGAGAGCGCGAGCCCGAGGCCCGTGCCGCCGGTGCGCCGGGTCGCCGCGGCGTCGCCCTGCTCGAAGCGCTGAAAGAGGCGGCTGCGCAGCGCTTCGGGGATGCCGGTGCCGGTGTCTTCCACCGAGAAGCGCACCGCCGCGCCCTCGCGCCTGGCGGTGAGCCGCACCGTGCCGCGCGAAGTGAACTTCACCGCGTTCGACAGCAGGTTCGAGAGCACCTGGCGCACGCGCAGGGCGTCGCCGCGCACCCGGGCCGGCAGGTCGGCGTCGAGCTCGAGGGTGAGGGTCAGCCCGCGCTCGGTGGCCAGCGGCGAGTAGAGCTTGACCAGGTCGTTCAGGAGCGCGCGCAGCTCGAAGGGCGCGACGACCAGCTCGAAGCGCCCCTCCTCGAGGCGCGCGAGGTCGAGGAGGTCGTTGATCAGCAACACCAGCGCGTGCCCGCTGCGCTGCACCACCTCGAGCTGCCCGCGCTGGTCGGCGGAGAGCTCGTCCTTGAGCAGCAGCTCGGTCATGCCGAGGATGCCGTTCATCGGCGTGCGGATCTCGTGGCTGACGTTCGCGAGGAAGATCGACTTCGCGCGATCGGCGGCCTGCACCTTCACCAGCGCGCGCTCGCGCTCATCGGCCCAGGTGCGCGCCAGCACCATGCCGAGCACCATCTGGAACAGGAAGTTGGTGGTGAGCGTCGCGGTGGGGGAGGGGTCGACGTCAGGGAACGAGACCCCATGTTGGCCGAGCGCGACCGTGACGAGGCCGAGCGCCGCCGAGAACGACGCCCAGCGCACGCCCCAGCCGAAGCCTCCGAGGAAGCTCGCCGCGACCGGCACCAGCGTGAGGAAGAAGAGCGACGAGATGTCCCACGGCGTCTGCCCGAGCGCGGCCGCGGCGAAGGTCAGCGCCATCACCACCAGCGAGCCGGTGCGCAGGAGGTCGAGGGGCGCGCCGAGCCGGTAGCTCAGCAACAACGCCATGCCCGCGCCGATGGTCGCGATCTGGTTCGCCGCCTGGAACCGCAGCCCGTTCGCGACGTACATCATCAGCAGCAGCAGGATGAGCGGGGTGGTCCACAGCCACGCGCGGATCACGAAGCGCGCGAGGCTCATCTCGGCCTCGGTCACCTCGCGACCGCGCGGCCGGAACAACGCGATCACGCGCTCGTCGAGCCAGGCCATGTGCTCAGAAAAGCTAACAGGCGGGCGCGTCAGCTCGCTGACGGATCAGCTCCAGCGATCGAGGAAGGTGCCGAGCAGCACCCAGCGACGCGCGCGGGCCTCCTGGCCGCGCTTCGCGACCAGCGGGGTGGTGTAGTGCCAGAACGGGAGCCGGTAGCAGGTCACGCCGCCGACGGTGGCGATCGACTCGATCTCCTGCAGGTGGCTCTCGCGCTCGTAGACCAGCCACTGGTGCGCCACGCCGTCGGTGCAGAAGGTGAGGTGGAGATCGGTGTACCCGTCACGGCCGAGCGGCTCGTCGGGGTGATGATCGTTGTGCGGGCCCGAGTAGTCCTTCGGGTGGTAGCAGAGCGCCTGCAGGCCCCACTGGCGGCGCAGCGGGTAGCCGGACAGCGCCTCGGCGAAGGCGTGGAACGACCTCGACTCGAGCATCCCGATGAGGCCGATGTCTTCGGCGCGGCGGCGGGCGGGCGCGCGGCCGTCGTCGATCATCGCGGTGCGCACGCGGACCGTCTTGGGCAGCTTCTCGCGGTAGGCGACCTTCATGCCCCACGTCGCGCTGCGGGGAATGGGCTGCTCCATCATCACCATGTGCGGGCCCAGCGCCTCGTCGAGCAGCGCGGCGAGCGCCCGCGACTTCCTCTCGTCGAGCAGCGCGGGTGAGCCGACCCAGCGCGACCGCCCCGTGGCCAGCGCGCCGCTCAAGGTGGGGTGCTCGCCGTCGAGCACCCGGCGGCCTTCCTTCGTCAAGAGCTCCGAGAACTCGCGGGGGAACCGCTTCACTGCAGCGCCCCGGCGATCCACTGGCTGGTGCCGATGAGCGCGTCGACGTCGTCTTCGAGCTGCTTGAGGCCCGCCGGCGCCGACTCGTCGCCGATGTAGTGGACGATGGTGCGGCCGCGGAAGGTGAGGGTGACGGTCGCCATGTCCGTCACCTGGCGGTTCTCGTACGACGGCTTCCACTCGGCGAAGCCCGAGCTCTCGAGCCGCTTGACGAGCTTGCCCAGCGCGGCCGCGTCGAGCTTCCCGGTGGCGTGCCCCTGCGTCTCGACGAAGCGCTCGCCGTCGAACGACACCGCGCCGTCGGTGAACACCGTGACGGAGTACATCGGGCACCGGCCGAAGCACGCGCCGCGCTTGAGCTGCACCAGCGGCAGCACCTCAGCGGTGGTCACGGGCGACGCCGAGGCGTCGGCGGTCGGCTTCGGATCGGCCGTGGTCTCCGGGGTCGACTTGCAGCCGGCGAGCACGAGCAGGGTCACCACGAGGATCGAGCGCATGCGCCGCTCATACTGCGGATTCAGCGCGGGAGCGTGTACTCGGAGACCTGCGCGCCGCACACCACGCCCACCAGCCCGGCGCACGCGTCTTCATGCACCACGCGGCAGCTCCACGAGCGGAGGTCCTTCGCCGCGGCCGCGACGCAGGCGTCGAGCGCCGCCGTGAGGTCGGGCAGGCTGCGCTGGCGCCAGGCGTCGGCACACGCCGCTTCGAAGCACGCCTCCGCGCCGGACCCGCCATCGCGCGCGCACGCGCGTCGCGCCGCCTCCATCGACGGTGAGGCCGCGCAGTCCCACACGGCCCACGGGTGGCACGCGCCGCCGAGGACGAACTCCTGAAAGCGGGTGTGGAGCACCAGCACGCCGCCGTCGTGCACGCCATCGGCGATCGGCTCGTCACCTTGATCCGCCAACGCCTCGCTGGCGAGCGCTCCTGTGTCGTGCGCGAGGCGCACCGTGGTCCACTCGACGCCGCCTCCGGTGCCCGCGCTGGAGGTCGTCGTCTCGAGCCGCGCGAAGCGTCGCGTGCAGCCGCTGGGCGTCTCGGGCGGCGCCTCGAGCCGCGCGAGGTTGAAGTACACGTTGCGGCGCACCGCCGCGCTGCGCTCACCCGTCGCGTGGCGCAGGGCTTCGCGGTCGACCCGCAGCGCGTCGGCCGTGCGGCCCTGCCGGGCGAGGCAGAGCCCGTAGTCGGCGAGCGTCGCGGCGTGCGTCGGCGCGAGCTTCACCGCCTGCTCGAAGAGGGGGCACGCGACGTCGAAGCGCTTCTCCCGAAAGGCGCGGGTCGCCTGCGCCCGCAGCTCGGTGACCGACGGTGGTGCGGCGACCAGCAGCAGCAGGGCGAGCGCGCTCATCACTTCGAGCCTTCAACGAAGCGCCAGTCGACGGCATTCCACCACAGCGAGTCGGCGTTCCCCCACGTCGGCCCCTCGAGGCCCGCGCGCACCGCCGAGAGCCGCGAGGTGAGCACCAGCGGCAGCATCGGGAGCCGGAGCAGCCACGCCTCCTGCATGTGGTGCTCGAGCGAGCGGCGCCGCTCGTCGTACATCGAGGCCTCGTAGCGCTCGAGGCGCTCGGCCATCTCGTCGTCGAACCACGGCCCGGCGGCGCGCGTGACGTCGCTCACGTTCATGAAGCGGCCCGGCTGTGCGGTGTCGCGGGCGAGCAGCGCGAGGCCCTCGTAGTCGCCGCGCTGCACGACCTGGAAGTGGTCCTTCCGCTCGACGAGCTCCACGCGCAGGCCCGCCTTCGTGAGGTCCTCGACGACGCGCGTGGCCAGGAGCGCGTGGGCCTCGTCAGGCGAGCGGATGGCCGCCACGTTGAGCTTCACCGTCGCGCCCGCCAGGCCCAGCGCCCCGAGCGTCGGCGCGGGCGCGAGCGTGCCCTTGGCGGCGGCTCTCCAGCCCCAGGCGACCTGCGCGGGGGCGGGGGCGAGCGCGGTGACGAGCGCGCGGCGATCGATCGCCTGCAGGAGCGCGCGGCGCGCCTCGAGCGAGTCCCACGGCGGGCGGTCGAGCTTCGGCACCAGCACCCACAACATGTCCCCCGGCTGCTCGAGCACGCGCACCCGGTCGGGCGGCGCCGCGCGCAGCAGCTCGTAGGTGTCGGGCGTCAGCGAGGGGATGAGATCGACCTCGCCCTCGAGCAGCGCCTTCGCCGCCTCGTGCGGCGGGCGCACCGAGACCTCGACGCGATCGAAGATCGGGGCGCGCGCGGCCCAGCGCTCGTTGCGCACGAAGGTCGCGCGCCTGCCCGGCTCGAACTCCGAGACCACCCAGGGCCCGGCCGTGGCAAGCCTGCCATCGGCGTTGGCGCGCGTGAGGGCGTCGCGCCCACCGTCGGCCGCGAGGGGCGCGCCGCTGCGGGGGAAGACGGGGAAGCCGGCGAGCCACTCCACGCGGCGATCGACGTAGGCGACGTCCACCGTGCGCTCGTCGACGCGCTCGACCGCCGCGCGCAGCGGGTCGGGCTGCTGCCCGAGCGAGAACACCAGGTCGTCCGCGGTGAGCGCCGCGCCGTCGCTCCAGCGCGTGCCGTCCCTCAGCCGCCAGCGCACGCGCATGCCGCCGTCGGGCAGCAGCCGCACGAGCGCGTTGGTCATCGCCGGCGCCTCCTCGGCGAGCATCGGCAGCAGCGCCCCATCACCGCCGCGCACCACCAGCTGTGCCCGCCGCGGCGGGAGCAGCCCACCGCCGAGGTTGTCGAGCGCGGAGACCGCCACGCGGAGCAGCGGCTGGCTCGGGCGCGCGGCCTGCGCCGGGGCCTTCGCCGCGGCAGGCCTGGAGGTCGCCTCCACCACCAGGCTCGCCATGCCCACCGCGGTCAACAGCGGGAGCAGCCACGTCCCGGCGCGATCGAGCGACTCCGCCGTCCGCGGCCGCGCGCCGTGGAGCCGGAAGGCGATCACGCTGATCAGCAGCGTGGCGGCGACGAAGATGTACGCCCCGAGGAACAGCTTGTCGGCCGCGACGAGGTACGTGACGTCGGGCAGCGTGTCGGCCTGCGTGTAGTGGAACGCGATGCACGACAGGAGCGCGGTGATGCCCATCGCCGAGCGCACGTCGAGGCGATCCGCCGGGAGGAAGAGCGCCAGCAGCGCCATGAGCACGATGAGCGCGAGCGGCAGCGCGAACTTGATGAGGTACGGGCCGAAGGGCCGCTGCAGATCGACGGAGAACACGGTGAGCCGCTGCCGCGCGTTGAGCCCTTCGCGCGAGATGCTCCCGAGATCGCTGCCGGTGCGCCGCTCGATGGACCGCGCGGTGAACCACGGCTCGTACGCCCAGCCCGTCACCGAGAAGCTCGGGCTCATGCCGCTGGCGCCGAGATCGGGCACCAGCCTCCCGTCGTCTTCGTCGAGCGCGAACACCAGCGGCAGCGTCTGGCGATCGAACGGGAAGTCGTGCACCGGGAACTCGCCGCGGAACGTGCCGCGCACCCGCCACTGCACCGAGTGCCAGCCCACCTCTTCCTCGCGCTCGAGCTCGTCCTGCTGATCGAGCTCGCCGTTCTCGAAGAGCACCTTCGGCACCTCCCCATCGCCCATCCACTTCACCCACACGCGGAGGTCGGCCTTGAAGCGCCCGGCCTTGAGGTCGAAGTCGGAGACGTCGGTGAGGTACATGCCGACGTACACGTTGCGCGCGGGCGTCGGCGCCGTGGCCGCGCAGACCAGCAGACTCAACACGGAGAGCACGCGCGGCACTGTACTCGTGGTGAAGATGCGCGCAGGCGTTGCGTCGAACCCGCGTGATGAACGCCACCACGCTCTCGTTCCCCGGGTTCCTCGCGCAGGGGTCAAAAAGCGGCAGCGCGACGAGGCCTCATGCTACGGTCCCCCGCGCTTTGGCCACTGACGACCTCACGCTCGTCGAGCGCGTGCGCACGGGAGATCAACGCGCGTTCAAGCTCCTCGTCGAGCGCTACCAGCGCAAGGTGTTCGCCGTCGCGCTCGGCATGCTGAAGGACAAGGAAGAGGCGCGCGACGTCGCGCAGGAGGCCTTCGTCAAGGTCTACCGCTACCTCGACCACTTCAAAGGCGACGCGAGCTTCTACACCTGGCTCTACCGCATCACCGTCAACATCTGCATCGACGTCATCCGCAAGAAGGGCTCGGCCCGCGGCGACGAGCACGTCGAGTTCGACGAGTCGGTGAAGATGGACGTGGCGGAGGCCAACATCGGCGCGCTCGGCTCGCGGCTGGGCACCAACCCGCAGAAGTCCGCGCTCCGTGCCGAGCTCGCGCAGCGCATCACCGAGGCGATCCACCAGATCCCCGAGGCGCACCGGCAGATCCTCCTGCTCCGCGAGGTCGAGGGCATGAGCTACGAGGACCTCTCGCGCACCCTGAAGATCCCCAAGGGCACGGTGATGTCGCGGCTCTTCCACGCGCGCCTCAAGATGCAGAAAATCCTCAACGAATACCTCGAGTTGGACGAGTCGAAGGCGGGCGTCGGGCCGGAAGAGGGCTCGTGAAGATCGGTGAAAATAAGGGCGGTTGGCGGCCGTTACGAGATCAGGTGACTCCATGAAGAACCCAGCGCGCGAAAAGTTCCTGCCGATGCTCTCGCCCTACGTCGACGGCGAGCTCTCGCCAGAAGACCGCCAGCTGCTCGAGCAGCACCTCGCGAACAACCGGGAGTCCGCCGGTCAGGTCGCCGACTTCCGCGCCGCTGACGCGCTCATGCGCCACGCGCTCGAGATGCAGGCCGACGACGTCGACTGGAAGGGCTTCACCGACGACGTGATGTCGAAGGTGACGCCCGAGAAGCTCCCGCTCTTCGAGCGGCTCAAGCTGTCGCTCAGCGAGATGTTCACCTGGCAGCGCGGGCCGCTCATCGCGGGCTTCGCGGGCGCGGCGGCGGCGGTCGCCATCGCGGTGCCGGTGAGCATGAAGCTCGCCACCCCCGACGGCTACGGCGCGAGCCGCGTGCAGGTGCAGACGGTCTCCGTCGAGCAGGACTCGCAGGTCAAGCCGGTGGTGATGGAGACCGAGTCGGGCGACGCCATCATCTGGGTCGTCGAAGAGAACCCCGACGGCGGCAAGAAGAAGAAGGACGGCGAGTCGTCCGAGGAGACGCTCACCGACACGCCCGGCGGCAAGCAGGGGGACCTGTGATCCTCGCCTCGCTGGCGCTGTCCCTCACGGTGTTGGCCGCCGAGCCCTCGGTGCCGGTGCAGGCGGAGGTCGTCTTCGCCTCGACCGCCGCGGGCAGCGTCGACCCCTCGCTCACGAAGATGCGCGACGCCATGGCCGCGCGCGTGAAGTACCTGAGCATGAAGAAGCTCGAGGCGAAGAAGTTCGACCTCGTCGTCAACAAGCCGCAGCAGGTCGCGCTGCCGAACCAGAAGAGCGCCGAGCTCACGCTCCAGAGCGTCAAGGACGACGTGGCCACCCTCAAGGTGAAGCTCCCGCCGACCGAGGCGGTGTACACGCTGGGGCGCGAGAAGTCGCTCTACCTCCAGGGCGGCGCCCACGACGGCGGCGATCTCTGGCTGGTGCTCTCGCAGCCCCGCTGAAACCCCGCGCCGCTGATTCGCACTTCGGCGCGCTCGCACTACGCTCCGTCAGATGCTGCTCGCGCTCCTGCTCCTCGGCACGGCGAGCCTGGCGGACGGTGGGGTCGAGGTCGTCGAGCCTCCCGACGCGGGCGTGGTGCACCAGGCGGTGCCGGTCGCTCCTGCGCCCGCCCCGAGCCCTCCTCCCGCTGCCGCCGTGGTGGTGGTGGACGCGGGCACGCCGCAGCCTCCCTCGCTGCTCTCGCTCAGCGGCGCCGC
>JBMORD010000292.1:0-8228 GCA_049322495.1 Myxococcota bacterium | reverse complement strand
CCCTGGGCCTCGACGGCGGAGGCAGGCAGGTGGAGCCGGAAGTCGATGCGCGTCGAGGTGGGCAGCGAGAAGCGGCCGCCGTCGTCGACGAGGAGCGTGAGGGGCTGCGCGGAGTAGGCGAGCGGCGAGACGGTGAAGCGGAGCGGGACCTCGCCGGGGCACCGACGGGCAGGTCTCGTCGCCACGGTGGCATGGCGCGCGGCAGCTCGGAGTCGTGCGAGCAGTCGACGAGCCACGCACGCCGAGTGTCCATCGGCGCCGACGTAGACGATCGCCTGCGTGTCCGAAGGCTGCGACTCGAAGATCACCGTGGACTGCGCGAACTCGCCGTGCGTCGATCAGCCGAGATGGCGATCGTCTGAACCGCGCTGTCGCGCCAGTCGAGTTCCAGTTCGCCGCGTCGCACTGGCGGTGGTGGATGCAGCGCGAGAACCACGAGGCGCGTGCCGGGCGGGCTTCGAGCAGCGCGGCGTATCCGATGTCGCCGAGCATCACGCCGGGGAACACGGGGCCGAGCACCGCCAAGAAACGGCGTCGGATCGATCGAGCCGTGGCGCTGCATTGGAACTGTGACGCCCGGCGCGGTGCTCGTCGACCCCGACTCACCGCGAAGCAGCGGGGTGTTGTGGCCGAAGAAGCGCGGCCGCGTCGAACGCCGACCGACGGACCGAGCCGCAGACCGACGACCCCGCCGCACCGTCTCGGCGCGCGTGATGAGCAGCGGAGGACGCGGCAGCTACGCTTCCGCTCAGAGCGCTTCGACCTGCAGGGTCTGCTGCCCGATGCGGAGCCGATCGCCGGCCTTGATCGTGCGCTCGCCCTGCACGCGCACGTAGGTGCCGAGGCCGCCCGAGAGATCGCGGATCATCGCGCCGTCGGGCAGCGGCGAGATCTCGCAGTGGCGCGGCGCGAGCCCTTCGTCGTTGGGGTAGCTGAAGTCGCAGCGGCCCTGGCCGACGGTGAGCACCGGGCCGGGGCTGAGCAGGCACCGCCCGCCGCGATCGCCGAGGAGCACCTCCTCGACGGCGTAGTGCACCTGACCGTTGGGCACCGTCGCGCCGTACACCAGCACGTCGACGCGGTTCCACGGGGCGGGCGGCTCGATCGCGCCGAGGAAGCGGAACAGCCGCAGCCCGGTGCAGAACGTGCCCCCGGCGGGGATCGTCTCGGTGCCGTTGATGCTCACGTACACCCCGGAGGTCGAGGCGTCGTCTCGCACCACGAGCTTTCCGTCGCGGACGCTCACCGTCGCGTGGAGCGGCGACACGAAGGGATCGTCAGGAAAGAGAATCGCGCCGCGCGTGCGGCCGATCTGCGCGCCGGTGGCCGCGAGCTTGAAGCGCTGCCCGCGCGCCGGCCCCGCGAGCACCGTGAGGCCGAAGCGCGGCCCCGCAGCGACGGGCGGGTTGGGCTGCGTCGGGGCCGACGACTGGAAGGTCGGGCGTGACGGAGGCCCCTTCTGCGCGGCCATCGGGCCGGTCGTGGTGCGCTTGAGGCCAGGCGGCGCCGCGGGCGGCTCGGTCGGCACCGGCGCGCCGGGAGAGGTCGACTCGTCGGCCGTGGGCGTCGGGTGCACCGGCGCCGGCTGAACCCGGGGCACCTCGGGGCGCGCACCTGCGGCCGAACCGTCGGTGGCAGACCCACAGGCCATGCACCGCACCGCCGCCACGACGTTGAGGAAGTCGCAGGACGGGCAGATGACGCCGAGGTTCTTGGTCAACAACGCGGCCATGGAAGGGTCGCATAGTCAGGCAAGGCGCGACTTTCCGCAACAATGGCGATGACTTCCGTCAAGGACGACCCGCTTTCGGCACCTCCTCGTTCGAGGTGACCTGACGCGTTGCAGCAGTGACCGCGGGTGCTACGCTTCTGCACGTTTGATCCGTCTCAACGACATCCTCCAGCGCGTGTCGGGCTACCACCCCGATCCCGACCTCGACATCATCAAGAAGGCCTACGTGTATTCGGCGAAGGTCCATCAGGGTCAGGTTCGCAAGTCGGGCGAGCCGTACCTGATCCACCCGCTCGAGGTCGCGGGCATCCTCGCGCAGCTGCGGCTCGACGAGGCGTCGATCGTCGCCGGGCTCCTCCACGACACCGTCGAAGACACGCTCGCCACCATCGAAGAGATCAAAGAGCTCTTCGGTGACGAGGTGGCGCTGATCGTCGATGGCGTCACCAAGCTCGGGAAGTTCAGCGCCAGCCAGCAGCTCTCGCAGGAAGAGAAGCAGGCCGAGAACTTCCGCAAGATGCTGGTGGCGATGGCGCAGGACATCCGCGTGATCCTGGTGAAGCTCGCCGATCGCACCCACAACATGCGGACCCTCGATCACATGAGCGAGGAGAAGCAGGCGCGCATCGCCCAGGAAACGCTCGACATCTACGCGCCGCTCGCCAATCGCCTTGGCATCAGCTGGATCAAGACCGAGCTCGAGGATCTCTCGTTCCGCTACACGCGCCCGAAGGACTACGCCGACCTCGAGTCGCGCGTCGCGCGCAAGAAGAAGGAGCGCGAGAAGTACATCGAAGACGTGGTGGGGCTGATCGAGGCGAAGCTCAAGGAGAGCCAGGTGCCCGCGAAGGTCACCGGGCGCTTCAAGCACTTCTATTCCATCTACAAGAAGATGCGCTCGCAGGGCATCGAGTTCGAGCAGGTGCCCGACGTGATCGCCTTCCGCATCATCACGCCGGAGCTCGCGCAGTGTTACGGCGCGCTCGGCCTGGTGCACCAGATGTGGAAGCCGGTGCCGGGCCGCTTCAAGGACTTCATCGCGATCCCCAAGCCGAACATGTACCAGTCACTGCACACCACGGTGATTGGGCCGCTCTCGGAGCGCATCGAGATCCAGATCCGCACCGAGGAGATGCACCGCGTCGCAGAGGAAGGCATCGCCGCGCACTGGGCCTACAAGGAAGGCAAGAGCGCGATGACCCGCGACGACGAGAAGTTCGCGTGGCTCCGCCAGCTGCTCGAGTGGCAGCAGGATCTGAAGGACCCCAAGGAGTTCCTCGACACGGTGAAGGTCGATCTCTTCACCGATGAGGTCTTCGTCTTCACCCCGCGCGGTGACGTGAAGTCGCTGCCTCGCGGGGCGACGCCGGTCGACTTCGCCTACGCGATCCACTCCGGCGTCGGCGAGAAGACGGTCGGCGCGAAGGTGAACGGGAAGATCGTCCCGCTCCGCTACAAGCTGAAGAACGGCGACCAGGTCGAGGTGCTCACCAGCCCGCAGGCGCACCCCAGCAAGGACTGGCTCACCTTCGCCAAGACGAGCCGCGCGCAGCAGAAGATCCGCGCCTTCATCAAGGAGCAGCAGCGCGAGAAGAGCCTCGTGCTCGGCCGCGAGCTCACCGATCGCGAGTTCAAGCGCTTCGGCCTCAACCTCAACAAGCTGGTCAAGACCGGCGAGCTGAAGCCGCACGCCGCGGGCTATGGCTACCGCAGCGAAGACGATCTGCTGGTGGCCGTCGGCTACGGGAAGATCCAGCCCAGCCAGCTCGTCGATCTGCTGCTCCCGAAGGAGAAGGTCGAGGAGGTCCGCGAGAAGGAGAAGTCGCCGGTCCCCGAGTCGTCGGGCTCGGGGCTCTTCCAGACCGTCACCGAGATCGCCCGGAAGGTCGTCGGCCGCAAGTCGTCGGGCGGCGTCACCATCGGAGGCATCGACGACGTGCTGGTGCGCTTCGGTCGTTGCTGCAACCCGGTGCCGGGCGACGCGATCGTCGGCTTCATCACCCGCGGGCGCGGCGTCACCGTGCACACCGCCGGCTGCGAGAAGGCGAAGGCCACCGATCCCGAGCGGAAGGTCGACGTCGCGTGGGACGTAAAGGGCGACTTCCGCCGCCCGGTGACGCTCCGCGTGCTGACCGCCGATCGTCCCGGGCTGCTGGCCGACATGTCGCAGATCTTCAGCAAGAAGGGCGTGAACATCAGCCAGGCGAACTGCCGCGCGACGGGCGACGATCGCGCGGTGAACACCTTCGAGGTCACCATCGCCGACCTCAAGCAGCTCACCGAGCTCATCCGCAGCATCGAGAAGCTGACTGGCGTCTACTCGGTCGAGCGCGTCTGAGTTTGATCGCTCCGGCGGTGTCGGTGCATCTGATACCGTCGCCGCATGGCGCGTGACGTGATCCAGACAGACAAGGCTCCGAAGGCGATCGGCCCGTACTCGCAGGCGATCGCCGCGCAGGGGCGCATGGTGTTCCTCTCGGGGCAGATCCCGCTCGATCCCGCGACGGGCGAGCTGGTCGGCGGCGCTGACGTCGCTGCGCAGACCGAGCGGGTCATGAAGAACCTGGAGGCGGTGCTCGCGGCCGCCGGCTGCACCTTCGCCAACGTCGTGCGGTGCGGCATCTTCCTCACCGATCTGGGCGACTTCGGGAAGGTGAACGAGGTCTATGGTCGTTACTTCCCCCAGCACCCGCCGGCCCGCGCGACCGTGCAGGTGTCGGCCTTGCCGCGGGGTGCGAAGGTCGAGATTGATTGCATCGCTGTGGTGGGGTGACGACGGCCGCCGTCACTCCGTGGAGATGAAGCACATGTCGAAGAGCCTGCTGTTGATCGCGCTGCTGGTGTCGGGGGCTGCCTGGGCGCAGACGGCCACCGAGTGGTCGCCGCCGCCGCTCGTCCCCGCGGCGCCGCCGCCGATGCCGGCGCCCGAGCCGACGACGACTCAGGCGCTGCCTCCGGGCACGCCGCCGCCGCCCAGCGCGACGCAGCCTCCGGCGTACGTTCCCGGTCAGCCCTCGAAGTCGGGCTACCAGTACTCGCCCTACGGCCAGCCGCGCTCGACCGAGAAGCCCGGGCCGGAGGTGGGGCTGATGGTTAGTGAGGGCCTCTTCGGCGCGCTCACCATGGCGGGGGTGACGATCCTTCCGTACTTCCTGCTCTTCTCGAGCAACTCGTTGCCGGAGCCGGTGGGCTCCGTGCTCTTCGTGGTGATCTTCGCGGCCGCGCCGCTCGCGTCGGCGCAGACCCAGCTCGGCATCGCCAACGGCAGCCGCTACTACAACGTCGACTCGTGGATCCCCATGCTCACCGGCCTGGCGGGCATGGCGGGCGTGCTCGGCGTCTTCTACGCGACCGGGTGGCTGCCCACGGCGCAGGCCAGCGGCGGCGTGCCGAACGGAGGCAGCGTCGCCTGGCTGATGATCGGGTCGATCGGCGTCGTGCCCCTGTTGCAGATGGCGGCGATCAACCTCTTCAAGCAGCCCAAGCCCGGGATGCAGTTCGCGATCGGCGATCCGGTGAAGCGGCAGGGCATCGCCTTCGCGCCGCCGTCGCTCGCGCCGGTGGTCAACACCTCGACCGGCGCCATCACCGGCGCGCAGCTCTCGCTCTTCCGCGGGATCTGGTGAGCGCTCAGAACAGCCGGTAGCCCACGCCGAGCCGCGCCGCCCAGGCGCCGCGCACCTGCGTCACGCCGAGCGGCTCGCGGGTGGCGTCCAGGCCGCCGTGCGCCGAGAGCGCGAGCGAGAAGCCGCCGCCGAGGTGAAACTCCGCGCCAGCGCCGACGAGCGGGGTGAGCTGAAAGCCCTGCACCGTGAGCGCGATCGCCAGCGGCACCTCGAGCTGGGCGAAGCCCGCGATGGTGTCGGTGAAGGCGTAGGAGGCGGTGACGCCCACGCGCGGCCGCAGCCCGATGAAGGCGAAGTTGAAGCGATCGAAGTACCGCGCGCCGGAGTTGAACTCGAGGCCGAGCCCCACCGGCACCGACAGCCGGAGCTTCTCGTGCTCGAACACCGCGAACTTCACCCCGACGTCGCCCAGCACGCCGAGCTCGAAGAGGTTGAAGGCCGCCCGCGCGTCGAGCTCGAGCAGCCCGAAGCCCTGGCGGTAGCCGACGCCGAGCTCCGGCGCGCCGACGAAGCCGTACAGCGCGTTGGTGCCTGCGGGCAGTGACGCCGGGGCAACCACGCCTCCCATCACGCGCGCGGTGGACGGAGTCAGGTCGGCCTGAGCCAGCAGGAGCGCGAGAGCGGCGGCGATCATGACCGTGCAACGTACCTGTGTCGCTCCGCTCGCCAAGTTTCCAACACGACGACCGATTTTTTGACCGACCCCACAGGCCGCTACAGCCTTGTCGCCCATGGCCACCTCGAACCGGAAGACGACGGTGCAGGGCAGGCGGTACCCGCGGTTCCACCTCGACGTCGACTGGTTCGTCGAGTCGAAGGGGAGCTCGAGCCTGGGGCGCGGGGTCGAGCTGTCGGTGCGCGGCGCGCTGCTGCCGGTGGCCTGCACCAGCCCGTTCACCACCGAGGTGACGCTCTTCCTCTCGCTGCCTGCGCGGCCGCAGATGTTCAAGGCGAGGTGCTCGGCGCAGATGCTCGCAGGGCGCGGCTGGTTCCTCCGCTTCGAGGAGATCGCCCCGGAGGATCTCCAGCTCCTCGGGCACACGCTCCTCTCGGAGTTCGGCACCGCCGCGCTGCCCAACCTCGAGCGGCGTTCGCCGCATGCGCTCGAACTGTAGGAATTCCAGCGGGTTGTCGATTTGAGTCGACGCGGCCATCCGGGCTAAGGCGTAGGTGTCTCTGCCCGGAGGTCGCATGGCTCGTACGGATGCACACACGTCTCCTTCCTCGTTGGCGCCGCAGGCGACTCGGGAGGCGAAGCCGCTGGTGCTGGTGATCGATCCCGACGAGTCGACGCGCTCGGTGCTCGAGGTGGCGCTCACCCGCGACGGCTTCGACGTGTGGAGCGCGGGCACGGCGGCGGCGGGGTTGACGCTGCTGCAGGGGCGGCTGCCGGACGTGATCGTCCTCGAGAGCGATCTCGGCGGGCAGGATGGCTTCACCTTCGTGGCGCAGCTGCGCGGTGACGATCGGCTGGCGAAGCTGCCGGTGCTGCTGCTCGCGAAGGCGGACGACGAGAACGTCGAGGCGATGAGCGACGTGGTGGGCGTCGACGACTTCCTGCAGAAGCCGGCCTTCGCGCGCGATGTCGCTGCGATGGTGCGGCTCGAGCTGGCGCGCCGCGAGAGCGATGGTCGCGGGCCGCTCCGCTTCCAGGCGAAGGTCCTCCCGCCGGTGCAGCTGCTGCGCGCGCTGATGTCGTGCCCGCGTTCGGGCCGGCTGCTGCTCCTCGACGGGCGCGGAGAGATCCGCTTCCGCTCGGGCAAGGTGATCGACGCGCGCATCGACGGCAAGGGCAGCACGCTCGACACCGTGGTGCGGGCGCTGGCGCTGACCCGGGGCGAATACTCGCTCGTGCTCGGGCCGATCGACGGCTTCGCGGAGCTCCAGTGCGGCCTGCGCGAGCTGGTCGAGCTCGTCGTGCCGCGGCTGCAGAAGTGGACGCGCGCGCTCCAGCGGAGCCTGCCGCTCGAGTCGCGCCTCGCGGTCGACTTCGGCCGCCTCGCCCAGGGGCTCAAGGCGATGCCCGACGAGGTGAACCGCATCGTGCAGCTGTTCGACGGGTTCCGCACGGTGGAGCAGGTGCTCTTCGACAGCAGCTTCAGCGAGACGCTCACGCTCGAGGTCGCGACGCGGCTGTACCTCATGGGCGTGCTCACCCCGGCGAAGGGCACCGAGGAGGAGCTGGTGGTGCTGCGGCCGATGCCGCGCCTCTTCGAGCCGCGCGCGACCGAGCAGGAGGAGCTCATGCGCGAGCTCTTCGCGGGCACGGCCGAGGTCCGCGCGGAGAACACGCCAGCGCTCGACGACGCCGACTGGTTCGCGCCGCTGAGCCACCAGACGGGCCTCGAGGTCGCGGAGCCGGACGGCGGCTGGACGACCGCGCCTGTGCCGAGGGATCTCGCTGAGGGGTTGTCTCCGGAGCTCGCGCGCCAGCTCGACGCCTTCCAGACGCCGATGCGCATCGAGCCGCAGCCCGTCCCCGAGGACGTGGCCGCCGCTCAGACCTTCGCGCGCGCCCAGCCCGACACCGCGGTCGACACGGCGATGGAGTCGGCGCTCCTTCGCGCGAGCGACGCGCGCCCGGTGGTGGAGATCGAGCGCGAGATCAACGCAGTGCTGGACGAGAAGGCGCTCGCGCAGCTCGACGCGCAGGTCGCCGCGCATCGCGCGGATGCGAAGGGCAGGCAGGCACGCATCGACACGCCCTGGATGATGCCGGTCGTCACCGCCACCCCTGCGACTGCGTTCGCATCGGCGCCGACCGTCGAGGTCGCGGCGCACGCCGCCATGGCGCCCGTCGCGTCTCCTGTCAGCTCGGCTCCGGCTGGAGCCCTCCCTGCGGTGGCCGCGGTGGTTCCGGTTGTTCCCGC
>JBMORD010000291.1:0-61142 GCA_049322495.1 Myxococcota bacterium | reverse complement strand
GCGGCTGCGCGAGCTGCGTCACGGCCTGGTCCTCAACTGGCACGTCGAGGCGCCGGGCGTGTCGGTGGTGCACATCGACTCCGCCGACTTCATCGACGACGAGCTGCGCGGGCACCGCTGCGACGTGCTCTGCCTGTGCGCCATCGGTCGCGCCGCGCGGCCACGCTACGTCGCCGACGCCGTCGCGCTGCTCGAGCCGCGCTTCGTCATCCCCTGTCACTGGGACTGGTTCTTCACGCCGCTCGACGCGCCCGCGCGCCTGCTGCCCGGCGTCGACCTCCCGGGAATGCTCGAGGAGATCCGCGCCGCCGGAGCGACCCCGGTGGTGCTCCCCTTCCTCGGGAAGTTCGCGCTGTAGCTACGGCGCCCCGCGCCCCGCCTTGATGTCGGCGAGCGCCGCCTCGAGCTGCGCCGTGTAGTCGGTGCCGTCGACGTGGAAGCCCTGTGACGGGTGATCGAAGTAGCCCGCCTTGTACGCGGTCGAGATCAGCTCCGCCTTCTGCTCGGGGTCGAGCTGCGCGAAGGTCTTCCCTTCGTCGAGGCCCTTCTTCCACTTGTAGGCGTCACCGAACTTCTGCGCCCAGAGCGCTTCGCTCATGTAGTCCGTGCCGCCCGTCTGGTGCTGCCACACGTGCCCCATCTCGTGCACGAGCGTCTCCATCGGGATGGAGCCGTCGGGGTTGAGAGCCTTCGTGGGGACGTAGATGGTGTCGCCGTGGACGAAGGGGCGGCCGCTGCCTCCGAAGACGCCGATGTCGCCCGCTTTGACCTGCACGCGCGAGAAGTCGATGGTGTCGCCGTACACCTTCTTCGCCTCGGCGAGCTCCGCAGGCGAGAGGGAGCGCCCGGGCGGCTCGAGGCCCACCAGCGTCTGCACCGCGCTCAGCGCCCGCCCGCCCATCATCAACACGGCGTCGAACGGGGTCTGCACCAGGCCCTTCACCAGGCCGCTGCCGATGCTCTTGAGCCCACCGACGAGATCGCCGCGGAAGATCTTCCCCACGCCCGACCCGACCGTCGTCAGCGACTCGATGAGGTTCCTTCCGACGCCCACCACCGTGTTGACCGCGCCGGTGACGAGTGACCGCGCGGCGTCGCCGATGCGTGGGGCGATGACCTTCACCACCTTCGCGGCGGCGTTGCTCACCGTCGTCACGACCTTCGCGGCGGCGTTGCTGACGGTGGTCACCACCTTCGCTGCGGCGTTGCTCACCGTCGTCACCACCTTCGCGGCGGCGTTGCTGACGGTGGTCACCACCTTCGCAGCGGCGTTGCTGACGGTCTTCACCACGCTCGCCGCGGTGTCCTTCAGCTTGTCCCAGAAGCTCTTCTCCTTCGCGGGCGGCGGAGGCTTCGGAGACGCAGCGATCGCCGTGGCCACGACCTTCGCCACCGTGCCCGTCGCGCGCCGTGGCGCCTCGAACGAGCTGACGTGCTGCGTCGAGGTCGGCCGGCTCGTCTTCACGGCCGCGCTGCTCGCCTGCTTCGGGGAGGTCGACGCCGGCTGCGGCCGGCGGACGGAGCTTCCATTGATCCGCATGTCTGGGTTTTCGGTGACCCCGAGAAATGGTTGCCTCTATAGAGCTCTGCCCATGCGCCGCGCTCTGCTCGTCCTCGTCCTCTCCGCCTCCGGCTGCCTGAACAACACGCCACCCGAGCTGGCCCCGGAGGCGATCGACGAGAACCTCCGCTGGTTCTGGGTGCACGGCGACGCGGCGACCGACGCCGAGCTGATCGACGCCGCAGGCAAGCTCTCCATCGCTGGCAAGGCAGACACGCGCACCACGGCGCTCAAGGGCGGGCTGCGTCGTCGGCTCGAGGCAGCTGACATCGCGCCGTTCGGGCTGACCGACACCGACCCTTCGACCGCGCGCGGGCTGCTGGTGGTGAACCTCTTCGACTGCTCGCTCGGCAAGCTCGAGAACATCCTCATCGCGCAGGATCAGGCGAGCCAGTACCTCGACGTCTACAAGTCCTACACACGCACCTACACCACCGACGCCGACGCCTTCCGCGCGCGCACCAGCGACGTCATCCAGTGGACGGTCGACGTGAAGGCCGCGCTGCCCGTGGAGGACGTCTACACCTCGACGCTCAAGGGCGGCGTGCGACGGGTGAAGGCGCCCGCCGAGAGCGCCACGAAGGGCGACTTCCTCGTCGCGCGCACCTGGCTCACCGCGCCGGCCACCTTCGTCGCCAACTCCGGCAACTACTTCAAGCAGGACTACCAGCTCGAGGTGTTCTGGGAGCAGGCGCCCGGCCGC
Source organism: Myxococcota bacterium (assembly GCA_049322495.1). Taxonomy (GTDB): domain Bacteria; phylum Myxococcota; class Myxococcia; order Myxococcales; family Myxococcaceae; genus Archangium_A. The sequence continues at coordinate 58,878 of JBMORD010000291.1, read as the reverse complement.
ATCTTCCACGCGTACGCGATGTGGCGCGACATCAAGGCGGTCGGCCTCACCATCGAAGACGACGGCTTCATGAACCTCGTGCTCGACAACCTCGTGAAGTGGGACGACCGCACCGCCGAGCTCTGCAAGAAGCCGTAACCACTGACGCAATCACGCCGGCCGTGCCCCGTAGAGAAGGGCATGAACGCCACCAAGACCTGCCCCTCCTGCTTCAAGGACATCGACGCCCGCGCGCTCCGCTGTGAGTTCTGCGCCCAGCGCCAGGGCGACGTGGTCGGGCTCCACCGCAACGTGCCGGGCCGCGCGCTCGCCGGAGTGTGCGCCACCATCGCCCAGCACTTCAACTGGGACGTGACGCTCATGCGCATCGCCTTCGTCGCCAGCCTCGCCATCACCGGCGGCCTCGTGTTCTGGGTCTACGCTGCGGCCTGGCTGATGATCCCCTTCGAGGCGAGCGACAAGGCTCCGCTCGCGAAGGCGCTCGAGTGGCTCGGCAACCTCTTCTCGCCGAGCCCGAAGCCGGGCGGCGTGGAGCGCGTCGGCTGATCAGCTCGGATCAGTGCCGCCAGAGGTACACGGCCATCGTGGCGGCGATGACGCCCCACACCACCGCCATCACCACCCCGACGATCGCCTGCTGCCGGCCGTCGAGCTCGGGCCTCATCGTGGTGCGCACGATGGCCACGATGCCCGACACCAGCGCGGTGAGCGCGCTGAGCCCCGAGAGCGGCATGAGGCACATGCCCAGCAGCGGCATGATCGAGAACAACGCCATCACCAGCGACGCGACGCCCGCGGCGAGGGACAGAATCGACAGGGGATCCGCGGGGCGCGCTTCAGGCATTGCTCACAGCTTGTCGCAATCAGCGGAGTCGGTGATGACGCCGATGGGGATGACCTTCTTGTGTCCGTCGGGGACGGCGTTCCACTTCGTCGCGGGCAGATCGCACGAGTAGGCCTTCCCGTCATCTCCCTTGAGCGACAGGGTGTACTTCTCGCGCCGGGCGCCCTCGCGCTCCGAGCCGAGCGCGCTGCCGAGCCGCGAGAGGTTGACGTCGGGCCAGTACGGCGCGGGCGACGTGCCCTGCCCCGCTGACTTCGCGGTGCGGCTCACCTTCCAGCGGTCGATGGTGTAGTGGCAGCGGTCGTCGTAGATCGGCTCCTCGCGGTACTTCGTGCGGCACTCCTTCTTGCGCTCGAAGGTGCCGTCGCCGCGGTCGACGTCGCGCGTGGTGCACGTCTCGCCGTCGGGGATCTTCTTCGTGCTGCGCTGCTCGCGCGAGCGCGAGACGGAGTACGCGCCGGACGGCATCGAGTCGCACCACGCGCTCTCGCTCACCGCGGTCAGGCGCTCGATGTCGATGCCGCGCTCCCACGAGTGCGCGGTCACCGTCACGCCCACGTCCTTCTTCCAGAACGCGGCGACGAGACAGAACGCGAGCAGCGCCACGATGACGCCGCCGATGATCCACGGGAGCTTCGACTTCTTCGGCGCCGCCGCGGCGGCCTGGGCCACCTTCGGCGCGGCGCTCGAGCGATCCGCCACCCGCGCCACCTCCACGGCCTCGTCGAGCGGGCTGCCGCAGCTGCGGCAGTTGTGCGCCTTCGCGCCGTTGGGCGTCTGGCACGCGGGGCATGACTTGTCGGCGCCGTCGTACTCGTGGTTCGCCGCCACCTCCTTGCCCGGCGGGGGGAAGTAGCGCTTCGTCGCGTCCTGCTGGGCGCCGCAGTTCGGGCAGAAGCGGTTCGACTTCCCCAGCAGCGCCTTCGTGTCGCAGAACGCGCAGTCCCAGAACATCTCGAAGACGCCCTCGGTGCGGCTCGTCTCGCCGGCGACGGGCCGCGCCTGCTGCGCGAGCGTCGCGCCCAGCTTGCCGCCGGTGATGCGCTTGAGCTCGCCGCGATCGAACCACGCCGCGCCGCAGCTCTCGCAGAGATCGAGCTCGATGCCCTTGTGCACCAGCGGCTTCATCGCGCCCTTGCCGCACGCGGTGCAGGCGAGCGGCTCGGTGGTGCGCTGCTTCGCCTCGGCGTGCCGCACCATCGTCTGGAGATCGACCAGCGACAGCCCGAGCGAGGTGAAGAACTTCTGGCCCGTGTCCCAGTCGACCAGCACGCCGGTGCACTTCGGGCAGACGTGCGCCGTCGTGCCGGCGCCGAAGACGTCCTTGGTGGGAGACAACGGCGTCGCGTCGCGGGGGCAGAGCGGGGTCGTCACGGTGCGCGAACGTTACCCAACCCCGGCGGCGCCTTCGCGGGAGAACTCACGCCGGCGCGGGCGTGGCGTGGCGGGCGAGGAACTCGGCGACCCGCGGGAAGATCTCCTCTGGCGCGCGCCGGCCGAGCACCAGGTCGCCGTGCCCGTAGTCGGCCGAGAAGCCGCTCGCCCGGCCGGCGGTCACCAGCTCCACCGGCCCCGAGGCGTACTGGCTGATCAGGTGCGCCGACGGCGCGGGGGCGAGCAGATCCTTCGCTCCAGCGATCGCCAGCACCGGCGCCGACAGCGCCTTCAGCCCGCGGCGGTAGTCGAAGCCGTCTTCGCCGTCGAACGCGCCGGTGCGCACCCAGCGCGCGAACTGCCGCGCCACGCCGCCGGGCACGTCGGCCACCACGTGGGAGATCGCCTGGCGGATGACGAGCGGGTCGGTGTTCTCGGCGCGCAGGAGGTACTTCCCCACGGGGTCTGGCGGGAGCCCGAGCGGCCACGCCTTGCCGCCGAGCCGCAGCGGCACCACCGGCAGCTTGAGCGTCGGCCCCACCGCGCTCACGAAGCGCTGCACGCCCGGCTGGAGCTCGAAGGTGAGCGGCGAGCCGAGCGTCACCACCGCGCGGATCGGCGCCCGGGGGTTGCGCGCGAGGTGCGCGTACGCGAGCAGCCCGCCGCGCGAGTGGCCGACCCAGAACACCTGCTTCGGCCCCGTCGACACCACCGCGGTGAGCGCCGCGGCGACGTCGTGCTCCGCTTCGGTGTCGAAGGTCGCGCCCTCCGAGCTGCCGGCCAGCCCGTGCCCGCGCAGCTCGAGCACCCAGCTCTCGAAGCCGTGCCGCGCGAGGAAGCGCGCCAGCGAGTACCGCTCGTCGAAGTCGAGGTTGAAGCGGTTGGTGCCCAGCGAGTGCCCGAGCACGACGGGCTCTTCCCACAGGCGCCGGCCACGGGCGTGGTAGCGCCCCAGCGCGATGGCGCTCCCGTCGGCCGTCGGCACCCGGTACAGCTCGTCGGGCTTGAAGGTCAGCGCGGGCGCGAGGCGGAACGGCACGAGGCGACTCTACGCTCAGGCCTCGTCGAGCAGCACCGGGGTGAACTGCGCCGCGTCGCACGAGGCCAGCACGTACTTCACGCCCGCGCGCTCACCGACGAAGCCCGCGTTGATGCCCGGCCCGTGGAGGTGCCCGTACACGCACACCTTCGGGCTCCACGCCTCGAGCGTGCGCGAGAACGCGGTCTCGAGCCCGTTGGAGTACATCGGCGGGAAGTGCACCGCGCAGATGCGCCGCTTCGGCGCGCCGGCCTTCGCCTCGCGGGCCTTCGCGTCGTCGATCGACAGCTGCAGCCGCCGCGTCTCGCGCTCGATGTAGTCGGGCTTCTGCTCCTCGTCGCCCATCTCGCCGCCCGGCATCGGCGGCGCCTCGGGCGCGGTCCACAGGCGCGAGCCGGCGATGAGCCACGGGCCGAGCTCCACCGCGCTGTTCTGGATGAAGCCGTGGAAGCTCCTGTACGGCTCGAAGAGCTTCTTGAGCTTGCTCGTCGAGTCGCCCCACCAGTAGTCGTGGTTGCCGCGCAGGAGCACCTTCTGGCCGGGCCGCGCGTCGAGCCACGCGAGATCCTCGAGCACCTCGGTCGGCCGCGTCGCCCACGAGATGTCGCCCGCGACGATCACCGCGTCTTCGGGGCGCACCAGCGCGTCCCAGTTGCGCTGGAGCGGCGCCGGGTGCTGGTTCCACCCGAAGCGGTCCATGTCCTTCTTCCGCACCGACGGGAGGTGGGTGTCACCGATGGCGAAGAGCCGCATGCGCTCCCTTTCTCCCGGAGCGATGGGCGACGGCAAGCGAGAAGGTCAGTAGCTGCAGAACGACGGGCAGCCGGCGTCGGCGGTCACCACCCGCTCGTTGGGCGCGCAGGTCGTCATGCCGGCGGGGACGCACAGGCCGCGTGAGTTGCAGGTCTGCCCCATCGGGCAGGCGCTGGTGCCGGCGTCGGGCGTACAGGTGCACCGGCCGCTGGTGGACACCGGGCCGCACGAGTTCGTCGAGATGTCCTGGCAGGCCTGGCCGGTCGAGCACGTCAGCCCGCACCCGCCGCAGTTGGCCCCGTCGGAGTTGATGCTCACGCAGTTGCCCGCGCAGCAGCGCGCCGCCGCGGTGCCACCGCAGGACACGCCGTCGGCCAGCGGCGGGTACACGCAGCGACCGGTGCCCGGCTCGCAGGTGCCCGAGGCCGACTGGCAGCTCGACGGCGTGTTGCACGTCTTCGCCGCGCCGCGCGGGCACATGCCGTTGCTGCACACCTCGCCCTCCGTGCAGGGGTCGCCGTCGCTGCACCCCTTCCCGCCGCAGTCGGAGTCGGCGCAGTCGACCTGCGAGTCGCCGTCGTCGTCGGTGCCGTTGGCGCAGTTCTCGGTGCGCGCGCCGCCATCGGTCACGCCGCCATCGCGCGCGCGGCACTTGCCGTCGATGCAGTCGTGCGTGTCGAGACACAGGCCGAGCGAGTCACAGGGCTGATCATCCGGATTGAACGAGACGAGGAGCGAGCAGGCGGACAGGGCGAGGGCCGCGACGACGAAGACGGAAGTGGCGTGGCGCACCATGAGCGGCACCCTACCCCACGCGGCCCGCGTGTCGAACGCATCCCGAGCGGCCGTCATGTTGACGCGACGAGCCCGTGACTTGCCGCCGCGCATCGGCTTCAACGCGCGTCCCATGTCCCGCTCCTGGCACCTCCCGCTCCTCGCGCTGAGCCTCGTCGCCGTGTCCTGCAGCTCGCCGCAGCCGAAGATGGACAAGGGCACCCCGCCCGAGCACCACTGCCCCGGCGGCGCCGGCTGCGAGAAGGGCAACGACGGGAACTTCACGGTGGGCATCGCGGCGCGCGCCACGTCTCCGAAGGGCTGGGAGCAGCCGCGCCCCGACTTCCTCGCGAGCAAGGGCGACATCTGCCCTGAGGGCTCGCCGCTCGGCACCGACGGCCTGCCCCACTGCAGCGAGCTCATCGCCGACGCCTGGAAGGACTGCGGCGTCGACACGCTGTGCCCGGGCGCGACCGGCTACACCGCGCCCGATGCCGACGGCTCCGAGGGCGACGGCAAGCTCGACTGGTTCCGCGACTGCGGGCGCGATCGCAAGTGCCCCGGAGACCCGGGCTACGGCGCCCCCGACGCCGATGGCACCGAGGGCAACGGCAGGTTCGACGGCTTCTGGCTCGCCGGCTTCGGCAACAACATGCCGATGTACGGCATCCACGACGACACCTTCGCCCGCGCGCTGGTGATGACCAACGGCGACGTGAGCGTCGCCATCGTGAGCATCGACGCGGTGGGCCTCTTCAACGACGACATCGTGCGCATTCGCGCGCGCGTGGCGAAGAAGATGGAGACGCCGCCCGACTTCGTCTTCATCTCGTCGACGCACACCCACGAGGCGCCCGACACCATGGGCCAGTGGGGCCCGCGGCCGGTCTTCGTGCCCGAGCGCGGGGTGGATGACGTGTGGTTCGACGAGGTGCTGATCGAGAACGCGGCGCAGGCGGTGGTCGACGCGGCGACCTCGGCGAAGCCCGCGCGCGTCTTCTCGGCGCAGGGCCACCTCGGGGCGCGCACCCGCGAGGTGCTGCGCGACTCGCGAGATCCACAGGTCATCGACGACACGGTCAACGTGCTCAAGTTCGTCGAGAAGCAGAGCGGCGACGTCATCGGCACGCTCGTCAACTGGGGCAACCACCCCGAGGTGCTGTCCGACGTGAACAACTTCGCCTCGAGCGACTTCGCGTGGGCCATCCGCGAGGCGATGGAGAAGGGCGTGTACAACGCCCAGGGGCAGCTCCTCGCGCCGGGCGCGGGCGGCACCTGCGTCTTCCTCCAGGGGAAGGTCGGCGGCCTCATGACCCCGCTGGGGGTGAACACCACCACCGTCGACGGCGTGGTCGCCAGACAGCGCAGCTACGACAAGACGAAGGGCGTGGGCGATCTGGTGGCCAGGACCGCGCTCGACGCGCTCGGCGGCGCGCAGGAGCTCACCGCCCCGCTGCTCGCCTTCGGCCGCGTGCCGATCAAGTTCCGCATCGACAACGAGGCGTTCCAGCTGGTGTTCATCAACTTCAACATCCTCAAGCGGCGCCTCTACGACTTCGACAAGACGAAGGTGATCAGCGAGACCAACTACCCGCACGTCATGTCTGAGGTGTCGAAGATCCAGCTCGGGCCGGTGCGCTTCCTCGGCGTGCCCGGCGAGGCCTTCCCCGAGCTCGGCATCGGCTACGACCCGGCGTTCGCCTTCGGCAAGCCGCAGATCGACCCCGGCAACCCGAACCCGCCCGATCTCTCGAAGGCGCCCGCGCCGCCGTACCTCCAGGAGCAGCTCGGCGGCGAGCTGAGCATGATCGTCGGCCTCGCCGGTGACGAGGTCGGCTACCTGGTGCCGCCGTACGACTTCAAGCTCCACCCCGACAAGCCGTGGACCGAGCAGGCCGACGGCGACCACTACGAGGAGACGAACTCGCTCGGGCCCCTCACCGTGCCCACGCTCTTCGACGCCGCGAAGTCGCTCATGGAGTGGGAGCCCGCGCTCTGAGTCACCAGCCCGAGGTGTCGAGGCCGCGCTGCTTCGCCGCCTCGAGCGCGACCGGGCGATCCCCGGCGGCGAGCTTCACGAACCAGGTCTTCAGGTCCTCACGCTCGTTGTGCGTGAACTGAATCTTTCCGCCCAGCGCGCTGATGTTGTTGGTCGCGTACTCCTCGAGCCGCCAGAGGAAGTCGTAGAGGGCGACCTCCGCCGGCGTTCCCCAGCCGCTGGTGTCGAGATCCTTCTCGCGGCCCACGAGCAGCGCCTTCACGCGATCCGCCGAGGGGATCTGCTCGAACAGCCGCTTGAGATCCTCTCGCTCGTTCGCCGTGAAGCGAAGCTTGCCCTCGAGGGCGCGGACGTTGTTGGTGCGGTACTCCTCGAGCTTCGACAGGAAGGTGTCCAGAGCGCTCATGGGCGGCGCAGCTACCAACCACGCCTCGCCGACACAACCTCGCCTACATCTGCGCCGGGGGTAGTTGTTTCTCCCTCATCGGGTGAGGTATGGCGCGCGACCGCTCTTCTCCGGGGGTCGTTCTTCCGTGTGGTTTCCACTCGTTCTCGTGTCCGTGCTGGCCGCGCCCATGCCGGGCGAGCCGGAGACCCTGCGCTTCAAGGCCGCCTTCGAGCGGGGTGAGGCGCACTACAAGGCTGGCGACTTCGGCGCGGCCATCGCGAGCTTCCGCGAGGCCGACCGCATTCGCGTGACGCCGGAGGTGGCCTTCGATCTCGCCAAGTGCTTCGAGAAGCTCGGCGACGAGGCCTACACCATCTACTACTACCGGCTGTACCTCCGCCGCGCGCCGCAGGCGCCAGACACGCTCGACGTGGCCGAGAAGGTGGGGAACACCATCGCGCGGCTCGAGTCTGACGGGCAGGGCTTCCTCGAGCTCGACGCGCCGCGGGCGGGCGCGGTGCTGGTGCACGGGCGGCGCTACCCCGAGCCTCCGGTCGCGATGTTCCTCGCCCCCGGTGACTACGAGGTGGCGGCCGAGTTCCCCGCCGGCACGAAGACGATGTCGGTGCAGATCCGCACGGGGAAGACGACCAGCGTGCACTTCGAGCCGCTCTCGCCGCCGATGGTGCCGCTGGAGAACGCGCTCTCGCAGGAGATGATCGATCGCGGCCTCGACGCGGCGCCGTCGCCCGGGCCCTCGAAGCTCCGCGTCGGCAGCTACGTGGTGTTCGGCGTCGGCATCGCGGCGCTCGCGGCCGGCCTCGCGCTCGGCGTCGCCTCATCGGCCGACGCTACCGCCGCGAAGAACACCGCGCAGCCCATCGGGCAGGCCCAGGCGCTGGCCGACGCCGCCAACGGCAAGGCGATCGGCGCGAACCTGCTCTTCGGGGTCGGCGGTGCGGCGGTCGCGGGCGGCGTGCTGATGTTCGTCTTCTCCCTGCCCGAGCCCGGCATGAAGAGCGCGAAGTGAGGAGGTGGCTCATGAAGCTCGACTCGTTGTTCCTCACCACGCTGGTGGTGCTCGCCGGCTGCAACGCGAACGTGAAGGTCGACCCCGAGGGCTACCAGTGCGACCCCGGCAACGCGTGCCCCAGGGGCTTCGCCTGCCGCGAGGGCCTCTGCCGCCGCGCGAACGTGGTCGACACGAGCTGTGACGGCGTGACGTGCACCACCCCGCCCGCGCCGTCGTGCCTCGCGGACAACGTGACGCTGCGCACCTTCGCGGGCCGCTGCGTGGCGGGCCAGTGCCAGTACGACCCGATCGACATGACGTGCCCGGCGGGCTGCGCGGGCGGCGCGTGCGTCGACCCGTGCGCGAGCGTGAGCTGCCTGAGCCCACCGCCCACGGCCTGCGCCGACGCGAACACCCTGCGCACCTTCGCCCAGACGGGCACCTGCGCCAACGGGAGCTGCAGCTACCAGCCGACGGACACCACCTGTGCCAACGGCTGCGAGAACGCGCGCTGCAAGGGCGTCGATCTCTGCGCCTCGATGGGCGTGATCTGCAACATGCCCCCCGCCGCGGTGTGCGCCGGCGCGACGCGCACCAGCTTCACCTCGCCCGGCACCTGCGACCCGGGCACCGGCACCTGCACCTACGCGCCGAGCGAGACGATGTGCCCCAACGGCTGCGCCCTCGGCCAGTGCCTGACGCCCAGCCTCACCTTCGCGCAGACCGGCCCGCGCATCCGCTTCGCGATCAACGCGCTCGACGTCGCGCCGGGCTCCTCGGGGAACTCCGCCCTCGCCGTCGGCGACCGCGGCAAGCTCGCCCGCTGGGACGGCTCGGGGTGGATGGAGCTCACCACGCCCTCGAGCACCACCTCGCTCAACGCGTTGGCCTTCGTCACCGGCACCGTCGCGTACGCGGTGGGAGAGAACCGCACGGCGTGGAAGCTCCAGCCCGGCGCGAGCCTGGTGAGCCCCGTCGCGCTCAGCGGCTCGGGCGGCGCCAACCTGGTGGCGGTCAGCGGGCGGGCGGAGAACGAGGTGCTCATCGCCTCCGACCAGGGCGAGTGGTGGCGCCTCTCGAACGGCATGGGTGGCGCGAACATCACCAACGGGCAGATCTCGTCGACCACGCCGTGGACCGTCACCGGCGCGTACCTCGACGAGGCGATGCGCGAACGCATCGTCGGCAGCTGCGGCTCGACGCCTCAGCGGTGCGTCGCCACGCGCGGAGCGGGGAACGCCTTCACCGTCAACACCCAGACCGGGAGCACCGGGCTGAGCGCGGTGGGCGGCGCGTTCGACGTGCCGACGACGCTCGCCAATGACGCGCTCGTCGGTCGCAGCAGCACCTCGGGGCTCTCGCTGGCGACGCACAACGCGGGCCTCGGCAGCATCACCGCCCTCAGCACCCCGACGCTCAGCGGCGGCAGCATCGTCGGCATCACCGCGCAGGCCGTGGCGCTCAACCGCGACGTCTTCGTGCTGACCTCTTCGGCGGGCTCCAACCTCGGGCACCTCTACCGCCTCGTCCGCGGCATCGGCATCACGGCCAACGACGCGCTCCAGACGTACTACGGCGAAGAGCACCTCTCGCCCAACGACGCCAACGGCGTGCTCGTCGCCGAGGTGCGGCGTACGCGCAACGTCAACAACGTCTTCCGCCGCGGCGTGCTGACCAACGAGGCGCTCGACGTCGGCGAGGACTTCATCGGCGCCTCCGTCACCGACGATGGAACCCTGGTGCTCGCCGGCGCCTACGGCGACTTCGTCACCCGCGCTCCGATGTCGAACACCTTCGACTTCCGCCGTCCGCCCACCGACGAGTGGACCATCAAGGGCGTCGAGGCGCGCCGCGGCACGGGCACCATCCTCGTGGGGGCCAACGCCACCACGGGCGACGGGCTGGTGGTGCGCGTCACGCCGATGGCCTTCACCACCGTCACCACGCAGGCCAACACCACGTTCCACGCCGCGTGCCGCGTCTCGGACAGCGAGGGCTGGGTGGTCGGCAGCGGCGGCGCCATCTGGAGCCTCACCAGCACCGGCGCCTCGGCCGTCACCTCGCCGACGACGAGGGACCTCCTGTCCGTCGACTGCGCGGCGGGCGTGGCCATCGCGTGCGGCGCCGACGGCACCGTGCTGCGCTTCGCCAACGGGCAGTGGAGCGTCGTGCCCGGCTCTCCCCTCGCCGGCCGCGCGGTGAAGGTCTGCCGGCTCTTCGCGCAGGGCGCCTTCGTCGGCGGTGACGGCTTCTTCCATTCCCTCACCACCAGCGGGTGGACCACCCTCGCCGCGAAGACCGGCCTCACCTCACTCGTGGTGCGCGGTCCGCAGGAGGTCTACGGCGCCTTCGTCAACGGCGACACGTCCGAGCTCCAGCGCTTCGACGGCGTCGCCTGGAGCCCCACCATCCTCACCGTGTCGGGTGCGCTCGGGGGGGGTGTGCAAGCAGGCCCCCGAGTGGTATGGGGTGGGACTCTCGGCGCGATCGTCGAATCGCGCTGAACCGGCAACGGATGTTCAGTTCCTCGCCGGGAAAGGGGCTGGAAAATGAAGGAGCTGGATCCTCGCATCCGCATTCGTGCGCCGCTGCGTTGTGACGGCATCGGTCGCCTCGACTGCGCCGAAGACACCGTCTCGGGCGGGCGCCTGGCGGTGCGCTGGCTGCCGCTCGACGCCAACGGCGATGCGGCGGTGAAGGCGTGCGAGAAGCTCCCGCGGCACCCGACGCTGCCGCGCATTCTCCAGACGGGCCAGGTGGGCGCGTCGGCCTTCGTGGCGCTCGACTTCCCCGAGGGGGAGCTGCTCTCGGCGTGGGGCGAGGAGCACCTCGACAGCGACCTCCTCCTGCAGCTCGGCGCGCAGCTGTCGGACGCGCTGGCGACGGTGCACGCGCAGGGCGTGGTGCACGGAGAGATGAGCCGCGACTCGGTGCTGCTGGTGCCGGGCGGCAAGGCCTCGCTGTGGGACATGCCGCTGGTCATCGCCAACCGCCTGTCGGATCGCCGCGGTGAGAACCGGCTGATGCAGAACCTGGTGAAGACCGCGCCGTACCTCGCGCCGGAGCGCGCGCGCGGTGAGGGCGCCAGCCAGGCCTCCGACGTGTACGCGCTCGGGGCGATTCTCTGCGTGTCGGGTGGCGCGCCGCTGCCGCAGGCGTCGACGACGCTCGGCGTGGTGAACCTCATCGCCTCCGGCGAGTGGACGCCCCGCGTGCCCTCGACGCTCCCGGAGCCCTGGCGCGCGATGATCGAGCGCATGGTGGCCCGCGAGCCGTCGGAGCGCCCCACCGCCCGCGAAGTGGCCACCGCGTTCTCGACGGTGCCCGGACAGAGCTCGCTGCCCACCGTCCCCGAGATGCCGGCAGTGCGGCTGCCTCCGGAGATCATCGCCGCGGCCGATGCGCTCATGCGCGAGCAGGTCGAGGCGATGCGCGCTCCCACGCGCGAGGTGCCGCTGGTGCAGCTCGAGGAGCTGCAGCGCTCGCTGGTCACAGAGCCGGTCGCGTCGGAGCCTCCGCCGACGCCCGCCATCGACGCCGCGCCCGCGCCCGCTCCCGCCCCGGTGGAGCAGCCCGCGGCGCTGCCGCTCGCGGTCGACCCGGTGCCCGAGCTCAAGCTCGTCGCCGCGCCCGCGGTGAACCCGCACACGCTCGACGAGGTGACCGAGGCCGGCTCGCCGGAGATGGTGCGCATTCCGACCATGGAGCTGCGGGCCATCGAAGCCGAGGTCTCCCTCGCGCCGCCTCCGCTGCCCCAGGCGCCGACGCCGGCTCCCGCCGCGGTCGCGCTGACCGACACCATCTCCGTCGCCCCCGAGCTCGCCGTCGGCGCGACCACCATCTCCCCCGAAGAACTCGACGCGGACTACGCGAGCTCCACCCGCGTGTGGATGCTGTTCGGCGGCGTGATGGGCGCGGTCGCGGCCCTCATCACCGTGGTGGTGATGCTGGCCACCCACGCGCCGGAGCAGGTCGTCGTGCAGCCGCCCGCGCCGGCGGTGCAGCCCGCGGTCGCGCCCGCGCAGCCACGCGTGGTGAGCGAAGACGACGAGCTCGTGCCGCTCCCGAAGCTGCCGACGAAGCAGCAGCTCAAGGCGGCGACCCGCCCCGCGCCGGTGGCAACGCCCGCGCAGCCCGAGGCGACCGAGCCGTCGCAGCCAGCCGTCGCGCCTCCGACGCCTTCGGCTTCCGAGCCGGCGGAGGCCGCCGCGGCCACCAGGCCCGCTGATGACTTCAGCTTCCTCGACGGCGCTCCGGCCCCGAAGGACGAGCTCAAGCGCCCATCGTCCGAGCTCTGAGCTGAGGCTGCGGCCGTCTCGGAGAGTCGTCAGCGGCTCGCGCCGCAAAGCGGTGCACCAACCGCCGCTTCGCCAGCATCGGCGCGAGCGCTGACAACCTCGGCGTGCGCAGTGCTCCCGTGACGGCAAGCGTGGACAAGGCTGCCCAGGCGCCGCTTCGCCGCTCGAAGAGCAGCCGCATCGCCACCAGCGCTGACGACCCCCGCGGCGCTACGAGCGTCGGTCTTCCGCGTCGACGAAGCCCGACATGCTCGACACGCGGCGCAGTGGATCGATGAGCACGGGCCGCGCATAGTTCGCCGCGTGCAGCGACTCATCTACGGGCTGGTGGGCGTCGCCGCGCTGAGCGCGCTCGCGCTCGTCGTCGAGCTGGTCCGGAGGAACGTCGCGCCTCCTGCTGCCGCTGTGCCCGCGCCGCGCGTTTGTCCCGATGCCCGGCGCCCTCCCGCTGCGCTGCTCCCTGAGCTCTCGGCCGCGCCGCTCGTGCTGAGCGCCGCGCACGCGACGGTGACGATCGACGGCCAGCCGGCGCCGGCCGCGCTGACCGAGGGCCTGCACCTCGTCGAGGCGCAAGAAGCAGGCGCGAGCCCGGCGTCGGTGAAGCTCCAGGTCTCGGCCTTCGCGCCGGTGCTGATCGACGCACGGGCGGTTGCGGGCTCGGTGGTGGTGACGGTGCTCGGGGCGCGCTGTGCGAGCTGTCCGCATGCGGAGACCGACGTCGATCTCCAATATCGGCGCGGCGGCATCGGTGACGAGCGGGGCGTCGCACGCGCGCTGAGCCAGGCCGACTGGCCGCTCGCGGCGCAGCAGATCCGCGCCATCCCCACCGCCGACTTCACCGGCCCGCGCGCCGCCCACCTCCGCGCGGCGCTCTTCGGGCTCGCCGGCCGCCCGTCGCTCGCGCGCGCCGAGCTGGCGCTGCTGCCCCAGACCGATCCGCTCCACGCCGCGCTTCGGGCGTGGGCGAAGACCGACGCGAACACCACGGCGCGCCAGCTCGAGACGGCGACCGCGCGATGGAACGCGGTGACGGAGCGGCTCCAGCGGCTGACCGAGCGCTTCGCCTCCGACGCCCCCGAGGCCATCACTGCGCTCACCACCTCCATCGGCGCCCTCGCGCCGCGCGTCATCGAGGCGCAGGCGAAGGGCCAGACCATCGAGCTCGAGTCACGGCTCGAGGAGGCCACGCTCGCGCTCGCGCGCACCATGAGCGCTTTGCGTGCGCAGCGACCGACAGACTGCGAGTGGCAGGCGCGCATCACCGCCGCGGAGTGAGCCCGCTCGGTACGGCGGCGTCACCGCAGCCGTCCGAGGTCCGGTACCGCTCGAGCGGTATGACCGCGTGATCTTCAAGCTGACGATGAACATCTGCGCGGCGTGAGCTGCGGTCGAAGGCCTCAGCGAAGCGGCGCCGCGAAGGCGTCGCTGAGAGCACACGCAGCGTGCTGACGCTGCATGCGCGCATTGCCCGTCGGTCGGCCCGTGGCCAGACGTAGCAACGGCGGCGAAGCCGTCACGGAGTGCACTGGCGCGGTGAGCTTCGATCGACCCGAGGCCGCGACGAAGACCTCGGCGAAACGGCGCCAGCCCGAAGCCGTCGCAGAGATCGGCGCGCCCGCGGTGAGGCGACGGACCGGCCCCCCACTGCGGGCACGTGACCGCCTGTTCTCAAGCCGACGATGGCGCGCATTGGCGCAGCGCGAGGAGCCTCGGCGCAGCGGCGCCAGCCGATGCCGTCGTACAGATCGGCGCGCCTGCGGGAGGCGACGGACCGGCACCCCACCGCGGGCACGTGACCGCCTGTTTTCAAGCCGACGATGGCGCGCGTTGGCGCTGCGCGAGGAGCCTCAGCGCAGCGGCGCCAGCCGATGCCGTCGCCGGCACCATGGCTACGAGCTCCCGAGAGCGCGGCGATCTGGCGACGTGCAGTGCGAAGCAGAGCTGGTCCGCCCAGGAGTCGCGACGACGTGGCGCACGAATCATCCCGGAGCCGCGACGATGGCCTCGGCACAGCGGCGCCAGCCGAAGCCGTCGCAGAGATCGGCGCGGTCCTTCGCCTCGCCGCGGGCGAGCGAGAGCGGCCCCGGCACCGTGGCGTACGGGAGCCCGAGCGGAGACAGCGCGCCCGGGTTCTGCCGGAGGAACGCCTCGAGCAACCGCAGCACGCCCGGCTCGTCCTGCGGGCCGACGTCGATGACGGCGGAGTCGGCGCGCTCGAAGTCGTGCGGCGAGTTGGCGACGTGCAGCGCGAACCGGAGCTGATCGGCCCACTTGCTGGAGCACGCCTCCACGAGCGCCGGCGCCGCCTCCCAGGTGATGGGCAGGAAGAGCTTGGCGAAGCCGTGCCCCACCACGCAGCCGCCCTGCCCTCCGAAGAGTGAGAAGCGGTGCGGGTGCAGGTTCTCGCGCGCCCGCGGCAGGCGCAGCGCGACGACGTCTCCGGCCTTCGCGTCGGCGGGGACGTACTGGCCGGGCTCGTCGACGAAGAGCGTCAGCTTGCCATCGCTCACGAAGGCCCAGCCGTGGCCGGGGCGCACGAGGCGGAACGACCAGTCCCAGCCCGTCGCCCCCATGGTGCAGGCCGTGAGGTGTGCGACGAAGCCCGAGTCGCCGGAGGCGCGGGTCAGCTCCGGTCCCTCGCCCGGGCGCAGCATGAAGCGCCGTGCGTGGAACCAGCGCACCTTCGGGTCGGCCACGGGCATCATGGCTTCACCTCGCCCCACAGCACCGAGGGCCACTCGTGTGGCCGCCCGAGCATCTCGAGCGCGTGCCTGGCGACGCCGACCGCGCGCGCGTCGAGCGTCTGCTCATAGTGGGTGATGCCGTAGACCGAGATGAGGAGCGCCGTGCCGATCCACCGCACGATGCGCTCCTGGAAGTCGGGGTCGAGCTTGAAGCCCGGCTCGCGCGCCGCGGCGTACCCCCGCAGCATGTGGTGGGCGAAGACCTCGAGCGTCGCGCGCGAGAGCACCTCGCTCCGGTGCTCGGGCGCCAGCCAGCCGAGCACGTAGTCTGACAGGAGGCTGCCCAGGTCGCGCGCCGGGTCGCCCCAGAACGAGAGCTCCCAGTCGAGGTACACGATGGTCGCCGGGCTCTTCGGCGTGCGCTGCACGCGCAGCAGGTTCGCCTGTCGCAGATCGCCGTGCAGCAGCGCGTTGTCACCCTCGCGGAGCTGCTGCTGCGAGAGCGCCTGGAGCCCCTGCATCGCCGGCCCGTCGGCCTGCACCTGCGCGAAGAAGTCGATGCCCGCCGTCGAGAGCCGCGCGTAGAAGTCGGGGCGCATCCGCAGGAAGCACTCGAGCAGATCCGACTCGTCGCGGAAGGCGTCGGCGAGCGCGTACTGCGAGCGGCCCTCGCGGCTCATGCGGTGGAGGAAACCCAGCGCGTTGCCGACCTGCTCCGCGAGCGGCCCGGGGTACTCGCCCGAGCGGCGGTGGAAGTGGTGGAGCGTCTCACCGTTGGAGATCCACTCGAGGCCGAGCAGGCCGTGCGCCGGGTCGAACGCGAAGACGCGCGGGAGGTGGAGCGGACTCTTCGGCGCGCGGCTCAGCGGCTCGACGCGCTCGAGCACGCTGCCCTCGCGCAGCACGCCCACGTTGCCCGGGCCGTCGGCGATCTTCACCAGCACCCGCTTCTTCCCCGCCTTCGTCTTGCACACCACGGTGCGGTTCTTCGAAGGCGGCGGCGACGTCACCGACGAGTCGCGAACCAGCCCCAGGCCGGCGAGGCGACCGTCGAGCTCGGCGTCGGTGAGGGGAGCGCGCATCGAACCGGTGCCTGTCTGCCGCGCGCCCGGGCGTACCGCAAGCGTGAAGAGGACTCCCGGCGGTCACTCCGCCGCGTCTTCCACCGTGCCGACGATGAGGAACTCCACGCGCCGGTTCTGCGCGCGCCCCGCCTCGTCGTCGTTGCTGGCGATGGGGCGATCGAACCCGAACCCGCGCGTCGAGAGCCGCTCGCCCGCGACCTGCCCGCGCTCGACGAGGAAGGTCTTCACCGCGTTCGCCCGCGCCAGCGAGAGCTCGCGGTTGTAGCTCGCCGAGCCGACGCGGTCGGTGTGCCCCTCGATGCGCACGTGGACGAGCTCCGGGTGCCCGTTGAGCACCTTCGCCACCTGCTCCAGCAGCCCGAACGACTCCGGCTTGATGATGGCCTTGTCGAACTCGAAGAAGATGACCTCGAGGATCTCGAGGCGATCCTTGCGGATGACGACCTTCTGGGGCTGCTCCTTCGGGCATCCGGCGTTGTTCGGCGGGCCGGGCTCGTCGGGGCAGTTGTCGAACGGGTCGGTCGTGCCATCACCGTCCCTGTCGGGCCACGGGCAGCCCTGGTTCTCCTTCTCGCCCGGCTCGCGCGGACAGCGGTCGGCGCCGTTGGGCACGCCATCGTGATCCCAGTCGAGGTCGGGGCAGGCCTCGAGGCGGTACGCGGTGCCGTCGGTGCAGTCCGGTCGCACCTCGCGCGGCGCCTCCGGCTCGTCCGGCTCCGATGGATTGACGAACGAGAGGCCGAACACCACGCGCCCGCTCAGCTGACCCGGCACGAGGCCGTAGCCCGGACCGCCGACGAGCGAGAGCTCCACCGGGCGCAGGCGGTAGCGCACGCCGCCCAGCAGCTCCACGAAGCCGCGCGGCGTGCCGAGCATCGACACCGAGCCCTGGAGCGACAGCTCGCCGCCGAGGTGGATGCCCTGGCCCGCGAAGGTGAGACCGCCACCGACCTCCACCAGGCCGGCGCCGAAGCGCGAGCCGAGCTCGAGGCCGAACGCACCGCGCGTGCCCGAGGGCACGCCGCCGCTGAGCTTCACCACGCCGGTGGGCAGCAGCGTGCGCGTCGCCGGCTCCGCCTGCTCGAGGCCGGGGATGCCGACCTGCGCCTCGACCGAGAGCCAGGCGAAGTCGTCCCACCGCGGAGAGAGAATGCCGAAGCGCGCGCCGACGAACGGTCGCCCGACGCCCTGCTCGGGCGCCGGGGCGGGCCGCTGGAGCAGCACCACCGGCGCCTGCGCCAGCAGCTGGAGGCGCTCGAGCGGCGCGACGGCCACCAGCAGGTGCTCACGGAGCTGGAGCGTCGCCGCGTCGGCGAAGAGGTGCGTCTGGAGCGAGACGCGGAAGCCGCCCGCGCCGAGCAGCGCACCGGTGCCGACGACCTGCGAGTGCTCGGCGCCGGGGTTGAGCAGCCACTGCTCGCGCGCCGACGCGAGCGCCGGCTGGGCCGCGGCGCTGAGTCCCCACAGCGCGAAGACGACGACGGCGCGAGACACCGGGCGCGGTTCAGCGGGCGACGGCGGACGACAGGGCGCGGTGCACCGCCTCGAGCGCCTTGCGGGCCTCGAGCAGCTCGGCGCGCTCGCGCGTGAGCTCCGAGACCTGGCGGGCCAGCGTGTCGCGCTCGCCCTTGAGGGCGTCGGCGCTGCGGCGCAGCGAGCTCATCGACTCCTGCGCGACCTCCAGCTCGGCGGCGAGGCGCTCTTCCTCGGCGAGGCTCTCGGAGATCTCCTGGTCCTTCTTCGTCACCAGCTCGGCGAGTTCCTGCTTCTCGCGCTCGCGCAGCTCGAGGAGCTGCCGCGACTCCTGCAGCGCGAGGAGCGACTCGTTGCGCTCACCCTCGAGCGCCTCCAGTTCGCGCTCGAGCTCCGAGAGGAGCGCCACGCGGCCCTCCATCTCCTTCGAGAGGCGGCGCGCCTCGTCCATGCGCATGCGGGCCTCTTCGGTCGCGCGCTCGGCCTGGCGCCGCGCGGCCTCGAGATCCTGCGCGAGGGCGAGGTTCATCGCGCGCGCCTTCGCCAGCTCGCTCTGCAGCGCCGAGATGCGCTCGACGGCCAGCACGCCCGCCTCGGCGACCGTGTCGGGCAGCGGCTCGGGGCGCGGGTTCTCACGCACCGCCTTGAGGCGCTCACGCAGCCGCTCGCGACGCTCCGCGGGGTCGCGCTCCGGGTCGACCGACGGCGGCGGCGCGGTCTGCACCTCGGTCACGCTGGGGATCGGCTCGGCGCTCGCGACGGGCGCCTGCTCGACGACGGCGACCGCGACCGGCGGCGGCGGCGCGACGACGACGGCCTGAACGTGCGCGACCGGTGCGGGCGCGGCGACGACCGCGGCCGGCGGAGCATGCGTGACCTGCGCGTGCGCGGCCGGCATCGCGACCGCGGCCGCGGGCATCGGCGCGGGGGCGACCGGCGCGGCGATCGCCTCCTGCAGCACCTCGGCGGCGGTGCCCCGCGTGGCCCGCGCCTGCGCGCGCGCCTTGAGGGCCGCGGCGAGATCGGTGGTGTCGACGGACGGGATGACGGGCTCGGGCGACTCCTGGGCGATCTGCTGCGCGAGCTGCTCGACGGTCGCTGCCGAAACCGCCGCCTCGTCGGCCGTCGCGGTCATCAGCGCGCCCAGGCGAACCCTCGGCTTGGCCCTGCTCACGTTCGCGTCGAATGCCTTCTTCATCTGATGGTTCCTCGTGGAGTGTTTCGAAAGGGGTTCAGGCGCTCTTCGCCTGCGGGGCGCTCTTGGCGGCGATGGACGCCTGGAGCTTCGTGAGCACGTCGTCGATGAGCTGCTGCACGTCGGACGCGCCCTTGCTGTCGCGATCGAAGCGGAAGATGGGCATGCCCTCGCTGGACGCCTGCGCGAAGCGCGTGCACTGGCGGATGACCTGCGGCATCAGGAACTCGGGGTAGTGCTGCTTGAGCGCCTCGAGCGCCTCCTTCGCCAGCTTGAAGGTCGCGTTGTAGCTGTTGACCACGATGAACACGTGGTCGAGCACGTGGCCGAGATCTTCCTCGAGCGAGTTCACCGTCTCGAACAGGAGCTTGAGCCCGTGGAACGAGAGGAAGTCGGCGAGCACCGGCACGAGGAGATCGTCGGCCGCCATCAGCGCGTTGAGGTTGAGCAGACCGAACGACGGCGGCGCGTCGAAGATGATGAAGTCGTAGTGCGCCTCGATCTCCTTGAGCGCGTTCTTCAGCTTGAATTCGCGCCCGGCCATCGGCATCAGCGCGAGGTCGACCGTCGACATCGAGAGGTTCGAGGGGATGAAGTCGAGGTTCGGCAGCGGCGACTTCTGCACCACCTGCGAGAGCGGCGTCTTCTTCACCAGCACGTCGAGCAGCGTGCGCTCGAAGTCTTCGCCCTCGAAGCCCAGGCACTTGGTGGCGTGGCCCTGGCTGTCGAGGTCGACGAGCAGCACGCCGTAGCCCATCTCCGCCAGGCGCCAGGCGTAGCTCGTGGACAGCGACGTCTTGCCGGTGCCGCCCTTGAAGTTGAGGAACAGCTGCTTGCGCGGGCCGAGCGCGGGCGGCTCGCGCTGCAGCTTCCCGCGGAGCTCCCACACGTCCTCGGGCGTGTACTCGTCCTTCTTGAGGGCGTTGCCGAGCGTCTTCGCGTTGATGCCGAGGAGGTCGGCCGTCTCTTTGGGTGAGTAGCGAATCGGGTCCATGGATCCTCGCTCAGGCAACGAAGTACTTGTGGCCGCGCCGGACGATCTGTCCCTGCGCGAGGAGCTCGCCACACACGCGCATCGTCACGTCGACTGACGCTCCGATGCCGCTGCTGAGCTCCGGGAGTGGGCGGCCGCGGATCGACGCGCGCAGCTCGCGCAGCACCGCGTCGGCGAGCTCGGTGCTCACCGGCGCGTCGACGACGGCGACCGCGGTCCTGGCGTGCAGCGCAGCGGCGGCCGCGACGGGCTGTGCGTGCGCGACGACGGGCTGCGCGACGACGGGCTGCGCGACGACGGGCTGCGCGACGACAGGCTGCGCGACGACCGGCTGCGCGACGACCGCCTGCGCGACGACCGGCTGCGCGACGACGGGCTGCGGCGCGGGCGTCGGGCGCAGCGCGGCCTCGAGCCGACGCCGCGCGGAGATCCGCTCCTCGACGGGCGCGGGGGTGACGGTCGAGAGCCGGCGCACCTCACGCCGGCGGTGCGCATCGTCGAGCCCCACCAGCGACGTCACGTCCTGGCCGAGCAGCCGGGAGAGCGACTGGCTGGCCGCGCGCCGCACGCGCACCTCCGGATCGCGCATGGCGTCGAGCAGCATCGGGCGGGCGATCTCTGCGTTGCTCGCGCCGAGCACCAGCGCCGCGAGCGCGCGCACGTCGGCGTCGACGTCACGAATCGCCTGCTCGCCCAGCTCGAGCGCCTCCTTGCCTGAGAGGCCCAGCGCGAGCAGCGACGCGCGGCGGCGCACCGCCTTGTCGGGGTCCTTGGTGGCGGCGGCGAGGTGCGGGCCGGCGACCGACGGGTCGAGCTTGAGGAGCGCCTTGAGCGCGCTGATGCGCACGTCGGGCGACGACGAGGTGAGCAGCGGCTGCACCACCGGCACCGCCTCTGCCTTCGCGAGCGACGAGAGCGCCGAGAGCAGCGCCACCTGCACCGCGGGCTCTGCCTCACCGTGCAGCGCGGTCGCGAGCGCAGGCGCCGCCGCGGGGTGACGCAGCGCCTCGAGCCGCTCCGCCGCGCGCACGCGAGCCGACGGGTCGAGCGCCGACAGCTCGCGCACCGAGAAGCCGAACAACGTCTCTTCGCTGCGGCCGGGGAAGTCGAGCGCGCCGGCGAGCGTCGCGAGATCTCCGCTGCTGACGCCGATGCGGCCCTGCGCCTTGAGCTCGCTGGCCACCTCGGTCACCGTGTTTCCCTGCGGCACCGGCGCCGGCATCGACTGCGCGCCGTCGCGCTGCACCAGCACTTCCGAGCGGAGCGTGGCGATGAACTGCGCGAGGTCGAAGCCGTCGGCCTCGCGATCGAGGCCGTTGATGCGCGAGGCGTCGAGCATCTTGCCCACCAGCTCCGCGCGCTCGCGCCTCAGCGCGTCGACCAGCCGCGCCATCTCTTCGCGCTCAGCGTGCGCCCGGGTCGCCCGCACCTCGAGCTCCGCGATGACCCGGCGCAGCTCGATCTCCCGCTGCGAGGCCGAGGCCAGCTCGGCCTTCACCCGCTCGAGCTCGGTGCGCGACGTGTCGGCGTCGTTCGTCAGCTGCGACGCACGCGCCTCGAAGTACACGATCTTCTCGAGCGCGCTCTTCAGCAGGGCTTCGGGCTTTTCATCACTCAAAGGGATCGCGGCCTCCGTCTGGCTGCGAAAAAGACGCTACAGGCCTGTGGCGGCTTGTCTCTTTTTTGACAGCCGGGCCACCCTATGCTGGCGATCCTCGTTTGTAAACCCACGGATCCATTGGCGTTTCATCCCGGGCGGCCAGAAAACGATCTGAGGCCGATTTATCGGCCCGGGATCGATTTCGGCGGGTGGGCTCGGGGAGGTGGCTGACGCACTTGGCCTTGCCCGCATGCGGGGCCGATGCGAGACACCGCGCCTCATGAGCACCTCGACGAAGGTCGAACTCCCGCCTCACCTCCAGCGCTACGTGGTGGACCAGGACTACGACTCGTACACGCCGCGAGACCAGTCGGTGTGGCGGCACGTGTTGAAGCGGCTGCGCGGCCACCTCGAGACGCGCGCGCACCCGACGTACCTGCGCGGGCTGCAGGAGACGGGCATCGGCGTCGACGAGATCCCCCGCCTCGAGACGATGAACGAGAAGCTCGATCGGCTCGGCTGGCGGTGCGTGGGCGTGCGCGGCTTCATCCCGCCGGCGGTGTTCACCGAGATGCAGGCGCGCGGCATCCTCGCCATCGCGGCCGACATCCGCAGCCACAAGACCATCATGTACACGCCGGCGCCCGACATCATTCACGAGAGCGCCGGGCACGCGCCCATCATCGCCGACGCGGCGTACGCCTCGTACCTCAAGGCCTGCGGCGAGGTGGGCTTCAAGGCCATCGCCTCGGCGGAAGATCGCGCGCTGTTCGAGGCGATCCGCAACCTCTCGGTGGTGAAGGAAGACCCGCTCTCGACGCCCGACGACGTGGAGCACGCCCAGGCGCGCCTCGAAGCAGCGGCGAAGTCGGTGCGCTACGTGAGCGAGTCGACGCGCGCCTCGCGGCTCTACTGGTGGACCGCGGAGTACGGGCTGGTCGGCACCCTCGACGCGCCGAAGCTCTACGGCGCGGGCCTGCTCTCGTCGATCGGCGAGGCCGAGCACTGCCTGACGCCCGAGGTGAAGAAGCTCCCGCTCTCGGTCGACTGCGCGAACATCGCATACGACATCACGCGCATGCAGCCGCAGCTCTTCGTGGCGCGCGACTTCAAGCACCTCAACGACGTGCTCGCCGACTTCCGCCACACGCTCGCGTACATCCGCGGCGGTGACTACGGCCTCGACGAGGCGCTCCGCAGCCGTGCCATCAACCACCTCGTGCTGCGCAAGCGCGGGGGCGAGAGCATCGAGGTGACGGGCGAGGTGCGTGAGGTGCACCGCGCCGGCAAGGACACCGGTCCGGGCCTCACCGCCTCGGTCATCGAGCTCGCCGGGCCGACGATGATCAGCACCAACGGCCGGTGCACGGAGATCCCCAAGCGGATCGACGCGGTGGTGCTCATCGGCAACGAGCGGCTCCCGGAGCGCGGGCGCTTCTCGATTCGCTTGAGCTCCGGCGTCGAGGCGTCGGGCTACGTGGTCGACTCGCACGAGGTGGTCGACTTCCGCGTGTGGCTGCACGGGCGCCAGGTGCCGGTCTCGACCTGGGCGTACGTCGCGGTGGCCGAAGCGATCCCCTCGGTCGCCGGCGGTCCGGCGGATCCCCAGCGGTGGGACGAGTACTTCGGCGCGCTCGACAGCTTCACCGCGGGCAACAGTGAGACGCTCGCGCGCCAGCGCAAGGCCGACGAGCTGCCGAAGGAGCTCGCCACGCTCTACTCGGAGGTGCGCCGGATGCGCGCCGAGAAGAAGATCGATCGCAAGCGGCTCGGCCAGGTGCTCGAGGAGAGCAAGCGCTTCGGCGACGAGGTGCTGCTCCGCGAAGAGATCGACGAGCTCCTGGCGATGAACTGAAGCGATGCCCACCCCCTTCGAGCAGCGCCTCCGCGAGGCCTTCAACGTCATCGAGCCGTGGATCGAGCGGAAGTACGGCATCCCCATCCGCATCAGCGACGTGCCACACCCTTTCACCGGCGACCTCGACGGCCAGGAGATCCAGGTCGACTACGCCGAGGACATCGAGAGCGCGCTGTTCATCATCGCGCACCTCTTCGGCCACACCGTGCAGTGGAACACCGACGAGGCGGCGCGGGAGATCGGCTACCGGCTCTACCCGAACCCCAGCGACGAGATGATGCGCCGGCTCCACGCCTACGAGTACGAGGCGTGCCGCTACTCGATGCAGCTCTTCCACGAGGCGGGCGTGCGCGAGCTCGACCAGTGGCTGTCGGACTACTCGGCCTGCGACTTCCGCTACCTCGCGCACTTCTACCGGACCGGCGAGAAGCCGCCCTTCAAGCAGTTCTGGCGCGAGGGCTCGCCGCTGCTCGAGCCCAAGCCGATCCCTCCGTTCGTGCCGACCAAGTGGGTATCGCGCTGGGAAGGCATCGTGGTCTGAGGTACAGCGCCCGGCCGTGCGAGCGCTGCTGATCCTCTCCGTCCTCTCCGCTGTCGCCTCGGCCCAGGGCTTCGAGCTCGAGAAGCTGAGCCTCAACTCGGGCGCGCGCGAGACGTGGCTTGCGCAGACCGGCGATGGGCTGGCGCCGCTGCGGCTGCGCGCGTCGCTGCTCGTCGGCTACCAGCACCGCCCGCTCGTCTACACCGTCGATGGCCAGGCGGTGGGCGCCTTCGTCGGCGGCCGGTGGACCGCGCACGTGCTCGCGGCGTTCGCGCTGCACGAGTACCTCGAGCTCGGCCTGCAGCTCCCGGTGGTCCTCGCGCAGAGCGGTGACGATCTCTCGTCGTATGGCCTCGTCGCGCCGCCGTCGGCCGCGCTCGGCGCCATGAGGTTCTCGGTGCGCAGCACGGTGCTGCGCCAGGGCGAGCGCCCGTTCGATCTCGCCGTCGCGCTGTCGCTGTCGTTGCCGACCGGCACGCCCACCGCGCTGACGAAGGACCCCGGCGTCGGCCTCGCGCTCACCCCGACGCTCGGCGCGGGCTACTCGTTCGGCCCCGTCCGCCTCGGGCTCGAGGCTGGCGTGCTGATCCGCGGCGCCCAGGCGCTGAGCCCCGCGAGCCCGAGCGTGTCCGACGAGATCGGCCCTGCCTTCACCAGCGCGCTGGCGGTGTCGACCGGCACGCTCGCGGTGCCCTTCAAGGCCGAGCTCGCGCCGCGCGTGACGGTGCCCTTCACCGCCGCCCCGGCGTCGGTCGAGCTCCTCGCGGCCGCGCGCTACACGCTCTTCGAGCAGCTCGAGCTCTCGCTCCTCGGCGGGCCGGGCTTCGGCAAGACGCCCGGCACCCCTGCCTTCCGCGTGCTCTTCGGCGCGAGCTGGACGCCCGACTTCTCGAAGAAGGACTGAAGGTCAGCGCGCCCGGCGCCACGCGGCCGAGAACCCGCCGCTGAGCACGAAGCGGGGGAACGAGACCCACTGCTCGACGAACAGCCGCGAGAGCGCGTCGAGCGGCCCGTCGAAGGGGATCGGCGCGCTCGGCTCCCCCCGATGTCCGCGCCCCTGGAGCGCGAGCGACAGCGCCATCGCCACGCCCCCGAGCGCCAGCCGGGCGTCGAGGAAGGGCGCGGCGAGCAGCGCGACGGTGCCGAGCAGGAAGAGCGGCACCGCGACGCCGTGGAGGATCAGGTTGGCGCGGCTGCGATGGAACCCGGCGTACGTCGCCCACTGCCACGCGAGGAGGTCGTCTCTCATGCGCGGTGAGATACGGCGCTCGACCTCCGACGCGCTTGAACCAACTGGCTGGCTCGTGCAGGCACGAGCATCGACGGCGTCATGCCGAACGCGCGCTTGAAGCTGCGGCTCAGGTGCGCCGCGTCGGAGAAGCCGGCCCACGCCGCCGCCTCCGAGACGCTCTGGCCGGTGACGATCGCGCTCGCCGCGCGCTGCAGCCGGAGCCACAGCACGTAGGGCCGGAGCGGAATGCCGATCGACTCGGTGAAGGCGTGCATCAAGCGCCCCTCCGAGAGCCCGACGTCTGCGGCGAGCGCACGAAGCGACGCCGCGCGTGAGGGGTCTTCGCGCAGCAGCCGCAGCGCCTTCCTCACGCGCGGATGAACCGGCCGTCGCGCGCGAAGTCCGGCGCCCCCGAGGAGCGCCGCGGTGCGCCGCACCCACTCGACGCCGTCGGCGGTCATGAGGCGCAGCGCATCGACGCCGTCCGCGACGAGCCGGTCCCGCTCCTGACGCGAGAGCAACCGCACCGGTGCACGCATCGACGCGAGCAGCGCGGCGCCGACCTCGCTCTCGGGGTCGAGGAACACGAGCAGCGTCGTCACGCCGGCGCCGTCGATCGCGTGCGGCACATCGGGCGCGGTCAACACGCCACAGGCGCGGCGCACGCGGCCGTCGTCGAGCGTCACCGCGACGCGGCCCTCGAGCGCGAGCACGAGGTGCATCGCGTGGTGGGCGTGCGCCACGCTCCGCGAGCCCGGGCCGACGCTCGCGAGGATCGGTGGCCAGAGCGGCAGCTCCGGCCCCTGGAGCGGCGCGAGCGAGCCGGGCCGCATGAGCGCTCAGGCCTTCTCGCAGGCGTCGGCGCAGCGCTTACAGCTCTCCATGCACGCCTTGCACTCGGCGTGGTGACCCGCGTGCTTCTTGCACGCCGCCTCACAGTCGCGGCACGCCTTCGCGCAGACGGCGGCGAGCTCCTTGAGGTGCTTCGAGTCGAGCAGCGCGAGCTGCGCCACCGCCTCGCACAGCGGCAGCATCGCGCGCACCGTGCCCGCGCACTCCGCCATCATCTTGTCGCCCGTCGAGAGGCTGCGCACGCAGTGGTCGAGGCACTCCTGCCCCGCGCGGATGCACGACAGTGCCGCCTCGTAGATCTCCTTGTGCGCGGCGATGCCCGAGGGCGGCGTGGCGGCCTTCTCGGCGGCCTTCGGCGCGCCCTGCGCGAACGCGGCGAAGGACAGCGCGGCCCCGGCGGCGGCGGTGGTGGTGAGCAGGTCTCGGCGGTTCATCGGCGGCTCCTTGGTGAGAGGGAGCCGCGGACCGTAGCGCGCCGTGCACGCGCCTCAACGAATTGCACCACCCCGCCCGCTCAGCCGCGCCAGCACCTGCTGGAACTCGGCCTGGCTCACGTTCACCTGCTCGACCACCCGACCGTAGAGCTCGAAGGCCGGCACCGAGCGACCGCCACGCTCGCGGGTGAGCTGTTCCAGCGTGGTGAGGATGACGCGCTCGAGCCGCGTGAGGCCGTCGCGCACGTCGGGGAGCTCAGTGCGCGTGCGCGTCACGGAGCAGCTTCCGGTTGAGCCAGTGCGCCGCCATCATCACCGACGCGCCGATCAGGCTGAGCGCGGTCTCGGCGGCCAGGCTGTCTTCGAAGGCGAAGGCGGCGATCCCGAGGAAGGTCACCCCGACGAAAGCGAGCAGCAGCACGCTGCGGCTGCGGTGGCAGCGGTACCCCGGGACGAAGGCCCACAGCGCGACGCCGATCACCAGCACCAGCAGCACCGGGTGCGCGCCGCCGAGCACCGACGCCGCCGCTGGCGCGAGCGTCACGAAGAGCGGCATCGACACGCAGTGCACCGCGCACACCGCCGAGAGCACCTGGCCGACGGTGTCCTGCGGGTCGGCGTGAGAATGGGAATGCTCGGCGGCCATGCGTGTGGGCCACGGTTAATCCGCTGTCAGCGCTTCCGCAAGCCGGGTGATTCAGCAACCCGGTTGAAAGAAGGACCTCACTTCTTCTCGAAGAGGAGGTCGCGCTGCTGCACGAGGTCCACCTCGCCGGCGAACTGCGCGAAGGCGTCATACTGCTTCGTGGGCACGCGGCTCTGCGTCAGGCGAAGGTCCTCCTCGATCTCCACCGTCGCGCCCTGCTGGGTCTCGCGGCGCACGTAGCGACCCGACGGCCCCGAGAGCTTCACCTCGGCGACCGGCCCCTGGAGCGCCCAGCCCGCGGGCAGCGTGAGCGTGGCCTTCGTCACCGACGCCTCGCTCGAGTCGAGGAAGAGCGGCGTCACGCGGCTGGGCACGGCGAGGAAGCGCCGCCCGAGCATCGCCGGGTAGGTGAGCGACGAGGCGATGAGGCGGCGATCGCCTTCCGCGCGGGCGAAGCGACGGGCGACGAACTCGTACGACACCACCACCGGCGCGCCGACCTCGCGCTTGAGGTCGACGGTGAGCTTCGAGAGATCCGCGCCGCCGAAGTACCGCGAGAGCGCCGACTGGAGCGCCTGATCACGCTGATCATCCGAGAGCTGCTCGAGCGCCTCGGCGAGCTGCGCGGCCTCGAAGCCGGTGTAGGTCTCGACGCCCTTGCCCGAGAGCTCGCCCTGCTCGTTCAGCACCAGCTGCAGGGTGACGGTCTTCCCCGGGCGCTCGACGCGCTCGGGCGTCTTCGTCCGCTCCATCGGCTTGCCGACCTCCGGCAGCACGTACGCCTCGAGGCCGCCGAGCGCGAACTCGGGGAGCTCGCCGAAGGGCGCGAAGCGCACCAGCGGGTCGAGCCACACCTCGCGGCCGTCGGAGAGCCGCACGCGCAGGCAGATGTACGGGAGCACGCTCTCGTTGGGGAACAGGTAGGGCGCGGGGTCGGCGGTGAAGGCGCGCACCGCGACGAGCCGCGCGTCGAAGCCCAGCGCGTCGAGCGCCGCCTTGAGCAGCCACACGCGGCTGCCGCGGTCCTGCGCCACCGACGCGGCGGCCGACACGCCGAGGCCGCCGTCGCGTCCCGAGAGCTTGTGCTGCACGGCGGAGTACACCGCGCGCACCGCGTCGAGGCCCCACGGCGGCGGCAGGTCCTTCACCGCGCGGCGGGCGAAGTCCTCCACCTCCCAGGTGACGAGGCCGCGCTCGAGGAACGCGTCGGCATAGGTCATCACCACGCCGTCGTTGCCCTTCTGGCCCGCGCCCACCGAGACGAAGGGCAGCCACTCGTTGGCCGACGGAGGCCCGACCGGCTCGGGGATGTAGGGCGGAACGCGGCGCTCCTCGTGGCGGAAGACCTCGAGCTCGCCCTCGAGCTGCGGCTTCGGCGCCTTCACGTTGTGGGCGTCGACCTCCAGCTGGCTGCCCTTCGGCGCGATGACGACGTAGCTCGAGCGCGAGTTCGGCTGCCGCGCGACCTGGAAGTAGAAGGCCGACGCGGTGAAGCCGGGCTGGCCGGGCCCGCGCGTCGGGTGCGCGAGGAGGTACTCGTACTCGACGAGATCGCCCACCTGCACGCCGGGCAGCGAGATGCCGTCCTTCCCGTCGATGTTCTCGGGCTCGAGCTTGCGGCCGTCGGGCTTGAGCGTGCGCAGCGTGAGGATCGTCGCCCCCTGGGGGATCTCGACCTCCGCCACGTCCTGCACGCCCTGCTGATCGAGCGCCTTCTGGATGATGTGCACCCGGTCGACCATCGTGCCGTCGGGGAACGCCTGGATCGCCGCGGCGTCGAGCACGAAGCTGCTGGTCGCGTCTTCGCTGCCGGGCGCGGCCTCGTACGACTTGAGCGCCTCCTCGGTGGAGATGGCGTACGCGTCGAGCAGCTCGCGACCGGTCTTCTCGCGCTCGAGCGCGCGGCGCAGCGGCAGGTCGGCGCCATCGAGGGCCAGGGCGGCCTCGCGGGCGGGGCGCGCCGCGTCCCTGCGGCCCGCGACCTCGAGCACGTCACCGAGGGTCTTCGGGAGCTGGGCGTTGCGCGGCCACTGCACGCGCAGGCGCTCGAGGAGCTTCACCGCGTCGTCGAAGCGGCGCTGCGCGACGTACAGCCCCGAGAGCGAGGTCGCGACCGCCACCTGGCCCTCGTCGCGCGAGAGGAGCGCTTCCCACCGCGCGATGGCGCCATCGAGCTCCCCGCGCGCGCGGAGGTGCTCGGCGGCGCGCGCGAGGAAGCCGCTGCAGTGCGAGGTCTTCTCGAGGAGCGCGTCGCCCTCGGCCACCGCGTCGCGCCGGCGCGCGAGGTCGTACTGGAGCAGCACCGCGTCGCAGAAGCCCGGCAGCGCGGCGTCGGCGTCGCGCGCGGTCGCCGCCGCGGCGGCGTCGAGGCCGAGGGCGAGCTCGATGCGCGCGACGAGGTACGTCACCGGCGCACCGGGCGGAGTGTGCGCGGCGCGCGCGGCCTTCGCCTGCTCGAGCGCCTCGAGCTGCCGCCCGTCATCGAGCGCGAGCTGCGCGGTGACCATCTTCGCGGCCACGAAGCCGGGATCCTTCGTCAGCGCGGCCTCGAGCTCGCGCGTCGCCCGGCCGCGCGAGACGCGCGAGGGCACGGTGCGGTCCTGCAGAAAGACGTCGGCCCGCAGCACCGAGACGACGGGACCGCCGACGGTGTCGGGCAGCCCCGCCAGCAGCGCGCGCGCGCCGTCGCGATCGCGGCCCACCGCGTCCCGCGCGGCGAGGAACCGGGCGAGCGCGTCGCCGGCGTCGTCCTCGAGGGCTGCGCGCACCGACTCCGCCGAGGCGTAGAGGCCGTCGCGATCGTCCTCGACGCGCACGCCGCGCCAGGCCGGGGCGGGGCCGAGCGCGGGCGCGAACGAGAGGCCGGCCGGCTGCCCGTCGACCCGCTGCAGCGCGACGGTCAGGTTGCCAGCCTGGTTCTCCCTCGCCATGCGCAGCATGAGGCGGTGGGTGCCCGCGTCGAGCTTCACCACCGCCGTGGTGAGCGTCGAGGCCGGGCGGCGTGAAGTGAGGCGCGAGAAGACGACCGTGCCGTCGAGCAGGGCGACGTGATCCATCGACGTCACCGTGCGGAACACGAAGCGACCGCTGGCCGGCACCGTCACGTCGACCGCGTACAGGTACACGTCGCCGCTCGGCGGCTCACCGGCGAGCGAGAGGCGACCGTCGGCGAAGCGGAGCACGCGCGCGGTGAGCGGACCGTACGGCCCCGGCGCGAGCTTCTCGAGCGCCCCGTCCTTCTCGGGCGGCGTGGGCTCGCCGGTCGCGAGCATGTGCCACGGCGAGAAGGGCCCGACCAGCGTGCCCGAGGTCGGCACGCCCATGTCGGCCAGCACCGCGGCGTGTCGCGGGAGATCGTTCACGTCGAGGTACGCGTTGGCGAGCGCCGACCGGAGCAGGTGCGCGGTGTCGGGCTGCTGCGCCTTCGCCAGCAACGCCGGCGCCCGCTCGCGCACGAGCTGGGAGGTGCTGAGCGAGAGGCCTGAGGTGTCGAGCACGATGCGCGCGGCGACGGGCGCCAGCGGGTGCCTGGGCTGCCGCTCGATGAGGTCGAGCGCCGCGGCGAGCGCCTTCTGCGGCACCGCGACCCGCTGCGCGAGGAGCGTCTGCCCGATGAGCGCGAAGGGCTGCGACGCGTCCTTCGCGAGCGCGGCGTCGAAGTGCGCCTGAGCCTTCGTCGCGTCGCCTTCGAGCAGCAGCGCGTGGAACGCTGCGAGCGAGAGCACCTCCGCGCTGGCGTCGGGCCCGGCGCGTCGCGCGGCCTCGTCGAGGGCCTCCGTCGGTGGAGCGACGCGGTGGACACAGGCCGAGAGGGCGACGACGAGCAGCAGGGCGACGCGGAGCTGACGCATGGACGTGCGCTGACATAGCCCGTTTCACCCGCCGCGCCCGCTGTTGCGCGCACCGGGCGCTCCCCGTATGGCGCCTCTCGTGAGTGACGCCGTCGAGAAGAAGAAGAACGAAGGCCCGTGGTTCCCCGTCGCGGTGATGGCGCTGTCGGTCGTCGGGCTGTGCATGCCGCCGCTGCTGCTCGTCACCCTCTCGCTCGGCGTCTACGGCTTCCTCCGCGCACGGAAGGATCCCGCGTGGGCGCCGCGCAAGCAGGTCACCCAGATGACGATGGCGGTGAGCGGCGCGGGCATCGTGGTCTTCCTCGGGATCGGCCTGCCGCAGTTCAAGCGGATCATGGCGCGCAGCCAGCAGTACCAGTGCATGGACACGCTCAAGCAGCTCTCCGAGGCGCAGCGCCGGCTCTACGAGAAGGAGAAGCGCTACTCGACGAGCCTCGCGGAGCTCCAGCCGCTCGCGCAGCGCTCGGCGGTGCTGGTGCGACTGGCGCCCGAGGGCCCGCTGTGGACACAGGGCACGCTCGAGCGCGAGCACGTCGGCGCCGGCGTCGACGAGCAGGCGCACCCCACGCTCTCGACGAAGCAGCTCGACGCCGCGCTCCCGAAGCTGACGCTCGCCGAGCTGGGCATTCGGGGCGAGTGCCCCGCCTGCTCGGTGACGATGGTGTGCACCACCGAGATCGACGGAGACCCGACCACCTCGCTGTGGACCGTCTCGACGATCGAGCGCAAGGGCAGCCGCGGCGAGGTGATCCCCGCGGGCATCCCGTGGCTCGAGCGGGACGACCTCACCGAGTAGCGCCCTGCGGGCTCCGACGCCGGGGGTTACGCTTCCCGACGGAGGACTTCTTGCTCGGCAGCGTGGTGACCGGCGTCACGTTTCTGGCGCTCGCGCAGAGCGAGCTCGGCTTCGCCAGCCCCGCGCAGACGGTCAACCTCGGAGCGATCTCGGCGCCCGTCGTGCTCGAGCGCCGCGCGGCCGATGGCGGCCTGGTCGGCGCGGGCCTCCCGGCGGTCTCGGTGAGCCTGAGCGGCCCGGCGACGGCCGAGTTCGGCCTGCTCGCGACGCCGGCCCAGACGTGGGCGACGACCTGCACGCTCACCATCCCCGCCGATGCGGGGCAGAGCGCGCCCTGCTACTTCCGCGCGAAGCGGCCAGGCTCGCTCACGCTCACCGCGTCGAGCGACGCGGGCCTCACCCCGGCGAGCCAGGTCGAGACCGTGCTCACCACCGCGCTCCAGCACGACTTCGAGAGCGGGACCCTCTTCCTCTGGGATCAACCGCCCGGCCCATGGGACGAGTATTCCGCGCCGGTGAGCGTCAACACCGTCGCGTGGAACAGCGCCGCGGCGCATCGTGGCGGCGGAGGCCTCCTCACCACCGACACGAAGACCAACGGCCCGGCGGCGCAGCAGCAGAACCACATCGCCTTCCACTCCGCCGACCTCGCGGGTGACTTCTACGCACGCGCGTGGATTCGCGTCAGCAGCACCAACGCCACCGGGGGCTTCGTACCCATGCAGGTGCTGGTCACGGTGCCCACCATCGCGGCGCTCGTCGACATCGCGCTCTCCTACCCGGGCCCGACGCTCAGCGTCGGTGGCTTCGACGCGACGCTCGCCTACTTCACCGACAGCACCACGGTGAACTTCGGCTCGAGCTGGCACCTCGTGGAGATCGCGGTCCTCGGCGTCGGCACCGCCACGGGCACGCGCAAGGTCTGGGTCGACGGCGCGCTCGTCGCCACCCACGTCGTCGACTGGACGGGCCTGGAGACCAACCTCGTCGCCGTCGGAGAGCCCTGGTCGAACGACGTGAAGTTCGCAGGCACCATCGACCACGATGACGTGCGCGCGGCCTCGGTCCCCATGGCGAGCCACGTCTCGCTCGCGCGCCCTTCGGGCCCCTTCTTCCCCGGCTCGTGCGTGGAGCTCGACGTGCGCCTCTCGGACTCGGTGGATGGCGGGCTCGCGGCCGCGCAGTACCCCGTCGACGTGGCGCTCGACGGCGGCGCCTTCTTCGCCGACCCGGGCTGCGAGACGCCGACGGGCACGAGCCTGGTGCCGACGCAGAGCGCGCACGTGTCGAGCTGGTATCGACCAGGCGCGACAGGCTCCGCGCAGCTGCTCGCCGCGCACCTCGACTTCCTGTCGGCGCCGCTGGCGATCAGCACGGTCGCGGGCACCCCGCTCTCGACGCCGTCGCCCCGCTTCGTCGCGCCGGGAGGAACGCTCGTCCTCACCGCGAGCGGTGGACTCGCCCCCTACTCGTTCTCGATGTGGAGCTCGGCCTCAGGCGGCTCCGTGAGCCCCACCGGCAGCTACTCTGCCGGCACGCGCGTCGGAGAGGATCTGGTGCTCGTCCGTGACACGGCGGGCACGACCGCGCTGGCTCACGTGATGGTCGCGAGCGACGCGGGAGTCGCACCCGACGCGGGCACGTCACCTGACGCCGGAACGTCGCCCGACGCGGGAACGTCACCTGACGCCGGAACGTCGCCCGACGCCGGAACGTCGCCCGACGCCGGAACGTCACCCGACGCCGGAACGTCACCCGACGCCGGAACGTCGCCCGACGCCGGAACGTCGCCCGACGCCGGAACGTCGCCCGACGCGGGCGACCCACTCGATGGCGGTGCGAGCGACGCAGGCTCGAGCGTCGACGACGAGCCCGACGCTGGAGCGGACGGCGACGCGGGAGTGCCGCCCGCCACTGCGCGTCGCTACGGAGTCGGCTTCGGCTGCTCGACGAGCGATGCGAGCGCGGCAGCGATGTTCGCGCTCGGCGTGTTGGCGCGCCGCCGCACGCGGCTACGCTGACGCCGATGGCGATTCCCTACCTCGCCGGTGCGTACGTCGTGCCCGAACTGGTTCAGGACGGGCGCGACTTCCCGCTCACGTTGCCCTTCGTCCGCGAGCTCAATCTCCAGCTCGATGATCGCGTCACCATCTTCGTGGGCGAGAACGGGAGCGGAAAGTCGACCCTCATCGAGGCGCTCGCCGAGCTGGTCGGGCTCCCGTGGGACGGAGGGAGCACCAACGAGCTCGCGACCTCCGAGCGCACCGCCGCGCGCCGGCTCGCGTCCTTCATGCGGCCGCGCGTGCGGAACAAGCCGCGCAACAAGTACTTCTTCCGGGCGGAGGCGCTGAGCGACTTCGGGCACGTTCTCGAAGCGCGGAAGGCAGATCCCGACTTCTGGGGCGATCCGTTCGCGCGCTATGGGGGTCAGAGCATCCGCACGCGCTCTCACGGTGAGGGTGTGCGCGCGGTGCTCGCCTCGCACGAGCGCCCGGGGCTTTACTTCTTCGACGAGCCCGAGGCCGCGCTCTCGCCGATGGCGCAGACGAAGTTCCTCGAGGTCCTCGAGCAGCGCCTCGAGACTGACGCCTTCCAGTTCGTCATCGCCACGCACTCACCGCTGATCATGTCGCTGCGTGGCGCGCGCATCATCAGCCTCGACGGCGGCGAGCTGCGAGCGGTGAGGAAGGAAGACACCGCGCACTGGAAGACCTTCGCGAAGCTCTTCGCTCACTGACAGGTCGCGCCCGCCAGCCCGAGCAGCTCGCGGTACCAGGTCGCGGTCTGCGCGGCGCGCCCCGGCAGCGCGCTGGTGCCCCACACCACGCACAGCACGCTCGTGGTGTTCGGCGTGGTCTTCGTGCGCTGCGCGTCCTTCACCGCGTTCGCGCACGGCCCTTCGGCGTCGAAGAGACACAGGAGCCCGCCGAGCTCGATCGTCTGGCCGCCCTGGTTGAAGACGTAGCTGCTCCCCTCGGGCGCGAGGCCGACGCGGAAGGGCGGCTTCGCCAGCGAGAGGTCGACCACGCTGATCGGCAGCCCGCTGTGCAGCGAGGCGACGTTGCAGGCGTCGACGGCCGCGTTGATGCTCCCCAGCGCGCCTTCGCTCACCGCGCGGATGAGGTACTCCGAGGCCGGCTTGCCGCGGCCCGTCGGCTTGTAGCCGCCATGACGGAGCAGCTCGCGCACCGCCCCGCGCACCTCGTCGCTCGACCGCAGCGGCGCCGGCGCGTCGAGTCGGAGCAGCGCGGTGATCGCCTCGACCTTCCCCAGCTCGCCGAGCGGCTTCGGGAAGGTGACGGTGAAGGACGCGACTTCGAGGAGCGGGTGCGGATCGACGGTGAGCATCGAGCCGAAACAACCACGAGCCGCGCCCTCAGGTAAGCGAACTCAGCTCGCGCTGGAGCTCGCTCGCCATCCGCGGCGTCAACGGGCGGCTCCCCTCGAGCTCGACGTCGAGCACCAGCTGTTCGTCGTTGAGCAGCGGGTCTCCCGCGTAGATTCCCGGCTCGAACGTCAGCGTCGCGCTGAACCCATCACCGCGCCGCACGAGCTGCGTCACGAGCCCGCCGTCGTGCGCGCGCTCGCGCTCCCACCCGAAGCGCTCGAGCCGCAGCACCGCGGTCACCGGCACCTCCCGCTCACGCAGCCCGCCGAGGAACACGGCGAGGCGCGCGGGCTCGAAGCACTCGCGCTCGAGCTGCTCGAAGGGCTGCGGCGCGACGACCCACCCGCTCACGCGCGCCCGCTCCGCCGCGCTCAGCTCGAGCGGATGAACCGGGCGGACCACGAGCCCCTCGGCGTCGGGCGGCAGCGCGTCGCCCCTCGGCGGCGACGCCGGCACGAACAGCCCCACGCGCCGCTCGCCGTCGAACAGCCCCCACACCACCCGCTCGGCGACGACGCGCAGCACGGGGTGCATCCCCCACGTCTCGGTGAAGTGCAGCGCTCCGAGGCCCGGCCCCTCGCACATGACGCGCTCGAGGCGCGCGAAGGCGGCCTTGAGCTGCTTGTTGGCGCGCTTGAGCTCCTCCGTCGGCTTGAGCGCCCGCCCTTCCTTCATGACGACGGCCTTCACGCCGTCGAGCACCACCGAAGCACCCGCGGGCACCGACACGTCGGGGAAGAGCCGGTCCTCGAGCTCCGCGGCCGTCAGGCCGAGCCGCGCGGCCGCCTCGTCGAACGCCTCTCTCGCGCGCGCCCGCAGTCCGGCGGTGCGCACCTTCGTCGCCACGTGGTGCACCTGCGCGAGCGCCTCGCGGCTCCCCATGCGCCCGAGCACGGCGACTGCGTCCTGCGCGCGCGCCGGGAAACCCGATTGCGCCCACCGCACGCAGAGCTCTCCGACGACGCGCGCCCACGGGTCCGACGGGAAGTGTCCGAGCGACAGCAGCGCCCACTTCTCCTTCGGCGGAGCACCCGCCCCCAGCCACTGACGAAAGAGCGAGCCGGCGAGCGCCCCCAGCGACTCCGGCGAGAGCCCGGCGGTCAACGCGAGCAGCGCCGCGCCATCGTCGGCCGGCGTCGCCTTCATCACCCGCACCAGGAGCTCGAGCGACTCGGGAGTCAGCTCCTCGTCGCCCCCGCGCGAGACGACCGGCGGCAGCGCAGCGAGCCGCACGAACGCGGGGAGCTTCGGCAGCCTCGACGGCACCTCCGCGCGCCTCGAGAGCAGCTGCTCGAGCCACTGCCGATGCGCTGCGTCGAGCGAGGCGACGAAGCGCGCGGCCGAGCGCTCGAGCGCACGCAGCGCGACCCGGCCGAGCTCCCGCTCCTTCTCGACGGGGCTGAAGCACAGGCGCGCGGCGGCGATGGCGGCCCGCTCCGGGTGACGCCGGGCGAACTCCCGCGCCGCGAGCGCGAGCGGTCGCCGACGGCCGTTCCACGCGAGCATCAACGCCTCGTCGAGCCCGACGTCTTCCCAGTCGCCCGTCACCGCGAGCAGCGATGGCTCCCGCCGAGCCCACTCGCGCACCTTCGGGAGAATGAGCGGCCCGAGCGGGAGCAGCGCCTCGAGCTCCTCCGGGTAGACCTCCTCGCGCGCGCGCACCGCGTTCCACAGCTCGGCGAGCTCGCCGCGCAGCCTGCCCGGCGGCCGCTCGGGCTCCGGCAGCGGCAGCGGCGGCGGGAGCGGCACCTCCGCCCGGGCGATGGGCTCCGGCAGCGCGAGGGTGAGCGAACCGGACGAGGGCTCGAGCTCACGCGCCCAGCCATGAACCACCGAGTCGCGCAGCGTGCGGTCGACGGCGTCAGTGGCAGGCGCGAGCCCCAGCGCCTGCTCGAGGAGCGCCGGCGTCGGCGCGAGCTGACACAGCGTCTCCAACGCGTCCGGCTCGGAGACGGCCAGGAGCAGCGGCGCGACGTCGAGCTCGGCGCGCTTGAGCTCCGCGCGGCGCCGACGCTGGGCGAGGAGCGCCTCGTCACGCAGCAGCTCGGTGACCTCCTCGAGCTCGGCGTCGGGCAACCCGCGCAGCGCCCTCACCGGCGGCGGCCACGTCGTCGCCGCGGCGGCCTGCGGCAGCCCGCGAAGGAGCGCGAGCAGCACGAAGGCCACGTCGACCGGGTCCTCGAGCGCGAGGGCCTCCTTGCGGTGCTCGGGGCGCCAACGCGCCGGCGCATCGGGGAAGAGGAAGGCCAGCGCCGCGCGGAGGCAGAGGTTGTCGACGCGTGCCCCGGGCTGCCGCGCGAGGAAGGCCTCCGGTGCCAGCGCGTCGGCGAGCTGCTCCGCCTCGCGGCGCAGGAGCGGCTGCGCGTCGAGGCTGCGGCGGAGCGTCAACCAGAAGGCGGGCGGCGGCAGGCGCGCGGACGACTGGTGTGCCGCCACGTCGAGCACGCGCACCAGCGCGCCCCGGTGGAGGGCGAAGCGGAGCGTGAGGTGCGCCATGCGCAGGGCGAGCTCGAGCGCCTCGAGCGGCGCGCTGACGGCGAGCGCCTGGAGCCACGGGCCCACCTCCTCGGCCTTCGACAGCACCGCCGCGACCGCGCGCGCCTCGAGCGGCAGCTTCGCCCAGTCGTCGGCGGCCAGCGCGCGCTCGGCCAGCACCCGCAACGACGGCGGCGCGAGCGGGATGCCGTCGACCACCTGGGCCTGCAGCGTGAAGCGCACCGGCTCGCTCTACCGGTCGACGCCCGGCGGCGAAAGTGGCATCACCGCCGCATGTCGCTCGACGCCATCATCCTCGACCTGGGCAACGTGCTCGCGTTCCACGACAACACGAAGCTCTTCGCCGAGATGGCGCGCGCGTTCGACACCACGCCCGACGCGATGAAGGCGCGCCTCGACGGTGGTCTGTGGGAGCGCGTCAACCGCGGCCAGCTCCCCGGCGACGCGCTGCGCGCCGAGCTCGTGCAGCGCCTCGAGAAGGACCTCTCGCCGCGGGCCTGGTTCGACGTGTGGAACTGCCACTTCACGCTCAACGAGCCGATGATCACCATGGTCTCGTTCCTCGTCGGGCGCGTGAAGCTGGTGCTGCTGTCGAACACGCACGACCAGCACGTCGCCTGGCTGCGCCCGCGCCTGCCGATCCTCTCCGACTTCGACGCCCTCGTGTTCTCGTGCGAGGTGGGGCTGATCAAGCCCGAGAAGGCCATCTACGAGAAGGCGCTCGCCGCGGCTGGCACCGCGCCGTGGAAGACGGTCTTCTTCGACGACGTGAAGGCCTACGCGACCGCCGCCACGCAGGTCGGCATGCACGGCCGCGTGTTCACCACCGTCGAGCAGTTCACGGAAGATCTCGCGCGATTGGGATTCAAGGCGGCCTGAGTTTCTTCTGTCTCTCCGGGCCGGCGCGCATATGGTCCGGGCCTCCATGAGACGTGCGCTCGAGCTGATCCGCCTGCGCGTGGGCCGTACCTGGCTCCTGATGCTGCTCCTCGCCGCCGCCGGCACCGGCTTCGCCGCGCTGTGGTGGCAGTACGACGTGATGGAGATCTCCGACGACGAGCGCGGCGCCTACGACGACGGCCTCAAGGCCTTCACGCTGCCCAAGCGCGACGTGCTCAAGTTCGTTCAGGCCAGGACCGGCCTCGGCAAGCTGGTGCGCTCCGAGGACGTGATGATCGTCGCCCTCGACGACGCCACCATGACGCAGGTCTCCGAGAGCGCGTTCCTCCGCGAGCGCTACGGCGTCAACCTGCCCTACGACCGCATCATCTGGGCCGACCTCATCACCTACCTCTCGAAGGCCGGCGCGCGCGGCGTGGTGTTCGACATGGTCTTCAACGAGCCCGCCTCGAACGAAGCGGGCGACCTCGCGCTGCGGCAGGCGCTGGAGGCCACCGAGATGCCGGTGGTGTTCGGCTTCAACACCTCGCCGGGCGCGCCGAAGCTGCCGCAGGGCGCGCCGGTGCTGGGCCCCGCGGGCCACATGCCGGTCTACGAGAAGGTGGCGCCGGAGGGCGAGTTCCCCGAGGAGCCGACCCCCGAGGAGAAGGCGGAGTGGGCGAAGAAGTCGGCCGCCGATCGCCTCGCGTGGGCCGCGAAGACCTACGGGCTGCCCGTCACCTTCAAGGGCGGGCTCGAGGTGCCCACCTTCCCCGAGGAGCAGGAGCGCGACGAGCACGGGGAGCCCACCGGCAAGACCTTCCCCAGCTACCCGATGGCGGCGATGCCGCGGCTGCTCGAGGCGGCCGACGGCTTCGGCTCGGTCGCCGGCGAAGAGGACGAAGACGGCAAGCTGCGCCGCACGGCCTTCGCGTACACCGACGGCACCAACACCTACGCGACGCTGCCGGTGGTGATGCTGGCCCGCCTCGAGGGCGCGAAGGAGGTGGTGGTCGAGCCCGGCAAGCTCACCGTCGGCTCGAAGCAGGTGCGCATCAACCAGGACGGCACCGCGGAGATCCACTACGGCGGGCGGTTGACCGATCGCTTCAAGCAGGTCGCGCTGGTCGACGTGGTGCGACGCTTCAACGAGTGCAGCAAGGAAGACCAGACCGGCGTCGACTGCGCCAACGGCGACATCTCGCAGGACAAGCACGGGGAGATCTTCAAGGGGAAGATCGTCGTGGTCGGCGGTGTGGCGGTCGGCACCGGCGACTCGAAGGCCACGCCCCTCGAGCAGGCGACGCCCGGCCTCGTGAAGCAGGCGGCCACGCTCGACAACCTGCTCAAGGACCAGTTCATCATCGCCGCGCCCTTCTGGGTCTCGCTCGCCTTCGCCTTCCTGGTGGCGCTGTTCTCGGTCGCGCTGGTGCTGGTGGTGCGCAACACCTTCGTCGACATCGGTTGGCCGGTGCTCCTGTACGTCGGGTTCTTCACCATCACCGGCAGCTTCCTCGTGGCCACGCGCATCCACGTGCTCTCGGCGATGCCCGGGCTCGCCGGCACCGTCGCGTCGATCCTCGCCACCACCTGGGAGCGCCTCTTCGCGCGCAGGGAGCGCGAGCGCATGAAGGAGATGTTCCAGAACTACATGGAGGCCGACCTCGTCGAGCTGATGGTCGAGCAGAAGAAGCTCCCCAGCCTCGAGGGCGAGAACCTCCACGTCACCGCGTTCTTCTCCGACATCAAGGGCTTCTCGACGTTCTCCGAGAAGCTCAAGGAGCAGCCGAAGGAGCTCATGCGGCTGCTCAACCGCTACCTCTCGACCGTCACCCCGCAGC
This sequence comes from Myxococcota bacterium, assembly GCA_049322495.1. Taxonomy (GTDB): domain Bacteria; phylum Myxococcota; class Myxococcia; order Myxococcales; family Myxococcaceae; genus Archangium_A. The sequence goes on along the minus strand of JBMORD010000291.1, from coordinate 18,553 downwards.
TCACCGGCGAGGGCGCGTGCATCGACAAGTACATCGGCGACGCGGTGGTGGCGCTCTTCGGCGCGCCGGTGCCCCACGCCGATCACCCGCTCCGCGCCTGCCGCGCCGCGCTGGCCGTGCAGCACGCCATCGGCGAGCTCCGCGAGGAGTTCCGCAAGGAAGGCCTGCCCGACGTCTACACGCGCGTGGGGCTCAACACCGGCACGATGATGGTGGGCAACATCGGCTCGGCCCAGCTCCTCGACTACACCGCCATCGGCGACGAGATGAACCTCGCCGCGCGGCTCGAGGGTGCCAACAAGAACTACGGCACGCTGATCATGATGGGCCCGGGCACGTACGAGGCCGTGAAGGACCAGGTCGAGGCGCGCGAGCTCGATCGCGTGCGCGTGGCCGGCAAGACGCAGGCGGTCACGGTCTACGAGCTGCTCGCGATGAAAGGCGAGCTGCACCACGACAAGCTGAAAGTGGTTGACCTCTATGGGCAGGCCTTGCTCGCGTACCGAGCGCGGCGCTTCGCCGAGGCGAAGGCCACCCTGGGGCGGGCGCTGGAGATCGACGGCAGTGACGGCCCGAGCCGACGGCTGCTCGGCCTGTGCATGGAGTTCGAGGTTCACCCGCCTCCCGCCGACTGGGACGCGGTTTCGACGTTGGAGAAGTGACTCTCTCTTCGAGGAGGCAACACATGAGACGTGGGTACCGGGCCCTGGCCGCGGCGGCGCTGATGAGCGCCAGCGCTGCATGGGCAGTCAAGGTTGGCGACAACCTGTTCATCAAGGCGAAGGGCGTCAAGCTGCTCAAGGAACCGAAGCTCGGCGCGGCGCCCGTCGCCGGCGCCAAGGAGCTCGCGGTCGGCTCGGAGGTCGTCTGGAAGGGCCCCAGCGACAAGGACAAGACGTTCCACCAGGTCGAGGTCGGCGGGAAGGCCGGCTTCGTGCTGATGTCGAACCTCTCGCCGAGCAAACCCCAGGCGGAGATCGACGCCAGCGGCAAGGGCATGGACACCAAGTCGTTCGCCAGCTCTGGCGCGGCGACCAAGGGCCTCACCGAGGCGAGCCTCAAGTACGCCGAGGAGAAGGACAAGGACGCCAAGGAGAAGCGGCTCAAGAAGTCGGCGGTCGCCGTCATCTACGCCGAGGAGCACAACAAGAACAAAGGCACGCCCGAGGCCATCGCCGCGAAGGGCAAGGAACTCGGAGGTGGCAAGTGAACCGCTCGTTGATTCTCATCGCGGCGCTCAACCTGACGACCGGCTGTGCGCTGTTCCACTCTGCGACCGGCGGAAAGCTCGCCGCGGCCACCAACACGCTCGAGGCCGCGGGGGGTGAAGCCGCGCAGATCGTCAAGGACGGCCAGGCCCGCGCCAAGGCGAAGTGCGACCCCATCCGTACCGCGGAGGTCGCGTGGGTCGAGGAGCGCGCGATGGGCGGCGTCGTCAGCGTGCAGCAGGTCTCGCGCTTCGGGAACCTGGTGCTCGACGGCTTCACCGAGGAGGAGCCCGCGCCGCTGCTGCAGCGCGTGAAGGACAGCGAGAAGGACGCCTCGAAGAAGCTCAAGCTGCCCGACAGCGCGAAGAACGATCTCACGGCCTACGTGAGCGTCGTGGGCCGCAACCTCGCGCGCTACTCCGCCCGCCCGGAGATCCCGTGGACCTTCGCCGTCATCGAGAACGACACGCCCAACGCCTTCAGCGCACCTGGTGGCTACGTCGTCGTCACCACCGGGTTGCTGCGCAAGATGACCAACGAGGCGCAGCTCGCGGGCGTGCTGGCGCATGAGATCGGCCACGTCGTGCACAAGCACTCCATCAAGCGCTACCGCGACGCCAAGGCCACGCAGTGCGACATCGCCACCTTCGGCGGGTATGTGGTCGGCAAGGGGCTGCAGGCGGCGGTGAGCATGCTGCCCGCCGATGCGCGCGAGGCGGCGAAGTTCGCGAAGGACTTCGAGAACTTCGATCTCGACAAGGCCGACGGCGGCTTCGTGGTCTTCGTGATGGACGCGGTGATGAAGCTCATCGAGGCGATGGGCAACGAGAAGGAAGACGAGTTCCAGGCCGACGCCACCGCCCTCGAGCTCGTGGCCTTCGCGGGCTACGACGCGTCGGAGTACGAGACCTTCCTCACCTCGCTCGGCGACTCCGGCGGCGGCTTCTCGAAGCACCCGTCGACGGGCGAGCGCGTGTCGAAGCTCAAGGCGCTGCGCACCGGCGACCTCGCGCCGTTCGCGACCGGCACCGCGAAGCCCGACGTCAGCAAGGCCTTCGCGCCCATCAAGAAGTGAGCTGTCCCACCGGCGGGCCCGCGCGCGACGACGTGCGGGCCCGTCGTTCATTCTTCGGGGAACGCCCATGTCTCGTCTTCTCTTCGTCCTCTGCCTGCTCGCAGGCTGCGCCAGCCAGGAGAAGGCGCTCGCCCCCGCTGGCGCGCGCCCCGCGAACCTGCAGGGGGCCGCTGATCAGGCCGCGCAGGCGGTGGCCGTGCTGAACGCCGCGAAGGCCGAGGCGGCGCGCTACTGCGCACCCTTCGCGACGCGCGAGATCTCCCGCGAGGAGGAGCACCTCGTCGGCACGAAGCTGGCCGCGGCCCTCGTCGGCAAGGTGGGCCCGCTCTCGCTCGACGTCGGCAGGGAAGGCGGCGCGAAGAACGAGCGCGCAGCGTGGCTCGCGGTCGTCGGTCGCAACCTCGCGCGCACCTCGCCGCGCCCCTCGCTGCCGTGGACCTTCGGCGTCGTCGAGAGCGCCACGCCCGACAGCTTCAGCGCGCCCGGCGGCTTCGTCTTCGTCACCACCGGCCTGCTCGCCGCGCTCGACAACGAGGCCCAGCTCGCGGGCTTCCTCTCGCACGAGATCGCCCACGTCGTCGCGAAGGACGACCTGGGCGAATGGAAGCGCAGCACCCAGACCGTCTGCGAGGTGGCCCACACGTCGAAGGTGGTGCTCGCCACGCCGGGGCTGCAGCTCGACCCGCAGAGCGCGCGGTTCGCCGACGCCTTCGGGCCCAACGGCCAGCTCGACCTCTCGCACCCCGAAGACCTGCCATGGCTCGCGCAGACGCTCTCCATGACGCGCACGCTCGGGCGAGAGCGGAACGCCGAGCTCGCCGCGGACGCCCTCGCCGCGCGCCTGGTGGCGTTCAGCGGCTACGACCTCGAGCAGTATGAGCGGGCCCTCAAGGCGCTCCCCGCCTTCGCGAAGCACCCGTCGACGGACGAGCGGGTCGCGGCCCTCGAGCGCCTCCGCAAGGGCGAGCTCGCGCCGTTCGCCGGCCGCGCGAGGCCACCGATCGGCCGGTACACCCAGGGCCTCGAGAAGTGACGCTCCTCCACCTCGCCACCCAGCGTGAATGGGACGAGGGCCGCCGCGGCGGCCGCTACCAGCCCGCGCGCTTCGCCACCGACGGCTTCGTGCACTGCTGCGACGACCTCGAGACGCTGCGGGCGATCGCCGACGCGTACTACGCGCGGGTCGACGGCCCGCTCCTCGTGCTCGAGCTCGACGAAGCGGCGCTCGACGTCGAGGTGCGCCGCGAGGCCCCGGCGCCGCCCGACGGGCAGCCACGCCCCCACCATGACGGGCGGCGCTTCCCGCACGTGCACGGCACCATTCCGCTGAGCGCCGTGGTCCGCGTGACGCGGCTGCGGTGAGTCAGAGCCGGTCGACGAGCTCGACGCGCCGGTTCTTCGCCTTGCCGTCTTCGGTGCGGTTGCTCGCCACCGGGCTCCACGGGCCGACGCCCGCGGGCTTGAGGCGCGAGGCGTCGATGCCGCGCGACACGAGCTCCTTCACCACCGCCGCCGCGCGCTCGTTCGACAGCTTCACGTTGGCCTCGAGCTGGCCCGTGCCGTCGGTGTGGCCGACCACGAAGAGCTGCTGCTTCGGGTCTTGCTTGAGCAGCTTGACGATCTGCTCCAGCGTCGGCGCCGACTCCGGCTTCACCACCGCCTTCCCGGTGTCGAAGTAGATGCCATAGAGCGCCACGCGCCCCTCGGCGGCGAGGCCCTTCTTGAGCGCCGCGGCGTCGACCACCACCTCCTGCTTGAGCGCCGCGTCTTCGACGACGACGATCGCGTAGCCCGCCCCCTCGTTGAACGCGCGCACGTGCACGCGCGCCACGCCGCCGTTCTTCTCGAGCCGGGCGATCACCGCCCCGTCGTCGACGTAGTGGATCTTCGCGCCCGCCTTCTTCAGCGCGTTCTCGTAGTTGCGGATGATCTGCACCTGGGTCGGCCGCCGCGCCTCGTCGGTGGCGTACTCGAGGGTCGTCTTCCGCCCGTCCCAGCGGCCCTCGTCGCCCGAGAAGTACGCGCTCATGTCGTACGAGTCGAACTCGCGCTGATCGAACTGCACGATCCACGAGCCCGGCATGCGCGTCAGGAGCGGATGATCGGCCGCTCCGGCCACGTCCTTCCCCGCCCACGCCGCCACCGAGAGTCCACACCACACCGCGAGCACCACGTTCCGCATCGAGTCTCCTCCTGTTGGCGGCGCACTTGAGTCGATTCGCGACGTCACTGGTAGCTGCATCGAAAGACCGACGCGCGTAGAGAACGCCGCATGCCCCGCCTGCTCCGGCGCTTCACCCTCGTGTTCCTGGTCTTCGCGCTCGGGCTCGCGCTCGCCGCCTGGCTCGCGGTGCGCGTCATCGCCACCCGCATCATCGAAGACAGCGCGCGGCCGGTGCGCGAGAAGCTCGTCGCCGACTGGGACCAGCACGGCGCAACGCTCGCACCGACGGTGGCCCTCGCGAGCTCCGTGCTCGCCGCGCGCGGCGCTGCGGAGCCGATGCCGGTCGCGGTCGCCTGTCACCTCTCGTGGACCGGCGCCGCAGCCGCGGTGCAGACGCATCGCGCGCGCTGCGACGTGAAGGATCCCGGGCTCCCCGCCGACGTCATGCACCAGCTCGCCACCCTCTCCCAGGCGCAGCTCACCGAACCGGCGCTCACGCTCCCCGAGGTCGACCTCGCGTGGCTCGCGCTCGTGCCGGGCCACGAAGACTGGAGCAGCCCCGCGGGGACGCCCCTCGAGCACGTCGACGTCGACCCGCGCACCGGGCCGCCACCGGCGATCTGGCCCTCCGTGGCCCTCGAGCAGACGCTCGCCGTCGCCACCACCCGACTCGTCGGCGGAGCCCGCGCGGGTGACGTGGCCGCGATGACGGAGGTCACCTCGCTCGGCTTCGCCCTGCTCTCGCGCCCGCTCATCGCCGATCAGCTCGTCGGCCTGGCGGTGCTCGAGCGGGCCCGCGCGTTCGCCGACGCCACCGGCGCGAGCGGCGCCCCCACCACGGAGCAGCTCGCGGCGCTCCGCACGACGGCGATCGCCGGCTCGCAGCTCTGGAGCCCGTGGGTGCCAGCGGCGCAGCGGGCGCTCCTCGCCCAGCTCCCGCCTGCCTCGCGGTGCGCGGCCGCCATCGAGGCGCTGTCCACGCTCGAGCTGGGGCAGGCGCTCGTCGAGAACTACCCCGACTGGGCCCGCGAGCTCGCCGCCTGGCGGCCCGGCGGCTGTCACCTCGAGCTCGTCACCCGGGCGCTCGAGGCCCGGCGCACCGTCGCCGACGAGCGCTTCTTCGACGCCGTGGTGCGTGGCGCGTTGCTCGAGCGCGGCTCGCTCAGCGAGTCCGTCGTGCGCTGGCTCTTCCCCCGCAGCGCGCTGGTGCGCCGCGCCGCGCTCGAGAGCGTGCTGTCGGTGTCGGCGGTGCGCCCCTTCGCGGAGGCGCCTCGATGAAGCTCGAGGTCGTCGCCCTGACGCCCGAGCGCTGGAGCGATCTCGAGCGGCTCTTCGGCGAGAAGGGCGCCTGCGCCGGCTGCTGGTGCATGTTCTGGCGGCTCGAGAAGGGCGAGCGCTTCGACGACGTGAAGGGGCCTCGCGCAAAGGCACGCTTCAGGCAGCTCGTGCTCGACGGCGCGGCGCGCGGGCACCTCGCCTACGCCGACGGCGAGCCGGTCGGCTGGGTCGCGCGCGGCCCACGCCGAGACTTCGCGAAGCTCGACCGCGCCCCCTCGCTCACCTGCGACGACGCCGAGCGCGTCCACAGCGTGCCCTGCTTCTTCATCAAGCCCGGCTTCCGCGGCCGTGGAGTCGCGACCGCCCTCCTCGCGGCGGCGGTGGAGGGTGCGCGCCTCGACGGCGCCGAGCTCGTCGAGGGCTACCCCGTGAAGGGGGAGAAGCTCCCCGCGGCGTTCGCCTGGACTGGAACGGAGTCGCTGTTTCAGAAGGCCGGCTTCTCGCTCGCGCAAGCCCGGGCGAAGGGGAAGCAGCGCTACCGTCGCGCGCTGCGCGCCAACACTTCTTCACGGTCGCCGGGTCGGCGCTCGAAGTAGCTGGATTCTCGGGGTGGTTCCCGGTGAGGGGCACGCGCCCCCGATCGCGTCACGAAGCTGAGCGTTGCGCTTTGGTTAGTTGCGACTTACTAACCAACCGCGATGGCGCGTCCCCGGCTGATCAGCGACGAGCAGATCCTCACGACCATGCGGTCGTGTGTGCTCGAGCACGGGGCGCACGTCTCGCTCGACGTGGTGGCCGAGAAGCTCGGGGTGACGTCGCCCGCGCTGCTCAAGCGGTTCGGCAGCCGGCAGGAGCTGATGCTCCAGGCCCTCCGCCCCCCTGAGAAGCCGCCCTTCGTCGACACCTTCCTCGCCGGCCCCGACGCGCGGCCGCTGCGTGAGCAGCTGACCGATCGCTTCGCCGAGCTGTGGGCATTCTTCGAGCAGATCATCCCCGCGGTGTCGGCGCTGCGCGAGAGCGGCATCCCCCACGAGAAGCTCTTCGACCGCAAGCACCAGCGGCCGATGCTGATGATCGAGGCCATCAAGACCTGGCTGGCGAAGGCCGACGAGCTGGGGCTCGCCGACGTGCCCGCCCCCGAGAGCGTCGCCACGGCGATCCTCGGCGCGCTCCAGGCCCGGGCGTTCTTCGCCCACGTCTCGAACGTCAAGTACTCCGCGCGCAACACGCGCGCCTACCTCGACGACCTCGTCGACCTCTTCTGCCGCGCGCTGGCGGTGAAGGGTCGCAGGCCGTCTCGCCGGGAGGTCGCATGACCTCCAGAAAGACCATCATGAAGCGCACCACCGTCCTCGTCCTCGGCCTGCTCACGCTGGCTGCCTGCAAGAAACCCGACGTCGCGCCCGAGGCGGGCGCCACCAGGACCACCGAGGTGGCGCTGCCGCCGGTGAAGGTCGAGACCGCCACGGTCGAGATCCAGAGGATGCCGCGGTACCTGACGCTCACCGGCAGCATCTCGGCCGATCGCCAGTCGGACATCGCGGCGAACGTCGCCGGGCGCGTCACCAACGTCTACGTCGAGCGCGGCATGCCGGTGAAGCTGGGGCAGGTCATCGCCATCGTCGACTCCCGCGGCGCGAGCTTCCAGGTGGCGGCGGCCGTCGCCCAGAGCCAGGCCGCGCAGACGCAGGTGCAGCTCGCCAAGCAGGACTGTGAGCGCGCCGACACCCTCTTCAGCCAGGGCGCCATCGCGAAGAGCGAGCACGAGCGCCTCAAGGCGCAGTGCACCGCGCAGCTCTACCAGGCCAACGCCAGCCAGGCGAACGCCGACCTGGCGACGAAGAACGCCAGCGACACCATCATCCGCGCGCCGTTCGACGGGATCATCGGCGAGCGCTTCATCAACGTCGGCGAGTACGTGCAGCCGCCGACCCGCGTGGCGAGCGTGTTCGCGGTCAACCCGGTGCGCGTGAGCCTGAGCGTGCCCGAGCCGGCGGTCTCGCTGGTGAAGGAAGGCCAGACGCTGATGCTCACCGTCTCGGCGTACCCCGACCGCGAGTTCCCGGCGACGGTGCGCTTCGTGTCGCCCGCGCTGCGCACCAACACCCGCGACCTCATCGTCGAGGCCTCGGCGAAGAACGACGATGGCTCGCTCCGCCCGGGCATGTTCGCCACCGCGAAGGTCTCGGTCGGCGAGGAGGATCAGCCCACGGTGCCGACGCGCGCCATCAAGGCCGACGGCACCGTCAAGCGCCTCTTCCTCGCGCGCAACGGTCAGGCGTTCGAGGTGGTGGTGGCCACCGGCGTCGAGAAGGAAGGTCGGGTCGCGGTGCTCGAGCCGCTGCCGGCCGGTGAGAAGGTCATTCTCGCGCCGCCCCCCGGGCTGCGTGACGGCTCGTCGATCCAGTGACGAAAGGCGCGCACTCCCATGCAATGGCTCGCTGAGTTGTGTGTGAAGCGGCCCGTCTTCGCGACGGTGCTCTCGCTCGTCATCCTCGTCGTCGGCGGCGTGTTCTACACGCAGCTCGGCGTCGACCAGTTCCCGAAGATCGACTTCCCGGTGGTCGTCGTCACCACCCTCCAGCCCGGCGCGTCGCCGGAAGACATGGAGCGGGAGATCTCCGACAAGATCGAAGGCGCGGTGAACACCATCTCGGGCATCGACGAGCTCCGCAGCACGTCGGCCGAAGGTGTCAGCCAGGTCATCATCCAGTTCATCCTCGAGAAGAACGTCGACGTCGCCTCGCAGGAGGTGCAGCAGAAGGTGAACACCGTGCTGGCCGAGCTGCCCAAGGGCATCGACCCGCCGGTGGTGCAGAAGATCGAGCCCGACGCGACGCCGGTGCTCTTCGTCGCGCTGCGCGCGCCCGGCAAGTCGGTGCGCGAGGTGACCGACATCGCCGATCGCGTGGTGCGCCGCCGCCTGGAGTCGGTCAACGGCGTGGGCAAGGCCACGCTGCTCGGTGGCCGCAAGCGCCAGATCGACGTGATGGTCGACCCGGTGAAGCTCAAGGCGCTCGGGCTCTCGCCGCTGGAGGTCGCGGCGGCGATCAACGGCCAGAACATCACGCTCCCCGGTGGGCGCGTCGACACCAGCCGCGACTACTTCACGGTGCGCGTCAACGGGCGCGTGGCCTCGGTCGACGAGCTCAAGGCGATCATCGTGCGTGACCAGTCGGGCCGCTCGATCCGCCTCGATGAGATCGCCGACGTGCGCGACGGCGTGCAGGACGCGGACACCGGCGCGATGTGGAACGGCGAGCGCACGGTGCTGCTGGCGCTCAGCAAGCAGTCGGGCACCAACACCGTGGCGGTGGTCGACGCCATCAAGAGCCGCATGCTCGACATCCAGAAAGAGCTGCCGCCGGGCTACAAGCTCGAGGTGCAGCGCGACGGCTCGGCCGTGGTGCGCACCGGCGCGGAGGCGGTCACCGAGCACCTCATCCTCGGCGCGATCTTCGCGGCGATCATCGTGCTGCTCTTCCTCGGCAACCTGCGCAGCACCATCATCGCGGCCCTCGCCATTCCCACGTCGATCGTCGGCACCTTCGCGCTGATGAAGGTGCAGGGCTACACGCTCAACACCATCACCCTGCTCGCGCTCGCGCTCGCCGTCGGCATCGTGATCGACGACGCCATCGTGGTGCTCGAGAACATCTTCAAGTTCGTCGAAGAGAAGGGCATGTCGCCCGCCCAGGCGGCCATCGAGGGCACGAAGGAGATCGGCCTCGCGGTGCTCGCGACCACGCTCTCGCTCATCGCGGTGTTCCTCCCCATCGCCTTCGTGGCCGGCGTGCCGGGCCGCTTCCTCGGCAGCTTCGGCATCACGATGTCGTTCTCGATCGCCGTGTCGCTCTTCGTGAGCTTCACGCTCACCCCCAGCCTCGCGGCGCGGTGGCTCAAGGCGAAGAAGCCGGGCGACCACTCGAAGTCGGTGCTGGAGCGCGTGGTCGACGTCTTCTACCGCCCCATCGAGCGCGCGTACGTGGCGATGCTCGACTTCGTCATGGCCCGCCGGTGGATCGTGGTCATCGCCTCGGTGCTCTCGCTCGTCGCCATGGGGCCGCTGGCCGCCAAGGCGCGCAAGGGCTTCCTGCCCATCGACGATCGCGCGCAGTTCGAGGTGGTGGTGCGCCTGCCCGAGGGCCGTTCGGTGGCCGCCACCGAGCTGGTCGGCGAGCGCGTCGCCCGCCTGGTGCGCGAGATGCCGGAGGTCACCGCGACGCTGGTCACCATCGGCGATGACGCGGCGAAGACGCCCAACCTCGCGCGCATCTTCGTGAAGCTGGTGCCGCCTGATCAGCGCAACATCTCGCAGAACGACCTCAAGGACGTGGTGCGTCAGAAGATCCTCCCCTCGCTGCCGCCGGAGCTGAAGGTCTCGGTGGCCGACGTGAACGAGTTCGGCGGCGGCCAGTCGACGGCGAAGATCCAGTTCCTCATGTCGGGCCCCGACATCCGCGTGATGTCCGACGCGACGCCGCGGCTGGTCGAGCGCATCAAGAAGGAAGTGCCCGGCGCGGTCGACGTCGACTCGAACCTCGTGGTCGGCAAGCCGGAGCTCGGCATCTACGTCGATCGCCAGCGCGCGGCCGACCTCGGCGTGCAGGTGATCGACGTCGCGCAGGCGCTCCAGTACCTGGTCGCCGGCCAGAAGGTGTCGAACTACGCGGAAGGCGGCGAGCAGTACGACGTGCGCCTGCGCGCCACGCCCGAGTACCGCAGCAGCGAAGACGCGCTGCGGCTGATCACCGTGCCCAGCCGCAAGCTCGGCCTGGTGACGCTCGCCGACGTGGTGCAGGTGAAGCAGGGCTCGAGCCCGGCGAGCATCAACCGCTACCAGCGCGAGCGCCAGGTCACCTTCCTCGCCAACGTGAAGCCCGGCGTCTCGGAAGGCGGCGTGGGCGACGCGATCAAGGCGATCCTCGAAGACGAGGCCGCGAAGCTCGGCAAGGGCTACACCGTCAAGGCGCAGGGCATGACGAAGATCATGAAGGAGACGGGCATCAGCTTCGTGCTCGGGCTCCTCGCGAGCTTCGTGTTCATGTACCTGATCCTCGCGGCGCAGTTCGAGTCGTGGCTGCACCCGGTGACGATCCTCATCTCGCTGCCGCTGACGCTGCCGTACGCGATCGCCTCGGTGATCATCTTCGACCAGGCGCTCGACATGTACTCGTTCCTCGGCATCTTCGTGCTGTTCGGCGTGGTGAAGAAGAACGCCATTCTGCAGATCGACCACACCAACCAGCTGCGCGAGCACTCCGACGAGGCGGTCGAAGGCGCGCTCGAGGCGGCGGCGCGCGAGCACACCGAGACGGCGATGCGCAACGTCATCCACGAGCGCCTCGACGGCATCGTGGGCCGCGAGCGGCTCGAGAAGGCGCTCACCCGCGCCGACTTCACCCGCATCGCCACCGTCGAGAAGGCGGTGCGCAAGGCGGCGCGGCTGCAGGCGATCCTCAAGGCGAACAAGGACCGGCTCCGCCCGATCCTCATGACCACCTTCGCCTTCGTGGCGGGCATGGTGCCGCTGGTCACCGCGCGCGGCATCGGCGCCGGCTTCAACCGCGCCACCGCCGGCGTGGTCGTCGGTGGCCAGTCGCTCTCGCTGATCCTCACGCTGGTGGCGGTGCCCGTCGCCTACTCGTACTTTGACGACCTCTCGATGCTCTTCCGCAAGCGCAAGCCGCGCGGCGAAACGGCCACCGCAGAGGTCCCCCACGCGCCGATGACGGCGGAGGTGAGCAAGTGAAGTCCGTGATGATGGTGGTGGCGCTCGTCGCCACCGGGGCCTCGGCGGCCGAGACGGTGCAGCAGTTCCTCGACGCGGCCGAGCAGCAGAACGTCGACCAGAAGATCTCCATCGAGCAGCGCAACCGCGCGGCGGCCGAGTTCCGCCAGGCGTGGACCGCGATGCTCCCCAGCCTCACGGCGCAGGGCGCGTACACCCACAACCAGTACAACGCCGAGATCACCATCAACCCCATCACCATGGAGAAGGTGGTGATCATCCCCTACGATCAGTTCGACGCGGCGCTGCGCATCGACCTGCCGATCATCGACACCACGCGCTGGTTCCGCGCGATGTCGGCCGATCTCGCCTCGCAGAGCGCCACGCTCCGCGAGCAGGTGACGCGAGACCTCATCCGCCGCCAGGTGGTCGCCGCCTACTACGGCTACGCCGCGGCCCTCGCAGTGCGCGAGTCGGCGAAGAAGTCGGCCGGCGTCGCGGTGGCGCAGCTCAAGCTGATGGAGATCCGCGCGTCGGCGGGCACCGTCACCGAGCTCGAGGTGCTGCGCTCGAAGGCCGAGGTGGCGCGCACCCGCCAGCTCATCGCCGACTCCGACTCGCTCGTCGCGACCACGCGCCGCGCGCTGCGCACCCTCTCGGGCCTCGAGCCGTCCGAGGAGATCGCCCAGCCGCTCGACGACACGCGCCCGGTCGCGCCGCTCGAGGAGCTCGAGGCGCGCATCGAGAACCTCCCCGCGGTGCAGGCCGCCGACAAGGACCGCGAGGCGGCCAACCGCGTCGCCACCAGCGCGCGCCTCGCCCTGGTGCCCACCGTCGGCGGCCAGTTCACCCAGCGCTTCACCAACGCCACCGGCTTCCAGGGCAAGGCGGCGACCTACGTCGCAGGCATCAACCTCACCTGGCGCCTCGACGCCCCCACGTTCATGGGCTGGGGCGCGCAGGACGCCAACGAAGCGGCGGCCGCGCTCGGGGCCGACCGCGCCCGGCTCGTGGCGCGCGATCAGGTGAACTCCGACTGGCAGCGCCTCAACGCCGCGCTCATCAAGATCGACGCCGCGAAGGCGCAGGTCGAAGCAGCCCAGCGCGCCGCCCAGGTCGCGAAGGATCGCTACGCCGCCGGCGCCGCCACGCAGGTCGAGGTCATCCTCGCCGAGCGTGACGTCTTCACCGCCGAGGTGAGCCAGATCCAGGCGCGCACCGAGCTGGCCACCGCCCGCGCCTCGCTCAACATCAGCGCCGCCCTCCCCCTGGAGTGACCGCGCGTCGATTTCCGTGCGAACGGAAGTGGGCGTGGTGAGGCTTGAATCGGGGTCCTCCCTGCCCCGGTGCAGCCATGACCGACGCTCCTGCAGTGCCGCTGGATGACCGCGCCTTCCGGAAGCTGGCCGAGCTGAGCCCGGAGGCGCTGTTCGTTCACGGTGGAGGCAAGGTGCTGTGGGCGAATGAGGCCGCCGCGCGCCTGACCGGCTACCCGAGCGCCGAGTCGATGCGCGGGGTGCCGGTGGCGAACTTCCTGAGCGTCGAGGCGCGCCGGCTGGTGGCCGAGCGGGGGCGGGTGATGAGCGAGACCGGCCAGTCGGTGCCGCCGCTCGAAGAGACGTTCCTCGACGTGCACGGCCAGCCGCTCCCGGTCGAGGTGGCGGCGTCGCCGCTCGGTGACGGGGTCTTCGTCGTCTCGGCGCGAGATCTCCGGCCGAAGCGTCAGGCCGAGAGCCGCACGCGCGCCTTCTTCGCCGCGACCACGGCCGCCATGGGCATCTCCCGCCTCGGCGTGCACGTGGAGGTCAACGCCGCGTACGCGCGCCTCTTCGGCTACGAGTCGCCGGAGCAGCTGGTGGGGGTGCCGATCCTCGAGCTCATCGACCCCGCCGAGCACCAGACCATCACCGAGCGCGTCGCGCGGCGGGCGCGCGGCGAGCCGGTGCCGACGCAGTACCCGACGAAGGCGCGGCGCAGAGACGGCAGCCCGCTCTTCCTCGACGTGCACGCCTCGTCGATCCTCGAAGAGGGCGCGCAGACCACGGTGGTGGTGGTGCGCGACATCACCACGCAGCGACAGTTCGAGGAGCGCCTCGCGGCGAGCGAAGCGAGGCTGCGCGAGCTGCTGCAGACGGTGCCGGTCGGCGTGTGGGAAGAGGACCTCTCGCGCCTCAAGGTGATGCTCGAGCAGGCGGGCGAGCGCGCGCACCTCCCCGTCGCCCTGCGCGAGCGGCCGGAGCTCCTGTTGTCGCTCACCCGGGAGCTGCGCGTGCTGTCGGCGAACGCCACGGCGTGCCGCATGGCCGGCGCGCGGGATCAGGCCGAGCTGATCGCCAACCTGCCGCGCGTCTTCGTCAGCGACACCCTGCCGGAGCTGGGGAACCTCCTGCTGCAGCTCCTCGAGGGCAGGGCGGTGGCCACCACCGAGTGCTGGCTGGGCACGCTCGACGGCCAGCGGCGCTGGGTGGCGGTGACGGCCACCGCGGCGGAGCCCGACTGGCGACGGGTGCTGGTCACCACCTCCGACATGACCGAGCAGCACCGCGCGCGCCAGGAGCGCGAGGCCCTGGTGGGGCAGCTGCGGCACGCAGAGAAGCTCGAGGCCATCGGCCGGCTCGCCGGCGGCGTGGCGCACGACTTCAACAACCTCCTCGCGGCGGTGATGAGCGCCACCGACGCCTCGCTCCACGACGCGCCCGACGGCCCGCTGCGCGAGAACCTGGAGCTCATCCGCGAGGCGTCGCTGCGCGCGAGGGATCTCGTGCAGCAGATCCTCACCTTCGGCCGCAAGACCCAGCCCAACGTCGCGCCGCTGGAGATCTCCGAGGTGGTCACCAGCTCGCTCGCGCTCGCGCGCGCGGCGATCCCCTCGAACATCACGCTCGAGCTGGCCGTCGCGCCCGCGGTGGGCACGGTGCTGGCCGATCGCACCCAGCTCAACCAGGTGCTGCTCAACCTGTGCACCAACGCGCGCGACGCGGTGGGGCCGCACGGCCGCATTCGCGTGAGCCTCTCGCGGCACGACGAGCGCGCGCGGCTGTGCGTCGAAGACGACGGCCCCGGCATCGACGAGTCGATGCGCGCGCGGCTCTTCGAGCCGTACGTCACCACCAAGGAGAAGGGCATCGGCCTCGGGCTGGCCGTGGTGCATGGCATCGTCACCGCGGCGGGAGGCACCATCGAGATCGACTCCGCGCCCGGCCGCGGCGCGCGCTTCGTCATCGAGCTGCCGCTCGTCGCGCACGCGCCGACGCCGACACCCGCGCCCCCGCCACACGCCGCCGCGTCCGCGCAGCGCCACGTGCTGATCGTCGACGATCACCCGATGGTGCGGTCCGCGCTCCGTCGCCTGCTCCGCTCGCTGGGCTTCCGCTCGAGCGAGGCGGAGGACGGCCAGGCCGCGCTCGAGCGCCTCCGCGCCGGCCCTGACGACGTCGACCTCGTGCTGTCGGATCAGACCATGCCGCGCCTCTCGGGGCTCGAGCTGGCGAAGACGCTCCTGGCCGAGCGGCCGGGCACGCGCTTCCTCCTGTGCACGGGCTTCAGCGACGTGCTCGATCGCGCCAGCGCGCTCGAGCTCGGAGTGAAGGACGTGCTCGCCAAGCCCATCGACCGCGACGCGCTGCTCGCGGCGCTCGAGCGGGCGCTGGCCTGATCACTCGACGTAGAGCGCGCTCGACATCACCCACGGCCGCTCGGCGACGAAGAAGCTCCGGCGCGTGCCGGCCCACTTGCGCAGGTGCTTCGGCACCATGCGCACCTCGACGCGGTAGGCGCCGGGCTGCGTCACCGCGTGGGTGAGCGTGCCTTCGGTGGCGCGCGCCACCTCGTCCCACCCGCCCTCGCGCGCGCGGAACAGCACGAGGGTCAGCGTCGGCTGCTCGCCCGCCGGGTCGAGGTTCTTCACGCGCGGCACGGAGGCCTCGAGCGTCACGCCCTTCAAGAGCGTCGCGGTCTCGCCGAGCTCCTTCGTCGCCCCGTCGCCTTCCTTCGCCACGAAGTCGAAGCCATCGGCGTAGCCCAGGAACTCGAACACCCCGAAGTTCCGCCCGGCGCGGAGCGCCTCCTTGAGCTGGAGATCGTCCCACGTGCCGTCGGGCTTCGCCTTCACCAGCAGGTGGTTCGAGAAGGCGCTCATCATGCGGCGGTAGCTGTCGATGCGCTCCCCGTCCTGGAGGAGCTGCGGGAAGGTGTTGCGATGGCAGTCGCTGCCCATGGTGGTGACGCGCTTGTGGCCGCGCGCGAGCACCGTGCCCCACGTCGAGAGGTACACCTCGTCGTCGAGGGTGAACGCGGCGAGGAACAGGTCGGGGTGCGGCAGGCCGTCGAGCAGCCCCTTGTCGACGTAGTTGAGGATCAGGTCGGCCGCGACGCCTCCGTTCTTGAGCGCGTTGCGGTGGAGGTTGAACATCTCGAAGCCGTCGAGGTGCAGGTCGGCGAGCTGCTCGGCGGTCCAGTCCTCGGTGTGCGCCACGAGCGAGACCGCCCCCGCGCCGCGGAGCTGATCGATGGCCGGGTTCTCGATGCTGCCGTACGCGGTGCGCTGGCCCTGCGCGCCGACGTGGTGCTCGAGGCCCACGGGCATGGTGCCGGTCTCGGTGCCGGCCATGATCAGCGCGGTGGCCCCGCCCGGGCACGCGAGGCGGTTCGCGGTGGGCGCGCCGTCGCGGGTGACGAGCACGTCGCCCTTCGCCGCGTCGTGGAGCAGCACGTCGGGGAACTCGTTCGACGCGAAGCTGTCGCCGTGGTCGGTGAGGAAGAAGAAGTCGTCGCCTGACTGGCAGGCACCGCGCCGGAAGTCCTCGAGGCAGGGCTGGTTGTAGACGCCGTTCCCGTCGTGCGGCGCGCCGTCACAGGCGTCGTGCGAGTAGATGCTGTGCACGTGCACCAGCCCGCGGAGCTCGGTGAAGCCGCGCGCGTTCGGCGTCCTGGTCAGCGGCAGCACCTGGCCCGGTTCCCACGCCGCGGGCCCCGCGTCGGGCGCGGCGGTCGTCGACGGGCAGCCGGCGAGGAGCAGGAAGAGCGGAACGAGGGCGAGGCGCATGGGCGGGCCTCATAGCCGAGCGGGAGGGAGAAGGTGATGGGCCGGCCGCGCTTTCGGGTTCACAATCGGGTCAGCCCACCATGGCGACCCCGCGCGTCACCCGCAGGCAGCTGCTCACCCTCATCTCCGCGGCCGCCGTCTGGGGCAGCGTGCGCTACGGCCACGATCGCGCCGCGCGACCACCGGCGCCGACCGGCCCGCTGTCCCGCGGGGCACGAGACCTCATCGCGCGCGCCTGGGCGGGGCTCGACCCGATGCGGGTGCTCGACACGCACGTGCACGTGGTGGGGCTCGGCCGCGGCGGCACGGGCTGCGAGGTGGGGGCGCGGCTGCAGTCACCGCTCAACCCGGGCGAGTACTTCAAGTTCAGCATCTACCTCGCCGCGTCCGGCGTGACGGATCTGGCGCACGCCGATCAGCAGTACCTCGGCCGCCTGACGGAGCTCCTCGAGCGGCAGTCGCCGCACGGCCGCGCGCTGCTGCTGGCGTTCGATCGCGCCCACGACGACGCAGGGCGGCCCCTGCCGGAGGCGAGCGAGTTCTACACGCCCAACGAGTACGTGCTCTCGCTGGCCAGGGCCGCGCCGCACCTCTTCGTGCCGTGCGCGTCGGTGCACCCGTACCGCGCCGACGCGGTCGAGGCCCTCGAGCGGGCGGTGGCCGGTGGCGCGGTGGCAGTGAAGTGGCTGCCCAACGCGATGAACATCGACCCTTCGAGCGCGCGCTGCGACGCCTTCTACGACGCGCTGGTGCGCCTGCGGGTGCCGCTCATCAGCCACGCGGGCGAAGAGAAGGCCGTGCACGCCGAAGAGGCGCAGCGGCTCGGCAACCCGCTCCACCTGCGCCGACCGCTGGACCGCGGCGTGACGGTGGTGGTCGCCCACTGCGCCTCGCTCGGGCAGAACCCCGACCTCGACGCCGGCGCGAACGGCCCGTGGGTCGACAACTTCGAGCTCTTCGTGCGGCTGCTCGGCGAGGACCGCTGGAAGGGCCGGCTCTATGGCGATCTCTCGGCGATGACCCAGGTCAACCGCGTCGGTAGGCCGGTGCGCCACCTGCTGGAGCACCCCGAGCTCCACGCGCGGCTGATCAACGGCAGCGACTACCCGCTCCCGGCGATCAACGCGCTGATGCAGACGCGCGCCATCGTCGAGGCGGGCCTCCTGACCGAGGCCGAGCGCGCGCTGCTCAACGAGATCGACCGGCACGACCCGCTGCTCTTCGACTTCGTGTGTCGGCGCACGCTGCACCTCGGCGAGCAGCGCTTCGCGGATCACGTCTTCCAGATCCGCCCCGAGGTCTTCCCCCGGCTGGCCTAGCTAGAAGCGCGCGGCCGCGCTGACGACTCCACCGCCGGGGATCGGCGCGAGCCCGAACGCCCACCGCGTGCTGCTCTGGGTGGGCGCGGACACGCGCGCCGGGGCTCCCGCGCCGAGCCACATCATCACCAGGCCGATCGCCAGTGGAATGACGCCGGGCGCCGCGAGCGCCCAGCCGACCACGGTGGTCACGTCGCCGTAGCAGGACGTGCCCTCGCGGCACGCGTAGAGCACCGCGAAGCCCGCGCCGCCGAGCACCAGCCCGCCCGCCGCGAAGCCGAGGCCGAGCAGGAAGAGATCGGCGCTCCCGCTGGCGTGGGGCGCGACCGGGTGCATGTGCGGCGGCGCGTGGACCGGCGCCGCGCCGTGGTAGTCGGCGAGCTGAACCTGGCCGAACTTCAGGTCCGAGGGCTCGAGCAGCCGCGGTCCAGCGAGCGCCGGAGTCGCCACCGCGAGCGTCACGACGAGCGTCAGCTTGAGCATGCGCGCGAGCATCGCCGAAAACGAACCGCCCCGCCGCTCCAGTGGAGTGGCGGGGCGGGAACTTCCCCTTTGTCGAAGGGTCAGCCGTGCCGCTCAGCGACGGCGGCGGGCGAGGGCCAGGAGGCCGAGGCCGAGGGCCGCGAGCGAGGCGTCGACCGGAATCGCGCTGCAGGCCGCCGCGCCACCCTTGCCGTCCGGCGAGGCGTTCAGCTTGAGCGAGCTGGTCGAGTCACGGTTCTCCGGGTACGCGC
>JBMORD010000290.1:0-61560 GCA_049322495.1 Myxococcota bacterium | reverse complement strand
CCGCCGGGGCGCTGCCAGCCGCCGCCGACGCGGAGCAGCGTGTGCGAGCCGAGCCCCCACAGCCACGCGACGCGCGCCTGGGCCTGCCAGCTCGGGCTCACGGCGAACGCCACGCCCACCCCGCCGCCCACGCCACCCTGCGTGCGGCCCGCCGTGAGCGAGACCGAGCCGAGCGTCTCGAGGGAGACCGACAGCGGAGACGTCGGCCGCTCGTCGGCGAGCGCCGCGCCGGCGAGGAGCGTCAGGGCCAGGACGTGCTGCTTCATGGCGCGTCTCCCCAGGCGGCGATGGACATCGCGGTGACGCGCGCGACGCCGGCGAGGAAGTCGGGGTCGAGCGTGTCGGGCGTGTCGGTGGCGGTGTGGTAGTGCGCGTTGCGGAAGTTGGCGGTGTCGGTGAAGAAGACCGCGCTCTCGCCGGCGAGCCAGAAGGGCGCGTGGTCGCTGCGCATGAGGTTTCCCGACAGCGGGCCGGCGCCCTCGCCGGGCGCGACGATGGCCTGCACCCCCGGGACGTCTTCGCCCTGCGCGACGGCGACGAGCTGCTCGAGGCGCGCGCGCGACACGTCGTTCCCGATGGCCGCGAGGAAGTCACCGGCCGGTGGCACGGGGAACCCCGGCAGGCTCCCCTGCGACCCGGGCGTGGCGTCGGCGTAGCCCACGCAGTCGAGGACCAGCGACACCTTCGGGCGCGCCCAGCTCGAGGCGACGTGGCGGGTGCTGCCGACGAGGCCGATCTCCTCGTGATCGAAGCCGACGAAGCGCACCGTGCGCGCCAGTGGCCGCTGCGCGACCAGCCGCGCGACCTCGAGCATCACCGCGACGCCGGAGCTGTTGTCGTCGGCGCCTGCGTAGAAAGCGTCGAAGTGCGCGCCGATCAGCACCACCTCGTCGGGCTTCGCCGTGCCGCGCACCTCGGCGATGACGTTCGAGGTCGCCGGGTGCACCTCGCTGGCGTCGCTGCGCGGGGTGAGGCCGAGGCTGGTGAAGCG
Source organism: Myxococcota bacterium (assembly GCA_049322495.1). Lineage (GTDB taxonomy): Bacteria > Myxococcota > Myxococcia > Myxococcales > Myxococcaceae > Archangium_A. The sequence continues at coordinate 60,569 of JBMORD010000290.1, read as the reverse complement.
CGCCTCGACGAAGTCGCGCGCGGCGGCGTTGGTGAGGTGACACCACGTCTCGGAGCGCGCGTTGAGCGAGCGGCAGTCGACGGGCGCGTCGGCGAGGTGGAGCGCGGCGAGCGCCTCGACGTCGGCGAAGACGCGCGCGCCGTCGACCTGGCGGCCGAGCTGCCGGGCGCCCTCGGTCGTCGGCGCGTCGAGCACCGACGCCGCGCAGGCCGAGAGCCAGACACAGCACAGCGCGAGCAGCCGGCTCACCAGCGCACCCCCACCGTGACCCAGTCGAGCTGGAGCCGGAGGATGCTCCCGGCCGCGGTGAGCGAGGTGCCGACGTCGACGCCGAGCACGCTGCAGAGCACGCGCGCGAAGCGGAAGCGCAGCACCTCGGTGTGCATCGCGACGTACAGCGGTCCGTGCACTGCGCGCTCCGCGTTGGCGAAGTCGGTCGGGCGCTGCGCGGGGACCGGGGCGAGCTCCGAGAGGCCGCTCACGCCGAGCTCCGGGCCGAGGAGCGGCTCCCAGGGCCCGAGGGCGCCGGTGAAGACTCCGCGCACGTAGACCTCGAGCGGCAGCGGCCCGTACGCGGGCGTGCCGAGGCGCAGCCCCGCGCCGACGCCGAACGGGCCGCGCGTCCACAGCCAGCCGAGCGAGGGGCCGGTCGCGCCGCCGGCGTTGAAGGAGGCGAGGGTGGCCTGCGAGAAGCCGCCCACCGAGAGGGTGTGCTCGGCGCGAGCGAGCGAGGCCAGGAGGACCACGGCGACGACGACGAGGCGTCTCTTCACGCGCCGTCCATAGCACCAGCAGTTTCGTACGCGCAGCGCGATGGCTGGAAGTAGGCTTTCCCGCGTGGAAGCACCGCGTGGGCTCGTCGTCGAGCAACTCACCTCCGTTCGTCACCGCAATGGCTTCGAAGAGCTGTCGGGCCTCGCCTCCGGGCGGCCCGTGTCCGTGGCCATCACCGATGCGGGGCTCCTCGCGCCCGACGCCTCGGCGGCCTTCGAGGCGCACGTGCGCCGGTGCCTCCGCCTCGCGCACCCCGCGGTGCTGCGCACGCTCGCCGTCGAGCCGCACGAGCCGGGGCGCTGGGCGGTGCTGTGGGAGCGGGTCGACGGCCCGACGCTCGACCGCGTGCTGGCCGAGAAGGGCCCGATGCTGCCGGAGGAGTCGGTGGCCATCGCTCTGGCGCTCGCTCAGGCGCTCGCCCAGGCGCATGCGAGCGGCGTGGTGCACGGCTCGCTCGGCGCGGAGTGGGTGACGCTGCTCGCCGGGCACGACGTGAGGGTGGGCGGCTTCGGGCTCGGGCTGCTCGGCGCGCTCGCTGCGGGGCGCCGGCCGACGGAGCGCGACGACGTGGAGGCGCTGGGCGCGCTGCTCCACCAGCTGCTCACCGGCCACCAGCCGACGGGGAAGCTCGGCGCGCTGCCAGACCCGGCGCTGCACCTCGGCGGGGTGCTGGCGAAGGCGCTGGGCTACGGGCTGTCGGACCGGTTCCGCACGATGGCGGAGTTCGCGCAGGCGCTCGGCGAAGCGAACCGCACGCGCGTCTCGGGCGGGCACGTGGTCAACGCCGCGAGCCGGCCGCCGACGCCGGTGGCGGTCCGCACGCTCGGGCCGTGGGCGCTCGAGAAGCTGCTCGGCGAGGGCGCGATGGGGCAGGTGTTCCTCGCGCGGCACACGATGCTCGGCCGGCAGGCGGCCATCAAGGTGCTCCGCCCCGAGCAGTACCAGCGCGAAGACCTCATCCAGCGCTTCTTCCAGGAGGCGCGGTCGGTCAACCAGATCAACCACGAGCACATCGTGGAGATCTCCGACTTCGGCCAGGAGCTCGGCTCGACGGGCAAGCCGATCGCCGTGTACTTCGTGATGGAGCTGCTGCAGGGCGAGACGCTCACCGCGCGGCTGGCGAAGGGGCCGCTGTCGCTCGAGCGCGCGCTCCACGTCATCAAGCAGCTCGCGTCGGCCCTCGCGGCGGCGCACCGGCTCGGCGTCGTGCACCGCGACGTGAAGACCGACAACGTCTTCCTCATCACGCGGCACGGCGACTCCGAGTACGTGAAGGTGCTCGACTTCGGCGTCGCGAAGCTCACTCAGGCGACGCCCGACGCGCCGACCGTCTCGACGATGGACGGCGCGATCATCGGCACGCCGACCTCGATGTCGCCCGAGCAGGCCTCGGGGAGCGCGGTCGATCGCCGCGCCGACGTGTACGCCGTCGGGGTGCTGCTCTACCTGCTGCTGTCCGGGCGCCTGCCCATCGACGCGGACAGCTTCGGCAAGCTCGTCGCGCTCCTGCTGACGAAGGTGCCTGATCCGCTCCCCGCGCAGACGCCGAAGGGCGAGCCGATTCCCCCTGCGCTCGCCGCGCTGGTGATGCGGTGCCTCGAGAAGGACCCTGCGAAGCGCCCGCAGTCGATGGAGGAGCTGCTCGCCGAGCTCTCTGCCCCCGAGCTGCTCTCGATGCGTGCGCCGAAGTCGGCGCGCCGCGGCGCGGTGCTGGGGCTGGTGGTCGCGCTCGTCGCGGTGGCCGGCGCCGGGGCCGCGTGGTGGGCGACGCGAGAGCCGGCGGTCGCGCCGCCCGTCGTCGCGCCGCCGCCGAACATCACCGCGCCTGCGCCGGAGGTGGACGCCGGCAGCGCCGTCGCCGTGCTCGAGCCCGTCGTCGTCGACGCTGGCGCCGCGGAGCCGGAGGTGGAGGCGGAGGACGCCGGCCTCGTCGCGGAGCCGGTCGACGCCGGCGCGCCGAAGCCCGCGACGCCGAAGCCGCAGAAGCCCGTCTCGCTCGAGAAGGAGCTGACGCTGCTCAAGGCGGCGACCGAGCGCGCGCGCCCGAAGTTCCTCGCGTGCATCGCGCGCACGCCCACGCTGCTGGCGGACAAGCCCGAGGGGCAGGTGCCGCTGCGCTTCACGCTCAAGCCGAGCGGCGAGCTGGCCGACGTCGCGGTGCAGGACGAGCGCATCAAGAACCCGCTGCGCGCGTGCCTCGAGGGCGTGCTCGCGGCGATCCGCCTCCCGCCGCACACCGGGCCCCAGCGCACGCTGAGCTACGCCGTGAAGTACAAGATGGATCAGGCGCCCTGATCAGCGGCGCCGCGCGAGCAGCAGGAGCAGCACGCTGAGCAGCGGTCCGCTCCAGCCTCCGTGGCAGCCGCAGGCCTCGAAGCGCACGACCTCCGGTGGCGTGCCGGCCCCCGCGTCAGTGACGCTCCCTGCGTCGGTGGTGCTCCCCGCGTCGGTGCTCCCCGCGTCGCGCCCGCCGTCGGGTCCTCCGGCGTCTGGGAGGCCGGAGTCAGGCGCGCCCGCATCACGCTCGCCCTGCCCGCCGTCGAGCGCCGTGCAGCCGTTGGGCATGGTACAGATCTCGCCCGCGCCGCAGAGGCGCGAGGAGAACGGAGCGGCGCACACCACGCCGCCCACGCACACGCCTTCGGTGCACGCGTCGCGGGCGCACCGCGCTCCGACCTGGCACTCCTGCGCGATGCCGTCGACGACCGGCGGCTCGATGAAGTCGCTGAAGGGGCCGCGGAACACGCCGCCGACGCCGAGGAACGCGTCTGGCGCGCCGACGACGAGCAGCCCCGGCGAGTCGTGCGCGAGCGCGGCGCCGAACCTCGAGCCCGCGTGGACGGTGGCGCGGAAGGTCTGGCCGGCGTCGCCCACGAAGCGGAACACGCGATCGTCGTCGGGCTGGCCGACCCACAGCGCCTGGAGCCCGCCGCCCGCGTCGCCGGGCTCGACCAGCAGGCTCGCGCCGAACGAGGTCGACGTCGTGGTGCTCACCGGCGCGAGCGTGAGGAGCAGCGCTCCGCTGGCGGAGAAGACGTGCACGCGGGATGCGGCCGGCGCGCCGACGATGGCCTCGATGCCACGAGCGGGGTGGACGTCGCCAAGCGCCACCGTGCGGCCAAAGTCCGCCGCGGTGCTGCCGGACGGAAGCATGAGCGTGTGGAGCAGGACGCCACCGTCGTCGAAGAGGTACCGCTTCGCGCTCGGCGCTTCGCGGTCGCCGAGGATGAGCTCGCGCGCGGACCAGGTGGCGCTGCGCCCGTAGGGCAGCGAGCTCGTGACGCCCGACGTCGGGTCGAGCACGATCGTTCGGCTCTGGCCACCCGCGCCGGCGAGCAGCACGGGCCGGACTTCCGTGGGGTGCGCCGCGACGGACTCGATGGACTCACCCTGGGTGAGCGTCGTGCCGTGCGGGAAGTGCCAGGCGCCGGCGAACCCGCCGACGATGACGAAGGTCGCTCCGTCTTCGTCGATGCCACAGGCGACGGTGCTGCCGACGTCGCCGCTGGTCGCCACCGTGAAGGTCTCGGGGCCGGCGACGGCGGCGTGCGCGCGGTAGTACGCGCGGCGATTGCCGGGAGCGCCGGTCGCGAAGCCGCCGTCGGGGCAGCCGGCGAGGGCGCTCCCGAGGTGGTCGCCGAGCGAGCCGATGATGACGGACGCGCTGAGGTCGGGGGCGCCCGGCAGCGCATCGCGGCGAGCCTCGACGTCGCCAGCCGGGGCGCAGCCCGCGAGGAACAGAAGAGTGAGCACCAGGCGCATCGCGCCAGCGTACCCGAGCCCGGGCTCACTGCAGGAGGCGCTCGGTGGTGCGCAGCCCCTCGGCGCAGGCCGCGTTGCGGGGGGCCGCGGCCAGACACCGACGGAACGCCTCGGCCGCCCGGCGAGGCTCGCGCTGCTCGAGCCAGTGGTTGCCCTCGAGCTCGAAGACGGCGCCGTCACGGACGGCCGAGGGTGACATGCGCGGCGGCGTCGGCGCCGACTTCGACGACACGAGGCTCACCGTCACGCTCGCGCTCAGACCGCGGGTCTCTGGCGTGGTGAGGGCGACGAAGGAGAGCCGCCGCACGCCCTGCACCTCGAGCGGCACGCCGGGCTGGAGGAGCGCCTGGTCGAGCGGCATGCCCTTCGCGAGCAGCGCGTCGCCGCGGAAGCTGCGCACCAGCGGCCGCGCTGCGGTGACGCTCGCCACCACCTGGAGCTCCGGTGGAGCCTCGGCGGCGAGCTGGAGGCGGTAGCGCGAGCGCTGATCGAGGTCGTCGAAGATCAGCCGGCGGCCTTCCTGCTGCGCCATCGCGTCGGTGAAGACCTCGTCGCGCGACCGGGCCGCCTCCCGCGCGAAGCCGCTTCCCTGCTCGCGGCCGAGGTCGAGCCCGAACGTTCCCTCGTCGGGCGGCGCGTCAGGCTGCACCGCGAACACGCGCACCGTGGGCGTCTTCTTCGCGTCGAACGCGCGCCAGCTCGTGCCGACGACGCCGAGCGGCCCGGGGTGACCGTCGGGCCCGAGCGGGAGCACGAAGAGCGCCGCGTAGGGCGGCGGGTGCTTCGGGTCCTTCACGGTGAGGCGGAGCGCCCAGCGAGCGGACTCCGCGGGCGCCTCGAGCGCCAGCCCGGCCTCACGGAGGTCGATGCCGTGCGTCTCACCCGACAGCGTCGCGGTCCCGGGACCGGAGTGCCAGCGCGGCAGCTCGGGCGTCGTGGGCACCTGCAGCGGTGCGGGCGCCGACGCAGCGCGAGGCGGCGGTGGCGGTGGCGGTGGCGGCAGCGGGCGAGGAGGGCCGCTCGGAAGCGGCGTCGGCTGCTCCAGCGGAGGCTCCGCGAGCAGGGAGCGGATGGCGAAGGCGCTGGCGCCGATCGCGAGGAGCGCGAGGGCCACCCACGCGCGCGCGGAGCCGGCCGAGCCCGGCGTGCGGCTCGGGACGGCGAGCGTCTCGCGTTCCAGCCACTCGGCCACCGCGGGATCGGCGCGCCGGGGCGCGGTGCGCGGGTAGAGCCAGGCCAACCACTCGCGCACCAGGTCGCGCTCGGGAAAGAGCTGGTGCTGCTTGATCAGCCAGTGTCCGAGCCTTCGGGCGAAGGTCGCGGCGTCTAGCGCGCGGGTGCGCGCTTCATTCAGCAGCCTCGCGAGCTCCGGCTCCTGCGCGGCGCCGAGCTGCTCGAGCAGCTGCGCGGCGCTCGCGACGTCACCGCCCTGCACCTCGACGCGCCCTTCGAAGTCGAGCGAGGCGTCGAGGGGTGGGGCGCTCGCCGGCGCGTGCGCGAGCGCCATCGCGAGGCGCTGCACCAGGGACACCGAGAGGAAGACGGGTGGTCTTCCCCTGCGCTCCATCACCTCGAGGACCTCGCTCAGTCGCACGTCGTGAACATGCCGACCGGGCCGGGGGCTGTCACTCCACCGGGATGATCCCGGGCGCCTTGTCTGGAGCGCCTCGTCAACGGGAACCCGACCGCGCCGCGCCGCGCTGACCGAAGGGCGAGAAATGGGCGGTGGCCGCCGCGGGCCGTCGGCTATAGCTGCCCTCCATGCTCGAGCTGTTCCTCAGCCCTGCGACCTGGTCCGCGCTGGTGTCCCTCACGGCGATGGAGGTCGTGCTGGGCATCGACAACCTGGTCTTCATCTCGGTCCTGACCGGCAAGCTGCCCGCGGCGCAGCGCAAGCCCATCACGCGCATCGGCGTCGGCGCGGCGCTCGTGCTGCGCATCGGCATGCTCTTCGGGATCAGCTGGATCATGCACCTCACCACGGTGCTGTTCCACGTCGGCGAGCACGGCTTCACCTTCAAGCACCTCATCCTGCTCGCGGGCGGCCTGTTCCTGATGTTCAAGTCGACCAGCGAGATCTACGAGAAGGTCGAGCACCGCGACGACCACCACGAAGAGCACGCGGCGGACGGCGCGGCGAAGCGCACCGCGAAGGGGGCCGTCGGCGCCATCGCGCAGATCATCGCCATCGATCTCGTGTTCAGCGTCGACTCGGTGGTCACGGCGGTGGGCATGGTCGAGGACGTGCCGGTGATGGTGGTGGCGATGGTGGTGGCCGTGTTGTCGATGATGGCCTTCGCGGGCTCGATCGGCGCGTTCGTCGAGAAGCACCCCTCGATGAAGATCCTCGCGCTGTCGTTCCTGCTGCTCATCGGCGCGCTGCTGGTGGCCGAGAGCCTCGGCCAGCACATCTCGAAGGGCTACATCTACTTCGCGATGGCGTTCTCGGTGCTCGTCGAGCTGCTCAACCTGCGCTTCCGCCTGAAGGGCGCGAAGGCCGGAGCCCCGCCCGCGTCATGACCACGGTGCTCGCCACGTTGTCGGGCGTGAAGAAGCGCTTCGGCGACGTGGAGGTGCTGCGCGGCATCGACCTGGAGCTCTTCGAAGGGGAGATCTTCGTGCTCCTCGGCGGCAGCGGGAGCGGCAAGACGGTGCTCATGAAGCACCTCGAGGGGCTGCTCCAGCCGGACGAGGGCACGGTGACCATCGCGGGGCACTCGCTCGCCGACCGCAAGGGGCGCGAGGCGGTGCGGCACCTCATCGGGGTGCAGTTCCAGGCGGGCGCGTTGTTCGACTCGATGACCGTCGCGGAGAACGTCGCCTTCCCGCTGCGCGAGCTCCAGCACCTCAAGAAGGACGAGCTCGACGCGCGCGTGGCGGAGCTGCTGGAGCTGGTCGGGCTGACGGACGCCGCGACGAAGCTCCCCGGTGAGCTGTCGGGCGGCATGCGCAAGCGCCTCGCCTTCGCGCGGGCGATGGTGCTGCGGCCGAAGCTGCTGCTCGCCGACGAGCCGACCGCGGGGCTCGACCCGCTCACCACCGAGACCGTCGACGACGCGCTGGAGGTCGCCCACCGCAAGCTCGGGGTGACGGCCTTCATCATCACGCACGATCTGCCCACCGCGTTCCGCATCGCCGATCGCGTGGGGCTGCTCCACGAGGGGAAGATCATCGAGGTCGCGCCGCCGGCGCAGTTCCGCGCGTCGACGCACCCCGCGGTGCGGGCCTTCCTCAAGGACTGGCTCGAGCGCGAGGCCAGCGCGCGTCAGGCCTGATCAGGCGAGCGAGGCGACGATGCGCTTGAGGATCGCCGACTCCTCGGCGTGCACGCGGCCATCGGTCAGCACCAGCGAGCGCGCCGCCTGCAGCGCGTCGTCGGCGCGCGTCTTGAGCAGCGCCCAGTCGGGCTCCGGCGGCTTGCGGCCCGCCTTCACGTCGGCGAGCAGCGCCTGGAGCTCCGGCTCGGGAACGGTCCAGCTGCGCCCGAGCCCGAGGAGCATCTGCGCCTCGGCCTGATCCACCGCGCCGTCGACCCACGCGACGGTGACGAGCAGCTTGAGCACTTCGAGGTTGAAGGCGTCGGAATCCGAGTGGGGCATGTGAGAGAGGTTAGCGCGCCGCCCCTCGTGACGGCGGTCAAGGAAGACCGCCCGGAAACAGCGAAGTGTTTTCGCGGACGCTCGCAACCTCTGCACGCTGCGTCATTCTCAACCCCGTGTGATGTCGCGCGCCTGTGTGTGGCGATGCGGTTGCAACGGCTTCACGCGGTTTCACTCAAGGAGCGACCTCATGTTGCGCGCACGTGGACTGCTGGTGCTGATGGCGTTGGTGGGGCTGGGCTGCAACCCGCCAGAGAATCCGAGCGACGGCGGCGTCGACGGTGGAGACGGCCCCGAGGTGTGCGTCGCCTTCCCGGAGCGGATCGACGCGAACTACACGGTCGCGAAGGGCTGCTGGCTGGTGCTCAAGACGCCCACCATCGCCACCGCGGTGACGATCACCGTGCAGCCCGGCGCGAAGCTGGTCTTCTCCGAGGGCACGCTGCTGCGCATCTCTGCGGAGCAGGTGCTCACCGCGCTCGGCACCGCCGACGCGCCGATCCTCTTCACCGGGTCGCTGCCGGTGCGCGGCCACTGGAAGGGGCTCTTCTTCGAGGGCACCTCGAGCCCGAGCACGCTCGAGTACCTGACGGTGGAGTACGGCGGCGACACGCAGGCCGACAGCAGCGCGGCGGGCATCAAGCTCATCGCCGACAGCCGCGGCGTGCGGGTCGGCTTCTCGCACGTCACGGTGCGCGAGAGCGAGGGCTTCGGTCTGTGGATGACGGGCAGCGCGGTGCTGCCGGCCTTCACCGCGAACGTGCTGACGAAGAACGGCCTGGGGCCGATCAGCATCGACGCCGCGACCATCGGGTCGATCGACTCGACGACGACCTACACCGGCAACGACAAGGACGAGGTGCAGGTGCGCGGCACGCGCGTCGCGACGACCGCCACCTGGGACGCGCTGGGCGTGCCGTATCACCTCACGGGCGATCTCCAGGTGCGGGAGCCCGGCAAGCTGACGCTGCGGCCCGGCGTGAAGCTGATCCTCCCGCCCGAGGCGGCGCTCTCGGTGTCCGGTGACGCGGCGGCGCTCATCGCCAACGGCACCGCGCAGGCGCCCATTCTCCTCACCGGCGAGACGCAGACGCGCGGCGCGTGGGAGGGCGTGGTGTTCGACAACAGCAACAACGCGGACAACCTCCTGCGGTACGTCACCATCGAGTACTCGGGCAACACCTCGTCGGACACGAAGGCCGCGGGCGTGCTGGCCACCGCCGACAGCTCCGGCGTGCAGGTGCAGTTCGATCACGTCGTCATCCGCCAGAGCCAGGGCTACGGGCTGCGCGCCAGCGGCAGCGCGCTCTTCCCCACCTTCGCGTCGGTGACGCTCACCGGCAACGCGCTCGGGGCGGCGCTGATCGACTCCAACGCGGTGCACCAGCTCACCCTCGACTCGACCTACACCGGCAACGACGTCGATCGCGTGTTCGTCGAGGGGCGCTGGGTGTCCAACGCGGTGGTCTGGCGCGCCATCGACGTGCCGTACGCGTTCGTCGGCGTGTCGCTCACGCCCCAGAAGGTGTGGACGCTCGAGGCCGGCGTGACGCTCGAGATGGGCCCGATGACGCGCATCGACGTCGGCGGTGGCGATGACGTGGGCTTCCACGCCGCGGGCACCGCGACGAAGCCGGTGGTGATCACCGGCATCCAGAAGGCGAAGGGCTCGTGGGACGGCATCGACTACAACGGCACCCTCAACGCGGCCAACGTGCTCGACCACTGCGTCATCGAGTACGGCGGCGGCGGCACCCGCTTCGGCTGGCAGGGGATGATCAACAGCCACTCCGACAGCCACGGGGTGAACGTGTCGGTGACCAACAGCACGGTGCGCCACAGCGCGGTGTGGGGCATCTACTTCAACAACAACCAGACGGGCTCGGTGAGCGGGAACACGTACGAGGACAACACCTCGGGCGACTACCACCGCGACCCGTAGCGGTCAGTTCATCGGCTCGAGCACGCGGTCGGTCGGCTCCCCCCGGCCGCCGTGCTCGGGCCTTCTCGCCTCGCGGGCACGCGCCCGCTCGAGGGCGGCGAGCGGCCCCGGCTTGCGCTCGAAGTCGAGGGTGCGCTCGAGGTCGTTGCGCCCGCCGAAGAACTGCTCCACGAGCCGCTCGCGCTCGCGGAGCTTGCGTTCCATCAGCCGCCTGAGGTCCGCGGTGTCGTGGATGATGTGCGGCGTGAGGAACACGAGCAGGTTCACCTTGGTCTTCGTCTTCGTGGTGCTGCGGAAGAGCTGACCGAGCAACGGCACGTCGCCGAGCAGGGGGATCTTCGACACCGTCTCGAGCTCGCGGTCCTGCATGATGCCGCCGAGCACCACGGTCTCCTCGCTCTTCGCGACGATCGACGTCTTCTGACCGCGCGTCGAGGTGATGGGGCCCAGCGTGTTGCTGCCGGAGATCTCCTCGGCCTGCTGGTTGACCTCGAGGCGGATGTCGTCGCCCGCGCCGATGTGAGGCTTGACGGTGAGCTTGAGCTCGACCTTCTCGCGCGACACCGAGCCGGTGAGCTGGGCGAGCGTCGCGCTGTTCGCGTTGCCGCTGGCGATGGCCGCGGCCACCTGCGCCTGGTTGACCCCCATCTGGAAGGGCACGCGCTGGCCGACGTTGATCTCCGCCTCCTTGTTGTCGGCCGTGAGGAGGTGCGGCGTCGAGAGCACGTTGACGTCGCTGGTGCCCTGCGACGCCTGGATCGCGAAGCCGAACTGCGTGAGGTCGATGCCGAGCAGGCTCGACAGGCCCGCGAGCACCGGCCCCCGCACGCCGGCGAGGAGCCCGCTCGAGGAGGCGAGGGTCTGGAGCGCCAGCGATGACGGCGCGCCCTGGGGCTGCGAGCCGAAGACGATGGGCGTGTCGGTGCTGCCCGCTCCTCCGTGCATCGACACCCCGAACTTCGAGTCGCGCTGCAGGCTCACCTCCATGATCAACGTCTCGATGAAGACCTGCCGCACCGGCTGATCGAGCTCGGCGATGACCTCCGAGAGCACGCGGAAGTCGCCCGCGCTGCTGACGATGAGGAGCGCGTTGAGGGCCTCGTTGACGCTGATGCGCACCTCGCCGGTCGTGGTGCCGCTCGGCGCACCGCCGGGTGGGAGCGGCGTCTTGCGCGCCCCGCCGCCGGTCATCGCCTCGAGCGTCGCGGCGAGCTCCTTCGCGTCGGCGTTCGCCAGCCGCACCACGCGCGCCCGGCTGTCGGCAGGCACCGGCACGTCGAGCTGCTGCACCAGCGCCTCGGCGCGCTCGACCAGCGCCCGGCCGCCCACCAGCAGCAGCCGGTTGGTGCGCTCGTCGGCGAGGGCGGTGAGCTGCTCGGCCTGCGGCTTCGCCGACTTCGGCGTCAGCGCGCGGGTCACCTTGTCGAGGAGCTCCTCGGCGGCCGCGTGGCGCACCTGCACCAGACGCGTGAGCTCGGTCGGAGCCCGCTCGACGTCGAGCAGCGCGAGCAACGAGGCGAGGCGGGCCTGGTTGGCGGAGAGGTCGGTGATCAGCAGGAGATCCGGCGGCGCCGCGACGAGCTCGCCGCCCTGCGTGAGGAAGGGCGTGACGACCGGCCGCACGGCCTCGACGTCGACGTGCGCGAGGCGATGCACGCGCGTGACGAGCTCGTTCGCCGCCGCGCCCGCGTCCCCTTCGCTCAGGAGCGGCCCCGGGTACTGGCGTGCCCGCGGCTTGTCGACGATGCGCGTGAAGCGGCCCTGCTGCACCGTGGCCAGCCCGTTGGCGTCGAGGGCCGCGAGGAAGGCGGCGTAGAACTGGTCGGCGTCGAGCATCAGCTTCCCGTTCTCGGGGCCGATGAGGGAGATCTTCCCCTTCACGTTCTCGCCGACGATGAACGCGCGGCAGGTCGCGTCGGACACGGTCTGCACCAGCTTCTCGAGCTCGACCTTCTCGAAGTACACCGTGAAGCGCGCGGTCTTGCGCAGCTCGAGGCAGCTCTCTCTGGGCTCGGCGAACGCCGCCGCGGCGGTGAGCATTCCCGCGATGAGGATCAGTCGCATGTCGCCCCGTTCTGCGAGCGGGGTGCCACCGCGTGATGTGGGGCGGTTGCGCTCGGCGCGTTGACAGGTTGTCAGGCCGTCGCGCTCAGGCGGCTGCCTTCGTGTCGAGCGCGCGCGGGAGCTGCACCACGAACGAGGCGCCCCAGCCCGGCGCGTCTTCGAGCGAGATCGAGCCGCCGTGGGCGTCGACGCACAGCTTGCAGAAGTAGAGGCCGAGGCCCCAGCCGGCGCGGCGGTTCTCGGCGCGGTTGCCGGCCTGCACGAACTTGTCGAACAGCGTCGCGCGCGCGTCGGGAGAGATGCTCGGGCCCTCGTTGCGCACCACGAACTCGAAGGCCTCGCCGCGCACTCGCCCCTCGAGGCGCACCGTGCCTTCCGCCGGCGTGTACCGCAGGGCGTTGCTCACCAGGTTCTCGAGCGCGCGGCGCAGCAGCGGGTGATCGACGTCGAGGAACACGCGTGGCGGGGGCTCGAGCACCAGCTTCACCCGCCGCGCGCGCGCCTGGGCGCCGAGGTGGCGCACCACGGCGTCGAGGGTCTCCTCTGCCACGCCCGGCTGGCGGTCGAGGGGGAAGGAGCCGCTCTCGAGGCGCGTAATGTCGAGCAGGTCGTTGATCATCGAGCCCAGCCGGATCGCCTCGGTCGAGGCGTCGAGCAGCGAGGTCGCCACCTCGGCGTCGGTCTCCGGCGGCAGCTCGCTGCGCGCCCAGTCGAGGTTGGCTCGCAGCGAGCCGAGCGGCGCGCGGAGATCGTGCACCAGCAGCGCGGCCAGCGCTTCCTTGTCGGTCTGCAGCCGCCGCAGCTCGTCGTTGTGCGCGCGTTGCTCGCCGAGGAGCTGCTCGATGGTGTCTCGCGCGCGGGTGAGCTCCTCGACGCGATCGTTCGCCACGCGCCAGTCGACCTCGGTCGAAGCGAGCTCACGCACCATGTTCCGCAGCTGCTTGATGAGGCCCGTCTGCACGCCGGCGATCAGCAGCACCACCGCCACCGCCGGCAGGGTGGTGTCGTGCGGGTTGCCGGCGATGCGCATCACGCCGAACACCGCCGCCGAGGCGCCGAGCGCCGTGGCCCAGATCACGCGCCGATCCATGGTGGTGCTGGCCATCACCACCACCACGGCGAAGAGGCCGACCGAGAAGGTGGCGAGGGCCGTGGGCCAGGGGCTGCCCGGCATCAGCCGCGTCACCACCTCGAAGATGATCGCCACGTCGACGAAGAAGAGGAACGGAAGCACGCGCGCGGCGAGCCGGTGGTGGCGCGCGGCGTACAGCGCGCCGTGGATCCCGAAGGCGGCGGCGAGCGGGAGGATCGCGTCGCCCCAGCCGCTGAAGCCCAGCAGGTGGAGTGCCACGAGGATCGGCAGGAACACCCCGAGGGCCATCAGCCGTGCCTTCGCGCCGCCGAGGGAAGCGCGGGCGCTCTGTGCCGCCAGCGCGCGCTGCTCGGCCTCGGCGTGGACGCTCTCGTGCGACATCGCCTCAACGGTAACCGGGGGAACGTCACGAACCTGACGGCGCGCTCAGGTGAGGGCGCGGATCAGCTCGGCGGCGGCGGGGAAGCGGGCGAGCAGGGCCTCGCGCGCACCCAGCTCGAAGCGAGAGAACTCGAAGCCGGGAGACACCGTGCAGCCGACCAGCGACCACGCGCTCCCCTGGGCGGGCCGCGCGCCGAACCAGGTCCCCGCCGGTACGAGGTGCTGCGGTGCCGTCGGCGAGAGGGTGGTCACCCGCGCGGAGCCGTCGGGCTGCAGCTCGATGATCTCCAGTGGAGCTCCGCCGTAGAAGTGCCACAGCTCGTCGGCGTCGATGCGGTGCAGGCGCGAGCGCTCGCCAGCCGGGAGCAGGTAGTAGATCGCCGTGCAGACCGCGCGCTGCGTACCCGGGAGCGTCGCGGCGGCGCGGTAGGTCTCGCGGAAGTAGCCGCCCTCGGGGTGCGGCTGCAGGTTCCAGGTGTCGATGAGTCGTTGCACGCGCGGCACGCTACCGCACGGGCAGCCGGTCCTCGTCGAGCGTGAGCGAGAGGTCGCCCCGTACCGTGGCGCCCCAGAGCGCGTACGCGGGGAGGAAGCGGCGCGCATAGTCCTCCGCGTCGGCGCGGCTGAGCACGCGCTCGGCCTCCACGCGCCACCGGAGCACTGCGTGCGGGTCGCGGGCGCGCACGGCGATCATCCGGTCGAGGAGCGCGGTCCACGCGCGGTACCCGGCGAGCCGCTCGTTCTCCCACGCGAGCTCCGGAGGTGGCGTGCGCACCGGCGCGAACCCGAGCATCCAGCCCTCGAGGAGCACGAGCGCGAGGTCGTCGGGCGCTGGCACGCTGGCGCCGCGATCGCCGCGCCCGCCGTGCGCTGCCTTGTCGTAGCGCGGGAGCTGACATGGCTCGCGGTGCTTGAGCGCCCGCAGCGTCGCGGTGCCGAGCGCGAGGTCGTGCGTGCCCGGGTAGCCGCGGTGCTGCACGAAGGGGTCGTCGGGGCGCGCGGCGGCGAGCGCGAGCTGGTCCTCGCGTCGCAGGTAGAAGTCGTCGATCGACAGCGTCGCGGCGCGCACACCCGAGCGCGCGAGGAGCGCGACCAGCAGCGCCGTGAGCGTGCTCTTGCCCGAGCCCTGCGGCGCCGAGAGCCCGACCAGCAGCGGCTGCCGGGGGGAGGCGGCGCGCTGCTCGAGGAGCCACTCGAGGATCGGCACGGTGAGCCAGTGGATCCGCCGGGCCCTCGTCGGACCGGCAGGCAGCTCGCGCTCGAGCCAGGCGGTGGCGGCCTCCCAGCGCTCCCAGTCGGGCGCGGTCAGCGCGCCGAAGAGCGGGCCCTGCATGGCGAGCGCGCGATCCACTCAGGCTCCGCGCAGCCAGTCGACGAAGCGACCGAAGAGCGAGGTCGACGCCCGCTGTTCCTCGCTCGCGGGCGGAGCGGCGTGGGCCCGGGCGCAGGCCGCGCACTCGAGCCCGGTGAGCGTCGCCTGGGCCTCGCTGAACGGCTTGCGCGTGCCGCACGCGTCGCAGACGAAGCCGGTGCCGCCGGGCGTGCGCCGCTCGGGGGTGCGCCTGGCCACCGCGTCGAGATCCCTCGCCTCGAGGAACGTGCCCCCGCAGCGCGCGCACGTCTCGACGGCCACGCCGCCCATCGAGCCCTCGCGCAGCGGGTAGTGGCAGGCGGGGCACGCGCGGTCGGTCTCCGTGGCGCGCGTCGTCACCGCGCGGCCGGTGGCCTGCTGGAGCTCGCCGGCGTCGAACCACACGCCGCCACAGTCGTTGCAGCGGTCGAGCTCGAGCTCCTCGCCGCCCTTCCGCGAAGGGACCCAGAAGGGGCGCAGGTGGGTGCCGCAGTCGGGGCAGTCGCGCACGTCAGACCTCCTCGTAGCGGTGCGCGCCGGTGACGCCGCGGGCCGCGAAGAACCGTCGCATCGCCTCGACGTGCAGGTCGAAGGCGAAGAGCGGCTCGAGGCCGTCGGGGCCGAAGACGAGGCCCCGCTCGGAGGTCTCGGAGCTCGCCCGGAACGGCGGGAGCGCGGTCGCTTCGACCGGCGCCGCGGTGGAGAAGAGCAGCACGCGGTTCGGCTTCGGCTGCGTCGAGGTGAACCAGAGCGGGCTGAGCGTCGAGGGGTCGAGGCTGAGGCCGGTTTCCTCGCGCACCTCGCGCGCGCCACCCTGCTGCCACGTCTCGTGGTCCTCGAGGAAGCCGCCGGTGAGCGCGAGCAGCCCCTTCTTCGGCTCGATGCTCCGTCGCACGACGAGCAGCCCCTCGCCGCGCGCGTGGCGCACCGGCACCAGCACCACGCTCACGGGAATGGGGTTCGACCAGGTGGTGGTGCGGCAGGTCGCGCAGGTGCGCGGCCAGGTGAGGGGCGGCTGGAAGGCCGTGCCGCAGTACGAGCAGAAGCTGTCGCGGAGCATGGCGGGCAGTCTGGCGCATCCGCTCGCGCGGGCAGAGCGAATGAAGGGGGTCGGAGGCGACCGAGGAGACCCGGGTCACCCCGGACGCGCAGGGTCCAAGTGGGCAGAGTCGCGGGGCGTCGCGGGCGCATGTGCCTTGCACCACGCGGGGCCGTGAGTTCTCGGATCAAAGTGCTGATAGTCGACGACTCGCCAGCGATGCGGGGCCTGCTGATCAAGATCCTCGGGAAGGATCCGGAGATCGAGATCGTCGGCGCGGCGGTCGACCCCTTCGACGCTCGGGAGAAGATCAAGGCGCTCAACCCCGACGTGCTGACGCTCGACGTCGAGATGCCGCGCATGGACGGCATCACCTTCCTCAAGAACCTGATGCGGCTGCGGCCGATGCCGGTGGTGATGGTGTCCACGCTCACCGAGCGGGGGGCCGACGTGACCATCGCGGCCCTCGAGTCGGGCGCCGTCGACTTCTTCACCAAGCCGAAGGTCGACCACGTCGAGCGCCTCACCGAGGAAGCAGACGTGCTGCGCGCCAAGGTGAAGGCGGCCGCGAGGGCCAACCTCGCGCGCTTCACGAGCCGGCTGACGCCGCCGCCCGTCGCGCCCGGCGAGAAGCAGGTCTCGACCACGCCGAGCGAGCGGCTGATCGTCCTCGGCTCGTCGATGGGCGGCACCGACGCGGTCAACGAGGTGCTGCGCCGGCTGCCCGCCGATGCGCCGGCGACGGTGCTCACGCAGCACATCCCCGAAGGCTTCACGGCGCGGTGGGCCCAGCGCATGGACGCGGTCTGTCGCGTGCGCGTCGTCGAGGCGCAGGACGGCGCGCCGATCCTCACCGGGCACGCCTACGTCGCGCCGGGCGGCCGGCAGTTCCGCGTCGTGAAGCGCGGCCGCGTCTTCACGTGTCAGGTGGCCGATGAGCCACCGGTCAACCGCCACCGGCCCTCGGTCGAGGTGCTGTTCGACTCTGCGCGCGAAGCGGCGGGGACCCTGGCGGTCGCGGCGATCCTCACCGGCATGGGCGCCGACGGGGCGCACGCGCTCAAGCGGCTGCGTGACGCGGGGGTCTTCACCATCGCGCAGGACGAGGCGACGTCGGTGGTGTGGGGCATGCCCGGCGAAGCGGTGAAGCTCGACGCGGCGTGCGAGGTGTTGCCGCTGGAGCGCATCGCCGAGCGGCTGCTGCGCGCCTCGCAGGTGCGCGAGAAGGCGGCCTGAGCGCCCGTCAGCTCTGGGCGACCGGTGCGAGCGACGCGCCTTCGCGCTTCCACGTGCCCCGCAGGAAGGCGATCGCCGGGGAGCGCGATCGCTCGCGAGCCGCCATGGCGATGGGCGTCATGCCCAGGAAGTGACCGAGCAGCACCGCGGCGCCGAGCTTGCTCACCAGGCCGAACACCGGCGGCCACAGCGCCAGCACCGTGCCGGCGGCGACCCACGCGAAGTTCGCGAGGATGAGCCCGGCGATGCGCCCGAGGCGCGCGCGCACGAAGCTCCGCGGGTCGAAGTTCGACACCAGCGTCGCGGTGAAGCGCGCGCCGTCCTTCGTGCCGGCGAGCCACACCGGCTGCCCCGCGCGGAGGCCGGTGCGCACGGTGCGCAGCCCGTTGGCCTTCGCCTTCATCGCGTCGAAGTCGGCCGGGCTCGCGCACGCTGCGGCGGCCTGGCGCGTGGCCTCGTCGATCCACACCTCCGCGTCGGGCGCGCCGACGACCTCCAGCGTCTCGCCCGCGACCGTGACCGTGCCGCCCTTCACCGCGCTGGTGTGGCGGCGATCGAAGAAGGTCAACGCCGGCACGTCGCCGTCGAGCTCCTTGATGCGCTGCTCGACCTCGTGGGTGGCGAGCTCGGCGGCCTGCACCTGACCCTCGACCAGCTCCTGCTTCCACCGAGCGAGGGCGCCGCGCAGCCGCCGTGCGTCGATCCACGCGTCGAGGGCGATCATCACCGCCGTCAGCCACGAGAGGCCGAGGAGCCACGAGCCCATGATCTCGCTCGACAGCATCTCAGTAGGCCTCGCTCGCGGTGTCGGTGGTCAGCAGCGCGGGCGCGGCGTCGGCGGGCAGCGGGGGCGGCGCCTTCCAGCCGGCCGGTCGCGCGAAGGTGAAGAGGTACGTGCGCGCGAGGTACCACAGGAGGCTCGGCTCCATGAGCGACGGGTCCATCTTCGGCGCGACGTGCTCCGCGTGGCTCTGCGGCAGCTCCGACCAGTGGAGCCCGGCGCGGTTGTGGTGCGCGGTGTGGTAGCCGGCGTTGACCGAGAACCAGTTGAGGAGCCGGCTGCCGAAGTTGCGCGAGTGGTTGTGCTCGCTCGTCATGTCGCAGCCGTCGTGCTGGATGAGGTTCACCCGCAGGAACCAGCGGGCGCCCCACAGCTGCGGCACCACCACGAAGAAGAGCACCGTCCAGAAGTCCCACAGCAGCAGCACGCCGGTGAGGCCGAAGGCGAAGGCGCTCTCCTGCGCCGACTCGCGGCGGTAGTTCGCGCGCCCCTTCACCGACGCCCAGCGGTTGACGCCCGCGAAGGTGATGGGCCCGATGATGTTCGGGAAGTGGAGCAGGTTGAGGAGGTTCCACCCGAACCGCGCGTGGCTCGGCGAGGCCCAGTCGGGCTGGCCGTCGTCGTCGAAGTGGTGGTGCACCAGGTTGTGCGAGGGGATGACCGACGACACGGGGAACAGGCCGCTGAAGCTCAGCAGGAAGCGGAAGCCGCGGTTGAGCGCCCGGCTCTCGAAGAGCCCCGCGTGCAGCACGTTGTGCGTCACCGTCTGCACGTAGAAGCTGAAGGCGCAGGCCGCGACGAGGCAGCCGAGGTTCCGGCACGCCGGCACCAGCACCATCGCCGCCAGCAGCGACAGGTACACCGCCACGATGAAGAGCTGACGCCAGTCACTCGCGCGCTTGAGTCGCATGGGGCCGCGCTCTCTACCTCAACCCGGCGCGCGCGTTCGAGGCGGTCGGCGCGAAAAATCCTCCCGGTCGACCGGTTTGCAGTTTTTGCGGCGGGTGGTGTCTGACGACCGTCAGGCGCAAGCCGTGCTGCGTGGACATCCAACGTTTTTTCCGCATAGAAGGCCCGCTCGCTTTCGGCCGGCTCGTTTGCTCTCGGAGGGGACCTCAGTGCTGACCACGCATCCCATCGCGCAGTTCAGGAAGAACCCGAACTTCTATTTTTTGTACGACGGGTTCTGGTTCCTGGTCGCGGCGGCGGTGCTGCTCGCGTTCTGGCTCACCGGCTTCAAGCCGCTCTTCGGCGGCGCGGAGCTCTGGTACCTCGCGGCGCTGCCCGCGCTCTTCTTCTGTCTGGTCTGGGCGCACCTGCTCATTCACAACGCGACGCACGGCTCGCTGCCGAAGGCCATCAACCGCGTGGCGGGCGAGCTGCTCGGGGTGCTGGTGGTGGTGCGCTTCGCGAGCTGGGACATCATCCACATGCGGCATCACAAGTACTCCGATGACCGCGAGAAGGACCCGCACCCGAACTTCCCCTCGTTCTGGAAGACGGTGACGCACACCATCGTCAACGTCGAGAAGCAGCTCTTCCAGCAGTACTACGACACGTGGGGTGACACGCCGGAGAACCGCGCCCGCGAGCGCCGTCGCGCGTGGGTGAGCTACGGCACGAACGTGGTGATGATCGCCGCGTGGTTCTGGCTGCTCGGTCCGGCCTTCTTCTTCCTGGTGTTCGCCCCCGCGGAGCTGCTCGCCGGGCTGTTCGTCATCCACTTCAACTGGTCGACGCACAACGGCGAGAACGCGAAGGGCGTCGACGACATGCGGCCGGTGAACCTCAACTCGGGCTACTACTGGCTGGGCAACAAGCTCTTCGCGGGCATCTACGCGCACCAGGTGCACCACGATCACCCGGGCCTGTTCAACCCGGCGAAGGCGCTCGCGGAAGGCCTGGTGTCGGCGACTCCTGCCGGGCTGCCGACGCAGCCGACGGCCTGAGCCCGCCATGAAGGAAAAGCACATTCGCGTTCGCATCGAGCAGTGCCTCGCGCTGGCCAGGGCGTCGAACTGCCCGCGGCGGAAGTTCGGCGCGCTGCTGCTCGACCCCGAGCGCAACGTGGTGCTGATGGACGGCTACAACGGCGGCCCGCGCGGCGGCGGCGAGCTGTGCGGCGGCAAGACCTGCCTGCGCGACGACCTTCACGTTCCGTCGGGCACGCGCATGGAGATCGGCTGCCACCACGCCGAGATGAACGTCATCTGCAACTGCGCGGCGTCGGGCGTGGCGACCAAGGGCGCGTGGCTGGTGGTCACCGGCGAGCCGTGCCTGATGTGCGCCAAGCTGCTGCACCACGCGGGGCTGACGCGCATCATCGTCGTCGGCGGCGGCTACGCCGGCGAGAACGGGCTCGAGTACCTGCGCACGCACGGCATCACCGTGCAGGCCGTCGAGGGCCCGCAGGATCCCCGGCTGTCGAGCGTCGCGGCCGACTGAGGCCGGCGTTCAACCCTGCACGAAGCGACGGACTTCCGCCGTGAGGCGGGCGAGGAACCCGGCGCGGTCGGGGTGGGGATCCACCACCTGCGGCGGCAGCACGTGCATGAACGAGAAGTGACCGGCGCCGTCGGCGACGCGGAGGTCGACGCGCGCGCCGAGCACGTCCTTCAGGAAGGCTGACTGCGCGGGCGGAGTGATGACGTCGTGGCTCCCTGCCCAGACCTGCAGCGTCGCGGCGACCCCGTCCAGCGCGTGCGGCGCGCGGAAATAGCCCGTCGGGGGCGCGAGCAGCACGAGCCGAGAGAGGCGCGCGTCTTTCGCGATGGGCAGCGGTGTCGGCGGCCGTGGCCACAGCGCGCCGCCGGCCATCGCGAGCAGCACCGTGGCGCCGATGGAGTGGCCGACGCCCACCACCGGCGCGCCAGCGTGCTCGGTGGCGTCGAGCGCCAGCGCCAGCCTCCGCGCCCGGAGCAGCAGCTGCTCGTCGGTGGGCTGCGGCGAGACGAGGCGCTCGAAGTGCGGCGCGACGACGGTGCACCCGCACGCGGCGAGCTCGGCCAGCAGCGGCGCGTGGCGCTCGGGGTTTCCGCCAGCGCCGACCGCGAAGAGCACCACGCGCCCCGGTCGCGGCGCGTCGACACGCGAGACGTCGAAGGAGTCGGGCCCGTCGCGCAGCGAGTACCGTTCCATGCGCTACACCGAGCCCAGCCGGCGCAGCGCGTCTGCCGCCTGCCGCGCGGTCGGGCGCCTCGCGGGATCCTTCGCGAGCAGTGCCAGCACCAGCGCCTCGAGCTCGGGCGGCACCGCGGGGTTCTTCGCGCGCAGCGGCGCGGGCTGCTCGGTGGCCTGGGCGAGCAGCACCTTCATGAGCTCCCGGTAGGGGAAGGGGAGGCTCCCGGTGAGGAGGTGGTAGGCGGTCGCGCCGAGCGAATACATGTCGGCGGGTCCCTGCGACTCGGAGAAGCTGTTGATCTGCTCGGGCGACATGTACTCCGGCGTGCCGGCGATGGTGCCGGTGACGGTGACGCCCGGCGTGTCGAGGCGGCGCGCGATGCCGAAGTCCATCACCTTCACCACGCCCTCGTCGGTCACGAAGAGGTTGGCCGGCTTGATGTCGCGGTGGACGATGCCGCGCTCGTGCGCCGCGGCGAGCGCCTCGCACGCCTGCTCGAGCACCGACACCACCGCGCCGACCGGCAGCGGCCCCTGCAGCTGCTCGAGCCGCGAGCCGAGGTCCTTCCCCTCGAGGTACTCCATCGTCAGGTAGCGCTGGCCTTCCCACACGCCGAGGTCGAAGAGCCGCACGATGTTCGGGTGCGTGAGGATGCGCGAGAGCGAGAGCTCGAGCTTGAAGCGCGCCACGAGCGTCTCGGCGTCGCGCTGGCTCATGGGGTGGAAGAGCTTGAGCGCCACCGGCTCGTCGAGCTCGAGGTCGCGCGCGCGGTAGACCGACGCGGAGCCCCCTTCGCCGAGGAGCGCCTCGAGGCGGTAGCGCTCGGCGATCTTCATGCCGGTGGTGACGGGCCGGGGCGCCGAGGCGCGCGGAGGCGAGGGCTCCACCGCGGGCCGCGCCGCCGTCGACGCGTCACGCTCGAGCTCCTGCTGATTGAACTCGCCGGTGTCGAAGGTGTGCTCGCGGGTGCTGGTGACGCGATCCGAGAACGGGCTGACCACCAGCTCCGAGTCGCTCGAGAAGAGCTGCCCCTGCCAGCTCGGCACCTCGACCGCGCCCGGGTCTTCTCCGGTGTACAGGCGCGCGCGCGCGCGGCGGATGCCGGCCTCGGTGGCGAAGAAGGGCGTGATGACCATGCCCGTGGCGAAGCGCAGCTTGTCGATGAGCTCCATGTCGCGCGGGTTCTCCATGGCGACGTGGAGGTGCCGCTCGACGATGCGCAGCGGCGCGACGTGGAAGCGCTCGGCCTGTTCCTGGCTCAGCGCGCGCGCGGCCTCGGGCTGCACGGCCGCCACCGCGTCAGGGTCGCTGAGCCAGCCGAGGCCCCAGTGCTCGCCCTGGAGCTTCAGGAGGTCCACGTCCTTCGTGAGGTTCGCGGTGACGAGCGCCTCGGCGAGCGCGGTGTCGGAGCTGCCGAGGTCGGGCTGCTCACGCAGCAGCTTGCCGACCTGCTGGGGCGAGACGAGGCCGTGGCTCACCACGAGCTCCGCGAGCCGCACCCGCGCCGGGCGGCCGCCGGAGGCCGACGTGATGCCGCTCGGCCGCGAGCCCGGCGGCGAGGTCTGTGCGATGCCCGCCGACGGAGTGCGGGGGCCCGCGTCACCGGGGACCTGCACTGCCGGCAGGCCCGACTTCGACTGGCTCGTGGCCCCGAGCGCGGCCACGCGTGCCTCGAGGCTCTCGAGCCGCTCGCGCGCCTCGTCGTCGTGGGGGAAGGCGGCGACGACCGTGCGGTAGATCGACAGCGCCAGCCGCTCCTTGCCCATCTCGCTGAAGGTGTCGGCGAGCGCCTTGAGCGCCTCGGCCTCGACCGGCGCCGTCGGCGCCTGGCCGATGAAGGGAATGAAGAAGGACGACAGCGACTCGAGCGGCGCGTTGACCACCAGCGCCACGCGCACCGCCTGCACGCACGCCGCGCGGTACCGGGGGGAAGTCGCGGGCACGCGCATCAGCGCCCCCAGGCAGTCCTTCATCTGGCCTGCGCGCTGGAAGCACACCGCCGCGTCGTACGGGCGGCCCGCCTCGAGGCAGTAGCGCGCGGCGTCGGCGTGGCGCTCGAGCGAGACGGCGAGGCGGATCGCGTCTTCCCAGGCGCGCTGGGCGACGTAGGCGTCGAGCGCCTCGGCGAGACGCCCCCGCGCCTCGAGCTTCTTTCCGTCTGCCAGCACGCCCGACCTTCTTACTGCGTCACTGGAACGGCTGGTTTCACATTCGGAGGCAGCCACAGCGGGCGCCAGTCAGCGCCGACCCGCCGGGTGAGGCGTTCCAGGCCCGAGGGGCCGAGCAGGTAGACCTCGGGATCTCCGTCGCGGTTCGACACGAAGGCGATCCACCGGCCGTCGGGGCTCACCGCCGGGAGTTGATCATCGTGCGGCCCGTCGGTCAGCCGCGTCTTCCGGCCGCTCGCGACGTCGACCTTGAAGAGGTGCCAGTGCCCGCGAGGGCCGCGCGCGGAGAAGACGACGGCGCGCGAGTCGGGCGTCCACGTCGCGTCGGCCTCGGCAGGCTCGAGAGCGCCGCCGTCCCACCGCGTGTCCTGCGCCGCGTCGGCGTGGAGCCGCCGCTGCCCGCGCCCATCGGGCCGCACGAGGAAGAGGCGATCCTGCCCCTCGCGGTTGGACACGAAGACGATCCACCTGCCGTCGGGGCTCACGCGGGGCGCGACGTCGTCGAGGTGGAACGCGGTGAGGCGCTGCTGCTGACCTCCGTCGGCGCTCGCGCGGTACAGCTCGGCGTCGCCGTCGCGGCTCGAGACGAAGGCGAACCACCGCCCATCGGGCGCGACGCTCGGCTCGAAGGCGCCCGCGGCGTCGGAGATGAGCACCCGCCCGCGCAGGTCGACCAGCTGCGACAGGCCGTGCTCCCCGCTCTCGAAGAGCGTCAGGCCTCCGCCGGTGCTGGCGCCCTTCGCGCGCGGTGAGGGCTCGCCGAAGAGCGTCACGCCGCCGTCGAAGGACAGCAGCGCGAGCTGCTCGGTGCCGTTCTCGCTGCGGGTGACGTACAGGCCCTCGCGGCCGGTCGCCGAGAGGTAGTGCGCCGCGGGGCCGCGGGTGAGCGGCGCGCCGTCGAGCACCACCTGCGGCACGCCGTCGACTTCGGCGATCCACGCCAGCCCGCGCGGTGGCGCTGCCCGGGCCACGAGCGCGCCCAGCGCGAGGGCGACGACGAGGGGCTTCACCGCACGCGCACGGCGTCGGCGATGACGACCTTTCCGGGGTTCTGCCATCGGGAGACGACGATCTTGTTCCAACCCGCGGTGAAGTTGAACGTGCCGACGGCGTTCCACTTGCCGCCGTTGGTGGTCTGGTTGACCGTGCCCGCGCCGACGCGATCGCCCTGGGCGTTGAAGGCCACGAACGAGGTGGCGGTCGAGCGATCGCTGGCCGCGGTCCACCAGGCGTCGATGGTGCGCGCGCCGGCCGCGTCGAGCTTGAAGAAGAAGGCCGCACCGTCGCTCACCTCGGCGGTGTTCGCGTACCAGTAGCCGGTGCCGTAGTAGCCGGCGACGTTCGACGAGCTCTTCCAGTTGGCCGACACCTGGATGTAGCCGCGCGCCTGGTCGTTGTTCGCGTTGTTGCTGTCGATGATCAGCGCGCCGCTCGTGCCGCCGCCACCACCGCCGCCGCCGGTGGAGCCGCAGGCCGCGTTGATCTTCTGCAGGTAGCTGGTCCACGGCCACGCCGCGCCGGGGTCGGTGCGGTTCCACGGCTGGAGCTGCCCGTGACCGACGATGTGGTGGCGGTCGCGCGCGATGCCCCAGTCCTTCGTGATGTTGCACACCAGCTGGGCGGAGGCGTCGATCTGCCCGGCGCTCCACGACGACTGCGAGGCGTAGCCGGCGTGCTCGATGCCCACCGAGTAGGTGTTGGTGCCCGCGCCGTTGAGGTTGCACAGCACGTTGCCGTTGCGCGCGCAGTCGTAGTTCGCCGCGACGTGCCAGGCCTTGTCCGACTCGCGCACCAGCTGGCTCACCTCCGAGCCGGTGGAGTTGACGACGTAGTGCGCGCTCGCCTGCGCCGCGGTGTTGGTGAGCCAGCCCCAGCAGCCCGAGTACGCGCCCTCGCAGGTGTGGATGACGACGAGCTGCGGGCGCGCGCCGCCGCGCGAGCTGAAGTTCGGCGAGGGGCGCCACACGCCGCTGCCATAGTCGGGGGCGCGCGAGAGGCCCTGGAGCACCTCGGCGTACTCTCCGATGGCCGCCTCGAGCTCCTGCGCCTTGCCCGACGTCTCGAGCTCGTCGGAGAAGCGGCCGACGCCGAGCTTGAGCGCCGAGTACACCTCGCCGCGGAGGAAGGCGCCGCGCGCGTCGACGCCGTCGATGCCCGCGAGCTCTCCGAGCGCCGGCGCCCAGGCCATCAGCTTCTCGCGGTCGAGCTGCGCCTCGGTGGCCTTCGCCGAGAGCCACGCCGCCGCCGCGCGCACGTTGGCGGTGGGGTCGGTCTTCGCCTGCTCCTCGGTGACGTGGGCCAGCTTCGCGCCCTCGGCCAGCACCGCCGGCGTCAGCGCCATGAGGCCGAACGTCGGCTGCCCGCCTTCGAACTCTCCTTCGCTGGCCACCATCTCGTAGCGGGTCAGCGAGTACGAGGTGGCCTTGAGCAGCGCGGCGGGCACGCCGAACTCCGCGCCGGCGGCCTCGAAGATGGCGTCATGGGTGGGCGAGGCGCGCAGCTCGGCCTCTTCGCTCGCGCCGGCGTGGCGCTCGAGCTGCGTGTCGTTGCGAACCACGATCGCCGAGTCGTCGACTCCACAACCGAACAGCGAGCTCAGCGCGAATGCGGCAGCGGTGATCTTCCGGAACATGGGCTCTCCCCTGAAACGCGCGGGTTTCACGCGGTGTGCGTCGGGGAAGCGCACGCCGCGTTCCAACGCGCGGGGCGAGTCGATCCGCCGTGTTGGGCGACGGGCTCGCGGCGATCGGCCGAACCCGAGACGCCAATTGGTTCTCAGACTGTGCGAAGCCGCGACACGCAGTTGTAAGCGCGCTTTCACCGTCGCCCGCGCGTGACGGCGGAGTGTCACCCGCGGGTTTCAGTGCACGACGATGGCGGTCAGCGCGCGGCCCTCGATGACGAAGGCGTCCTGCTTCGCGAGCGCCTCGTAGTTCTTCGCGGCGTCGCACGAGAGCGACCAGTTGAGCGGGCCGCTGTTGAAGAGGGTGAGCTTCGCCAGGTAGTCGGCCTTCGAGAGGTCGGCGACGCGCGTGACGGTCAGGGCGCCGCCGGTGATGGAGGTCGTCTCCCTGCCGCCCGCCGAGCCGTAGGGGTCGAACGACGTCTCGTTGCGGTGGCTGCGCCCGAAGAGCTCGAGGCCCTTGCCCGGCTTGACGATGAAGGTGCCGTCGAGGACCTCCTTCACGTGGCCGGCGTCTTCGTCGGCGGAGCGGTAGACGACGAAGCTGTGGTTCGAGCGGAACTTGGCCTCGAGCTCGTAGTCGTCGCGCTGGCACACCGAGCGGAAGTTCTGATCGAGGAGCGCGGCGAGCGGCGTCTTCGTGACCTCGGCCTTGAGGGCCGCGGCGCGCTGCGCGAGCTCGGTGGTGGCCAGCGCTCGCGGGCCCTGGTCGTCCCACACGCGGAGCTCCGAGAGCACGAGGTCCTCGTACTTCGAGCCGCGGTACACGTCCTTGATGGTGAGCTTGAGCGACGAGGTGGTCGCCGCCTTCGGCAGCGCGAGCTTCTGGCTCCCCTGCGCGTCGCGCAGCGTGAGCTCGATGGGCGGGGCGCCGTCGACGGTGAGCTCCAGCTTCTTCGCGCGGGCGTTCTTCTTGAAGTGGTCGTCAGAGCGCTGGTACCCGTTCCACACCTCGAGCGCGGTGAGCGTCACCGGCGCGGGGAAGGTGAGCGTCATCGACTCGCCGACGCCCGGGCCCTTCGCGCCCTCGACCCAGCCGAAGTCCGGCCGGCCGTCGAACAGGTAGCCGGGGTGGTACGCGTCGGCCGGCGCGAGCACCGACGACGCCTGCACGGCCACGTCCAGCGTGCGCGGCGCGCTGACGGGGACCGTCGCGTCGCCCGCCTTGAACACGACGTCGGCGAGGCAGCTGCCCTGGTCGAGGCGCAGGAACACCGAGCGCACGGCGCTCAGCGAGAAGGTCGCCACCGGCGTGGCCTTGCCCGGGCCGAAGGTGACCGCCGCGCGCTCGGTGCCGTTGATGAAGGGCCGCACCGAGACGCTGCCCTTCGCGCACGGCTGCACGGCGATCTGCGTGAGCTTTACCTCGCCCTCGAAGCGGAAGAGCACGCCTTCGCCCTCGGCGTCGCCTTCGGGGCTCCACGTCGTGTCGGCCTTGCCGTCGAGCAGCGTGGTCGCGCCGGCGCCCGAGGTGGGGACGACGGCCTGAAGCATCACCGGAGCCTGCGAGACCACCACCGCGGCGAGGAGCTCGAGCATGCCGCCCTTCTACAAAGCAACGCGCTGGCACGACACGTGGAACTCCGGCGTGCATGAGCGCTCGAGCCCGCCGACGCTGGTCCGAACTGGTTCAACCCGCGCCACAGCGGCGCGCCGACCTGGAGCGGCGATGAACACCCACACGCGCCTCTTCTTCGGTGGCGCCGGTCCCGCCGCACCACGCCCCTCGCAGCGCTCGGGCACGGTGGCCTTCGGCGCGCCACCACCGGCTGGCCCCCGGTTCGCCTTCGAGCAGCAGTTCCGGCTGATCCGCAGCGCGCACCTCGAGGAGCGTCGCCCGGGCGCGTTCCTCTTCGTCGTCGACGCCGACGGCCGACAGCTCGGGCGCATGTGGCTCGCGGCGACCGAGCAGCCGCGCGTCGCGTCGCTCGGGAGGCACGACGCGGCGCACCTGTCCATCGCCGTCGACGAGGCGGTGTCGCTGCGTCACCTCCTGTTCGTGGTGCGGCGGCGCGCGGGGCGCGTGCGCGCGACGGTGGTCGACCTCGAGAGCGCTTCGGGGCTCCACACGCTGCGCGGGCAGCAACAGGTGCTCGAGGTGGAGCGACCGGCGCTGTTGCGCACCGCGCGGCTCTCGTTCGTCTGCGTGCCCACCGGGCCCGGGACCTCGCTGCCGTCGAGCGCCGAGGCGGCCTGGGCGCTCCTCGCGGAGCCGCCTCCGCGCCGCTCGCTCTTCGACGAGCTGCTCCGCCGGCCGGCGCTGCGGGTGGGCTCACTGATGGTGCGGGGTCAGCCCTTCAGCCTCGACGCGGCGATGCTCGAGCGGGGCGCGCTGATCGGCCGCGACGCGCGGTGCGACGTCATCGTGCCCGACCCGTGCGCCTCGCGCGTGCACGCGGTGGTGCTGGCCATCGACGGCGTGCCGCACCTCGTCGACGCGGGCAGCAGCAACGGCACGTGGAGCGCAGAAGGTGAGCGGATCCACAGCGTTCCGCTCGGAGCGCCGCGGAGCTTCCACGTCGGGCGCTGGCTGGTCGGCTGGCTCCCGGCGCCTTGACATCGGGCCGTGCCGACCGAGCTTGAAGGTATGAATCCTGCTTCACGTGTAGCCACGGCCCTCAAGCTCGTCTCCCGGGCCGAGTTCGTCCCCCCTGCCCAGCGGCGCTTCGTCGACGAAGACCGCCCACTGCCGATCGGCGAGGGGCAGACCACCAGCCAGCCGTCGCTCATCGCGTGGATGCTCGAGCGGCTCGGGCTCGACGCGCGCTCCCGGGTGCTCGAGGTGGGCACCGGCTGCGGCTACCAGACGGCGCTCCTCTCGCTGCTCGCGAAGGAGGTCTACAGCCTCGACATCGTGCCTTCGCTCGTCGAGCAGGCGCGCGCCACGCTCGAGCGCCTGGGCCATCGCAACGTGCAGGTGCGCTGCGGCGACGGCTACGCCGGGTGGCCCGAGGCCGCGCCGTTCGACGCCATCATCGTGGCGGCCGGGGCGCCGGCGATCCCGCCTCCGCTCGTCGAGCAGCTCAAGCCCGGCGGGCGGATGATCATCCCCCTCGGGCGTGACGAGAGCATGTACCTCGCGCTGGTCACGAAGTCGGCGTCGGGCGAGGTGCACGTCGAGAAGTCGCTCGCGGTGCGCTTCGTGCCCTTCACCGGCGCCTTCGGTGGCGTGAAGGCCGAGTTCAGTACGTGATGCGCGCGAGGTTGTCGGCGAGCCACTCGTCGCGCGTGCTGCCGTCGGCGAGGTGCCACCGGCGGACGAGCGTGTTGCTCCGCCAGCGCGCCCCGTCACGCACCTCGATGCGGTGGTCGCGCTCGACGAGCTCGCAGCGGAAGGGCAGGGCGCGCGGCGCGGTGAGCGAGCCCGTGAGCGCGCCATCGCGCACCTCGAGGGTGAGCGTGAGCCGCTCGGCGGTGGGGTTGCGGAGCTTGAGGTCCTTGCGCGGGTAGAACACCGTCGCGCCGCACCCGAAGGGCACCGTGCGCGCGTCGTCGGGGAAGAGGTCGAGCGCGTGCCGGTGACGCTCGACGATCTCCAGGCCGGCGTGCACGGCGAGGAAGTAGAGCAGGTTCGCCACCTGGCACAGCCCGCCGCCGCCGCCCGACGCGAGGCGCTCGTCTTCGAGCTGCGGGCCCGAGGCGAACCCGCGCAGCCGCACGGGCGGTCCGAGCTCCCGGTGCCACGAGAAGAGCGCGCCCGGCTCGAGCACCGCGCCGTCGAGGAGCGCGACCGCGCGCGCGACGTTCTGCTCCTTCGCGCGCTGGAGCGACTCGTCATACGCCGTGCGCTCGCGCCGCAGCGGGGTGGTGCGCGTGGTGATCAGCACCGGCTCCGGGCGCCCGCGCGGCACCGGCGTGAGCGTCAGCAGCCGCAGCATGTCGGGCCACTGCAGCAGCGCGACGCGCACCGGCACGGGAATGAAGCGGCGAGCGAGGCTGCGGATCGACATGCCCCCGCGGAGATGCCACGAAGTCGGCCCGAATGCGCGCGCGAGGGCAGACGTGGCTGTGGACGCTCGTCGCCTTCGCCGTGCGCCTGGCGCTCTTCCTCTCGAGCCCGGAGCCAACGGGCTGGGACGGCTACTCGTACGTGGTGCAGGTGGAGCGCCTCGTCGGTGAAGGGCGACTCCACTGGCCCGACGCGAGCTGGGTGACGTACTTCCTCGCGGCGCTCCACCTCGTCGTGCCGTCGGCCATCGTCGCGGTGAAGGTGGGCACCTGCCTGCTCGCGGCGCTGGTGGTGCCCGCGGCGGCGCGGCTCGGCGGCTGGCGGCTCGCGGCGTGGGCCGCGCTGTCTCCGACGCTGACGCACCTCGCGGGCGACTTCGGCAAGAGCCTCGGCCTGGTGGCGCCGCTGCTCGTCGTCCTCGCGTGGAGGCGCGGACGCTCGCTGTGGTGGCTGGTGCCGGCTGCGCTGGTGACGGCGACGGCGCACCGGCTCGGCGCGGCGTTGCTCGCGACGGCGGCGGTCGGCGCGCTGCTCGGCGCGCTCGCGCGCCGCTCCTCGGAGCGGCGCCTCGTCGTCGTCGGCCTGACTTCGCTCGTCACCTTCGCCGGGCTGAGCTGGTCGCTGCCGAACCTGCTCCACCCGGCGGACCTCGAGCGGCTCTCGGGGCAGCTCGACTTCTCGGTCCACCTGCCGTCACCCTGGCCGTACTTCGCGCTGCGGGACACGTCGTGGCTGCAGCGCCTGGAGTTGCTCGCGGCGTGGCCGGCGCTCGTCGTCGGTGGGTGGCGCTTCGTGAAGAGCCGCGAGCGCCGGGCACGCGTCGGTGCGCTGCTGCTGCCGCTCGCGCTGTGTGTGCTGCCGCTGTGGCGGACCGACGTGCTCGACCTCGGCTACCGCCTCGCGCTGATGGCGCCGGTGTTCGCCGCGCCGCTGCTCCTGGGCGAAGAGGCGCCCGGGCGCGCGCGGTGGTTGACGCTCGTCGTCGCGGTGCTGTGCGTGCCCTGCGCGCGGACCGGGTTCGACCCGCGGCAGGCACCTCCGTACGGGCAGTGGCGGGCGCTCATCGCACGGATTCCCCGGCCGCTCCCGGCGCTGCTCATCGCGCCGCAGGGCTTCAACTTCCTCTACGACCACGAGACGGGGCACGAGTCGCTCGCGTGGAGCCCTGAGCCGGAGCTCGACCGCACGGCCATCTGGCGGCTCGCGTGGGGCGTGCGCGACGGCGAGTGGCTGGAGCTCGCCGCGGGTCTCGAGCCGCAACCGCGCCGCCTCTCGGCGGAGGTGGTCTACGTGCGCGAGGACGTCTGGGAGGCGGTGCTCACGCGCGCGCGGGCGCTCGACGACGAGGAGCTGATCGAACGGCTCACCGCGCCGCGCAACCCGTCGCGCGTCCGTCCGCGCTCGCTGCGCCGCAACCACGTAGAGTGAGCGCCGGGAGGCGATGGTGGAAGAGCTCGGGCGTCTGGAGATGGAGCCGGCGAACCTCGAGGCGCGCCTCGGTGACCCGGCGCACACGCAGCGCACGCCGCAGCCGCAGCTCGACGACGAGCGCCAGTTCCGCAACGAGCTGCGCGCACGGGTCGAGGCCCTCCGCGAAGAGCTCAGCAAGCGGGCGCCTCCGGCCGAGCAGGGTGGCTTGCCGGCGCCCCAGACCGGGCTCTGGGCACCGCTCGTGCTGCACGTGACCCCGCCCGAGGAGAGCGAGCTCCCGACCTTCGACGTCGAGGACGCACCGCCGGAGCCCGACCTCGAGGTCGTCTCGCGAGAGATCGCGGCGCTCGTGAGAGGGAAGCGCCCCGGTTTCCGCTCCCTGGCCGAGGTGATGAAGCGATGGCGAACCGACGCGCGCATCCTCCGGCTCGCAGGCGCTGCGCTGTGGACGCTCGGCGTCCGGGAACTCGCGCAGCTCGGTGCGCCGCCGCTACGACTGCCCTTTGCCGAGACGAGGCACGTGACGGATGTGGCGTGGTGGATGGACTCCCTGGGCGTGCCCGACGAGTCGCATGGCCTCACGCGTGAGGAGTGGCGGCTGCTGCGCTTGCTGCGGGAGGCGGCGCCTCCGGCGCGTCCGTTCGTCGGGCTGCGCGAGCTCGCCGTCGAGCTCGGCGTTCCTCTCCCGGAGTTCGAGCGCGCCCTCATCGGGCTCGGTCACCCGTCGCTGCGGCGGTTCCCGCTCGTCGAGTTCCAGGGCTTCACCGGGCGCTTCACGCCGCCGGACACGCACGTCACGCACGCCCGCCTCACGCGGACGGCGGTCGAGGTGCTCGACGACGTGTTTCCGCTCCCGCTCGTGCTGCTCAACGGCGCGGCCGGCTCGAAGACGTGCATTCCACCGCACCGCGCGGCGGGCGTGCTCGAGGCGCTCCTGGCGGTGATCGCCTCCCCGCGGCCGACCTGCCGGACCGTCCTCGATCACCTGCGCTTCGAGTGGCCCGAGGGGGCCTTCACGGCCGACTCGCAGGCGCAGAACTTCTGGTGTCGCGGCGCAGGCCGGCTGATCACCCGGGCCCAGCTCGCGCTCGAGAGCGACTCGCAGGGCGAGCGCGGCCGGCTGATCATCAGCCACTTCCCGTGGCCGATGCGCGCAGCCGACGTGAAGGCCTCGATCCAGCAGCTCCGGCGCGAGGGTTGCTTCGACGGCGTGACTTCCATCGAGGACGAGTCGAGCGCGACGGCACAGCGGCTGGTGCTCAACCTCGAGCACGTGGCCTTCACGGGGCCGGTGCGCGAGGCGCTGACGCGCGCTCGGCTCCTCGAGCAGAGCTTCGACGCCGAGCTGCTCGTCGAGACGGCCGGAGGCGTGCGGAGGACCGACGTCGTCGACCTGCTGGCGGCGTTCGTCGAGGCGCGGAAGGAGGCGGCCGTGAGGCGACTCGACGCCGAGGTGAGGCGGGCGAGCCAGCAGGCCGCGCGCGCGGAGGCGGTCGTGGTCGCGCTGGCGTTGCTCGAGCCGGTGCTGGCGGTGATGCGCGAGGCGCTCGACGACGCGGAGGCGATCGCGGGCCTGCAGCGCTTCATGCGCCCCGAGTGGCGCGCGACGCTCGTGCTGCCGGCGCCGCTCTCGCACGCCTACGACGCGGGCTTCACCGAGGACCAGGCGCGGCACCTCGTCAGCCTCCGCAAGCTCGCGTACCGTCGGCGAGACGCGGCGCAGGCCGATTGGGCCGCCGCGCTCGGCGCAGTCGAGGTGGCGAAGGCGCGGCTCAGCGATCGCGCGGAGATGCTCGAGCTGGTGCGGCAGGAGTTGGTCGCTGCGCGCGAGCGCTTCGTCGCAGGTTGACCGGGGGGCTCGGCGCGCGGAGCGCTACTTCCACTTCAGGCGGAAGGTCGCCTCGGGCGGGTTCTGCCGCTCGACGATCACCGTCCCCGTGCGGCCGACGATCTCGATCGCCGCCTCGAGGATGCCGAGCCAGTAGCTCGGCATGCCCTGCACGTCGTTGATGGTGACCAGCGCCTCGTCGTCTCCGATGAGCTCGGTCTGCGAGCGGTTGAAGTTGTTGCTCGTCGAGAACGCGCGGTCGAGCCGGGCCAGGGCGCGCTTCGGGCCGATGAGGCGGATCAGCGCCGACGCCGCGGAGCCGATGGCGCCCGTCGACCACCCGCGGATCGCGCTCAGCCCCAGCATGCGGAGCTGCTCTGCTTCCGGCTCGTCGGGCCACGCGTGCGCGGCGATGACGCGCATGTGCCCGGTCATCTCGTCGGCCGGGATGGCGGGCGGCAGCCTCGTCACGTCGAGCCCGCGCGCCTTGAGCTTCTTCTTGAGGGCTTCGTCGAAGCGAGGCCCGAGGCCCTTCATGTAGCCCTCGATGAGGGTCGGGAAGATGAGTCTCTCAGTGGGCATTGGCGAGCTCGCGCAGGCCGATCTGCTTGGCGAACGGCCCGTCGAAGAAGCCGTTGGGGTTGAGCGTGCGGTAGCCGGGCACGAACTTCTGCCACGCACCGGCGTACGCGTTCTGGAAGCGCGTGGGCGTCATGGGGTTGAGCTGCCCCCAGTGCGGCCGCGCCCCCCAGGTGTCCATCATGTAGTTCGCGTAGCGATCGAGCGTGTCGGTGGCGTTGGGCGTGCCCTTCATGATCGGCATCTCGAGCATCACCGTGTCGCGGCCGTACTGCGGCGAGAGGTAGTCCTCCGAGGCCTTCACCCAGCGCAGGCCGATCGGCGAGCTCACCCACTGGTTCACCTTCGTCCAGTCGTTGAGCTCCTTCATCAGCGCGGGGAAGACCTGGTCGAGCTTCGCGGCGTCGAAGCCGAGGCTGGCGGCATGCACGGGGATGGTGTTCGGCGCGCCGAAGTCGAGGGCCTCGTAGCTCGGCATCGAGACGTCGCTCGCCTGGCAGCTCTTGAGCGCGGAGTCCATCAAGGTGGGCAGCGCCTGCGGGAAGGTGGCGACGAAGAGGCGCACCGCCTCGGTGAAGGGGTTCATGCCCCCGAGCAGAATGCCGATGCCTCGCGCCCCGGCCCGCTGGTGCTGCGCGGTGCGCGTCAGCTTCGTCACCAGCACCGTCGGGTCGGGGTGGTACGGGTTGATCCACACGTGGAGCGAGTGCACCGCGGGGTGGTTGAGCCAGCCCTGCACCTGCGGCCACGCCTGGCTCCACGGCATGAAGACGCGCGTCTCGTTGAGGAAGTACGCGGGCTGGGTGCGCACCGTCACCGCGTACACGATGCCCACGTTGCCCTGCGCGCACCGCGCGGTGTGGAAGAGCGCGTCGTCCTGCACGAGGTCGAAGCGCGGCGCGGGGTAGCGCGCGGCCCACTTCGCGCGATCGACCAGCCCCTTCGTGGGCTCGATGCGCAGCACGCGCGCGCGGTTCGCCGAGTCGAGCGTCACCAGCTCGATGGCCTCGATGTAGCCCGACAGGCCGGTGTACCCCAGCCCGGAGCCGTGGCCTCCCATCGCCGAGCAGCCGAGGAAGGTGAGCCCCGCGAAGCCGGGCTGCTGCATCAGCGCGCGCCCTTGCCCGTCGAGGTACTGGTTCAGCTTCTCGAAGGTGATGCCCGCCTCGAAGCGCACGAGGTCACCCTTCGCCGGCGCGTTGGGCCCGAACAGGTCGTCCTCGAGCGGCAGCACCGAGTCGAGATCCGCGCAGTGCACCAGCCAGTCGGGCGTGAAGGAGGTGTTCGCGAAGCCCCAGCCCTCGCCCATCGCCTTGAGCGCGCGGAACTGATCCGCCGCGCCCTGCACCGTGGCCACCAGCGTGTCGAGGTTGGTCGGGCGCTTGATGGCGCGCGGCATCGGCATGTTGGTGTTGTGGTACTGGAAGTCGGCGCCCGGCTGGGCCACGCGGTACGCGGCGGCGAAGGCCGGGTCGCTCACCAGCTGCGGCTTGGCCTGATCGGCGAGATCGGGCTCCTTGCGCAGCATCGCGAAGAGCGCCTCGGCGTTCGCTTCGGTGGGCGCCTGCTGCATCGTCTTCAACGCGGCGATGAACGACTGCACGGGCATGGGGAGTCCTCGGGGCAGCGGGGTGTGGGCGGGGCTTCGCTTCAGAGCGCGTCGCAGCGGCGCACGTCGGCCGGCGTCGTCGCGCTGCGCGCGCAGGTGAGGAAGGCGCCGTCGTTGGCGCGGCAGCGCGAGACGCAGCGATCGCGGAAGGCCTTCGTCTCGAACTCGCTCCCCGCGAGCGCCGCGGCGAAGCGCGTGCAGTCCGGCGTGCAGGTGTCGACGGCGTCAGCGCACGCAGCCGGGCCGGGCACGACGTGCATCGGCTTGCCCTCGTCGATCTTCTTCGGCGCGTTCTCGGTGCAGCCGTAGGTGATGGGCCGCGCGGTGATGCTCACGCAGCGCTCGCCCGACTGCTCGGTCTCGACCACCGCGGCCACGAAGCCGTGCGCGCTGCCCGAGACTCGGAACAGGTCTTCCATCGCGCCCGCGGCGGCGTTCTTGCCGCACGCGGTGCCCGTCACCGGGCGGTACACGAAGAAGGGACGGCTGGCGTCGACCGGAGTCAGCGAGGGCACGACCTCGACCCTCGACGCGGCACAGCCCAACCACACCACGGACACGACCACGACCACGAGCGCTCGCATGGGAGCCGGGAGGATACACGGCTTCCCGCCGGCGTCATCAGCGGTACGAGAGCCCGAACCGCAGCACGTCGACGCGCGGCGTCGGCGGCGCGCACCGCATCGGCACGCGCGTCACCGCGACGCCGTCGGTCGAACGCACCACCCAGTCTCGTCCTTCGCAGCGGGCCACGGTGCACGCGAGCGGCTGCCGGGAGAGCTCGAGCCCGTCGTGGTTCCTCGTGACGCGATCGGCGCCCTCGCACGCCGACGTCACCGGCGGCGGCTGGGGGAACGACGGCGCGGGCTTGCAGCTGAGGAGCACGGCGACGGTGAGGGCGGTGACCATGGCTCCTTCAACGGTCGAGCGCCTGAATCGATCTCCCCTGGCTTCCCCCGCGCGCGGGCCCGGGTCTACCCTGACGCACATGGTCCGCTGGTCGCTGGTGCTGGTGCTCGTCGCGGGCTGTGAGGCGCCGCTGCCGGAGTGGCAGCCGCCGCCGAAGCCGCCCACCACGCCGCCCTCGGCCGAGGAGCTCCTGGCTGCGCGCCCGTACACCGTGCGTCTCCCGGCGGGGTACGACGAGGCGCGCGAGTGGCCGCTGTTGCTCGCGCTCCATGGCTACGGCGGCAACGGGGCCGAGGTCGTCGAGCACTTCCACCTCGACGCGCTGGCTGACGCGCAGGGGCTGCTCCTCATCGCCCCCAACGGGCTGCGCGACGCGCGCGGGAACTTCGCGTGGAACCCCGGCCGCACGCGCTCCCCGGAGTGGGACCCGTCGTGGCTCACCGCGGTGCTCCGCGACGCGAAGCAGAAGTACCGCGTCGACGCGCGCCGCGTCTGGGCCTTCGGCTACTCGCAGGGCGCGCACATGGCGCATCGCCTGGGCTGCGACGACTCGGACGACGTCGTGGCGCTGGCCAGCGTCGCGGGCCAGGTGTCGAAGAAGCCGGCGGACTGCGCGCCCGCGCAGAAGGTCTCGGTGGTGCAGCTCCACGGCACCGACGATCAGGTCATCGGCTACCTCGGCGACGTGCAGTCCGCGACACCTGACCCCGACATCCCCTCGGCGCACGAGACGGTCGCGGTGTGGGCGCGCAACGACGGCTGCACCGGCCCGCTCGAGCGCTCCGCCCAGAGCCCCATCGACCTCTCGATCGTCCCCGGGGAAGAGACGCTGATCGACGAGTACACCGGCTGTCCGCCGGGGGTCGCCGTCGCGCTGTGGTCGATGGTCGACGTGCCGCACGACCCGTCACCGAACGCCGACTTCGCGACGAAGGTCTTCTTCTTCCTCTCGGAGCACCCGCGCTGACGGTCAGCCGGAGCGCGCCGCGTTCGCCCGCAGGAAGAGCGGATCCCGCCCCGCCTGCGAGACGCCGGTGTCGCGCTCCTGGCCGACGGCGCACAGCGCCTCGCGCAGCGGTCTCGCCTCGAGCTCGAACCAGGCTCCGAGCCGCTCCAGCGCCGCCTGCGTGTCGTCGGCGTGCCGCCGCGCCGCGGGCCGCTCGAGCAGCGCGAGCAGGAGCTGCTGGCCCAGCGCGCGAGAGTCCCCGCGGAGGAAGCCGTCGAGGAGCCGCCGCCACTTCGCCTCGAGCCGACGGAAG
Source organism: Myxococcota bacterium (assembly GCA_049322495.1). Lineage (GTDB taxonomy): Bacteria > Myxococcota > Myxococcia > Myxococcales > Myxococcaceae > Archangium_A. The sequence continues at coordinate 23,011 of JBMORD010000290.1, read as the reverse complement.
CGCACCACGCGCGTGAACTTCACGGCCGGCACGTCCTTCACGCGGTGCTTCGGCTCGCGGTGCGCGACGAAGTCGAACAGCTCACACAGCGCCTCGAAGCCCTCGCTCACCACCCGGCGGTCGCGCCAGGCGCCGTAGAAACGGTACATCGGCAGCTCGCCGGGGCTGGTGGTGCGGCACAGCTCGAAGTCGTCGCCCACCTCGCGCACACCGACGCACGGGTAGAGGAAGGTGTACGCGCCCGCGACGTTGAGCGGCGGTCGCACCGTCTGAATGAGCTCGTTCTCGAGCAGCAGCGCGTCGAGCTCGCTGGCGCACGGGCGCAGCCGCACGCTGCTCGCCGCGCCGAGGATCGCCCGCATCTTCGCGTGGGCCTTCCGCCGCGTCGCCCGGCGGTACTGCGCGAGGCGGTCGCGCAGGCTCTTCGCCTTGCCGACGTAGACGAGGTGCCCCTCGGCATCGAGCATCTCGTACACGCCGGGCGTGGTGGGCACGGTGTCGAGGAAGTCCGCGCCGAACTTCCGATCGAAGAGCGGCGCCGCCATCACCCACGCTTCCGCAGCGCGTCCTGCGCGAGCGTGTTGAGGGCCGCACCCTGGAAGGGCTTGGTCACGACCCGCACGTCGTGCCCCGCGAGGAACTGCTCCGCGCGGGGCGTGAAGGTGCCGCCGGTCATGAAGACCACCCGCGCGAGCAGCTGGGGGTGGCTCGCGCTGAGCGCCTCGAAGAAGTCCATGCCCGTGCGGCCCGGCATCATCAGGTCGCAGAGGATGAGGTCGGGCGTCAGCTCTCCGAGGCGCGCGAGGCCCTCGTCGACGTTCGCGGCGACCGTCACCTCGTGGTCGCGCAGCATGCGCACGATCGATCGGCTCACCATCGGCTCGTCGTCGATGACCAGCACGCGCGCGCGCCCGGGCACCGCGGGGGCCGCTGCCGGCGCTGGCACGCTCACGGCGGCCTCGGGCGGCGCCGCGGGGAGCGTCACGGTGAAGACGGTGTTTCCGGGCGTGCTCTCGACGCTGATGGTGCCGCCGTGGGACTCGACGATCCGGTGGGTGATGGCGAGGCCGAGCCCGGTGCCCGCGCCGCGCGGCCGCGCGGTGAAGAAGGGGTCGAAGATGCGCAGGCGGACGTCGGGCGCGATGCCCAGACCGGTGTCCGTCACCGTCGCGACGAGCTGCGCTCCCTGCTCGCGGAGGCGCACCGTCACCGCGTGCGTGTCGGGGCTGGCGCCCTCGGGCATCGCCTGCGCCGCGTTGACGAGGAGGTTCACGAACACCTGCCCCAGCTCGGTGGCGTCGCCGAGCACCGGCGGGAGCGCGGGGAGGTCGAGCTCGAGCCGCGCGACGTGGCGGAGCTCGTGCTGGGCGATGCGCCCGGCCTTCTGCACGACCTCCGCCAGGCTCATCGGCGCGCGAGGGCGCTGCTGCACGCGGCTGAACTCGCGCATGCGCGCCACCGTGTCGCGGATGCGCGTCGCCCCGTCACGCGCGTCGGCGAGCAGCTGGCGCAGCACGTCGAGCCGGGGCTCGTCCGCGCGCAGCTCGGCGTCGAGCGTCTCGAGGCTCCCCAGCACCCAGGTGAGCGGGTTGTTGACCTCGTGCGCGACGCCCGCGGTGAGGCTGCCCAGCGAGGCCATGCGCTCGGCGATCTCCAGCCGCCGCTGCACCGACTTCCGCTCGGTCTCGTCGTGCACCACGAGCATCGCCTCGTCGCCCAGCGGCAGGTAGCGCACCAGCAGCTCGCGCTGGGGGTGGCCCAGGGTGACGGCGCGGGTCGACGGCCGTGCCGTGAGGAAGAGCTCGCGCAGGCTCGCCGCGAGCTGCTCCACCACCGCCCGGTCCGGCCCCTGGTAGAGCGCGCAGATCTCGTCGGCCGTCCTTCCCACCAGCCCGGGAACGACGGAGTTGTCGGGCAGCGCCCGGCCACCGTGGAAATCGACGAGCCGCTGAGCTCGGTCGAAGCGCATGACGAGGTCGGGGAAGGCCTCGAGCAGCGCCGCCACCGTCGCCTCGCTGCGAGCGGCGCGACGCTCGGCCGACACGTCGCTGGCCACCAGCAGGCTCGCCGTGCGTCCGCCGAACTCGACGCGCTCCACGCTGCGCACCTCGAGCTCGATGTCGACCGGGCCGCTGCGCACGGTCATCCGCGTGGGCTCGGCCCCCGGCAGGCGAGGGAAGAAGGCCTCGACGCGCGCCCCGACGAGGTCTCCCTCTCGCGCGAAGGCGTGCGCGAAGGCCGGGTTCGCGTAGAGGAGCTGTTGGCCGTCGTGCACGGCGACGAGCTGGGGGAGCGCCGCGAGCACGTTGCGCAGCGATTGCTCGGAGCGGCGGGTGTCGTCGAACGCGGCGTTGAGCTGCACCTGCTGCGTGTACAGCTCGTCGAAGATGGCCTGCGGCGCGCGGAAGGCCGTCACCGCCCGGCGCACGAGGCTGCTCAGCGAGGCGCTCGCGGGGGGCCTGATGCGGAAGCGCGCGCCGTGGTCGGTCAGCTCCAGCCGCTCGACGAGCGCGTCAGGGAGGCCGGCGTAGGCGGGGACGCGCGCGAGGGCGCCCTCCACCATCACGAACCAGGTCCTGCACGGCCGGAAGCCCGGTCTGAGCTGCACCGACCAGATGATGTCTCCGTCGGCGCCCGGCTCGTACGAGAAGGTCATCGGGCGGTAGATCGACGGCCCCACCCACCGCGCGGCGAGCTCGTAGAGCTGCCGCGTGTCAGCCATGAAGCCGACCGCCTTCGAGAGGTAGCCGGCGAACCCTTCAGTGAGGACGAAGGGGTGGCACTCGGTGAGGCGCTCCTCCGAGCCGAGCTCCTCGACGAAGCGATCGCACAGCTGCGCCCACACGTCCCACGGGACGCGGTTCGAGGGCTGCTCGAGCTCCGCGCGCGAGACGGGGAGCCCGGCGAGCACCCGGTCGAGCGACACGAGGCCACGTTGCTCGGCGGCAAGGAACCACGAGAAGGCACGGCACGAGATGTCAGACACGGATTCCCCTCAGCGCGCACTGTAGTCGGCGGAAGGGGCCCGCGCTGCGTCAGGGGCGCCAGAGGTTGCGTCGGCGGGCTTCCTTCTCGAGCGCCTCGCGGTGCTCCGGGGCGGCGATGGCGATGAGCGCGTGGGCGCGCTGCGACAGCGACTTCGCGTAGAGGTCGGCCACCCCGTGCTCGGTGACGACGTAGCGCACGTGGGCGCGGGTGGTGACGACGCCCGCGCAGGGCTTGAGCATCGCCGAGATGCGGCTCTCACCCTTCGAGGTCGTCGAAGGGAGCGCGATGATCGCCTTGCCGCCCTCCGAGAGCGTCGCGCCGCGGATGAAGTCCATCTGTCCGCCGACGCCCGAGAAGATGCGATCGCCGATGCTGTCGGCCACCACCTGCCCGGTGAGGTCGACCTCGATCGCCGAGTTGATGGCCGTGACGCGCGGGTGCCGGCGGATGACCGAGGTGTCGTTGACGTAGCTGCAGTCGCGCAGCTCGACGAGGCGGTTGTCGTGCACGAAGTCGTACAGCTTGCGCGTGCCCATCACGAAGCTCGCCACGGTGCGCCCGGCCTGCCGCGCCTTGTGCTCGTTGGTCACCACGCCCTTCTCGAGCAGCGGCAACAGCCCGTCGCTGAACATCTCGGTGTGCACCCCGAGCCGCCGGTGCGAGGTGAGCGAGCGCAGCACCGCGTCGGGGATGGCGCCGATGCCCATCTGGAGCGTCGCGCCGTCCTCCACCAGCTCGGCCACGCGCCTGCCGATGGCGTCCTCCACCGGGTTGCCGTCCGACGCGGCGTGCTCGAAGAGCGGCCGATCGACCTCCACCAGCGCGGCGAAGCGCGAGACGTGAATGGCCCCGTCGCCCAGGGTGCGCGGCATCTGCGGGTTGACCTGCGCGATGAGGATCTTCGCCGTCTCGCAGGCCGCGACCGCCGCGTCGACCGAGGTGCCGAGGCTCACGAAGCCGTGCTGATCGGGCGGGCTCACGTGCACCAGCGCCGCGTCGAGCGGCAGAATGTGCTCGCGGAACAGCCGGGGGATCTCCGAGAGGAAGATGGGCGTGTAGTCCGCGCGGCCCTCCGCCACCGCCTGGCGCATGTTCGCGCCGACGAACAGCGCGTTGGGGCGGAAGGCGTGGCCCACCTCCGGCTTCGCGTGCGGCGCGTCGCCCTCGAGGTGAATGTGCACCGTCTCGACGTCGTGGAGCTCGTTGGCCCGGGCGACCAGCGCGTCGAGCAGCACGGTCGGCGTCGCCGCCTGACCCTGAATGAAGACGCGTGAACCGGAGCGGATGTGACGGACGGCCTGCTCTGCTGAGACGTACGAAGTCATGCCCTGTAAGTGACGGTGCTGCCGCGGGCCGTCAAGGAAACGCGCGAGACCCGAGGCGCGTGACGCGCAGCCGCTGCGCAGCCCGGCGCCGCCGCCGCAGAGCCTGCGGTCGATGCAGGGTTCAGGCCTTGGTCTTCGCCTTCGCCAGCGCCAGCACGCGGCGGAAGTGCGGCTCGCTCACCGGCTGCACCGACAGGCGCTGCCCCTTCGCGAGGAGCGGCATCCCGGTGAGCGACTTGTCGGCCTTGAGCACCTCGAGCGGCACCAGCGCGTCGAAGCGCTCGACGAACTCGACCTGGGCCATCAGCCACCGCGGCTCGGCCTTCGCGCTGGCCTCGTCGTAGTACTCGCTCTTCTTGTCGAACTGCGTGGGGTCGACCACCGGCGCGCCGTGCACCTTCGCCACGCCCGCCACCCCCGAGGGCTCGGCGTTCGAGTGGTAGAAGAGCACGAGGTCGCCGGGCTTCATCTCGTCGCGCATGAAGTTGCGCGCCTGGTAGTTGCGCACGCCGGTCCAGCCGGTGACGCGGTCCTTCGCGAGGTCGTCGATGGAGTACACGTCGGGCTCGCTCTTCATCAGCCAGTAGCGCTTCGTCATGCGGCGCTGTCTACACCGGCTCCCTGCGGGTTCGCGCGGTCGAGTCGTGGACAGCGGGTGCGGTTCGCGTATGCCTGTGGGCGTGGAGCGCCTGAGCCCCCAGCTGCTGCTCGACTACCTCATCGATCTCGGCTCGGCCCTCATGTCGGCCGGGTGCCCCACGCACCGCCTCGAGGAGCTCCTCGTCACCGTGGCGCGCATCGAGGGCCACTCGGCCGACGTCTTCGCGGTGCCCACCGGGCTCTTCATCGGCCTGCGCACGCCCGAGGGCGAGGCGTCGCTGACCACCATGGTGCGCGTCTCGGAATGGACCAACGACCTCGAGCGCCTCGTGCTGCTCGACGAGCTGGTCAACGAGGTGGTCGATCGCACCCTCACCATCCCCGAGGCGCGCGCGCGCATCCGCGAGGTGCTCCGCCGCCCGCCGCTGTGGAGCCGCCCCGCCGAGCTCGCCGCCGCCGCCGCCTCGAGCGCGGGCGCGGCGGTGTCGTTCGGCGGAGACCTGAGCGACGCGGTGCTCGCCGGCCTGGGCGGGCTCGTGCTGCGCACGCTCATGTTCCTCCTGTCGCGCGAGCCGGGCGTGCGGGTGCTCGAGAACTTCATCGGCGGGCTGGTCGCCGCGCTCACCGCGTGGATCGCCACGCTGCTCTGGCCCGGTCACGGCCGCGAGGTGCTGGTGCTGTCGATCATCATCCCGCTGCTGCCGGGGCTGACGCTCACCACCGGGCTCTCGGAGCTCACCTACCGCAACCTGGTGTCCGGCACCGCGCGCCTCATGCACGCCGCCATCACGCTGCTCTCGCTGGTGTTCGGCATCGCGGTGGTGATGGCGCTCGAGAACGCGATGGGGCTCCACAGCCCTCCGGCGGTGGCGCGCGCGCCGGCGGCGATCTGGGTGCAGGTGCTGGGCATCGGCTTCGCGGCGTTCGGCTTCGGCGTCACGCTCGGCCTGCCGCGCTCGAAGCTCGTCGTCTCGCTCGGCGCCGGCGTGCTGGTGTGGGCGCTGGGCTTCGTCACCCGCCCGCTCCCCGGCGCGCACGCGGCGTTCCTCAGCGCGCTGGTGCTGGCGCTGGTCTCGAACGTCGCCGCGCGGCGCACCGGCCGGCCGGCGCAGCTGTTCCTCATGCCGGGCATGTTCCTCCTCGTGCCCGGCGCGCTCAGCTTCCGCAGCCTCGAGACGTTGCTCTCGGGAGACGCGGTCACGGGGCTGTCGGGGCTGGCCGACGTGCTCCTCATCGCCGCTGCGCTGGTGGTGGGGCTGCTGGTGGCGAACGTCGCGCTCCCCCCGCGCAAGGTGCTGTGACGGGCTTCACCAGCCGCGGCGCCACTCGCGCGGCACCGCGTCGTACGAGGCCTGCCGCTCGAGCTGCTCGAGGTCGAGCTCCGCGTCGCGCACCGCCACCTTCTTCTGCTCGATGTGCACCTTCATGCGCTCGTACAGCGGGTTGGGCTGGCAGCGCGGCTGCTGGTTGACGACGACCACGTTGGTGCCCGGTGGCGTGGGCACCGGCGTCGCGACCAGCGGGCCGTTCACCGGCGTCGTCACGCAGGTGGTGGGCGAAGGCAGGCTCGTCTGGAGCGCGGCGAGCTCCTGCTTGAGCGTCGCGATGCGCCGGTTCGCGGTGACGAAGCGCTCACGCCAGGCGCGCTCGTCGTTCGCCGCCGGGCGGGGCGCGCTCGAGACCGGAGCCGTGGCCGCCGTCGCCGCGCTGGGGCTGCTGGGGGTGGCCGGGCGGCTCGGCGCCGCGTCGATGGTCTGGACCTCGACCTTCGCCGCCTTCGGCACCTGCGAGAGGTCGTCGGTGTAGTGCACGCCGTCCTGGTCCTCCCACGAGTAGACCGTCTGGGCGAAGGCGGGCGCGGCGAGCAGGGCGAGGAAGGGCAGGGTGCGCATGGCAGCCGGCCGACGGCGCGCGCGGGCGAATATTCACGCGCGCGTGACGCCTTCGTTGCGCCGGCTGCATCGCGCGTTCACCGGGCCGGGAGACACCGCGCCCATGTCCGCGTTCGCTCCCTCCGTGCCCGCCCGCGTCGATGAGCGCCCCGCCGCCGTCGAGGCGCCCGACCCGCAGCAGCTGGTCCGCCTCGAGGCCATGCTCATCGCGCTGCGAGATCAGCTCGACCACCTCGCCGAGCGGGTCGACGCCCGGCTCGCGGATCAGCAGCTCGCGCTCAACCGGCTCCGGCTCGACGTGGCGCGCTTCGACACGGCGCGCGCGCGCTGAGCTTCCGCGCTCACGGCGGCGCGACGCCGGTCACCAGCGCCAGGCCGGCGAGCGCCGCGGCCGGCTCGTCGCTGCGGGCTGCCAGCGCGAGCTGCTGGAGCGCCCGCTCGGTGCGCCTGGTCTTCCAGTGCGCGGTGAGCGCTTCGTAGAGCCGCGACGCCTTGCCGCCGCGCCACACCGTCGCCAGCCCCGGGGCGTCGGCGTGGTGCCCCTCCCAGGCGAGCGCGCCGGGGAAGAAGAGGCGGCTCCCTTCGTGCACCGTCGCCTCGCCGCCCTCGTCGAACTGCTGCATGCCGTCGCCTCGCACGCCGCGCGGGCCGAGGCCGAGCGGCTGCTTCCACCCGTGCCGGAAGTACTTCACGCGCTCGAAGGCGTCGAAGAGCTGGATCACGGCGAGCTGCACCGCGTCGGGCGCGAGCCCCATCGCCGCGAGCGCGTCGCGCCCCGCCTGCCGCGGGTTCTCGTTGTCGCCCGTGTCGCCGTCGAGCACGGCCCGCACCGCGGTCATCGCCTGCGAGAAGGCGGCGTCGGCCAGCGGCCCCTCGACACCGGCGAGCCACAGCAGCACGTGGCGGTCCGAGTGCAGCGGCGCGAGCTCCAGCCGCTCCCCCGGCCGCGTCAGCGCCGTCAGCTCGAAGCGCCGCGTGCGGAAGGTGCGCGGCGAGAGCTCCAGCGGCAGCGCGGTGACCAGCGGCGGCGAGATGGCGCGCACCGCGGCGATCCGCACGTCGCCGACCGGGGTGTTCACCGAGCGCCGCTGCTTCTGGAACTCGGCCCAGAAGGCGTTCTTGGCGAGCGTGACCACGCGCAGCGGCTCCTCGCCGAGCTGGGCGTTGGCGACCTCCTGCAGCACCCGCGGGCCCTCCGAGTACCCGCGCGCCCCGCGCCCCATGAAGCCCGCGGAGGGGATGAGGATCAGATCTCCCGCCGCGAGGAGGATCGGCCGGCCGTTCGAGAAGTGATCCGCCGACTCGCGGAGCATCTTCCGCTCGAGCGCGCTCCGGTGACCGTCGATGGCGATGGTGCGGCCCTCCTCGCCCGAGGCCCACAGCAGGCCCGCGTTGACCCCCGCGGCGTAGCTCGTGACGCGCATGTGCCGCGGCTCGAAGAGCACCACCGCGCACTCGAGGCGATGATCGAACGGCCTGGCGCAGAGCGTCTCGAGGGCGAGGTTGGCGGCGAGCCCCGGGTCTCCGTCGGCCTCGAGCGACGCGCGCAGCGCCTCGAACGCAGCGTCGAGCGGCCACGGCTGCGGCCGCCCATCGCGGTCGACCACGCGCAGCGAGATGAAGGCGAAGCGCTCGGCGTCGAGCTCGAGCCCGGCGAAGAGCTCCGGCACCGCCTGGGGGACGCGCTGCTCGATGACCGAGAGCTCGAAGCGCGGGTAGACCTTCGCCCACAGCGTCGCGTCGGGCTCGGGGTAGGGCGACTCATCGTCCTCGGTGGCGCTGGGCGGGGTCTTCGGCCGCCGCGTCGAGACGCGCTCGTCCTCGATGATCAGCGCGGCGCTGCAGTAGCTGCACGTCACCCGCGCCGCGCCCTCGGGGACCTCGATCGGTGCGCCGCACGACGGGCAGTGGGGAGCCTGGATGCGCATCGAGCGAGAGCGTACTCCACGCCGCCGCCAGCTCCGGACAGACGAAGGCCCAGCCTCTCTCTCGAAAGACTGGGCCTCGAGGAACTTCAGGTGATGGCGATCAGCCGATCACGCGAACGTTCGCCGCCTGGAGCCCCTTCGGGCCGCGGTTCACGTCGAACTCCACCTTCTGGCCCTCAGCGAGGGTGCGGAAGCCATCGGACTGAATGGCGGTGTGGTGACAGAACACGTCGTCACCGCCGCCGTCCTGCGCGATGAAACCAAAGCCCTTCGCATCGTTGAACCACTTCACGGTACCAGTTGCCATTTTGCTGATCTGCTTTCCAATGACGGGGCGCTGCATGCGTCCCGGCGACTCCGTTGTTCGGGAGTGCCCTACAGCAGTATCCACATTTCGTTCAAAGCGCAAACCTCAGTCCCGCTCGAACGGTGAAGCGCTCGGATTCGCTGATCAGCGAGTAGAAGCGTCAACGAAATGACACGCCTCCTCGTCGTGCTGCTCGCTTCGCTGGCCACCGTCGCGCTCGCCGGCTCGAAGAAGCCGAAGAAGGAACGCCACGACGCCTTCGGCTTCATCGTGCTCAACGGGGTGCGCACCGAGGTGCGGTGGACCGACGGCGACTCCTTCTCGTTCGTCGACGGCGAGCACAAAGGCCAGGGCACGCGGCTCGTCGGCTACAACACGCTCGAGGCCTACGGGCCGGTGCACCAGTGGGGCGAGTGGACGCCGCGCGAGCTCTTCGCGCTGGCGAAGAAGTCGAGCACCGTCGCCGCGGCGCAGGAATGGGAATGCACCACCGACGGCAAGGTCGACGGCTACAAGCGGCTGCTGGTCCGCTGCCCGAAGCTGGCCGTCGAGATGGCCCGCGCCGGCCACGCGCTCGCGTACGCCGTCGATGGCGAGAAGGCCGACCCCGAGGTGCTCGCCGCGCAGGCCGAGGCCATGAAGGCGAAGCGTGGCATGTGGGAAAAGGGCTCGACCTTCGGCGTCATCACCAGCCTCCACTCGCAGGGCGAAGACGGCGACGACGACGGCGAGGCCTACAACCGCGTGGTCGACACCCGCACCGGCCAGGCCCTCAAGCGCGCGCACCGGGACCGCTACGCCACCTGCCAGACCGTCTGCGAGGACACCGATGGCCAGCGGTCCTGCATGGTCTACGTGCCCTTCAAGAAGCGCTACCGCGGGCAGCCGGACTGCCTCCGCGAGTAGGACGATTTCCTTCATCTGACAGGTGTTGGTGGATGGACTGGGCTCCGGATTGGGGTCGAGTGTGCGTCCAACATATCGTAACTATTGGATAAAAAACAAAACTTAGACAAGCGTGGCGCGCAATTGGGTCGGTCTTTATCTTCCTCATCGATGGGAAGACAAAGCGGCGCCGTCAACCGGGACCACGACCAGAAGCGGGCGAAGCTCGCCGAGAGCCTCGCGCACGCGCTGCTGAAGAACGGCGGCGGTGGGCTGCCGAGCCTCAAGACGATGGCCGAAGAGGTCGGCGTCGATGCGGGCACGCTGCGGCACTACTTCGACGATCGCGAGGGCGCGGTGCGGGCGGCGTTCGAGTCGCTCCTGCCGTACGGCGAGGTGCAGAAGACGCGCGCGGCGGAGCTGGCGAAGCTGCCGGTGCGCGAGGCGCTCCACACGCTGCTGACGCGGCTGGTGCAGGGCTGGCCAACGATGCTGGGCGCGATGCACGCCGCGGGCTTCTCGGAGGGCATGGCCAACCCGGAGCTCGGCCAGGCCTACGTGGCGAGCATGCTCGAGCCGACCCTCGACACCGTCGAGAAGCTGCTCGTCGTCTTCCACACGCGCGGCGAGCTCCACGCGCCTGAGCCGCGGGTCGCCGGGCTCGCGCTGCTGGCGCCGCTGATGTTCGCGCTCTTTCACCAACACCAGCTGTCCGGTCGTCGCTGCCGGCCGCTCGAGCTCACCACCTTCGTCGAGGCCCATCTCGACGGTTTCCTGCGCGGCTATGCCGCCAGAGGAGTCGCATCATGAGTCGTCTCTCGCTGGTCACCCTCGCCGCCGTCGCTTCGTTCGCCGGCTGCCGCTGCAATGGCTTCGACGTCACGCTGCCCGACAAGGTCCTCGGCAAGTGCACGTACACCAACAAGTTCAGCCAGCTCACCGAGTGCAAGGAGTACGTCGGCGAGTGGACCGAGAAGGAGGCCTTCGACGACTGCAAGAGCAACGAGTCGGACCTCGTGGTGGGCGAGCGCTGTGGCATCGCCGCTGACGCGAAGTTCGGTGACTGCATCTTCATCGTCGACGAGCCGAAGGGGAAGTACGCGCGCGTCGAGCTGCCGGGCACCAACGCCGCGAAGTGCGGCTCGATGGAGCGCGGCTGCGAACTCTTCGGCGGCGGCGCGTTCCAGCCTTCGCCGATCTGCGGCGGGCTCACCACGGGTGGCAGCTCGGGCGGCCTGCCCACGTTCCAGTGGCCGACCTACGACTGCAAGGATCCGCTGCCCGGGGAGCCGGCCGGCAAGGGCCCCAACGGCCAGGTGTGCACGTGGTCGGCGATCTCCGGAGCGACGGAGGACGGCCGCGACTTCATGAACTACGGCAACTGCGACATGGTCCGCACGCAGCGCCCGTACTACCCCGCGCCGACCGCGGCCGAGGCGCCGCAGGAAGACGCCCGCCTCGCCGATCCCGCCTACGCCGCCGAGCTGCAGTGGGTGAAGGGGCAGATCACGTCGGCGGCCTGCGTGTGCTGCCACTCCACGCGCGCGCCGCAGGGCCCGAGCAACTGGTACGTCGAGTCGGGGCCCAACTTCATGAACTCGTTCTACCCGCGCGGGCTCGCGATGGGCGCGGGGTGGATCGACACCGTCGGCTTCGGCGCCTTCCCGCCCGACCAGAACAACGGCTTCTCGCGCGCCACCCCCGACAACCCGAACCACTCGGCCTTCCCCACCACCGACGACGCGCGCCTGCGCCGCTTCTTCGAGGGTGAGCTGGCGCACCGCGGCCTCACCCGCGCCGACTTCGCCGGCCAGACCTACGGCGCCGGGCCGCTCGACGCGCAGCGCTTCTACGTGCCGAAGGCGTGCGAGGCGGGCGAGGGCGTGGGCGCCGATGGCACCGTCACCTGGGTCGGCGGCACTGCGCGCTACCTCTACCTGCTCGACGCGAGCTCCAACGCGCCGGGCGTGCCGCCCAACCTCGACACGCCGTCCGGCACGCTCTGGCGCCTCGACGTGAACTGGGCCACCGGCACGCCCATCGCCTCGGGCACGCTGAAGTACGGCGTCGCGCCGGAGGGCGTGCTCCAGCGGGTGCCCGCCACGGGCGCGCCCGCTCCGCTCGAGTCGGGCAAGCAGTACTTCCTCTACGTGCTGCGCGACATCGCGACGCCGGTGACGAGGTGCCTCTTCACGGCCCCCTGAGCCGTCAGGTTCGGCGCGCTCCGCGGTCCTCGCCGGACCATGAAGCGCGCCCTCGCCAGCATCGTCCGCATCAGCTCGCTCTCGCCCATCGAGGGCGCCGACCGCATCGAGCTGGCGCGCGTCGCGGGCTGGCAGTGCGTGGTGAAGAAGGGCGAGTTCGCCGCCGGTGAGCTCGCCCTGTACCTCGAGATCGACGCCGTGCCGCCCGACGTGCCCGCCTTCTCGTGGCTGTGGCAGCCGAAGGGCGCGCGCGGCGTGCCCCGCCCGGAGCGCTTCCGCATCCGCACCCTGCGGCTGCGCGGCGTGCTGTCGCAGGGGCTCCTGGTGCGCCTGGCGGAGCTCGCGCTCGGCGACGTGCGCGAGGGCGACGACGTCACCGCGCGCCTCGGGGTGACGAAGTTCGAGCCGCCCGCGCCGTCGGGCATGGGCGACTGGCGCGCGCCGTTCCCTTCGCTGGTGCCGAAGACCGACGAGCTGCGCGTGCAGGCCGCGCCGGCGGTGCTCGACGAGCTGCGCGGGCAGCCCTTCGTCGCCACGGTGAAGCTCGACGGCACCAGCTCGACCTTCGTGATGGTCGACGGCGCGCTGCACGCCTGCGGGCGGAACCACTCCATCACCGAAGGCGAGAACCTCTACTGGTACGTGGCCAGGCAGCACCGGCTGGCCGAGGTGCTGGCCGGCACCTCGCTCGCGCTGCAGGGGGAGATCGTCGGGCCGGGCATCCAGAAGAACCCGGTCGGGCTCCGCGACAAGGGCCTCTTCGTCTTCGACCTCTACGACACCCGCACCGGCGAGCACCTCAGCGACGCTGCGATGCGCGCCTTCTGCGAGGCGCACGCGCTGACGCCGGTGCCGGTCGCCTTCCAGGGCGAGCGCTTCGACGAGACGGTCGACTCGCTGCTCGCGAAGGCCGAGGGGCTGTACCCGGGCACCACCCACCAGCGCGAGGGCGTGGTGGTGAGGCCGCTGACGCCGCGGCGCTCGGCGGTGCTGGGCGGGCGCCTCTCGTTCAAGGCGATCTCCAACCGGTACCTCCTCGAGGAAGACTGAGCGTCAGCGCACCGGTGCGCGCTTGACGCCCAGCCATGGCCCGAGCGCCGTGCGGCGAACGAAGAGCACGAAGGTGAGCAGCGCGAAGGCGAGGGTGAGGGCGACCGTGGCGAGGTACTCCACGGCGCCCGGCAGCGACAGCTGCACGAAGAGGAGCTGCAGCCCGAGCACCACCGGGTAGTGCACGAGGTACACCCAGTACGAGGCCTCGACGAGAAAGCGCAGCCACGGCCGCGGCTTCGACGGCACGGCGAACGCGAGCCCCAGCGCGCCGAGCGTCATCGCCCACGCCACCACCCCCGCGAGCACGTGGCCCACGCGCTGCCACTGCAGCGGCCCCGAGAAGACGAACAGCGCCAGCGCCAGCCCCGCGAGGGTGAGCCAGGCGCCGTGGCGGGTGAGGGCGGGGAGCGCCTCGCGCGCGGGCCACAGCCACCAGCCGAAGGTGAAGAAGAGCCCGTAGTGGAAGGCCTCGAAGGGCAGCGGCCAGAGGTGCGCCTGCGGCTGGTTCTCGGGGTGGAGCAGCAGCCCGAGCGAGGTCGGCACCGCGAGCAGCAGCAGCGCGGGAGGGAAGCGGGTCAGCGCTCGCTCCACGAGACGCGAGGGCGCGCCCCACGCGGGGAGCGCGACGGCCAGCGCGCAGAAGCTCCACAGGTAGACGAGGAACCACAGGTGCACCGGCGAGAGGTGTACCCGCGCGCCCGGGCCGTACTCGGGTGACATCAGCCCCAGCGCGAGCGCCTGGCGGCGCAGCAGCACGTCGAGCACCACCACCAGCGGCAGCGCGAAGACGAAGGGCACCAGCAGCCGGCGCGAGCGGTCGACGAAGTACGCGCCGGCGCCGCGCGACTCGAAGACGAGGTGCGAGAAGAAGCCCGAGAGCGCGAAGAAGAGCTGCATGCGGAAGGCGTGCAGCACGCCCGTCACCGTCAGCAGCAGCGGCACCGGCGAGGCGTCGCTCACGAAGTACCAGCGCGCGACGTCGGGCAGCCATGCGTACGTCGCGTGGTACGCCAGCCCGAGCAGCATCGCGCCCGCGCGCACCGCGTCGAGTCCGTCGTAGCGGCGCGTCAGCGGCTTCACGCCAGCGGGGAAGTCTTCAGCTCGGCGTGGCGACCGCGCGGAGCATGTCGAGCGACTCGAGCGCCTTGCCCGCGCCCATCACCACCGACGAGAGCGGATCTTCCGCGAGGAACACCGGCAGGCCCGTCTCTTCGCGCAGCAGCGTGTCGAGGTTCTTGAGCAGCGCGCCGCCGCCGGCGAGCACGATGCCGCGATCGGCGATGTCACCGGCGAGCTCGGGCGGCGTGCGCTCGAGCGTCATCTTCACCGCCTCGACGATGCCGTTGACCGGCTCGGCCAGCGCGTCGCGGATCTCGTCGCTCGTCACCGAGAGCGTGCGGGGCACGCCGGCCACGAGGTCGCGGCCCTTGATCTCCATGTTCATCGCTTCGTCGGTCGGGTACGCGGTCCCGATGCCCATCTTGATGAGCTCCGCCGTGCGCTCGCCGATGAGCAGGTTGTACTTGCGCTTCACGTACTGAATGATCGCCTCGTCCAGCTTGTCGCCGCCGATGCGGACCGACTTGCTGTACACGATGCCCGCCAGCGAGATGACCGCCACGTCGGTGGTGCCGCCGCCGATGTCGACGATCATGTTGCCCGACGGCTCGGTCACCGGCAGGCCCGCGCCGATCGCCGCCGCCATCGGCTGCTCGATGAGGTGCACCTCGCGCGCGCCCGCGTTCTCAGCCGCCTCACGCACCGCGCGCCGCTCGACCTCGGTGATGCCCGAGGGAATGCCGATGACGATGCGCGGCTTCACGTTGAACTTCCGCTGGTGCGCCTGCTGAATGAAGTACTTCAGCATCGCCGCGGTGATCTCGAAGTCGGCGATGACGCCGTCCTTCATCGGGCGAATGGCGACGATGTTGCCCGGCGTGCGGCCGAGCATCTCCTTCGCTTCCTTCCCGACGGCGAGCACCTTCTTGCCGCCGCGCGCGTCCTGCTGCACCGCGACCACCGAGGGCTCGTTCGACACGATGCCCATGCCGCGCACGTAGATCAGCGTGTTCGCCGTGCCGAGGTCGATGGCCAGATCTCTCGAGAACAGCGTGTGCAACCAGTCGAACATGTCGTTTCCCCGGCCTTTGATCCTGCTTGAAAGCACGCTCGCGGCGTCGTTCGGCGTGCGGTGTCAACAGATTACAGCGATGCGAAGGGTGAGCCAAGTCGAAGCTGAAACGAAATCAACATCTTGGGCGTTTCGCGCCGCGTTACCACTGCGGCTGATCGGCGCCGGTGAGGGCGACGATCCGCGAGGGCCGAAAAATCGGCTCGCGCAAAAACCGAGTACGGGCGGGCAGATCGGAAAGGACAAAGCGTGTGCGGACTTTGGTACGTCGCGCCCATGAGCGACGAGATCGCGACGAGCCCGGGCACGGAGCTGGACGAGGTCGAGCAGGCGGATCCCATCGAGGACGCGTGGCTCCAGCAGGACCCGGAGACGGTCGAGAAGCTGGCCCGCGAGCGCCTCGCGCAGGACGGGGGCGACGCGCAGAGCCACGCGTGGCTGGGCCTGGCGTTGTGCCTCACCAACAAGACGAGCGCGGGGCACGCGTCGCTCAAGAAGGCCTTCGAGCTCATCCGCGCGGCGGAAGCGAAGGCCACCGATGAAGACGAGAAGCACATGCTCGGCTGGGAGCTGCACGGCATCGCCAACCGCCTCGTCGACGCGCTCGCCGAGAACCCCACGCTGGGGCTGCCCGCCGCGCAGTTCGTCATCGAGCAGCTCAAGCTCGAGCACGCCCCCAGCCTCCGGCTGATGTCGGAAGACGTCGCGGTGCGCGAGGGCGACCCGGTGCGCGCGGCGGGGCTGCTCAAGCGCGCGCTGGCGGTCGACTCCACCGACCCCGAGTCGCACTACCTCGCGGCGCGGCTCTTCGCCCGCCTCGGCAAGAAGCCGCAGGTGATGTCGCACCTCCAGAAGTCGCTCGACAACGCGGCGGGCACCATCGCGGTGCGCACGCTGGCGCGCTACGAGCCCGACTTCGACGGCTTCCGCAAGGACCCCGAGTTCAACGCCCTCATCGACCTCTTCCCGGCAGACGCGCTGCTGCGGCCGATCTACCTCGCGCTCGACGCAGGTGACTTCGCGAAGGTCGCGGAGCTCGCCGCGGCGGCGAAGGCGAAGGCGGCCCACGCGCTCGACGTGCTCTACCCGTGGCGCGAGGCGCTCGAGCTGCTGCTCGACCAGGACGGCGCCGACGCGCAGGGCCTCGCCCCGAAGCTCGACGCGGTGCAGGCCGAGATCGAGCAGCGCGAAGACCAGGGCGAAGAGAGCGCGGTCTACCGGCGCTTCTGCGGCGACGCCTGACATGCGCGTTCACCTCGTCGACGGCACCTACGAGCTGTTCCGGCAGCACTACAGCCACCGCCCGCCGCACGCGGGGCCCGACGGGCGCGACCTCAAGGCGACGGTGGGCGTGGTGCAGTCGCTGCTCGGCCTGCTCGCCGACAAGGACGAGGCGGTCACGCACCTCGCGGTGGCCTTCGACAACCCCATCGTCTCGTTCCGCAACCAGCTCTTCGAGGGCTACAAGACCGACGCGGGCATCGACCCGGCGCTCCGCGGGCAGTTCGACGACGTCGAGCGCGCGGTGGCGGCGCTGGGCGTGGTGGTGTGGAGCATGCGCGACTTCGAGGCCGACGACGCGCTGGCCACCGCCGCGGTGCGCTTCGCGAAGGACCCGCGCGTGACGCAGGTGCGGGTGATGACCCCCGACAAGGATCTCGCGCAGGTGCTCGAGGGCGAGCGCGTGGTGCAGGTCGACCGCATGCGCCAGAAGCTCATCACCGAGGCGAGCGTGTGGGCCGAGAAGAAGCTGCGCCCGAAGAGCGTGCCCGACTACCTCGCGCTGGTGGGCGACGACGCCGACGGCATCCCCGGGCTCGAGGGGTGGGGCGCGAAGTCGACCGCCGACGTGCTCGAGCGCTACGGGCGGCTCGAGGACATCCCCGACCAGGTGGCGGCCTGGGCCGTCAAGCCGCGCGGCGCCGAGAAGCTCGCGGCCTCGCTCGCGCGCTCCCGCGCCGACGCGCTCTTGTACCGCACGCTCGCCACGCTGCGCCTCGACGCCCCGCTGCCCGAGCCGCTCGAGGCGCTCGAGTGGAAGGGCGCGCCGAAGGAACGCTGGCAGGCGTGGTGCGAGGCGGTCGACGCGCGCTCGCTCCTCGAGCGGCCGAAGCGCTTCTGCTGATCAGGCCGCCTCGCGCTGCTCGAGCAGCTCGTCGACGAGCTCCAGCACCGCGTGCAGCCACTCCTTGCGCGCCGCGCGGAGCAGCTCGGTGCGGCCGGTGACCGAGATGCCCGTCGAGAGCTCCTTCTGCAGCTCGAGGTACTCCTGGCGGATGACCATCGTCTTCCACTGGAGCGCCTTGCGGCTCTCTCGCTCGGCGGCCAGCAGCGACCTGAGCTGCTCGAGGGCCCACTTCTCGAACTGGGCGTGCTGCTCGGGCGTCGCCCCGAGCACGACGCTGATCCGCTGCAGGGTGTCTGTGAGGCGGTGCTGGATGTGGGACATGGGCTCCTCGGGGCGCGGGTGCAGGCTCGGGCAGTAGCAGCCGACGTGCCTGCGACAACCCCGCCTCATCGCACCACCGGGGGGAGGTGGATCAGTCGCGCCGGGTGTCAGCGCACTCCGCCCTCAGGGCCGCCACGTGTAGGTGACCTTCGCCACCACGCGGAAGTCGGGCGGCGCGGTGTCGGGCCGCTGGGCCACGCCGCGGGTGTCCGTCACCACCACGTAGACGAAGGACAGCGGGAGGAACTCCCACGCGAGGCGCGCGTTGAGCACCGACACGTTGCCGTCGGTGTCGCGCTGGTAGCTGCCGATGAGCTGCAGCTTGGGCGAGAGCGCGAGCCGCGTCTCGAGCAGCAGCAGGTGCGTCTCGGCGAACTCACCGACGACGCCGCGGCCCCAGAAGCGGTTGTAGGTGTACGTGCCCGAGAGCTGCACGTGGGGAATCGGCTGCACCGACGCGCGCAGCAGGCCGTTGAAGGTCGACGCGGTGTAGTAGCTGCCGCCGCTCACGTCGAAGCCGAGCGAGAACTTGCGGCTCGCCTGCGAGGCCATCGACGCGCCGAAGCGCTCGTACGAATAGCGGCCGGGGGCGAACTCGACGTTCCGAACCGGCGCGAAGGCGTCGGTGAGCGCCTGCTCGGTCTTCTCGATCCACACCCAGGCCTCGTCGCCGCCCGCGAACTGCACCCACATCGGCGAGAGGAGGATGTTCGATTCCTGGAACTGGAGCGTGCTCACGCCCCACAGCGCGTACGAGTCGATCCACGGGCCGATGTTGCGCAGCCACGAGGGCAGCCAGTCGGGGCGCCAGTCGAGGCCGCCGTTGACGCCGAAGCCCATGATGTCGCCGCGTGCGACGAAGCCGGTGCGCGCCTCGAAGTCGGGCGTGATGCCGAAGCCGAACGCGCCGAGGTTGCCCCAGTTGCCCTGCACGCGCGCCTCGAGCGTGCCGACGCCGCCGAAGCGGCCGGGGCCGGTGGCGGTGGTAGTCGACGAGCCCATCGCCGACGCGGTCATCGTCACCGGCCCGGCGCGGAACAGGCCATCGACCACCGGCACGACGTTGGTGCTCGCCTCACCGGCGGGGCCCCCGAAGTCCTGCTTGATGACCATCATCCCGCCGACGCGGCTCTGCTCGCCGAGGTTGTGGTTGTAGCGGGCCACGCCGAAGAGCGACGAGTTGCTGGTGGGCGTCTCGACGGTGTGCACCACCAGCGCGCCGGCGCTGCGCTCCACCGAGCGGTAGACGCCGCGGGCCCCCACGCTGATCGGCACCGCCTTGCCCTCCGACAGGCCGATGCGCCGGCTGAAGAAGGGCTGCACGAAGCCCTGGAAGCCCGCCGCGAAGACGCCCGCCGACTCGAGGAAGAACTGCCGGCGCTCGGGGAAGAAGACCGAGAAGCGCGAGAGGTTGACCACGCGGCGATCGACGTCGGTCTCGGCGAAGTCGGTGTTGGCGGTGAGGTCGACCACCGTCGAAGACGTCGGGTTCCACGTCACCTCGCCGCCGCCGCTGGGGCTGACGACGGGCGCGCCGGTGCCCTGCACCTCGAGGCGGCCGATGAGGTACGGGCGGAGCTGGATCGACAGCAGCGACGGCTTCGGCGCCTCGAGCCCCTTGATGACGCCCGCGTAGGCCATGCGCGCGGGCGAGACGGTGCGGGGGATGGGGCTCCACACGCTGTCCTGGTTGATGCCGCGCTCGCGGCGGAAAAACTGCACGCCCCAGGTGGTGCCGCTGCCGCCGTGGCGCAGCGACTTCCAGGGAATGGCGAGCTCCACCACCCAGCCGCGCTCGTCGCGCCGCGTGGCCGCGCGCCACAGGGTGTCCCAGTTCGGCTCCACCAGCTCGTCGTCGATGACCTGCGCGTCGCGCTGGGCGCCGAACGGGTTGACCGCGAAGACGAAGGCGTTGCGGCCGTCTCCCAGGGTGTCGAGCAGCACCGAGAAGTGGTCGCACTCGTTGGTGGGGAAGTCGCGGCGCATGTCGCGCTGGTTGAACGCCGCCCACCCGCCGGGCTGCTCGAGCTCCGCCGAGACGTAGAGCGCGTCGTCGTCGAACACCACGCGCACCACGCTGCGGTGGGTGGCCTTCTCGCCCTGGCGCGGCTCGCTCTGCACGAAGTCGGTGGTGGGCACCGCGGCCCGCCACGCCTCGTCGTCGAGCACTCCGTCGATGGCGGGGGCCGCGGTGGCGCGGGTGACCTCGAGCGGGCGGCGGGCCTCCAGCGGCGGAGGCGGGAAGAAGGCCGGCGGCTGGGCCCGGCTCGCTCCCGCCACCACCATCATCATCACCAACACGCGACGCATGGCTGCCCCCACGACGAGGCGGGCACTCTATTGCCAGCTTCCTGTTTGCCACCCTCACTTTTCGCCGGAGGGGTATGAGGCGACCAATGAAGATCGCCGTCCTTGGAGCCTCAGGTGGGTGTGGTGGCCAGCTCGTCGCGCAGGCGCTCGAGCGGGGCCACCAGGTGGTCGCGGTGGTGCGCAGTCAGACGTGGCAGGCCCCCGCGGGGGTCGAGGTGCGCCGCGGAGATCTCACCAACGAGACCTTCCTCCGCGAAGCGGTGCGCGGGTGCGACGTGGTGCTGTCGGCGCTCGGCCTGCGCATCGCGGGGCTCGCGCCGTGGAACAAGCCGGAGCAGGCCGACTTCCTCGCGCGCTCGACGCCTGCGCTGGTGGCGGCGCTCAAGGCCGAGGGCATCAACCGGGTGATGGCCATCAGCGCCGGCGGCGTCGGCGACTCGCGGCAGAAGGTGCCCGGCGTGTTCCGCGCGATGATCGCCCTGACCGCGCTCAAGACGGCCTACGCCGAGCTCGAGAAGATGGAAGCGACGCTCCTCGCGTCAGGCCTCGACGTGCTCGTCTGCCGGCCCTCGGGGCTCACCGACGGGCCGCGCACCGGGCAGGCGAAGGTGGCGCAGGGGTATTCGGGCCGCGCCACCATCAGCCGCGCCGACGTCGCGGGGTGGATGCTCGACCAGCTCGCCGCGCCGTTCCCCGCCGAGCGCACGCCGATGATCTCCGTCACGGGAGTCGCCTGACATGTTCGACCTCATCCTGAAGGGTGGTACCTGCGTCACGCCGTCCGGCCGGCAGCAGCTCGACGTCGGGGTGCGCGACGGGCGCATCGCGGCGCTGGGGGCGCTCGACGCCTCGCAGGCGAAAGAGGTCTTCGACGCCACGGGGCTCCACGTGCTGCCCGGGGTGGTCGACCCGCAGTGCCACTTCCGCGAGCCGGGGCTCACCCACAAGGAAGACATCGGCAGCGGCAGCGCCTCGGCGGCACTCGGCGGCGTGACGACCTTCTTCGAGATGCCCAACACGCAGCCCAACACCGACTCGGCGGAGCGGCTGGCGTGGAAGGTGGCGCGCGCGAAGGAGACGTCGTGGACCGACTTCGCCTTCTTCGTGGGGGCGACGAACGAGAACGCCGACGGCCTCGGGGCGCTGGAGGTGCTCGAGGGCTGCGCGGGCGTGAAGATGTTCTGCGGCTCGTCGACGGGCACGCTGCTGGTGGACAAGCCAGAGAACCAGCGCCGGGTGATGAAGAGCGGGCGCCGGCGCATCGCGTGCCACAGCGAAGACGAGGCGCGGCTCCAGGAGCGCAAGGGGCTGTTCGCCGGCAAGCCGGTCACCTTCCACCCCGAGTGGCGCGACGAGGAGTGCGCGGTGCTCAGCACGCGCTCGCTGCTCGCGCTGTCGAAGGAGACCGGGCGGCGGCTGCACATTCTCCACGTGACGACGGCGGGCGAGCTGCCGTTGCTCGAGGCGCACAAGGACCTGGTGACCTTCGAGGTGTGCCCGCAGCACCTCACCCTGGCCGCGCCCGAGTGCTACGAGCGGCTGGGCACACTGGCGCAGATGAACCCGCCGATCCGCGATGCGCGGCACCGCGACGCGCTGTGGGAGGCGATCCGCGCCGGGGTGGTCGACGTGCTGGGCAGCGACCACGCGCCGCACTCGCTCGAGGAGAAGCAGAAGCCGTGGCCGGCGTCGCCCTCGGGCATGCCGGGCGTGCAGACCCTGGTGCCGCTGATGCTCGACCACGTGAACGCGGGGCGGCTGACGCTGGAGCGCTTCGTCGACCTCACCAGCGCGGGGCCGGCGCGGGTGTTCGGCATGCGCCGCAAGGGGCGCCTCGTGCCGGGCTACGACGCCGACTTCACGGTGGTCGACCTGGCGGCGAAGCGCACCATCACCAACGACTGGTCGAAGTCGCGCTGCGGGTGGACGCCCTTCGACGGGATGCAGGTGACGGGCTGGCCGATCGCCACCATCTCGCGCGGCCGCGTGGTGATGCGCGATGGCGCGCTGCAGGGGAAGCCGGGCGGGCAGCCGGTCGCCTTCGAGGTGTGACCGCGCCGCAGTTCGTCGCGAGATCGTCCGACACCAGTTCAACTCGAGCTACCTGGACCTGTTGTCGGCGCTTCCCCGTAGAGGTCATCCGCGACCTCATCCTGACGCGCCCCCGTGGACTCACCGACAAAGGCGTCGCGTGCTCATCAGAACACTCCGCGATCAATCGGTAGAAGCGGTTGGCGACTGCCGGGTTCGAGAGCCCTCGCAGAGACGACCACTGGAGCTCCGTCGCCGGTACACGGAGATCTCGAAGGCGCGGGTGCGCGTCGGCCGTCTGTCCAGCCTCGTCAACCGCGGCCGGTCACCTCAGGGTTGATCGGATTGGCGTGGAATGCCCGATCGGCATGTCGTGGAATGGGTGATCGAGATCGCGTGGAACACGCACAGTACAAACCTTCCACCGAAGCGTCGGCTCTACGGCGAAGTCCGATGCACTCCACGGAATCCACCGTGCTGTTCAGCAGCTCCCTGCCGCTGAGAAGCGCCAGGTCCTCTCCTTCATCGATGCGCTCCTCGACCGTGAGTGTCTCAAGGCGCAAGGCGGGTTGATCACCGTCGACTCAATCCGGGATGTTCTGTCTCGCAACAACCGCAAATGCTTCAAGAGCCTCAAGGACCACCTTGATCTGCACGCCAAACTCGGGCGCTCGACCTTGCGCTGCCAAGAGCCGATCTTCAACCGTGCCGATGTCGAGCAAGACATGAGCACGTGGCGTTTGAGTCAGTGCAATCACACTCTGTCCGGCTCGCGTTGACTTACCCCTGAACCCGCTTGCTGAGGATCGTCGAACGTGATCTTCGCGGGGCATGGCACTGGACCAGCGAACCCGCCGAGCGATCGTGCGGCTCAGGAAGAAGGGCCTGGAGTACGAGGACATCGCCGA
>JBMORD010000289.1:0-61791 GCA_049322495.1 Myxococcota bacterium | reverse complement strand
GCGGCTGCTCCTGCAGGCCGACCGCGCCCTGGGCGAGGCGGGGCACGCCGTGCGGCTCGCGACGCGCGTCGATCCGGCCGACCCCGTGCCGCCCGACGCCGAGCTGTGGCTGCTCGTCGGGCTGGTGTCGGTGCTGCTCGGCGTCGGCCTCAGCGCGCAGCGCAAGGGCGTGCTCGCCGCGCGCCGCGACTTCTTCGGGGTGGTCCGCGTGGTGGCCTCGGGCGACGGCGACGACGAGGCGAACCTGCTGATGCACGGGCGCACGGTGCACGGCGCGCAGCAACTCCACCACCGCGCGGCGGCCACGACCTACTACGCCAGGGAGAGCGGCGTGGGGCAGCTCCTGTCACTGCCGACGGGCCCGCGGCGCGTGGGCGTCATCGGCCTCGGCATCGGCACGCTCGCCAGCTACGGCCGGGCGGGCGACGAGTTCCGCTTCTACGAGCTGAGCCCCACCGTCGCCGCGCTCGCGCAGGGCGAAGGCGGCTTCTTCACCTTCCTCGCCGACTCGCGCGCGCAGTGCTCCGTCGCGCTGGGCGACGCCCGCACGGTGCTCGAGCACGAGGCGCCGAACGGCTTCGACGTGCTGGTGCTCGACGCCTTCTCGAGCGACTCGGTGCCGGTGCACCTCCTCACGAAGGAGGCGATGGCGCTGTACCTCACGCACCTCGCGCCCGACGGCGTGCTCGCGCTGCACCTGTCGAACCGCACCCTCTCGCTGGTGCCCATCGCCGCGCGCGTGGGCCGAGAGCTCCAGCTCTTCCCTGCGGTGAGCGGGCAGAAGGCGGTCAGCCCCTGGGCGCTGCCTTCGCGCTGGCTGCTGCTCGCGCGCCGGCGCGAGGCGCTCACCGGCGTGCAGCTGACCGACGAGCAGCCGCCGTCGGCCGAGCGGCTGTGGACCGACGACGCCTCGTCGCTGTGGAGCGCGGTGCAGTGGTGATCAGGGCTTCGTGAGCCACTCGCAGGTCGAGCGCTCCATGCACGGGTCGAACGAGACGCGCGTGCCGCCGCTGCCGAGGTAGTCGGCGAAGAGGTTGATGACCAGCGAGCCGAGGTCGAAGCGCTTGTTCGGGTCGGGGATCGGCAGGCTGTGCTCGCCGCGCGGGTTCATCATCGGGAAGAGCGCGCCGACCTTGCCGCCGAGCGCGGAGCTCTCGCGCACCAGGCGCATCGGCGGGTCGAGCCGGGGGACGCCGAAGCCATCGTCAGCGCTGGCCACCGCCTGGAACACGTCGACGTCCATCAGCACGTCGCGGCCCGACGAGTCCTGGTAGCGCTTCGTGCGCTCGACGCCCTCGACGAAGCCGACGTCGATCAGCTCCTGCATCTGCGTCTTGCCGTAGCGCGGGTCGAGGTTCTCGTAGTCGACGAAGCCCGCGGCGCGCATGAGCGCGGTCGCGGTGGCGATGGGCACGCCGGGGTCGCCGGTCATCGGCATCAAGAGCGCGCGCGTGGCGACCGTCTGACCGTTGCCGTAGGCGAAGGTGCGGCGGCCTTCCCAGAAGGGCGCGAAGTTGGCCGGGTCGGCCGGCTCGAGGGCGATCTGCGCGAGCCCGAACAGCCGGCGGAGCTCGGGGCTCCCGCGCCGCATGCCGTAGCCGTCGCCGAGCGCGACCAGCGGCGCCTCCGCGGCGAACGTCGTGCCCTGGAAGGTGAACTCGGTGGCGAAGCGGTCGACGACGAGCGACGGGGGCACGCCGGTCGGGTCGCAGCCTTCGCGCGGGCGGGAGGGCAGCTCCGCGTCGTAGAGCTCGAAGCGGAGCGCGTCGCCCTGGTCGGACGGCACCGCGACGCGCAGGTGGCCGTTGCGCTGCACGCGGCCACAGCGCCACTCCTTCGTCTGGAGGTTGCGCACCACGGCGATCTGCCCGGGCCGCAGCGCCTTCGGGAACGTGGCCACCGGCCGCTCGGCGACGCGCGTGAGGTCGGGCACCATCTGGAAGAGCGTCGGCTTCCCGGCGGAGTCGGGGTGCACCAGCATCAGCGGCCCCATCATGCGGAGCACCAGCGGGTTGCGGACCTGGCCGAGGTCGGAGCGCGTGCCGATCTCCGAGAGGTACGCGCCGGGGAGGATCGGCGCGATGGCGTCGATCTCCGGCTCGATGCCGCCCATGAGGCTCGAGAGGATGCCGCCCAGCGAGGCGCCGGCGACGTAGATCGGCACGTTCGGCCCGCCGAGGTCGACCACGCCGTCGCCGTCGAAGTCGCCGGCCACGTCGTTCTCACCGTCGCGGTTGACGTCGAAGGCCCAGCGCCGCTGCCCGTCGAACGAGCGCAGCAGCCGCACCATCTGCATCAGATCGATCGCGGTCTGCCGCACCACGTCGCGGGTGTGCGTGACGTAGCCGGTGAAGTAGTCGGCGCCGGAGTCGATGACGCCGTCGCCGTTCTGATCGATGCCGCGCCCGTTGCCCACCATCGCGTTGGCGATGGGCTCGATGCCGTAGGGCTTCACCAGCTCGGTGATGAGCTGGCGATCGACGTCGGTCAGCCCGAGGCCGTGGCTCACGGCGTCCATGCCGATCGTCGCGATGCCCGCGCGCGCAGCGGGGCCCATGGCGAGCAGCGAGTCGAGCTTCGAGCCGCTGTGGCCGTGCATGAAGATCACCACCGGCGCGGGGCCGCTGCGCTTCTTCGGCACCGAGACCAGGAAGGGGATGGTCTCCGGCCGGTGGAAGGTCTCCTTGTTGCCCACCTGCTCGTCCATCACCTGGAGGTAGAGCGGGAGCAGCTTCCCGTCGGCGTCGGTGCGCGGGAAGAACTGCGGCGAGACGAACTGCGCGGTGGCGAAGAAGTCGACCTGCGAGAGCCAGCCACGCAGCACGTCCTTCGTGCCCTGCGACTGGCCGCCGCCGAAGCGCTCGAAGAGGATCTCCCCGAGGTCGAGCAGCTGCTCCGCGGGCACCGCCTTGGTGTTGCGGTTGGCCGAGGTGGGGCGGCGGCCGTCGGGGAGCGCGGTCACCTCCGCCGGGTACTTCTGCGCGAGGAACGCGAGCGGGCCGCGCCCGTCGAGCCCGTCGCGGAACGAGATGTAGTCGGCGGTGAGGCTCTGCGTGGTGAAGGCCCAGGTGAAGGCCACGTCGTCGAGGCCGAGGTGCTGCTGCGCGAGGCACTCGGGCAGCGCCTCGAGCGCCGGCGTCTGCGCGAGGTGGTTGATCGCCGGGAAGGGGCTGCGCACCGGCTCGCCGTCGCGGCCGACGAGGCGGTTGGTGAGCACCACCGCGTAGCGCGTCGCTTCCCGCAGCGGGTACAGCGGGCGGGCGATGAGGGTGTTGCTCTCCTTCTCGTAGAAGCCGATGACGTCGAACGGGCCGTGGTGACCGTCGAGCGTGTTGGGGTGATCGAGCACCCCGTCCATGTCGGTGTCTTCACCGGGGTCGAGCACGCCGTCGCCGTCGAGATCCTCCTCTTCCTGCTCGAAGAGCAGCGACTGCTGCGCGGGGTGCGGCTCGTCGGGGTAGTAGTCGGGGTCGTCGAGCACCAGCGGGAAATGGCCCTGGCCGAGGTCGAGGAGCTGCGGCTTGCAGAACTCCGGCGAGCCGCGCGTGACGTCGATGACGTACAGCACGTCGTCGGCGACGTCGGCCGGGCGCTGGTGACGCGCGACGATGTTCTCGAGATCGAGCGGCGCGTCGAACGAGACGGTGATGGGCGCCAGCGTGCCCCAGCCCGACATCGAGTCGAGCCCCGCGCGCGTGGCCTTCTCCCAGCGCGTCGGCGCGACCTCGATCGCCGCGTTGATCCGCCGCTGCGTGGGCGACGTGCCGTCGAAGCGCGCCGCGAAGTCGTTGGGGAGCGGGATCTCGGGCAGCGGGCGGTGCTGCACGTCGAAGTTGATGCGGGGGCCGGAGCCCTCGGGAGCGAGCGCGAGACCGGCGGGCTCGGGCGAGGCACAGGCGCCCGCGACGAGCAGGAAGGCGGCGACGAAGACTGAACGCATGGTCGCGCACCGTAGCGCGCCTGCCGGTGAGGTTCGGCGCACCACCGCGAGACCTTCGCCGTACTATGGGAAGCCATGGCCACCCTCTTCGAGCCCGTTCGTCTCGGCCCCGTCACGCTCCGCAACCGCACCATCCGCGCCGCTGCCTTCGAGGGCATGGCCCCGGGCCACGAGGTGTCGGATCAGCTCATCGACTACCACCGCGCCGTCTCGGAGGGCGGCGTGGGCATGACCACCGTGGCCTACGCGGCCGTCGAGCAGTCGGGGCTCGCCTTCGAGCACCAGCTCTGGCTGCGGAAGGAGGCCATCCCCGGGCTGCGCCGTCTCACCGACGCGATCCACGCCGGCGGCGCGAAGGCGTCCATTCAGCTCGGGCACTGCGGCAACATGGCGAAGCCCTCCACCGCCGGCGGCCGCGCCATCGCCCCCTCGGCGAAGTTCAACCTCTACGGGCCGGTGTGGCCGCGCGCGATGACGAAGGACGATCTGGCGCGCGTGACGAAGAGCTTCGGAGAAGCGGTGCGCGTGGCGAAGGACGCGGGCTTCGACGCAGTCGAGGTGCACGCCGGCCACGGGTACCTCATCAGCCAGTTCCTCTCGCCGTACACCAACCGCCGCACCGACGAGTACGGCGGCTCGCTCGACCACCGCATGCGCTTCATGCGCGAGGTGATGGCCGAGGTGCGCCGCGCCGCCGAGGGCGTGGCGGTGGTGGTGAAGACCAACCTCCGCGATGGCTTCGAAGGCGGCATGGAGCTCGACGAGGGCATTCAGGTCGCGCGCGCGCTCGAGGCGTGCGGCGCCGACGCGCTGGTGCTCAGCGGCGGCTTCGTCAGCCGCGCGCCGATGTACCTCATGCGCGGCGACACCATCGCGCCGGAGCTCTCGCGTCGCATGAAGCCATGGTGGATGCGGATGTTCGTCGGCGCCTTCGGCGAGCGGCTCATTCCGGCGGTGCCCTTCACCGAGCACTACTTCCTCGAAGACGCGTGCGCGGTGCGCGCGGAGGTGAAGCTGCCGCTGGTGTACGTGGGCGGCGTCGCGTCGCGGAAGGCGGCCGACGAGGTGCTCGCGAAGGGCTTCGAGGCGATCGCCATGGCGCGCGCGCTGATCCGCGAGCCTGACTTCGTCAACCGGCTCCAGCGCGAGGAGCGGCGCGAGCCGCTGTGCGACCACTGCAACACCTGCGCGGCGCGCATCTACACCACGTCGATGGGCTGCCATCACCTCATCGGGAAGGACGCGCCGTGAGCGAGCTCGCCCTGGTCACCGGGGCGTGCTCCGGCATCGGGCTCGCCATCGCGCGCGAGCTGAAGGCGCGCGGGTACCGGCTGCTGCTGGTGAGCAACCGCCAGGCAGAGCTTTCCGCCGTCGCGCAGGAGCTCGGCGCCGAGTCGTTCGTGATCGACCTCGCGCGCCCCGAGGCGGCCGGGGAGCTGATCGCCGAGGTCGAGCGCCGCGGCGCGCAGGTCGACGTGCTGGTCAACAACGCGGGCTTCTTCTTCTTCGGCGAGGTCGCAGACGCCGACCCGCGCCGGGCGAACGCGATGCTGCAGCTGCACGTGGTGACGCCCACCCTGCTCGCCCGGCACTTCGCGGCGCGCATGCGCGAGCGGCGGCGCGGCCACCTGCTCTTCACCTCGAGCATCTCGGCGTGGCGCAGCTTTCCGGGCATCGCGCTCTACGGGAGCACCAAGCGGTACCTCCTCGACTTCGCGACCGCGCTGCGCAGCGAGCTCCGGCCGTGGGGCGTCAACGTGACGGTGGTGGCGCCGGGCGCGACGGCCACGGGCCTGTACGATCCGACCGTGGTGCCGGTGGAGCTCGCGACGCGCGTGGGCGTCATGGTGCCGCCGGCGTTCGTGGCGAAGAAGGCCGTCGACGCGATGCTCGCCCGACGCGGCCTCAGCATCCCCGGGCTGCTCTCGAAGCTCTTCGCCTGGGGCGCCGCCGTGACGCCGCAATGGCTGGTGGATCTCATCCGCCGGCGCGCGCCGTGGCTGCCGATGCCCGACCGGAGACCTGCGTGATGAAGCTCCTGCGTTGTCCCCGCTGCGGCGGCCGCTTGTCGCTCGCCGCACCGCTGGCCCGCTGCGCTGCGTGCGGGCCCTACCCGCTGCTCGCCGACGTGCCCGTGCTGCTCGCCGACCCCGCCGGCTATTGCAGCGCTTTCCGCGAGTCGATCCTCGCGACGCTCGCCGAGGTCGAGGCCGCCGATCGTTCCACCCTGACCGTGGTCGACGCGTTCGCGGAAGGTCACGACGCCGAACCACGGCGCTTCGGCGACGACTGGACCAGGCACGAGGCGCTGGGCGACGACGCGCCGACGCCGGTGCGCGGGCCTGCCGCGAAGGCCCTCACCGGCTTGAAGCGCCTGACGACGCGCGCGGGCCCCGCGGCGTGGCTGGCGGAGCACCTCGGCAAGGCGCGCGTGGCGCTCGAGCTGGGCTGCGGCGCGGGCGCGCTCTCGGAGGTGCTCGCGAGCCGCGTGGAGCACCTGGTGATCGCCGACCTCTCGCTGCGCGCCGTGCTGCGCGCCCGGGCGCGGGCGAGCCGGTACCGCGCCGAGGTGACGGGCGCGGTGATGGACGCCCAGGCGCTGGCGGTCCAGCCGCGCGCGATCGATCTCCTCGTCGCCGAGCACGTGGTGGATCTCCTCGACGCGCCGGCCGACTTCTTCGCCGCGGCGAAGGCGAGCCTGCGGCGAGGCGGCCGCCTGCTGGTCACCACGCCCGAACCCGCGCTCGGCTCCGGCGACGACGGGCGCGCGCTCGAGCTCGCGCGGGAGGCCGGCTTCCGGCTCGTCGAGCGCCAAGACGGGCTCCCGTGGCTGCGCGTCAACTCCGAGCGCTTCGTGGAGGTCTACCTCGTGCAGGCGCTCGAGCTGCGCGCCTGATTCACCGCTTCGCGCGCTCGAGATCCGTCACCAGCCACTCGAGGTACCAGCGGTAGCTCTTGCCGGGGAAGCGCTCGGCGAGCGCCTCGACGCGATCCAGCAGCTCCGCCTCGGCCTGTCCGCGTGAGAGACGCGAGAGCACGATGAAGCGCTCCTTGAGCGCGCGGATCGGGTCGGGCGGCTTCTGCGCCAGGCCGAAGAGGAAGATGACCAGGAACAGCACCATCAGGCCCGCGAGGCCGAGCCAGAGCGTGTGCATCACTCGCCCTCCGGCTTGCGCGCGTCGTCGAGCAGCTTCGCGGCGAGCTCGGCCGCCTGGGCCTTCGCGCCGCTCTTGCCCAGCTCGGGGGACACCCCGGCCGCGTGCCTCACGTCGCGATGCACCGACAGCCAGCGCCGCACCGTCACCCCGAGGTGCCAGGGGAACGCCCACGCCTGCGCGCCGTCGAGAGGAGAGATCGGCAGGAGGTTGAAGCCGATGAGCCACGCGTTGCGGAAGGTGGCCGCGACGAAGATCACCGAGGCGACCTCCCCCGCGGCCACCACCCGAGCTCGGCGATGATCAGCACCGCCACCAGCAGCAGCAGCTGCGCCGCGACTCCGCCACAGGCGATCGCCGCGCGGCCCAGCGGCGTCACCTCGCCCACCCACGCGCAGTGGCCGCCGAAGCCGGTGAGCATCACCTCGGTCGCGCGCGCGCCGACGCGGCGGACCACCCACGCGTGACCCAGCTCGTGAAGCAGGATGAGGGCCGCGGTGCACAGCCACCACGCGGGGTCGAAGGTGAACCCCGAGAGCACCCAGAAGCCGAACGGCGTCGAGGCGTGCACCTTGATGGGCACGTTCTTCCAGCGACCGATGGTGAGTGCCCACTTCACGGCGACCTCAGACCCAGGCGAGCTCCATCACCAGCGCGCCGCCCTCGACCGTCGAGCGCACCACGCGACCGTCCGCCCGCGTGAGCTCGAAGCCGAACCGGAGCGCGCCCCGCCATGAGCTCTCGGCGGAGCGCGGCGGCGCCTCGGGGTAGACGAAGCGCAGCGTGCCCGCGGTGGGGCCCTGCGGCGTCCACTCCACGCGGATGCCCCTCATCGCGACCGCGAGCACGTCGTCGAGGCGCGAGAAGATGGTGGCCGGCGAGTTGCCCGCGATGGCGAGGGCGACCTTCAGCACCGGGAGGATGAGCCGCCCGAGCGACTCCTTCGTCATGCGGTAGTTGAGCTCCTCGAGCACCTCCCCGCCCGCGACCGCGAGGACCTGCTCGGCCAGCTCGGAGATGACCTGCGCGGGGTACCACCTCGCGTCCGACGGGCGCTCGACGACCGCGCGCGTGCCCGCGCTCAGCGTCGGCAACACCCGCTCGAGCACCCCCATCGCGCGCGCCATCTTGATGAACGCGGACAGATGCACGCTCGAGACCTCGTACCCTGCGGCGGCGACCATTCAGCCACTGTACCGCAAGGCGCTGGTGCGCACCCATCGCCACAGGTGGGACTTGCGCGAGACCATGGACGACGGCCCGGGGCTGCGTTTGGCTCACCGCTCGTGGAAACAGTGCGGCTCCAGATGGCCGACGGTGCGACCGCCGAAGCGCGGCTCTTCGTCGGTGGTGAGGCAGCGCCGGGGCTGCTCGTGCTCCCCGCGATGGGCGTCAACGCCCGCTCGTACGATCGGCTCGGCGAGCAGCTCGCGAGCGAGGGCGTCACCACGCTGGTCGCCGAGCACCGCGGCGGCGACAGCTCGTCGGTGCGGCCGCGCCGCGGCGTCGACTTCGGCTACGCGGAGCTCCTCGACGATCTCGTGCTCCACCTCGAGCAGCTCGAGCGGCGCACCCGCGGCCCGGTGAGCGTGCTCGGCCACTCGCTCGGCGGTCAGCTGGCGACGATCGGCCTCGCGCGCTGGTGGAAGCCGGGCGCCAGGCTGGTGGTCATCGCCTCGGGCACGGTGCACCACCGCGCGTGGACCGGCCTCGAGCGGCTCGGCGTGCTCGCCGGCACCCAGCTCGCGCACGCCGTGGCGCGCGGCCTCGGCTACTTCCCCGGGCACCGGCTGGGCTTCGGCGGGCTCCAGGCGCGCAGCCTCATCGCCGACTGGTCGTTCGCCGCGCGCACCGGCGAGTTCCGGAGCCACTCGCGCGGCCAGCTCGAGCAGCGCCTCGACGAGCTCGCGCCGTCGGTGCTCGCGCTGCACGTGCAGGGCGACACGATGGCGCCGCGCGCCGCCACCGAAGGGCTGCTGCGCAAGGTGCGCAACGCGAAGGTGACCTGGCTCGACATCACGCCACCGCCGACGCCCGCGAAGATGAACGCCCACTTCCGCTGGATGAAGGATCCGTCGCGCGTCGCGCGCGAGGTCGCGGTCTTCCTCCGCACGGGCACGCACTGAGGCGGAACCTCTGGCGGCACGCGGTGTCGGGACGCGCATGCTCGACAGCCTCGTGCTTCCTTCCCTCGCCGTGCTCTCGGCCGCGTGGGCGCTGGTGTCCCTCGCGCGTCGTCAGCGCGCCATCGCCGCCGGCGCCTTCACGACCGCGCTGACGCTCGCGCTCGCGGCGACCGCGGCGCACCTCGGGCTCGGGCCGTGGCTCGAGGGCGGCTACGGCATGGGCGTCCTCGCGCTGTGCGGCGGCTACGCGCTCGGGGCCGCGGTGGCGTCGAGGTTCTCGACGAGCGACGGCCCCCGGCGCGCGGCGCTCGTCGGGGCGGTGGTCACGCTCGCGGCGAGCGGCGCGTTCTACGCCGAGGCCGTGCGCGCCGTGGCAGAGGCCGTCCGGCACGCCGAGCCCGCGACCGCTGCGCTCATCACCAATGCCGGCGAGGCCGAAGCGCGACGCCTCCTCGAGCTGGCTGCGATCCTCGGTGCGTTGACCGCCGCGCTGCTCTTCGGTCGCCAGCGGCCACGCCGCGACCCGGGCCGCGTCGGAGCCGGCGCGCGGCTCGACGGCGAGCGACGCCACGACCAGGCGCGCCTCTTCGCGAGCTGAGCGCAGATCGCGACGCCGCGTCGTGCGTTGAAAGGCTCCCACTCCCGGGAGGTCCGTCATGCTGGAACGCAGCGCGCTCGTCGTGTGTCTGATGTCTGCCCTTCACGCCTTCGCCGGCACGTTCGAGCCGGTGCCCGCCGAGCCCAACGGCAAGCCGAGCGGGCTCCAGCTGCGCGTCGTGAAGTACGACGGCTCGACCAACGGCGCCATCACGGTGGAGGTGACGAACCCGACCGGCGCCGCGGCGGAGTTCGCGCCGCAGGGCCTGTTCTTCGTGCCCGACGTGGATCCCGACAAGGCGCCGCAGCGGCTCGGCGCGGTGGGCTCGATGCTCCGGAAGGGGCAGGCCAGCCGAACCGAGAAGCTCCTCGTCGGCGCCGGCCAGACGGAGCAGCTCACGCTCGACGTCTACTGCATCGACTCGCACCGCCCGAGCCCGGGCCCGGCGACGCCGTTCCGCGTGGGGAAGGAGCGGATGCCGCGCGAGCTCAGCCAGAGCATCGACGCGAACACGAAGGCGGCGACGAAGGGGGCAGGTGGCGTGCACGCCGCCCCGGCGAAGCCGATGGTGCAGAGCGAGGTCTGGAAGACCCGCGACTCGAAGTGGATCAAGCTCGACGGCGAGGGCAAGCAGGAAGCGGCGAAGTGACGGCCGCTTCCCGCCCGCGCGTCAGCGCTTGACCGAGTAGACGAAGGTCGCCTTGGGGGCGCGCAGCCAGCGCTCGGTGATGGTCCCCTTGAGCGTGGCCCACTCGTCCTTGCCGTCGACGAAGGCGGCCTTCATCGCCTCGGCGTCCTTCTTGTCGCCGCGGCCCTTGGCCTTGAGCACGCGGCTGGCGAGCGCGTCGACGGCCGGGCGCCACTTCGCGAGGTCGACCTCGAAGCAGCCCTGGTCGGCGCCGTTGGCCGCCTTCTCGTCGGCCTTCCAGGTGAGCGCGCCGGCCTTGAGCATCGTGCCGAGCTGGATCGACGCGAGCTGGCTGTACGGCTTCGCGCCACCCGCCGAGTCGTACATGCCGCGGCTGATGTGGCCGAAGGCCCAGACCACGTCCCGCAGGGTCGCCTGCTTCGCCTCGGTCTCGGTGAGCAGGCCCTTGTCGAGCAGCCACCAGGTGAAGAAGAGCGCGCTGGTCTGCGCCTTGAGCTCTTCCATGGTCGAGGCGAGCGGCCCGCCGAAGACGTCGTCGTCCTTCTTCCCCTTCACCGCGTAGTCGTGCGCCGGCCCGAGGTTGTGCGCCGCCTCGTGCAGCACGACGGACAGCAGCGCCGCGTTGGGCTCGGTGGTGAACGCGTCGAAGGTAGCCTTGCAGTAGAGCGACGCGGCCTGCTTGCTGAGCGCGTCGCGGCTGTCGGCGTCGGTGTAGAGGTTGGTCATCACCACCGTGCGCCCGCCCTTCTCGGCGACCTTGCCCCAGTTGGGCAACGACTGACCGATGGTGGCGCCGTGCGGGTTGCGCTGGTCGGCCGCGTTGAGCGTGACGTCGATGAAGTCGGGCAGCTTGAACTTCACGTCGCGCGCGGCGTACGGCGGGCCGGCGAGCGCGGCGAGGGTCTTCTCCATCTCGGCCTTCACCGGCTCGAGCTTCTTCTGCCACTCGAGCGACGCGAGGTTGATGCGCGCCAGCTGCAGCGCGAAGCCCGCCTTCCAGGCGCAGGGCTCGTGGTACACCTCGTCGGGCGCGACGCGGAGGTACCACTTCGAGTTGGTCGGCCCCATCGCCACCCACGCCTCGTTCGCCGGCTCCCAGTCGTTGGTGCGGAACGCCTTCGCCGCCGCGGCGAGGTACGTCTTGAAGGCCGCCTCGTCGTCACCGAGCACCGCCGCGGCGCCCTCGAGCTCGACCGCCACGGCCTCCATCTCGTCCTTGTACGCCTCGGCGTACGGCACCGCCTTGAAGCCCTTGCCGTCGGCGACCACCACCGAGAAGTGGTCCGTCAGCGCCGCCTTGTTCTTTTCCTTCTCGAGCGAAGCGCAGAACTTCGGGTCGGCCTGGATCGCCTCGGGGTACAGCCCCACCGTGCGCGACGGCGCGGGCACGAGCGCGTTGCACGCGGGGTCCTTGTCGGTCTTCGGCGCGACGCAGAACGCCGACTGGTTGCGGTGGAAGACCGCGCGGCTGAGCACGTCGTCGGCGGGGATCTTCGCCGCCTGCTCGCTGATGCCGTGCTGCCGCGCGTACAGCTTCTCGATGAGCGCCGCGGCCCGCACGAAGTGCTCGAACGCCTTGCGGTCGGCCTCGGTGGCGGTGGTGAGGTCGGTCTCGACGAGCGTCGCCTTGCCCTGCTCGAGCTCGAGCCGGAGCGCCGCCCGCCGCGCCTTCTCTTCGGCGCTGAGCTTCGACTCGTCTTCGGCCTTCGTCAGGCTCGCGTAGACCTCGTCGAACTTCGTCGTGAAGCCGTTGGCGTCCACGAAGTCGGCGCGGCTCTCCGTCCACGGGCCGATGAGCACCGCGAGCTCGGAGGGGTCGAGCGCGCCGTTCTGATCGTCGTCGAGGCGCCAGAAGAGCGGCACGAAGCGCTCCTGCGCCCGCGCGTTGAAGTCGAGGCGGCTGAGCGCCGAGTACACCTTCTTCTTCGGCGCGACGGCGCCGGCGTCGATCACCGCCGCGACGGGCTCCGCAGGAGGCGCCTTCTTCTCAGGGCACCCGGCCAGCACCAACACCCCAGACACTGCGACGAGGGTCTTCTTGATCATGGGCGCGCGCCCTAGCACGCCCGGCTGATCCAGAGAGCGGGGCAAACTGGAGCGTTCTCGGACATACGCCTCGCGCGCACCTTGTCGTGATTCAGGGCAGACGAACCTATCCCGTCCGAAAAGGATACAGTCGAGCCAAGCGTTTGAAAGATCGACGTTCCACGTTCGATCCTGTCAAAGGCAGATACACGCACATGGAGCCCCGCCGTTGTTGTCCCACACCTGAATTCATCTGAAGTTTCAGATAGTTAGTGTTGGCAAGAGATCTGCTCAAGGGACGCGGCGAACGAAACCCACCCGGTGGGGGTGAGGCTTCGAACCTGGGAGCGGTGAACATGAAGAAGGCGATTCTCGGAGCGGTGCTGGCGGTTCTGGCGACGGCCTGCGGCGTTGGCCAGGGCACCGTGACGGATCAGGGTGACGACGTCACCGCGAGCGGCAGCGGCCTGAGCTGGGAGCAGTTCCGGAGCACCAAGGTCTACGCCGAGCCTGCGACGGGCGTCCTGATCGCCGACGGTGACACGCCGTTCTTCAGCGAGAAGCAGCTCCGCGAGTTCTACGAGATGAACGTGCGCGAGGGGCAGCTCATCGTCAACCGCGTGGGCACGGCCGATGACAAGTGGACCGACACCCAGAAGCTGAACCTCACCTACTGCGTGTCGAACAACTTCGGCAGCAACAAGGCCGCCATCGTGCAGGCCATGGCCGACGCCACCGGCGCGTGGGAAGCGGTCGCCAACGTCAACTTCGTCTACGTCTCGGCGCAGGACGCGAGCTGCACCGCGAGCAACACCAACGTGCTGTTCGACGTGAACCCGGTGAACGTCAACGGCCAGTACCTGGCGCGCGCGTTCTTCCCGTCGACGGCCCGCTCTGGCCGCAACGTGCTGGTCGACAACACGGCCTTCGGTGATCCGAGCATCTCGCTGACCGGCGTGCTCCGTCACGAGCTCGGTCACACCCTCGGCTTCCGCCACGAGCACACCCGCCCTGAGGCCGGCACCTGCTTCGAGGACAACAACTGGCGCGCGCTGACGACCTACGACTCGGCGTCGGTGATGCACTACCCGCAGTGCAACGGCACCGGCTCGTTCAGCTCGCTCGTCCTCACGACGCTCGACGCGCAGGGTGCGGCGGCGCTCTACGGCGCTCCGGGTGGCACCGGCGGTGGCACGGGTGGTGGCACCGGCGGCGGCACGGGTGGTGGCACTGGCGGCGGCACGGGCGGTGGCGCCGGCGGCGGCTCGGGCACCACGACGGAGAACTTCTCGGCGTCGGTGGCCCAGGGCGCGAGCAAGTCGTACGGCCCCTTCACCGTGGTTCCCGGCACGACGTTCCGCGCGGTGATGACCGGCACGGGCGACGCTGACCTCTACGTGCGCTTCGGCGCGGCGCCCACGGCGTCGACCTACAACTGCCGTCCGTACCTCGACGGCTCGAGCGAGGAGTGCAACCTCACCGTCCCCTCGACCGCCACCACCGCGTACATCGCGGTCACCGGCTACACGGCGGCGACCTTCTCGCTCGCGGTGACGTACACCAAGGGCACCACCACGCCGCCGCCGTCGACCGGCACGCCGAAGACCGCGACGGCCTCGGGCTCGGTGGCGAAGGGCCAGCTGGTGCAGTTCAACCCGATCGCCGTCGTCCCCGGCTCGCAGCTCAAGGTCGCGATGACCGGCACCGGTGACCCGGACCTCTACGTGCGCTTCGCCGGCGCGCCGACGCTCACCCTCTTCGACTGCCGTCCGTACGTCGGCGGCGCGACGGAGACCTGCACCGTCACCGTGCCCGCCACCGCCTCGCAGTTCTACATGGCGGTCAACGGCTACACGGCCGGCACGTACAACCTGACCGTGAACTACGTCGCACCGTAAACACCCACCATCGGTGCGAAGTGCTTCGGCCCGCCCTCTCCTCGAGATGGCGGGCCGTCGTCTTTTCAGCAGAGAACGTCAGCCGACCTGGGCGCTGACCTCCGCGCGCGCGCGGAAGAGCTCCCAGAACTTCGCGGCCACGCTGGTCGCCTCGATGACACCCTGGCCGCGATCGAAGGCGGTGCCCTTGACGATGCCCAGCACGACCACCTCGCCGACGTACACGCCGTCGGGCCGCAGCTTCTCGGCCAGGAGCCCGACGAGCTTGTGCTTCGCCGCGTTCGCCATCGCGAGCCCCATCGAGCCCCACTGCACGGCGAGCGCGTCGATCTTCGCGTCGAAGTAGCCGAGCCCGCCGTTGGTCACCAGCACCGCGCCCTGCTGCGCCTTGAGATCGGGCAGCGCCTCCTGCACCGCCGCGAGGAGGCTGGTGGTCGCGACGTCGAGCGCGGTCCTCACCTGCGCCGCGTCGGCCGAGAGCAGGTCTCCCGCCGCGGAGGCGTAGGCCGTCCACTGCAGCGCGGTGATGGGGCCGAGCGCCTGTCGAACCTGTCCGACGACCGCGCGCGCCTGCGCCGGGTCGGACAGATCGGCGACGAAGGAGCGCGCCTTGATGCCCTTGCTCTCGAGCGCCTTCACGCCGGCGGCGAGGCGGTCGACGTTGCGCGCGACGAGCGCGACCTGAAAGCCCTCGCGCCCGAAGCGCTCCGCGAGGGCGGTGGAGATGCCGGGGCCGAAGCCCGCCACGATGATCGTTCTGGTGGTCATGAGCGCGCGTTCGTAGCGGCAACCGCGCGGTCGGGGAAGCGACGGACGCTTCAGCTCACGAGAGCAGCTCGAGGCGTCTCGCCCCCGCGGCTTCGACGCCCGCGGTCATCTCGACGAGGTTGCGCTGCACCACGCGGCAGGTGCCCAGCTTCGGCTCTCGCACCACGAGGACCGACGCGGGCGAGTGCGCGAGCATGGTCAGCGCGTCCATCACGGGCGTGCCGAGCTCGACCTGCACGCCCTCGACGAGGGGGATCTCCTCGGCGGTGTTCGACGGCGCCTGCGCGGCCATCCACCGCGCCACCGTCGTGAGCTGGACGCCCTTCACGTCACCCGTCGGCTCACGCACCAGCACGTACCTCGCACCTGACTCGTCGGCGAGCTCCGCCACGCGAGCCAGCGAGGTGGTGCTTCGCACCGCCAGACACGACTCGAGAGGCAGGTCTCTGATGAGCATGCGCGCACCAGCTGCACGCGCCGGGCCGGGGATTTTGCGCGGCCAAGAGGCCACAATGACTGAACGGCACTCG
The DNA here is from genome assembly GCA_049322495.1 of Myxococcota bacterium. GTDB lineage: Bacteria > Myxococcota > Myxococcia > Myxococcales > Myxococcaceae > Archangium_A. The sequence continues at coordinate 46,102 of JBMORD010000289.1, read as the reverse complement.
TTGCATCCCTGCCGTGCAATGCAGCGGTGAAAGTTCAGGGGTGAACTCTGACCTCCGCGCCGCGGCAATCAGGGAGGGCAGCCAGGGCGTCGGCGTCATGTGCGGGGATCACCCGCACGTCGGGGCGGTTCCGCGCGAGGGCGGCGAGACGGCCGATGGACGACGAGAGCGGCTCCAGCTCCGAGTCGAAGGTGCGCAGGCTCTTGTGGGCGGGCAGCTCCACGCCGCGGCTGGTCCAGGTGGTGTCACCCGAGAGGAGCCAGGTGACGCCGCCCGCGCCGCGGATGAGGAAGCCCGTGCTCCCGGGCGTGTGGCCCGGCAGCGGCACCGCCACCACGGCGCCATCTCCGAAGAGATCGAAGCTGCCCTCGAAGCCGTCGATGGCGGGTCCAGAGAAGTCGAAGACGAACGTCCTTTCCTTGGCGCGCTTGAGGTGGTGCGGCATCACGCCCTCGTCGAAGAAGCGCGTGAGTGACTGCGCCCACACGAGCTCGCGGCGCGCCACGAGCACCTTCGCCTGGTGGAGGTCGCCCAGCCCGCCGGTGTGATCCCAGTGGGCGTGGGTGACGGCGGCGAACCGCACGTCGTCGGCGCGCAGACCGGCGCCCCGCAGCGCATCGGTCACGGTGCGCTTGGTGCGCTCGGTGCCCATCACCATCGTCACCAGCGGTCCGGCACGGCGGAGATCCGCTGCGATCGACTCCCCGAAGCCGGGGTCGATGACGAGCAGCCCGGCCGGGTGCTTCACCACGACGGCGGCGATGGTGAAGCGCCAGGGCTCGGTCGAGAGCTCGGCGACGCCCTGGAAGCGGGGCCGCACGTCGCTCTCGAGGCGCAGCACGCACGCCTCGACCTCGCGCGCGACGCGCTCGGTGCGCGCCACCGCGCCCGGCCCGGGGACGACGATCGCCGGCGCACAGGCCGCGAGCGACACGAAGAGCACGACCGCGGCACGCTTCACTTCTTCACCTCGGGGTCGGGAGACGGCGCCGGCGGCCACTGGCCCATGGTGCGCTTGAGCGACAACAGCGTGGTGAGCGTGTCGTGCTGAATGCGGAGCTGCGTGAGGTCTTCCTTCACGCGCTCGCCGATCTTGATCCGCCGGGCCATCGCGCCGCCGGTGACGAGGCCGATCGCCAGCGGGAGGATCAGCGCGAGGTACCAGGCGGTGAAGGTGAAGAGCGCCCAGGCCGCGAAGACCCCCGAGAGGATCGCGCACAGCAGGCCCGCGAGCTGCCAGGTGAGCCCCCAGCTCTCGGCCGACGAGGGCCAGACGTACGCCAGCGGCCAGGCGCGCGCGTGGGCGAGGGTCTCGGGAGGCAGCGTGCCGAGCACGGTGGTCGCGCTCGCGTCGATGTGCTGACGAGCCGCCTTCATGCGCCGCGAGGTGCCGAAGGCGAGCAACGCCCAGCAGGCGCCGAACGCGAAGCCACCCCAGCGGGGCGTGACGGCCCACACCAGCGCCGAGAAGACGAGGAGCCGTTGCAGCGTGAGGACGGAGGGCATGCGGGCGCGAGGTGTATCAGCGCCGCACGCGCTCCACCCAGCCTTCCGCAGCGGGGAAGGCGGTGACCTGCTCCGGAGGCGGCTCGCTCGTCGGCTGGGTCCACACGGTGACGTGGATCGGCGTGCCGTCGGGCAGCTCGTGGTGCTCGTCGTCGAGCGGCGCGCGCTCGAGCGGCAGCCGCGGATCTGGCTCGATGAAGAGCACCAGCCAGCGCAGCCCCTCGGCCTCGCCGACGTAGTTGACGTGGAGCCGCTGCTGGCGCCGCCGGAAGCCCGGGGCGAGCTCGTCGGGCCACGCGCCGCCGCCGCGCGCCTGCTCCGCCCGGACGATCGCCGCGCGCAGCTGCTCGAACCGGGTGCGCTGCGCGACGTTCAGCTCGGAGATCGGGCGCTGCCAGCTCGGCGCCGCGGGTGGCGCGGGCGGCGCGGCGGCCTTCTTCCACCGCGACACGCCGACGGCGGCGGCCCACACCAGCCCCGCCAGTAGCAGCCATCGCAGGGTGCCGCGCTCCATGGCGTCCGTCCTACACGGTCAGCCGCCGCCGCGCAGGCGCGCGATGAGCGGCGCGAGCACCGTCTCTCCCCGCAGCGCGGGCGCGAAGAGATCGCCCTTCGCGTCGAGGCGCGCGCGCATGGTCCTGATGGTGAAGGCGCGGGGCTCGAGCGTGGTGGTGACCTCCGCCCACTCGAGCGGGGTGGACACCGGCGCGCCGTCGACGGCCCGCACCGAGTACGGGAGCACCAGCGTCTTCCCCTGGTAGTTCTGCACGCAGTCCAGGTACAGCCGCCCCCGCCGCGGAGCCGTCTCTGCCTCGAGGCTGACCAGCTCGGGCTTGAGCTGGGCCACCATCGCGCACGCCAACGACGTGAAGTCGAAGGCCTCGGCTGCGGTCTGCTTCGGCGCCAGCGGCACCAGCACGTGCAGGCCCTTCTGGCCGCTGGTCTTCACGACGCTCGCCACGCCGAGGAGCTCGAGCAGCGCGCGCACCGCCGTCGCCACCTCGATGACCTGCGGCCAGGTGGTGCTGGTGCCCGGGTCGAGGTCGATGATCGCCCAGTCGGGGTGCTGCAACGAGCCCACCCGCGACGCCCAGCCGTGGAAGGTGAGCGCGGCCTGGTTCGCCATCCACAGCAGCGCGTCCTCGTTGTCGATGAGGATGCGGCGATCGCCCTCGATGCGCACCGACTTCACGTAGTCGGGAGCGCGCGGCGGAGCCCGGTGCTGAAACCAGGTGAAGTCATCGATGCCGTCGGGCCAGCGCTGCGCCACCACCGGCCGCCCCCGCATGTGCGCCAGCAGCACCGGCGCGACGTCGCGGTACCAGCCCACGAGGTCGTCCTTCGTGAAGCCGTCGCGCGGGAAGAGGACCTTCGTCTGGTTGGTGACCCGGGGGGCCGCTGAGAGCGAGCGGTTGATCGGCACCGGCTCGTCGTCGGCAGAGATGACGAGGCCTTCCCGCGGACCGGTGAGCGGTCGTGCGACGAGGCCGGGCAGCTCGAGCCCCGCGAGCGTCTCGCGCACCTGCACGAGCGAGCCGTCGAGCGCGGCCGAGAGCGTGAGCGCCCGATGCCCCGCGGGCAGGAGCCGCTCGAGGCGCCCTCGACGCTCGCTCAGCGGGAGCTCCGTGAGCGGCCCGTCGAGGAAGAGACAGTCGGACACCATGAAGACCAGCGCGCCGCCCTTGCCGGTGGTGATGCGCGTGCGGAGCGCCTCGAAGTCAGGCCGGCCGCGCTCGTCGAGGACGCACAGCGTGCCCTCGAGCGCGAGCTGCAGGGCGGGGAGATCCTTCAGGCTGAGCGCGATGGCCGCGGCGGGCTGGGTCCACTCGCGCAGGTCGTCGGAGAAGAGCCGCACCTCGTCGCCGAAGCGCGTCGCCGTCACGCGGTAGCCGTCCCAGAAGACCTCGAAGAGCCAGCCGCTGCGATCCGCGGCGAGCGACTGCTCCTGCTCGGGGGAGGCGGCCTCGAGCGACGAGAGGCGGTGCTGAGCAGCGAGGTGGCGCGCGCCGGTCGGTGGGCGCGGTGGTCCCTTCTCTTTCTTCCCGCGCGCGGGCATCGCGTGGCCGACGGTAGCCGAGAGCGCGTGATGCCGCGAAAACGCGACCGGTCGAGCGGCTCCTCAGAACGCGAGAGGACCGGACGCGGTGCCCCAGACGAAGAGCGGCTCCGTGGGGCAGCCGCCGCGCTTGCGGAGCTCACGACCGATCGAGCTCACCTCGTTGTAGTTGGCGGTGAGCACGAGCTCGCAGAGCGCCTTGTCGACCTCGGCACACACTTGAGCGGCGCACTCCGAGTCCGCCTGGGAGCACGCACGCGTCCCGCCCGGATGCGAGACCGTGACGCACGGGAACGCGACCGGTCGAGCCGCCAGTCTGAACGCGAGAGGATGCTCGAGCGCCGAACTCCGAATCCGCATGCGAGCACGCAATCGACACGCGGGCGCGCACTCCAGGCCGCCTGCCGGCGACGAGCACGAATCGACGCGCCTCCCGACGAGACGGCTCATTCATGCGAGACCACGCGTTTGCGCGACCGGTCGAGCCGCCCGTCCAGACGAGCGGTGAACTTCGAGTCCGCCTGCCGCGACGAGCAGGAGAGCGACGCGCGTCCCGCTCGGATGCGAGCCCGCGTGACGCCGAGAAGCGCGGGCGGTCGAGCTGCTCGTCCGAACGCGAGGACGGACCCCGAGCGCCTCACTCGAGCGGCGAACTCCGAGTCCGCCTCCTCGTGCACGGGCACGGGTTCTTCGCGACGAACTGCGAGACGTGCCTCGCGGGCGGACAGCTCACCGACGGCAGCCGGCACCTCGCAGCGAACGACACGCCTGCCGCCACGAGCACGCAATCGACTCGCGTCCCGCCGGGACGGCTCATTCATGCGAGACCGCGAGGTGGGGTTCAGCCGCTCGTCTGAGCGGGACGCGACCGCCTCACTCAAGCGAAGAGCTTCGAGGCCGCAGCGCGGCTCGTTCACCCGAGCGCGGCGAGCGACTCGAGGCCCCACCAGGCGCCGATGCCCGTCGACACCACGCCCGTCACGAAGAGCAGCGCGGTGGCCAGACGGGGCGAGCGCGCGAGCCGTGCGAGCGGGAGCCCGGCCAGTCCGGTCAGGAGCGCCATGCCGACGATGCTCCCGGCGCCGAAGAGCGCGATGTAGAGCAGCCGCGCTCCGAGCGTGGGCAGCTCGGCGAGCACCAGCGCGGTGAGGGCCCCGCTGCCCGCAAGCCCGTGCACGAGCCCGATGAGCAGCGGGCGGGTGGCGAGCGTCCACCGGCTCAGGTGGAGGTGCGACGGCGGGGCGGCGTGGGTGTGTTCGAGCCCGCCGTGTGAGTGGGTGTGCTCGGCGCCGTGCCGCCCCTCGCGGACCGCGCGCACCGTCGCCCGCAGACCCAGGCCGATCACCATCACTGCCACCACCAGCTCGAAGACGTGCCCCAGCGACGCGGGCATCTGCGCCCCGATGAGGGCGAGCGAGCCGCCGACCACCAGCAGGGCCAGCGTGTGCCCGAGCCCCCAGTAGAGGCCGAGCCGCAGGCCCGCGAGCGTGCCGCGCTCCTCGCTGGCGAGCGTGGAGACCGCCGCGAGGTGATCGGGCTCGAGCGCGTGGCGCATGCCGAGCGTGAGGCCGACCAGGCTGGGGACGAGCGTCGTCACAGGTGCCGCATAACAGAACTCGGCGCCGCGCGCGTCGTGCCCGGCCGACGAACGCGAGGCGATGGATGCCAGCAGCCGCGCCGATCAGCTATGGCGAGCCCATGTCGTCTCCCGTCGTCATCGCCGGCCAGGGTGCGCTCGCCGAGTCGCTCCACGCCCGCCTGTCCCCCACGCACCACGTTCGCCTCGCCACCGTCGACTACACCTGCCTGCACGAGGCGGAGGTCGCCCTCGCCGGCGCCCGCACCGTGGTCATGCTCGCCCGCGCCGAGGAGCCGGTGGCGCGGCTGCCGCGCGCGGACGTGGCAGAGCTCGACCGCCTGATGGCGGACTCGGTGGCCCGCGCCGCGCGCGCGGTCGGCGCCTCCCGCCTCGTGCTCGCCGCGCGAGGGGCAGACGACGTGCAGGCCGAGCTCCTCGCGCGCAGCGGCGTGCCGCTCGTCGTCGCGCAGCACGAGCTCGACGCGCTCGCGACCCACGCCGGCCCTGCGGTCGACGCGCCGAGCGCGACCGTCACGCGCCGCGAGCCGAAGGAGCGCCTCACCTGCTCCATTCACCGCTACCGCCGCCCGCGCGGCATGACGGCGCTCGACTTCGCGCGCGCGTACTTCGAGTGGCTCCCGCGCGACACGCCGCTCACGCGCGTGGTGGAGCGCGAGGGGACCTTCACCATCTTCGTCGGCGGCGTGCGCGCGCTGGTGCTGCGCCACGTGCCGGGCCGCTCGAGCGAGCACCTCGCGTGGCTCGAGCCGCTCGACGGCGCGCTGGTCGACCGCTCGGCGACCGGCCGCTTCGAGTTCCGCGTGCTGCTCGACGAGGAGACGGTGCTCGCCTCGCTCATCGACTTCCGCCCTGCGCTCCCCTTCCCGCTCTATCGCTTCACGCAGGCGGTGATGCACGAGCGGAGCATGCGCCACTTCCGCGCCTGGCTCGAGGCGCGCGCATGAAGCTCCTGGCTGCGTTCCTCTACCCGGTGAAGTCGATGCGCGGCGTGCAGGTCGACGCGCTCGAGCTCGACCGCAAGGGCATCGTGGGCGACCGCCGGTGGATGGTGGTCGACGAGAAGGGTCACTTCGTCACCCAGCGCAACGTCCCGGTCCTCACCCGGCTCCAGCCCGCGCTCGCGCCCGGCGGGCTGCGCATCGACGACGGCGCCACGGTGCTCGAGGTCGAGGCCCCCTCCGGAACGGCGCCGCGGCGGCGCGTGACGGTGTGGCGCGACACCTTCGAGGCGCTCGACGCGGGTGACGAGGCGGCGGGCTGGCTGAGCGTGCGCGTCGGCTTCGCGTGCCGGCTGGTGCACTTCGCGGCCGACGTGCGGCGCGCGGTCGACCCGAAGTACGCCCCCGGCAGCGAGACCACCTTCACCGACGGCTACCCGCTCCTCGTCACCAACGAGGCCTCGCTCGACGCGCTGAACGCGACGCTCGCGCAGCCGGTCCCCATGGCGCGGTTCCGCCCCAACCTCGTGGTTCGCGCCCCCACGGCGTGGGCGGAGGACCGCTGGGCGGAGCTCGACGTCGGCGGCCTCACGCTCTCGGGCGTCAAGCCCTGCGCGCGCTGCGTCGCCATCACGCGCGATCAGCACACCGGCGCGCAGCCCGACGGCCAGGCGCCGCTGAGCGCCCTCGCCGCGCTCCACGCGCTGCCGGGCCGCGGGGCCATCTTCGGCATGAACCTCGTGCACCGCGCGACGGGCGTGCTCGAGGTCGGCGCCGAGGTCCGCGTCACGCGCGAAGCCGACCCGGTGTAGAAGAGCGGGCATGTCCGACTGCCTGTTCTGCCGCATCGTCAACGGCGCGATCCCCGCCAAGAAGATCCACGAAGACGCGCTCTGCATCGGCTTCCACGACATCAACCCGCAGGCGCCGCACCACGTGCTCTTCATCCCGAAGCGGCACGTCGCGACGCTCAACGAGGCCACCGCCGAAGACCGCGAGCTCCTCGGCCACCTGATGGTGTCCGCCGCGAAGTACGCGCGCGAGCAGGGCTTCTCCGACACCGGCTACCGCGTGGTGATGAACACCAACCGCGACGCCGGCCAGACCGTCTTCCACGTGCACCTCCACCTCCTCGGCGGGCGCAGCCTCACCTGGCCTCCGGGGTGACGAGCCGCGTCATGCGAAATTGATGTGGCCCCCGCAGGCGCTCTGCAAACCTCCGCGCCCATGGGCCACCTGCAGCTGACGCAGAAGAAGGACATCTCGAGCTTCCGGAAGATCGCCATCGGCACGTGGCAGACGGCGTACGATCCGACCGTCTACGGCACGATGCGCATCCGCATGGACAAGGCGCTCGCGTACATCGAGCGCTTCCGCGAGGTGCACGGCATTCGTCTCACCGTCACCCACCTCGTCGCGCGCGCGGTCGCCGAGGGCATCAAGCGCTGCCCCGACGCCAACGCCATCCTCCGCTTCAACAAGATCTACCTGCGCAACGACGTGACCATCTCGGTGCTCGTGGTGCAGACCGACCAGGGCGACGGCAAGGTCGACCTCACCGCCGCGCGCATCGGCAACGCCGACAAGAAGAACCTCAAGGAGATGGCGGCCGAGATGCAGGAGGCCGTCGACAAGGTCCGTCAGCGCAAGGACAAGGCGCTCGAGGAGTCGAAGGGGACGATCCAGAAGATCCCGTTCCTCTTCATGAACGCGTTCCTCAAGCTGATCAGCCTGCTGATGTACACGCTCAACATCGACCTCTCGTTCCTCGGCATGCCGCGCGATGCGTTCGGTGGCGTCACCATCACCAACGTCGGCAGCCTCGGGCTCGACGTCGCGTACGTGCCGCTCGTGCCGTACACCAACACGCCCATCTTCGTGGCCCCCGGCGCCGTGCAGGACGTGCCCGTCGTCGAAGACGGCAAGGTGGTCCCCGGCAAGGTGATGAGCCTCAACGCGTCCTTCGACCATCGCTTCATCGACGGCCTCCACGCCGGCATCCTCGCGAAGACCGTGAAGGAGATGATGGAGAACCCGTTCGAGCAGTTCGATCCCGTCTGACAGCAGCAGGACTCATTCGCGCTGCGCTTCGCAGTAGCCACAAGTTGACAACGATTCTCAAAATCACATAAGTCGCAGCGCCATGAAGATGGTGCTGCAGGCGAGCGCGTTGTGGCTGGCGGGCTGTACGGCGGCGCCGATGACGGTCGGAGACACCTCGTCCGATCTGCCGCTGGCGAACCTCGAGGCCAGCTGGCGCGCGGTCTTCGACGAGGGCGATCGGCTCTTCGACGTCCCCTTCCGCGAAGCCGATGGGCTCGGGCCGGTCTACATCCGCCAATCGTGCGCGGGCTGTCACGAGGCGGCGGCCCGCGGGCCGGGCTTCACCGAGCGGCTGGTGCAGGTCGAGCACGACGGCACGGCGACGCCGGGTCAACCCGCGCTCCCGCTCGGCTCGGTGGTGCGCCCGTACGCGAACGGCGGAGCCAGCCCGATGCTCGCCCCCGCCCGCGATGACGTGAAGATCTTCAAGCGCGCCGGCATCCCGGTCATGGGGCGCGGCTGGATGGAGGCCATCGCCGACAGCGAGCTGCTCCGCGTCGAGCAGGAGCAGGCGCAGCGCACCGACGGCATCTCCGGGCGCGCCAACCGCGTGCGCTGGGTGAGCGAGGCGAACCCCGACACGCGCTACCACGCCTTCCAAAAGGGCGACGCGGCGCTCGGCCGCTTCGGGCTCAAGGCGCGGCAGCCGAGCCTCGACGACTTCGCGGCCGACGCCGCCCAGGGTGAGATGGGCCTGACCACCGTGCTGCGCCCGCACGAGGTGCTCAACGCCGAGGGCATCGCCGACGACCGCAAGCCGGGCGTCGACCTCTCGGCCGAGCAGCTCAACACCATCGCCGACTACGTGCGGATGATCGACATCCCCCGGCGTCGCGTCGCCTCGGCGCGTGGCGAAGCGCTCTTCGAGCACGTGGGCTGCGCCGCGTGCCACGTGCCGTCGCTGCGCACGCGCGACGACTACCCGCTGCCGCAGCTCGCGGGGAAGGACGCGCGCGTCTACAGCGATCTCCTGCTGCACGACATGGGCGTGGAGCTCGCCGACGCCATCACCGACTGGGACGCGGGCCCGCGCGAGTGGCGCACCGCGCCCCTCATCGGCCTGCGCTTCCTCACGGCCTTCCTCCACGATGGCCGCACCGACGATCTCGAGACGGCCATCCGCCTCCACGGCAGCGAGGGCAGCGAGGCGAAGCCCTCGACCGACGCCTTCGCCGCGCTGTCCGACACCGAGCGCGCGGCCCTGCTCGACTTCGTCTCTTCCCTCTGACGTTCCCTCCACCCACAGGACCTTCCGCATGCCGCTCCGACTGCTCGTCGTCGTCTTCCCGTTCGCCCTCTTCGCCTGCACTCCGCCCGACCATGCGGCGCTCCTCGAGACGAAGAGCTACGTGCAGCAGAACCTCGACCAGCTGGTGACGGCCTCGACCGCGCTCTGCGCCGCCGCCCCCTCGGCCGCATGGAGCGCCAGCACCCACGCCTCTGCCGTCTCGACCATGCGCGCGGAGTGGAAGAAGGCGCGCGTCGCCTATGAGCGCGTCGAGGGCTCGATCGCGGTGCTCTTCCCCGAGCTCGATGAGTCGACGGACCAGCGGTACGACGGGTTCCTCGAGAACGCGACCGACCCCAACCTCTTCGACGACCAGGTGGTCACCGGCATCCACGGCGTCGAGCGCATCCTCTTCAGCGATGAGATCAGCGCCGAGGTGAAGTCGTTCGAGGAGGGCCTGGGCAGCAAGTACGTCGCCGCCGCGTTCCCGGCGACGGACCCGCAGGCCGCGGACTTCAAGAACAAGCTGTGCGCGAAGCTCGTCACCGACGTCACGAAGATGCGCGACGACTACCGGCCGCTCGCCCTCGACACCGCGGCGGCCTTCCGCGGCGTCATCGGCTCGATGGAGGAGCAGCTCGAGAAGACGACCTTCGCCGCCACCGGCGAAGAGGAGTCGCGCTACGCCAGGCACACGCTCGCCGACATGAAGGCCAACCTCGAGGGCGCCGCGAAGACGTACGAGGCGTTCCGCCCGTGGCTCCAGTCGAAGGGGGAGCGCGCGCTCGACGAGAGAATCCTCGCCGGCCTCGCGCGCGTGAAGGCGGCCTACGACGCGCAGGCGGGCGAGGCGCTCCCGACGCCGCCGGCGAGCTGGAGCTCGGTGAGCCCGTCGGCCGCGGATCTCGAGTCGCCCTTCGGCAGGCTCTACACGGTCATCGAGGCCGAGACGAAGCACACCGGCGACGCGCTCGTCGCGTCGATGCTCGCCGCCGCCAGCGCGCTCGGCATCCCCGAGCTGCCGCAGGACTGACCATGCGCACGGCCCTCGCCCCGCTGCCCCTGCTCCTGTTCTCCGCGTGCGGTCCCGCGCCGGAGCCGACGACCTTCATCGCGCTCGAGCGCGACTTCGCCGACTACGCACGCTGGGAGTCGACGACCTTCGAGGTCACCGCGCTCGAGGGGACCGAAGAGGGCCATGGGGCGAGCGTTCGCCGCGTCTTCCTCTCGGCGCGCCCTCCCGCCGGCGCGGAGCGCTGGCCGGTCGGCACGATGCTGGTGAAGGAGCTGCCGGAGGTCACCCTCGCGATGGCGAAGCGCGGTGGCGACTTCAACGCTGCGGGCGCCGTGGGCTGGGAGTGGTTCGGGCTGGCGCGCGACGCGAACGGGACGGTGCGCATCAAGTGGCGTGGCCTCGGCGCGCCGCTCGGGAACGAGTACGGCAGCTCCAGCGCGACCTGCAACAACTGCCACGCGAGCGCGTCGCAGCTCGACGGGGTGCTCACGCCGGCGTTCCGCCTTCTCTCCAAATAGCCCGCTGCCATACTCGTCGCATGACGCCCAACCCCTCGGCTCCCGCACCGCAGCCCGGCTGGTTCTCCCGCAACTGGAAGTGGCTCGTGCCGGTCGCCTGCATCGTGCCGACGCTGTGCTGTGTGACCTTCGGTGCCGTCGCGTACTTCGGCGCGTCGAAGATGATCCAGGCCAGCCCGGTCTTCGCGATGGCGATGGCGAAGGCCTCCTCCAACCCCGAGGTGCAGGCGACGCTCGGCACTCCGCTCGCGCCCGGGCTGGGGCTCAACGGCGGCTACAACGAGAAGAACGGGAGCGGCACCGCCGACTTCTCGCTCCCCCTCGAAGGGCCGAAGGGCAAAGGCACGCTGGTCGTCAAGGCCACGGGGCGCGGCGGCTCGTGGAACTTCCAGGTGCTCGAGGTCGAAGCCGGCGGCAAGCGGATCAACCTGCTCGACGACGCGCCGCCCACCGACGAGCCCGAGCAGCCCGAAGGTGACTGACCCCTTTGACGTTCCCGGTCGCGGCCGTTGATGCTGAGGCCATGTCGCGCCCCGGCCAGGTCGTGCTCAAGCTGCTCGCGTTGTTCGTCGCGGTCTCGTTCCTCTTCGGGGCGGTCATCACCGCGATGCCCTCGGTCCTCGGAGGCGTGAAGGACGTGACGGTCGCCGCGGCGCCCACGCCTGACGGCGGCGTGCGCGAGGGCCCGCACTACCTGCACCCGACGAAGGCCGGCCCGATGCCGCTGCCGCCGGCCCAGCCTGACGCCGGCAAGCAGGGCATCGAGCGCACGTACTTCCCCGCTTCGAAGTCGATGGGCGGCATGGGCATTCCGGGCGACGTCGGTGGCTTCGCTGGCCTCGGGCTCCGCGGGTCCGCCGTCAGGCCTGACGCGGGCAGTCCCGCGCCTGCGACCGCGCAGCAGGCGCAGCCGTGACGGAGCGGCTCCGCGCCTTCGGGCTCGCGCTGGTGCTGCTGGCCGCGGTGTTCTGGCCGCTCGAGCGGCTGTTCCCCGCGCGGGCGGGCCAGCGCTGGCTGCGCGCGCGCTTCCTCACCGACCTCGCCTTCATGGCCGGCCAGTACCTCGTGTTCGCGGGCGTCGCGCTGTGGATCCTCGTGCGCGTCGACGAGCTGCTCTCGGCGCTCGTCCCGACGGGCGTGCGCGCGTGGACCTCGAGCCTGCCGTTCGGGGTGCAGGCGCTCGCCGCGGTCGCGCTGGGCGACGTCGCGGTCTACTGGTTCCACGTCGCGAGCCATCGCCTGTCGTGGCTGTGGCGCTTCCACGCGGTGCACCACTCGGCGCGCACCCTCGACTGGCTCGCCGCGCACCGGGAGCACCCCGTCGACGGCGTGCTCACGCAGCTGGCGATCAACCTCCCGGCGATGGTGCTGGGGGTCGATCTCTCGCTCCTCGGGGGCCTCATCGCGTTCCGCGGGCTGTGGGCGATCTTCATCCACTCCAACGTGCGCCTGCCGCTGGGCCCGCTGCGCGTGCTGTTCGGCGCGCCCGAGCTCCACCACTGGCACCACCTCGAGACCCGCGACACGCAGCACAACTTCGCCAACCTCGCGCCGTGGACGGATCTCCTCTTCGGGACGTGGTTCTGCCCGCGGGGCGACGAGACCTGGCCGCTGGGCAACCCCGACGAGCCTCCGCGCAGCTACCTCACCCACCTGGTGGCGCCGTTCCTTCCCGCGGCGGTGCTCGCGCGGCTCGAGAAGCGGAGCGCCGTGGCGACGCTCAGCGCGTCTGAAGCACGAGGCTGACGAGCTCGGCCTGGCGGTGGGTGTCGGTCTTCTGCATCGCGCGCTTGGCGTGGGTGCGCGCCGTCTCGGGGCTCACCCGGAGCTCCTCGGCGATGCGCTTGATGCTGCTGCCCTCGGCGAGGCGGCGCACGACGCGCGCCTCGGCCCGCGTAAGCCCAAAGCGGCTCTGGAGATCGTGGGGCGTCGGGAGCGAAGGCCGCGCCTCGCCGCGCGGCTCCTCCTGGCGGAGGATGGCCTGGCCCAGGGTCCGCTCGAGCCCTTCGCCCAGCGGGAGCAGCAGACCGTTGGCCTTCTCGCGCGGGAACATCACCAGGCACTGCAGCTCGCGCTCGGTGACGTGCGCCGAGAGCACGCGCGCATCGGGGAGCCCGCGCGCCCGCGGAAGCGCCGCGAGGAACCACGCGCACGACTGGAAGAAGACCATCGAGGGGCGGTGCGTCTTCCCAAGCTCGAGGTGCACCACGAGGCCCCCGGTGGCGCCGGGCTTCCAGCGCGCGGCGAGGATTCCCTGCTCGGTGATGGCCTCGAGCAACACCACGTAGGTCTGGCGGAGATCGCCGAGCAGCTCGGCTGCCACCGCCACCTCGGGCGTGCGCGTGGCGTGGAGCTGCATCAGCCGCTGGGTCTCCAGGCTCCCCTCGGTCGCGAAGAACGACTCGAGGGCGGTGATGAAGAGGTCCCACGCCGCGCGCTGCTTCATCTTCGAGAGCCGCTGGAACAGGCCGGCCGCGTCATGGCCCGCCAGCTCCATCGACAGCAGGAGGCTGCGCACCAACGGCGGGGGCAGCTCCAGCGACGCGCTCATGTCACCAGTCCGAGATCGACCGCGAGGGTTGCGTCACGCCACGGCTTCGAGACCAGCCGCACCGGCTGGATCGCGAGCAGCTGCTCTTCCTTGAGCGAGTCGAGCGAGCCCGAGAGCAGCACGCGGGCGGCGTCGGGGGCCCACTGCTTCGCGAGCCGCAACACCTCGAGCCCGTCACGACCGGGCATCGTCAGATCAGACACGACGTGCGTCGGACGGAACTCCGCCAGCACCCCTTCGACCGCCAACGGGTCGAGCACCACACGCGCCTCGACGCGCTGGCGTCTGAGCCAACGTTCCAGCGCTCGCGCAACCGGCTCCTCGTCTTCCACGATCAACACGCGATGCAAACATCGCCCCCAGAATGAACTCCCCCCACGATGCGGCAACGCTGCGATAGTCCACGCGGATCTGAGCCGAGTCCCCCATTTGGTGCAGTCTCCCGAGCTGCGGCAGTCCCCCCTGACCCACCTTCGATGAAGCTCGTCGAGTGCAAAGCGCGACACGTGATGGAAGGCGCGACGCTGCGGGTCGGCGTGGTGGCGGACACGCACTCGGCGCCGAACGAAGCGGGCCTCGCGCACCTGGCCGCGCTGAAGCCGGACCTGCTGCTGCACGCAGGGGACATCGGCGCGCTCGGGGTGATCGATCGACTCCGGCAGCTCGCGCCGGTGCACGCGGTGCGGGGGAACATCGACGGGCGCGAGCTGCCCGACGTCGTGGTGCTGACCCTCGAGGAGCCCGACGGCGCGCGCGTGCTGACGGTGATGCTGACGCACATCGCGGTGGTGGGCCCGCGCATTCGCCCCGACGCCGCGCGGCGCGCCCGAGCCGCAGGCGCCAGCCTCATCGTCTGCGGCCACTCGCACGTGCCCTTCCTCACCCAGGAGCGGGGGCTGACGCTCTTCAACCCCGGATCCATCGGCCCGCGGCGCTTCCGCCTGCCGGTCCTCTTCGGGGTGATGGAGATCGGCCCGACCGGCGTGTCGCTGGCGCACTACGACTGCGAGACCGGCAGACGGTGGGTGCCCGGTCCCGGGTGAGCGCACCTCCACCCGAGGTGTGTGCCGCTTCTCCTGATGACGGACGCGCGGCGATCGCCTCTCATCGGGGCTGATGTTGCTGCCCGGCCTCAAGGACACCATCGAGCTCGAGACCGAGCCTTCGCTCAGGCTGGTCGATCGCACCGGGGGCGCCGCCCTCGCGGTGAGCGAGACGGAGGTGCGGCTGCTGCAGCTGTGGGACGGCGCCTCGAGCGCCACCGAGCTCTCGGCGCGGGTGTTCGTCGAAGGCCTCGACGTCGAGCCGTGGCAGGTCGAGCAGTTCTTCACGCGGCTCGCGCGCGCGGGGCTGCTCGCGGCGGCGACCCCGGTGGTGCCGAACTTCGTGCCGGCGCTGCCCGACATCGAGCGCCCCGAGGACACCGTGCCGCGCCTGCGGGGAGATCTGATCATCTCGCGCTCGGCGCAGAGCCGGGGGACGGTCGAGGTGCGGGACCCGGCGAGCGACCGGAGCTTCACGCTCTACGACTTCGAGGTGTCCATCGCGCGCATGCTCGACGGGCGCCGCTCTGCGTCGGAGGTGCTGGCCGCCGCCAATCGGCTCGGCATCCCGGTGAACCTCGCGACGCTCCGAGCGTTCCTCCAGCAGCTGCGCGCCTACCGCTTCATCGACGAGCGGGTGACGGGCGGCGACACCACGTGGCCACCGCGCCAGGAGTGGACGCAGGAGGTCCGCGAGCTCTACCAGAGCGCGCTGCGCCTGCTGCGCCAGGGCAGGTACGACGAAGCGCTCGGCTACGTCGAGGCGATGCAGGCGGCCGACCCGGAGAACGCCGAGGCGAAGAGCCTGCGCGAGCGCATCGAGGCCGAGGCCCGCGGCTCGCTCGAGCTCAAGGTCGACTTCGAGTCGCTGCACACGCCGCCGGGGCCGCTCAGCGTCGAAGCCGCGATGGCCGCGCCGGTGCCGAAGGACCCCTTCGCCGACTTCGGCTTCCTGACCCGGCCGCCGCCAGCGGAGGCGCTCGCGCCGATGCCCACCGGCCTCGAGGTGCCCGCCTCGCAGCCGCCCGACGAAGGTGCGCTGGACGAGGCGATCGTGCGCCCCTCGCCGCGGCGACGGCTCGGGTTCGTGGCCGCCGGGCTCGCCGTGGTGGCGCTCCTCGCCTTCCTCTTCCACCCCGTGCCTGCGCGGCGGTCGATCTCCGGCGAGCTGCGCGCCAGGGAGCTGGCGCTCGTCCGCGCGACGACTGCCGGGCGCGTGAAGTCACTCGAGGTGAAGCCGGGCACGCGCGTCGATGCGGGCGCGGTGCTGGCCAGGCTCGAGCGTGACGGAGCCTCACCCGACGGGCTGGAGACGGAGATCGCCGCGCTGGAGCAGGAGCTCGGTGCGCTGCCACCGGCCGAGACGGGACCTCGGGTGCAGAAGGCGCGGCTGGCGGTGAAGAAGGCGCGCGCCGCGGTCACCGCGCTCGAGAAGCAGGTGAAGAAGGCGCGGACCCGCAAGGCCGCGGCGGCGGTGGAGAAGAAGCTCAAGCCGAAGCAGCGCGCGCTCGAAGCGGCCGAAGCCGCGCTCGAGGCGCTCACCCACGAGGGCGCCCGCGAGCGCCTCGGCGCGGCGCTGCGCGAGAGGACCGCGAAGAAGGTCGCCGCGCAGGTCGAGGCCGAGCGGGCGCTCATCACCGCGCCGGTGGCGGGCGTCTTCGTGGGCGAGCTGCCCGAGGCGGTCGAGGCGAACGGCGCGTTCGGCCGCATCGTCGCGCCGGAGCTGGACCTCGTGCTCGCCGCGCCGCTGGAGACGACCGCGCGGGAGGCGCGCTTCCGCACGGCGTCGGCAGAGGTGGTCGTCACCTTCGAGGGTGGTGCGGCGAGGCCCGTGGCGCTCGAGCCCGCGCTGATCGGCGCTCGCGGCAGCCTCGAGCTCGACGAAGGTTCGACCCCGTGGCTGCTGCACTGAGCGCGGCAAAAAACGGGACCGCCCCGTGAGGGTGCCGTTATGGTCCGGCCCATGGCCGCCTCTGCGTACATGCTGTCGCTGCTGGTCCGGCAGTATCTGTTCCTCGTCGACGCGTTCCAGAACCGGTACCCCTCGAGCTGGCTGGTCTGGGAGCCGGGCGCCTGGAGGCCCGCGCGCACGACGCTCGAAGGCAACTCCGCATCGACCCGCCTCGCCGAAGACACCGGCCCCGCCCGGCCCGCGGGCTCCGACGCGCTGTGCTTCGAGCTGAAGAACGGTACCGCGCAGCTCACCCTCGGGCGCTCGTCCGAGAGCGACATCTTCATCAACGACCTCACCCTCTCGCGCGAGCACCTCGTGCTGACGTGGGCCGGCACCCAGTGGCAGGCCACGGTGGCCCCCACCTCGAGCGTCGCGACGCAGGTCGAGGGCAAGCCCATCGCCCAGGGGGTGACGGTGCCGCTCAAGTCGGGCATGCACATCACCGCGGGCGACGTGCACCTGACGTTCTACGACGTGGTCGGCTTCCTCGCGCGGCTCCGCGAGGAGGCGGCACGGCCGGCGCGCGCGTAGCCCCTCATCGGCAGAAGCCGGCGTCGCACTTCTGAGCGCCAGTGCACACTGCGCAGGTCGCACCGCCGATGCCGCACGCCTGCTTGAGCGTGCCTGCTTTGCATGAGCCGTCCGCCGCGCAGCAGCCGGTGCAGGTCGCCGGGTCGCACACGCACACGCCGCCGCTGCACAGCTGCCCCACGGGGCAGGCCGACGCCGAAGCGCCACAGGCGCAGGACCCGCTCGCCCGGCAGGTGTCGGCGAGGCGGAGGTCGCAGGCCTGACACGCGCCTCCCGCCGGGCCGCACGAGGCCGCAGTGCGCGGGCTGGTGCACCCACCGTCGGCTTCGCAGCAGCCGCTGGAGCAGGTGGCCGCGTTGCAGCCGCCGACGCAGGTGCCGCCGGTGCACGTGCCCCCGTTGCAGTTCGCGCAGCGCGCGCCGAGCGTCCCGCAGGCGGTGTCGAGGGTGCCGGGCTGGCAGACGCCGTTGAGGCAACACCCGCTGGGGCACGTGGTGGAGTTGCAGCTGGTGCTCACGCACTGGCCGCCGGTGCAAGCGTTCGCGCCGCAGTTGATGCACGCGCCGCCGCCGGTGCCGCAGGCGCTGGCCGCCGTGCCGGGCAGGCATTGCCCGTTCTGACAGCAGCCGGAGGGACAGGTCGACACGTCGCAGGTGGACGCCTCGCACAGGCCACCGTCGCAGGCGGCCGCGCCGCAGCTGGCGCAGGTGCCGCCGCCGAGCCCGCAGGCGGCCGACAGCGAGCCCGGCTGACACTGGCCGAGAGCATCGCAGCAGCCCTGACAGTTCGCCGGTCCGCAGCCCGCCTGGCACTGCTGGGTCGTCTTGTCGCACGTACCCGTGCCGCAGCCGACGCACGTGACGCCGCCCGTGCCGCACGCGTTGTCCTGCTTGCCGTTGACGCAGGTGCCGTTCTGGCAGCAGCCGTTGGGGCACGTCGCCGGGCCGCAGCCGGCGATGCACGTGCCCCCGTCGCAGGTGCCGGAGCAGGCGGCGCACGAGACGCCGCCCGTGCCGCAGGCGGTCTGGGACTGCGCGGTGACGCACTGGCCGTTCTGACAGCAGCCGTCGGGGCACGTCGTCGAGTCGCAGGTGTCCATGCAGGTGCCCGCGTCGCACCCGCCCGCGCCACAGCTGACGCACGCCATGCCCCCGAAGCCGCAGGCCCCCATCTCGTTGCCGCTCAGGCACACCGAGCCCGCGCAGCAGCCGCCGCAGTTGCTCGCGTTGCACAGCGGCGTGGTGCACTGGCCGCCGTTGCAGGGCGTGCCGCCGCAGTCGAGGCAGGCCCGACCGCCGGTGCCGCACGCGGCGGTGTCGTTGCCGAGCAGGCAGTGGCCGTTGGAGCAGCAACCCGCGCACGACGCCGGAGTGCACTGGCACGCCTGCTGGAGGCACTCCTGGCCCGGCTCGCACGCGCCCTGCGTGCCGCACTTGCACGCGCCGCCGGCGCAGAGGTTCGCGCCGATGGCGAGGGAGCACGGCGGCCCGTCGCCGCAGCCGCAACGCCCGTCGGGGAGGCAGGCGTTGCTGGTGAGGGTGTCGCAGACGCGACAGGTGGCGCCGTTGACGCCGCACGAGCCCGCGCCGGGCATGAGACACTCGCCGGCGGCGGAGCAGCAGCCGGCGCACGTCTCGCCGCAGCTCGCCATGGGGACCTCGAGGTTGACCACCAACGCCACCTCCCGGCCCTTCACCACCGTGGCGAGGGTGCGCCCCGCGCTGATGATGTCGCCGGTCGCCGAGAGGCCCTCGACCACGACGGTGACGGCGCGCTGATCGAGCGCATCAGGCAGCAGCACCCGCACCGCCGAGGTGGGCGGTACCGGGCCCGCGGGCGTCTCCGGGCGCCGCACCGGGCCGAACGCGAGGCCGCCGCTCTCTTCTTCACCGCGGAAGTCGAGCTGCTCGGGCGCCGACTCGCCCGCGTTCACGGTGATGAGCAGCGCGGTGCCCTTGAGCTGCGCGGCGTCGCGGCACGTGGCCAGCACGACGAGCGACAGCACGGAGAGCGTGAGGAGCGTGGTGCGCGTCATCGGGCGTTGATGTCGGGCCAGGTGGTGGGTGCAGGGCGAGGCGCGGTGGCGATGGCGACGCTGGTACCCACGCCGGCCGCGACGACCCCGATGGCGCCCCAGAACCACCACTTCGTGTAGATGGGCGCGGGCGGCTTCGCCTTGAGCGCCTGCTCGAGCTCGAGCTTCCTGCGCGCGGCGTCCGCCTCCGCCTGCGCCGCCTGGAGCCGCGTAGCCTCGAGCTTGAGGCGCTGCTCCTCGGCCTCCTTCGCCTTCTGCTCGGCCAGCTCCCGCTCGCGCCGTTCCTGCTCGAGCCGCGCGGCCTCTTCGAAGGCCCGCCGCTCCTCTTCGACCTGCGCGATGACGGTCTCGGTCGCCTGCGCCTGCGCTGCGGGCGGGTTGGTCTCGAGGTAGCGCCGGAAGTACGAGAGGGCCTCGGCGAAGTTGTGCGCGCGGCGGTGGCTCTGCGCGAGGTTGAAGAGCAGGCCCGGCGCCGGCTTGAGCTTGTAGGCCGCCTCGTAGTGCTTGATGGCCGAGGCGTAGTTCTGCGTGTCGAAGGCCTTCTTGCCTTCGATGGCCTCTGCGCGCGCGCGCTTCTCGGCGGAGTCGGCCCACGCGGCCGAGCTCAGCCCGAGCGCCAACACGAGGACCAGCTCAATACGGATCGAGAACGCCATCGGTCACCGGTCGGGGGGGCGCCTTCGAGCTCTTCGAAGGGAGCGGCTTGAGGGTCATGTCGAGGCGCTGGCTCTGATCGAGCTTGAGGTCGCGCTCGAGCGGCTGGTGCCCGGCGAGCTCGATGCGGAGCGGGAGCAGCTCTGCCTTGCCGAGCTTGCGCTCGAAGGGCGTGGTGCCGAGCAGCTCGCCGGTGTCGCGGCGGATCAGCTTCGCGCCTGAAGGCTGGGTGTCGACGGTGAGCGTGACCTCGGCGAGCTCCGTCGGAGGGGGCGGAGGCGGCGGCAGCGCCTCGACCGGCGGCGCCACTGCCACGACGGGAGTCGGGGTGGGGTCGGGCTTCGGCTTGAGCGCGAGCACCAGGAGCACCCCGGCGACGACGGCGAGCAGCCCGACGGCCACCATGCCCACCTTGCGGCCGAGCCCGCTGTCCTCATTGAGCAGGGCGGCCTCGACGGCGGCCATCGAAGCCGGGCGGTCGTTCGGCTTCTTGGCGAGGCACGCCAGGGTGAGCGCGACCATCGCGGGGGGAATCGTCTCGCCCAACGCGTTCTGCTTCGGCAGCGGCGGCGGCGGCCTGGTGATGATGTCCGCCGCGAGCTGGCCGAAGGTCGACGCGTCGAACGGCGGCCTGCCGGCGAGCAGCTCGTAGAGGATGGTGCCGAGCGCGTAGATGTCGGTGCGCGCGTCGACCTCGAGGCCGGCGACCTGCTCCGGCGCCATGTAGCGCGGGGTGCCCAGCAGCGTGCCCTGCTGGCTCTCGACGAGGTTGAGCGAGCCCTCGGGCGTGCTCTTGGCCACTCCGAAGTCGAGCACCTTCACCCAGTCGTCGCGGCCGTCGCGCGAGAGCAGGAAGATGTTGTCGGGCTTGACGTCGCGGTGGACCACCCCGACCGCGTGCGCCGCCCCGAGCGCGCTCGCCGTCTCGCGCACGATGGCCCGCACGCTGTCGAGGCTGACGGGGCGCGCCGCCAGCCGCGAGGTGAGCGTCTCGCCCTTGAGCAGCTCCATCACGCAGTACACACGCTCGGGGGCCAGCTCCTCGACGAAGTCGTGCACCTCGACGATGTGCTCGTGGTTGATCTGGTTGACGACGCGGCCTTCCTGCATGAACCGCTTCACCAGCCGCTGATCGCGCAGGAGCGAGTCGTGCAGCACCTTGAGCGCGACCTGCCGGCCGAGGCGCTGGTGGCGGCCCAGGTAGACGCGGCCCATCGAGCCTTCGCCGAGCACCCGCTCGATCACGTACACCCCGAGTGTCTCACCGATGGCGAGCGGCGGGAGGTCCGGCGTCGGGCTGACGAGGCTCAGGTGCGACATCAGGCGAGGCTCATTTGCTCAGTTTTCGGCACAAAGGCCAAGTCCATGAAATCCCGACTGCAAAAGTACAGTCGCGCCTTCCCATGCAAGAGTCCGCCCCGTGGCCAGAAAAGAGATCGCGCTCTTCTTCCAGGAAGGCAACTCCGACAAGGTCTACTACGCGAAGATCGTGCCCGCCGGGGCCGCGGTGTTCGACGTGGTCGTGCAGTGGGGCCGCCGCGGCAGCACGCTCCAGCAGGGCAAGAAGGCGGTGAAGGTGTCGCTCGAGAAGGCCGAGGCGACCTTCGACAGGCTGGTGCGCGAGAAGCTCAACAAGGGGTACGAGCAGCAGACGGCGACGGTGAAGCCGGCGGAGGTCGCGCCGCCGATGGGCCAGGGCTCGGGCTCGAAGGTCCAGGGCGTCCGACAGCGCGTGGGCCGGGTCGCGCAGCTGCTCAACGCCATCGAGGGCCACGAGGTCGAGCGGCTGCTGGCGGACGACGCGGTGGTGGCGCAGCAGAAGCTCGACGGCAACCGGGTGCTCTGTCACCTCTTCGATGGCGAGGTGACGCCGACCAACCGCGCGGGCCAGAAGACGAACGTGCCGCAGCGGATCCTCGACGGGCTGACGCACCTGCCGATGGGCACGGTGGTCGACGGCGAGTTCGTCCGCCACGAGGGCGAGGAGGTCTACTGGCTGTTCGACGTGCTGGAGTTCGCCGGGCGGGACGTCTCGCACGAGCCCTACGCGTCGCGCTTCTCGCGGCTGTGTGACGAGCTCGAGCCGGGCCTGGTCGAGCCGGTGCGGGTGCTCGAGACGGCCTTCTCGGCGAAGCAGAAGCGGGCGCTGTACGAGCGGCTCCAGGCGAGCGGCGCGGAGGGCATCGTCTTCAAGCGCCGCGACGCGCCGTGGAGCGCCGGGCGGCCGGCGTCGGGTGGGCCGCAGCTCAAGTGCAAGTTCGTCAGCGCGGCCGACGTGGTGATCGTCGAGAACGCAGGCAACGCGTACCGCATGCAGGTCTTCGAGGGCGGCAGGCTGCGCGACGTGGGCAAGGTGTTCTCGGGCACCACCAACGAGCTCCGCGCGCAGCTCGACGGCGCGCTCGCGAAGGGCCGGCGCCTGGTGGCCGAGGTCCGCTACCTCTACGCGACCGACGACCTGCAGCTCTTCCAGCCGGTCTTCGTGCGCCTGCGCGACGACAAGGCGGAGCGCGACTGCGTGCTCGCCCAGCTCAAGGGTACCAACCGCGCGGTGGTCGACGCGGACTGACTACGCGAAGGCCGCCGACGGATCTCCGTGGAGCAGCCGCGCGAGGAGCGGCGGCGGCGCGACGGGCCCGGCGCGGATCCACCTGCCGGGGCGCACCACGCCGTGCGCGTGCTCGAAGACGCGGAAGGCCCCGAGCGCGGTGGAGCAGCCCGCGTTCGCCACGCGCAGCGGGCGCGGGCCGTCGAGCACCGTCTCGCGCGGCACGTGCTTGTGCCCGTGGAGCACGAGGTCCACCCTGCCCTGCACGCGCCGGAGGAGCTCGCGGCCGAGCGGGAGCTCCGCGGCGTGCGGCCAGCCGAACTGCTCGGCGAACCACTCGCCCAGGCCCTCCACCGGCATGGGCAGCACGTGGTGGTGGAGCAGCACCGCGCGCGTCCACCCCTCCGGCGCGCGGGTGAGCGCCAGGTCGACCGCGTGGAGCATCTGCTCGCACAGCTCGCCGTGGCTGCGGAAGGTGGCGCGGTTGTGCGGCGCGGTGGAGTCGATGCAGATGAGGAACAGGCCCTCGCGCCCGTCGACGGACACGCGGAGCTCGTCGCTGAGCAGCTCCGCCACGCCGTCGCCGGCGCGATCGTGGTTGCCGGGCACCACGGTGACGCGCTTCTCGTCGAGCAGCGGCTGGAAGATCTCCAGCCAGCGCTCGTACTCGGTGACGAGCCCGGCGTGGGTGACGTCGCCGGTCACGACCACGTGATCGACGCGCTCTTCGCGGACCGCGCGCACCAGGTCGCGGGCGGCCGCTTCGTGCTCGGGGCGCTCGCCGAGGTGGAGGTCGGAGAGGTGGGCGAGGCGGTACATCAGCGACTCCGGGCCGGGAGCTGCAGCCGCGCCAGCGCGCGGAGGACCGCGACGGCGACGGTCATCGTCAGCAGCGAGGTGAAGAAGAGGAGGCGGGTCATCTCGCGGCGCACAGTGCGTTCGGCAGACGGAGCGCGGGCGACGGCACGGCAAAACCGGTGCGACCGGGGTGCAACGGGGAGGTCACGTGCTATGGGCGGGGCGATGTCGATGCGGCAGTGGCTCCAGCGCGTGTGGCGATCGTGGGCGACGAGGAGCCTCGCGGTGGGCGCGGGGGCGGTCGCGCTCGACCTCGCGCTCGGGCTGACGCTGCTCACCTTCTTCGGCGCCTCGTCGCGCGTGGCGGCGATGGCGGGCACGGGCCTCGGCGGCGCCTTCACCTTCTTCGCCAACCGCTACTTCGCCTTCGACGACACCGATCAGGCGCTCTACGCGTCGGCGTGGCGGTACGTGGTGATGACGGTGTCGCTCAGCATCGCGCACGGCCAGGCGGTGGTGCTGCTGCGCGACAGCTTCGGCGTGCCGTACGTGCCGGCGAAGATCGCCGCCGACCTGCTGGTCATCACCTTCACCCAGCTCGTGCTGCTGCGCTTCTTCGTCTTCCCGAAGGCGAAGGCCGGGCTGCCGCCGAAGGCCGACTGAAGCCACGAGGCATCACGCCCCGCGCTCGCAGGCTTTGCGCGTGAACTCCACGAAGTCGCGGGGTCTGGGGAAGGCCATGCGTCTCGTCGCGCTCGTCCTCCTCTCGTCGTCCGTCGCCCTCGCCGCGCCTGCCTTCACCGCCTCCGCCGGACCGGGCGTCATCAGCCGCTCCTTCAGCTGGCAGGGAGATCCCTCGACGACGCTGCTGCCGACGAGCCAGCCGATCGCCGCGATGGTCTCGGTGGACCTCACGTGGTTTCCGGGCGCACACGTCACCGAGGGCGTGGGCTCGTGGTTCGGCGTCTTCGGGCAGGGCGACGTGGGTCTCGGGCTCTGGTCGAGGCTGGCCAACAGCGACGCGGTGTTCGCCAACAGCGTGACCCGGCTGCGCGCCGGAGCGCTGGCCCGCTTTCCGCTCGGGCAGCGCGCCTGGCTCCTGGTGCACGCAGGCTACGCGCGCCAGGGCTTCAGCACCTCGCCGCGCGCAGTGAACGCCACGGTGGCCAGGCCGAACGTGCCCGACGTGCTCTTCGAGGGCCCGCGTGCCGGCCTCGGGGTGCGCTTGAAGCTCGGCGAGACGACGGAGCTCGAGGTGCTCGCCGGTGGACAGTACGCGCTCGGCCTGGGGGAGCTGGGCAACCACGACTGGTTCCCGCTCTCGACGGCCTTCTCGACCGACGCGCTGATCGGCGTCTCGTTCCCGCTGGTGGAGCACGTGCGGCTCCGCCTCGGAGCGCAGTGGCTGGGCACCTTCGTCACGCTCGGGGGCAACGGGCTGTACCGCGATCAGGGGGCGATGGAGCACTCCTTCACCGGCACCGCGACGCTGCAGTGGGCGATGTAGCCCTCACTCGAAGAGCGCGAGCAGATCCTCCTTGGTGAGCGACGCCGCGCCTGCGCCCCCATCGAGCGCGGCCTCGAAGAGCGCCCGCTTCTTGTCCTGCAGCTGGAGGATGCGCTCCTCGACCGTGCCCTGCGCGACGAGGCGGTACACGAAGACCGGGCGCTCCTGACCGATGCGGTGCGCGCGGTCGGCGGCCTGCGCTTCGACCGACGGGTTCCACCACGGGTCGACGAGGAAGACGTGATCCGCCGCGGTGAGGGTGAGGCCCGTGCCGCCGGCCTTGAGCGACATGAGGAGCACCGTCGGCCCGGCGTCGGCCTGGAACTGCGAGACGATGTCCCCGCGGTTGGGCGTGCTGCCGTCGAGGCGCGAGAAGGACAGGCCGGCCGCCTTCAGCTCCGGCTCGATGAGGTCGAGCATCGAGGTCCACTGGCTGAAGACGAGGGCGCGGTGGCCGTCGCTGGCGGCGGTCTGCAGCGCCTCGACGAGCGCCTGCACCTTCGACGAGCTCTTCGCCTGCTGCCCGGGCACGAGCGCGGGGTGACAGGCGGCCTGGCGCAGGCGGAGCAGCGCCTCGAGCGCCTTGAGCACGCTGCCACCCGACTGGAGCAGGCTCACCACGTCGGCGCGCGTGGCGGCGTACACCGCGTCGTAGACCGCGCGCTCCTTCTCCTCGAGGGTGACGAAGCGCACCGCCTCGGTGCGCGGCGGCAGCTCGGGCGCGACGTCCTTCTTGAGCCGGCGGAGGATGAACGGCGCGAGCACCTTGCGCAGCGCCTGGGTCGCCTCGGCCGAGCCCGCCTCGATGCGCTCGGCGTACTTGTCGCCGAACTCGCCGCGCCCGCCGAGGAGACCGGGGTTGGTGAAGTGCATGAGGCTCCACAGCTCCTCGAGGCGGTTCTCGAGCGGCGTGCCGGTGACGGCGAGCTTGAAGTCGGCCTTGAGGCGGTAGGCAGCGCGCGTCGCCTGGCTGTCGGGGTTCTTGATGGCCTGCGCCTCGTCGAGCACCACGATGCGCCACTGCTTCTGCGCGAGCGCTTCGACGTCGAGCCGGAGGATGGCGTAGGTGGTGAGCGTCACGTCGGCGTCGCCGAGGGTGCGCCCGGGGCCGTGGTACGCGTTGACGGTGAGCGACGGGCGGAAGCGCGCGAGCTCGGCCTTCCAGTTCGGCAGCACGCTGGTGGGGCAGACGACGAGCGTGCCCTTCTCGAGCGCGCAGATGGCCTGCAGCGTCTTGCCGAGGCCCATGTCGTCGGCGAGCACGCCGCCGAGGCCGGCGCTCTTGAGGAAGTGGAGCCAGTCGACGCCGTGCTGCTGGTACGGGCGCAGCGTGGCGGTGAGGTCGGCCGGGCGCGGCGCCGACGGGAGGCGCTCGAAGCCCTCGGCGAGCGGGCGGAGGCGATCGAGGCCCGGAGGCGCGGGGAACTCGAGCTGCTCCGAGAGGTCGGCGAGCGCGGGGAGCGCGTGGTTGGCGAGCGTGCCGTTCTCGGCGCGGGCGGCGAGCAGCTGCTGCACGCGCGCCCCGTGGGTGTCGAGCCAGGCCTGCGGGAGCGGCGCCCAGCCTCCGCTCTCGAGCGGGACGAGCCCGAGGCCCTCGCGCCACGCGCGGATCACCGCCTCGCCGCTGACGGTGACGCCCTTCGCGCCGCCCTCGACCTCGAAGCGGAGATCGAACTTCGAGCGCGGCACGCCGAACGCGTCGACCTGCGAGGTGACGTCGAACACCGGCTTGAGCGAGAGGCCGGCGCCCACCACGCGCCGGGCGTCGCCGGTGAGGCCGCCGCGCCAGTCGCGCAGCTGATCGACGAAGCGGGTGAGCTCCGGGCCGTTGAAGGTGGTGCGGCGCCCGGGTACGAGGTTGAGCGCCTCGCGGAGCTGGGCGACGACGCGCGCCTCGGCGGACTCCTTGCGCAGCGGCATCGGGCCGCCGAGGTGCACCAGCTTGCCGTTGTCGACGCGCGCGCACGGCGGGCTGCCGTAGACGAGCACCGGGAGCACGCTGAGCCCGATGTCCATCTGGGCGAGCTGGAGCTCGACGCGCGGCTCGAGCGAGCGATCGATGCGCGGCAGCCGGCGCGAGTGGTTGTCGATGGGGAAGCGCTGGGCGAGCTCGGGGAGCACGCGGCCCATGAGCTCGCCCAGCTCGGTGGCCGGGTAGCGGCGCACGCTGGGGAGCAGGTGCAGCCACGGGCCGGTGAGCGCGGTCTCGCCGAGGCGGCACACCACGTCGCCGCAGCGCGCGACGCCCGGGCTCACCACCTCCGACACGCGCGGGTCGGCGTGAATGGTGACCACCACCTCGTTGCCCTCGTCGGTGACGCGCACGCGCGGCAGCACCACCTCGGTGGAGAAGCCCACCGGCTGGCCCTCGAGCAGGATGTTCTTCGAGTGCTCGAGGAGGCCCAGCAGCCCCTCGAGGCGCTCCGGCGGGAGCGGCCCGCGCCACGGCCGCTCGAGGACGCGGTCGGCGAGGAGATCGCCGTTCTCGACCTGCAGCTTGCCCGCCTGGCCGTTGGCCATCATCGACTGGATCGAGCCCGGCAGCTTCTCGACGCTGCCGTCGGCGTGGAGCAGCTCGCGCGTCACGGTGAGCCCGCCCTCGAGCTTCGTGAAGCGGTACACGAGGCGCGTCCACGTCTCGGCGGTGGTGGCCACCTGCCCGCCGCTCTGCTGCAGCGTGATGGCGGCGGCCACCACGTGCTCGCAGGGGTCGAACGCGCCGTCACAGGAGCACTCCCAGGCGTCGTCGGGCGTCAGGTACACCGTGTGCGCCACGGGCCGGCCCTGCGGCTTGACGCGGAAGACGTACTCCGCGCCCTGCACCTTCTCGAGCGCGGCGGCGTTGGCGCGGGCGAGCTTCACTCCGTTGGCCCAGAGCGCGGGCTTGGCCTCCGCGCGGATGGCGTCGAGCAGTGCTTGCGACATGCGCGGCCTCTACCGCAACTCGGCCGATTTCGGCTGCGGCGTGCGCGCTGCCGGCGTATTCGCGGGCCGTGAAGCGAACGCCGTTCGAGCAGCTGCGCGCGTTGCGCGTCGACCCGCCCCATCGCCAGCTCCTTCGGGTCGCGAAGGTCGGGGTGAAGACGCGCTTCCCGCTGGAGTTCGTCGGGCACCCGCTCGGGGCGCTGGCGTTGATCCGCGAGCGCGGCCTCAACGCGGGCATGCTGCACGCGCTCCACGCCACGCAGCACCCGCAGCGCGCCGCGCTCGTCGACGGGCACCGCACCGTGAGCTACGCGCAGGCCGACGCGGAGATCTCTCGCGTGGCGCACGCGCTGCGGCACCGGCTCGGCCTCGAGCGCGGCGAGGCCATCGCGCTCGCGATGGAGAACCGCGCGGAGTACGTGCTGGTGTGGTTCGCGGCGATGCGCGCGGGGGTGCGCGTGCTGCACGCCGGCTCGCACCTCACCACCGAGGAGCTGGCGCACGTGCTGCTCACCGGGCGCGGGCGTGTCGTCTTCGCGTCGGGCGCGATGGTCGACGCGGCGCGGGCGGTGCCGCGCGAGCTGACGCGCGTGGTGCTCGACGGCGCTCCCCGCGCCGGCGAGTGGAGCTGGGCCGACGTCATCGACGAGGCGCCGCCCCACGGGCACGTGCCGCCGCGGGCGCCGCCCGAGAGCGTGGTGTTCACCTCGGGGACCACGGGCCGGCCGAAGGGCGCGGCGCGCGACTTCCTCGCCTTCGGGCCGTTCGAGCTGGCGCGGGTGCTCGAGCGCCTCCCCTTCAAGACCGGCGAGCGGCACCTCGTGGTCGCGCCGCTGAGCCACAGCGCGCCGCAGGTGTTCGCGCTCGTTCACACCGCGCTCGGCGCCACGCTGCACCTCGAGCCGCGCTTCGACGCTGCGGCCACGGCGAGGACGCTCGGGGCGCGGCGCATTCAGAGCGTGTTCATGGTGCCGACGATGCTGCGCCGGCTGCTCGATCAGCCGTCGTCACCAACCCCCGAGCTGCGCGCGGTGGTGGTGGGCTCGTCGGAGTTCTCCGAGGAGCTGCGGCGCGAGGCCATCGCCCGCTTCGGCGCCACGGCCGTCTTCGACTTCTACGGGGCGACGGAGCTGGGCTGGGTGACGCTCATCCGCGGCGACGAGATGCTGGCGCGGCCGGGCAGCGTCGGGCGCGCGCTCGCCGGCCAGGAGCTGTGCGTGCTCGACGAGCGCGGGCGGCCGTGCCCGCCGCGCACCGTGGGGCTCATCGGCGTGCGCAACGCGCAGACCATGCTCGGCTACACCGGCGACGAGGCCGCGACGCACGAGACGCGCCGCGCGGGGTGGACCACCGTGGAGGACACCGGCTGGCTCGACGAGGACGGCTACCTGTACCTCTCGGGGCGCGCGCGCGACATGGTCAAGAGCGGCGGCGTGAACGTGTACCCCGCCGAGGTGGAGCGCGTGCTGCTGGAAGACCCGCAGATCCGCGAGGCGGTGGTCATCGGGCGGAAGGATCGCGAGTGGGGCGAGCGGGTGACCGCGGTCGTCGTTCCGCGCGGCGCGGGCTTCGACGCCGAGGCGGCGCGCGAGCGGGCGAAGCAGCACCTGTCGGCGGCGAAGGTGCCGCGCGAGTGGGTGGTGGTCGACGCGCTGCCGCGCAACGCCAACGGCAAGGTGCTGCGCACCGAACTGCGCGCGCGCTTCCCGTGACGGCCCGCTGAGGTAGCGTGCGCGACCGACCATGACCTGGGCGTCGGTTCATCTCCTCGCGTCGGCGTCGGGCCTGGTGGTGGTCGTGCTGGCGTTGACGCGCGGCGAAGGCAGCCCGCTGCGTCGCCCGCTGGCGCTGCTCGCGGCGAGCCAGTTCCTGTGGAACGCGGCCGCGCTCGGCCACACGCTCACGCAGCTCGACACCTTCGCGCTGCTCGGCGCCATCGGCTCGCCGCTCTTCCCGCCCATCGCGCTCGACTTCGTCCTGACCTTCCTCGGCCGCCGCCGGCAGCACCGGAAGCTGATGTGGGGGGTGTGGGCGATCTTCGGAGCGCAGGCGGTATTGCCGGCGGTCGAGATCGCCGCGCGAGGCACGGTGCCCGGCGGGCTGCACACCTTCGCCACGCTGCTGCTGGGCGCGAGCATCCCCGTGGCCGTCTTCGCCATGGTGCTCGTGGTGAAGCACCTCCGGCGCACCGGCTCGGAGCTCGAGCGGCTCCGCACCCGCGTGCTGTTGCTGGCGCTGGTGGTGGTGGTGGCGCTGCTGGTGACCGACCCGCTGGCCGACCTCGACCTGCCCGTGCCGCGGCTGGCGACCCTGGGCAGCTTCTCGTTCAACGCGCTCCTCACGCACCTCACCCTCGGGCTGGGGCTCTTCCGTCGCGGCGAGCGCGGGGGGCTGGGGCAGGCGATCGTGCTCGGGCTCTTCTTCACCGTCGCGTACCTCACGCTCTTCGTCAGCTTCAGCGGGCGCACGGCGGTGCTGCTCACCGCGCTCATCGCGCTGTCGCTGCTGCTGGCGGTGCTGGGCTGGCTCTACTTCCGCTCGTCGCGGCAGGCGCGGGCGGGGCTCGAGCGCTTCGCCGCGCTGGGCCGCTTCTCGGCGCAGATGGCGCACGACCTCAAGAACCCGCTCGCGGCCGCGAAGGGCGCCGCGGAGTTCCTCGCCGAGGAGATGCGCCGCGCCGGCGGAGGCCCGAACCACGACTTCGCGCTGCTCGTCGTCCAGCAGCTCGATCGCCTGCACGCGGTCATCGACCGCTACCAGCGCCTCTCGAAGCTCGAGCCGCAGCTCGCCGAGCTCGACGCCAACCAGCTCGTGACGAAGGTGCTGTCGCTCCAGCGCTTCGCCACCGGCGCGAGCGTCACCCTGACGCCGAAGCTCGGGGAGCCCGCGCCGAAGTTCCTCGGCGACGCCGACCTCCCCGCGTCCGCGCTCGAGAACCTGGTGAAGAACGCCTACGAGGCGATGCCTTCCGGAGGCACGCTCACCGTCTCGACCTCGCTCACCCTCGACGACGACGAGCCGGGGGTGGAGCTCTCGGTCTCGGACACCGGCACCGGGCTCGACGCGCGCGCGCGCGAGCAGGCCTTCGAGCTGTTCTTCACCACCAAGGCGACGGGGAGCGGCCTCGGCCTCGCCTTCGTGCGCCAGGTGGCGCGCGCGCACGGCGGCGAGGCGACGCTCACCTCGCGCGAGGGCGAAGGCACGACCGTGACGCTGCGGCTGCCGGTGCGGCCGGTGCTCGAGGCCTGAGCGCGAAGCTCACTCGTCGGCGTCACCGAGCGCCGGGATGAACTGCGGCGCGACGGCGATGGCCACCAGCGCGAGCGTCGCCGCGGTGGCGTTCGCCGCGAAGAAGCCCTGCCCCTGCTTCACCCAGCCCTCGACGAGCGGCGTGTGCGCGCCGGTCAGCAGCGCGGCCGCGAAGAGCGCACCGACGGCCGCCGCGGCGACGAACGACGCCGGCGAGGCGAGCCGCGCGACCGGCGCCGTCATCACCCGCAGCAGCGGCACGAGGAGGTTCGGCGCGGACATCATCCCCACTCCGGTGAAGCCGAGGGTGAAGACGAAGAACCACAGCGTCGCCGTCGCGGGCGGCGCGGCCGCGGGGAAGGTCGGGTCGACCGGCCCGAGCGAGAGCTGGAGCTCCTGCGCGAAGACGGTCGTGAAGTACGACAGCCCGAGCGCGAGCGTCGCCGAGAGGGGCCGGCCCAGCCGCATCCACAGCGGGCCGACGGTGCCCTTCTCGCGGGTGCGCTCGACGAGCCCCGCCACCCCGAGCGCGGCGCCGACCAGCAGGGGCACGAGCCAGTCCGCCAGCGGAGGCAGCGCCGAGGCGACGGGTGGGAAGCGGCTGACGATGGCGAGCGCGAGCACGAGGGCGCAGACGGGGAGCATCGGCGCGAAGAGAGCACGGAAGAGCCCCGCCCCTGTATAAGTCGGAGTCATGAGCGACTCCTCCTCCATCCTCGTGGTCGACGACGATGAAGCCGTCGGGCGCGTGCTCGCCGCGCTCCTCACGCAAGACGGGCATCGGGCCACGTGGGTCGCGTCGGCGGAGGCCGCCCTGGCGACGCTCGAGAAGCGCTCGTTCGATCTGATCATCTCCGACGTGCGCATGCCGGGGCTGTCGGGCATGGAGCTGCTCAAGCAGCTCCGCGCGAAGCAGCCGGAGCTGCCGGTCATCCTCCTCACCGCGCACGGCACGGTGCCGATGGCGGTCGAGGCGATGCGCGAGGGCGCGGCGGACTTCATGCTCAAGCCCTTCAACCGCGACGAGGTGCTCTTCGTGGTGAAGAAGGTGCTCTCGGGCTCGGCCCCGGAGCGCGCCGCGCCGCCGCGCGCTGCGCCCGCGAAGATCGAGAGCGCCGACGGCATGGTGGGCCGCTCCGCGTCGCTCGAGGAGGCGCGCGCGCTCATCCGCCAGGCGGCGCCGAGCAACGCCACGGTGCTGGTGCTGGGTGAGACCGGCACGGGCAAGGAGCTCGCCGCGCGGGCGCTCCACGCGCTGTCGCCGCGGAAGAGCGGGCCCTTCGTGCGCCTCAACTGCGGCGCGCTGCCGGAGAACCTCTTCGAGTCGGAGCTCTTCGGCTACGAGAAGGGCGCCTTCACCGGAGCGGTCGCGCGCAAGCCCGGGCGCGTGGAGCTCGCGCAGGGTGGCACGCTGTTCCTCGACGAGGTGGGCGAGCTGACGCCGGCCTCGCAGGTGAAGCTGCTGCGGCTGCTCCAGGAGAAGGAATACGAGCGGCTGGGCGGCACCGAGACGCTCAAGGCCGACGTGCGCGTCATCGCCGCCACGCACCGCTCGCTGCCGGAGCTGGTGAAGGCCGGCACCTTCCGCGAAGACCTCTACTACCGGCTCAACGTGGTCCCCATCTCGCTGCCGGCGCTGCGCGATCGCCCCGACGATCTCGAGCCGCTGGTGCGCCACTTCCTCTCGACGCTCGGCGCGCAGAACGGGCGCCCGAAGGTGTCGCTCGAGCCGGCGGCGATGGCCCTGCTCGCGGCGCAGCGCTGGCCGGGCAACGTGCGGCAGCTGCAGAACTTCATCGAGCGGCTGCTGGTGCTGGCGCCGCCGGGTGACGTCATCGCGCTGGCCACCGTCGAGAAGGAGCTCCAGCGCGCGGGCCTCGACGCGGCGGCCGGCGCGGGCCCCGGCGCGGACACGCTGCCCGAGCGCCGCAAGGACGCGGAGCGGCAGGCGGTCGAAGAGGCGCTCACCAAAGCCGGCGGCAACCGCTCGGTCGCGGCGCGCATTCTCGGGGTCAGCCGACGCACGCTGTACAACAAGCTCGAGGCGCTCGGTCTCACCGAGGCGTGACGGGCGAAGGGAGGGCGCGGTGAGCGAGACCGAGGAGACGCCGTACGCGCAGGCCAAGCGGCTGCACGCCGCCGGCACCAGCGCCGAGGCCATCGAGCGAACGCTGATGGCGCGCGGCCTGACGAAGGAGGAAGCGCAGATCGCCGCGCGAGCCGCACGCGGTGACGCTGGCTTCTCGTTCGCCATGCCGACCGACGAGCCGGCGCCGGAGCGGCGACGTGCCGAGCCGAAGCTCGCTGCCGAGCCGCCCGCCAGCCCGCCGACGCACCCGTGCCCGACGCACGCCGAGTGGCCGGTGAGCGGCACGTGCGTGCGCTGCGGCAAGTTCTTCTGCGACCGATGCCTCGCGCAGGCCGGGCTCACCGCGCTGCCCGAGTCGAAGCAGTGCCCCGAGTGCGAGGCGCGCTTCCCGGTCGCGGCCGCGGCGGGCATCGGCGGCTGGCTCATCCTCCCTGCCCTGCACATCATCATCGCCCCGCTCGGCTACCTCATCGTCGGGGGACAGTTCGTCGTCCTGATGAGCCGGTCGGGCGTCGCTCCGCCCATGGTGGCCGCCCTGCTCCTCTGCGCGGTGATGCTCGGCTACTGCGGCTACACGGCCATCGAGTTCTTCCAGAAGAAGAAGCGCGCGGTGGGGCTGATGCTCGGCTTCTACGGCCTCAACGTCGTGACCTCCTTCCTGTCGCTGGCCCTCAGCGACGCGGACGCGTTCACCAGCATCACCCGCTCGCTCGTGTCGTCGGTGGTGTGGGGGCTCTACTTCGTGCAGTCGAAGCGCGTGGCGGCCACCTTCGTGAACTGACCGGCTCGGCTATGGTGCGCGACATGACGTCCACCCGCCGCCTCCTCGCCGTGCCGCTGGTCCTGCTCGCGTGTGGCCAGTACACGGGCCCCCAGCCCAACGCGACGTACTTCTGGCAGATCAAGACCAGCACCGTGGAGTTCGGCGCGTGCAGCGACGCGCAGGACTTCCGCGACGGCGTGAAGCCGCTCGAGTTCACCAACAACACCTTCCTCATCTACAAGGTGTCGGCCGACGGGAAGACCGCGGCGACGCAGACCTGCGAGCGCCTCGACAGCTCGACCTGCTCACCGTCTGACGCGGGCGTGGTGTTCGACATCACCGGCCGCGAGCTCACCTTCACCGAGTCGAGCAAGACGGCGGTCGGCACCACCGGCTGCTCGCTGCAGCAGACCCTGACGTGGACGCTGACCGACGCCACGCGCGTGATGACCCTCGACATCGCGAACGTGCTCACGCTCGTCGACTCGCAGCCGGGGTGCGACGCGGTGGAGGCCGACCTCAAGGCGCGGTCCCCCAACATGCTCGGGGTGCAGGGCTGCGTCATCACCAGCAGGCTGACGGGCGATCTCCGGTAGCGCTCAGCCGGCCTGCCGGCGCGCGCCATCGCTGGCGTCGAGCTCGAGGGCGCCCCAGTCGACACGCGCCCCGAGCCGCGAGAGCACGGCGTACAGCCCGAAGCGCAGGCGCAGCAGGAACAGCAGGTGGCGGGGCAGCCCCAGCTTCGCCATCGCGAGCTTGTCCTTCATCACCTCGCGCACCTCGAAGGCGCCGTCGGGCGGAATGATCGAGGGCCCGCGCCGCAGCATCGGGGCGAAGAAGGCGCGCGCGAAGCGCTCGAACGAGGCCACCTGCTCGGCGCCGGCGACGCGGAAGCCGAAGCGCGCCGCGGCGGCGAGGAGCGCCGGTCGATCGTCCTCCCGCAGCGCGCGCGCCATGTCCGCGAACGCCGAGGTCTGCTCCGTGGTGAAGCGCCTGACGCAGCCGAAGTCGTAGAGCACCACCCGGCCCTCGCGGAACGCGAAGTTGCCCGGGTGGGGGTCCCCGTGGAGCAGCCCCAGCCAATAGAAGCCGCCGACCGAGGCGCGGAAGAGCGCCGAGGCCGCGGTGTCTCGCTGCGCCTGCGACGGCCCGGTCGCGAGGAACTGCTCGAGCGTGAGGCCCGGCTCCCAGCGCGTGGTGAGCACCTCGGGCGTCGACCACGCGTCGATGACCTCCGGCACCACCAGCACCGGGTCGTCCTTCAGCCAGCCGGCGAACGCGCGCTGGTACGCGGCCTCCTTCGAGAAGTCGCACTCGTCGAGCATCGCGGCGCGCGCCTCGTCGATGAGCGCCCGCGCGTCGGTGGCCAGCCCGAAGGTGAGCGCGTTGGCGAGGCCGACCCCACCGAGCGCGGTCGAGAAGTCGACGGCGAGGGCCTGAGCGATGCCGGGGTGCCGCACCTTCACCGCCAGCTCTCCGAAGCCGGGCAGCGTGGCGCGGTGCACCTGGCCGATGCTCGCGACGGCGACGGGCCGCGGCTCGAGCCCCTCGAGGAGCTGACCGGCCCGCGCGCCGAACGCCTGCTCGAGCGTCGCGCGCACCGCCGACGGCTCGCTGGCCACCGCCTCCCGCTGGAGCCGCGAGAGCAGCGCGCGCGCCTCCGGAGGCAACGAGGGGTCGATGAAGCTGGCGAGCTGCCCCACCTTCATGCCCAGCCCGCGGAGCTCCCCGAGGCGCTCGACGAGCCGCTCGACGGCCGCGAGGTCGACGTTGCCCTCGCGCCCTCGCAGGAACGTCGCGGCCAGCCCCGCCGCCGAGCGCCCCGTCGAGAAGAGCCGCCCCAGGCGGGAGGTGGACACCGCGCGCTGCTTTCGCTCGAAGTCGCTCATCCCGGGCCACCTTGTGAGAGTTACTCTCACTTGTTAGTCACCCGGGCATGAAGCAGCAAGCCCGACAGGACGGGAGGGTGGCGCGGCGCATCACCGCGATGCGCCGCGTGCAGGACGTGGCGATGCGCCTCTTCGCGCGGCGCGGCTTCGACGCGGTGACGGTGGAGGACGTCGCGCGGAGCGCCCGCGTCGGCGCTGCGTCGATCTTCCGGAACTTCGGCACGAAGGAGAACCTCGTGCTGTGGGACGAGTACGACCCGCTCCTGCTCGAGGGGCTCGCCGCGCACCTCGAGACGAAGCGCCCGCTCGCCGCGCTCACCGCCGCGGTGGGCGAAGCCCTGGCGAGCTTCTACGACGGCGAGCGGCGGCGGCTGCTGGCGCGCACCGATCTCGCCCTGCGCACGCCGGCGGTGGCGACGGCGAGCCGGGCGAACGTCCAGCGGCTCCGCGTCGAGCTGGCGCGCACACTGCGTCCGCACGTGAAGGACGACTTCGAGCGCGAGGTGGTGTGCGCGGTCTTCACCACCGCCCTGGAGGTGGCCATCGAGCGCTGGCGCCGCGAGCGCGCGCGCCGCAGCCTGGCGACGGTGCTCGGCGAGGCGCTCCGGCACGTCGCCCGCCTCGGCTGACGGGAGTAGGGTCCGCCCCCATGAGACCTGCGCACCTGCTCCCGGTCCTGCTCCTCGCCGCCCCGCTCGCCCGCGCGGAGGACTGCGCGCTCGAGGCGAAGGCGATCAAGCCGCAGTTCGCGGCGAAGCTGCCGAAGGGCTTCAAGCTGGCCTCGACGAAGAAGGACAAGCGGCTCATCACCCAGGTGCTCAAGACGCCCGACGGCTTCGAGGTGACGCTCACGCTCGGCGGCTGCGAGCACGTCGGCTACGCGCTGGCGATCAAGGGCGGCACGCTGACGCCGAAGACGGTCGGCGCCGAGCTGGTCGCGGTCAGCAAGCGCGTGCTGCCGACGCTCCCGATGGACGCCGACGCCCTCGTCGACCCGAAGCTGTTCCTCAAGGCGATCGACGAGGCCAACATCGTCGCGCTGCCGGCCGAGCTCCCGTGCGGCGACGCCACCTGCAAGCTGTCGATCGGTGAAGAAGAGAAGCCGAAGGCCGACAAGAAGAAGCCGGCGAAGAAGCCGAAGAAGGACGAGCCCGCGAAGGAGCCGCCCGGCGTGCTCAAGCTCGAGTACGACTTCGCGCTCTGACGAAGCCGCGCTGGAACCGCCGCCCCTCGCCGTACGTCTCACGCAGCTCCGAACCGCAAGGACCCCCATGCACTCACGCTGGCTCGCCCTCTGTGTCGCCGCCGCCCTGACCGCCTCCGCCGCGCAGGCCTTCTGCGGCTTCTATGTCTCGAGCGCCGGCGCCGACCTCTTCAACGACGCGACGATGGTCGTGCTCATGCGCGACGGCACGCGCACCGTGCTCTCGATGCAGAACAACTACCGAGGCCCGCCGAGCGACTTCGCGATGGTGGTGCCGGTGCCGGTCATCTTGAAGAAGGAGAACGTGAAGACGCTCCCGAAGACGGTCTTCGCGCGCATCGACACCCTCGCTTCGCCGCGGCTGGTCGAAGACTACGAGCCCGGCCAGTGCCCGCCGCCGCCGCCGATGGCCGCCCCGTCCGTCGTGTACGAGGGCAGCGCGGGGCTGCCACGCGATCTCGGGGTGAAGGTCGAGGCGAAGTTCGAGGTCGGCGAGTACGAGATCGTCATCCTCTCGGCGAAGGACGCGCTCGGCCTCGACATCTGGCTGCGCGAGAACAAGTACAAGATCCCCGCGAACGCCGAGCCGCTGCTCAAGCCGTACGTGCAGAACAACTGGAAGTTCTTCGTGGCGCGCGTCAACGCGAAGAAGGTCACCTTCGAGAACGGCCAGGCGGTGCTCTCACCGCTGCGCTTCCACTACGACTCCGAGAAGTTCGAGCTCCCGGTGCGCCTGGGCCTCGTCAACAGCGGCGGCACGCAGGACCTCATCGTGCACGTCATCGCGAAGCAGCGCTTCCAGCTCGCCAACCGCGCGAACGTGATGGTGCCCACCAACCTCCAGCTGACCGAGGCCGCGCAGCCGGTGTTCGGGGGCTTCTACGCGGAGCTCCTCGAGCGCACCTTCAAGGCCAACCCCGGCGCGGCGATCACCGAGTTCGCGTGGCAGGGCGCGCTGCCGCCCCCTCAGGTGATGCTCGGCGGCGGCATCTACGGCGTGACGTGCGACCCGTGCCCGCCGCCGAACCCCGTCGATGATCCGCTCGCGAAGTACCTCGGCGCCGACGTGATCCCCGGGCTCAAGACCGACGAGGACATCGCGAAGTTCGCGCGCGAGGCGACGCTCACCCGGCTGCACC
Organism: Myxococcota bacterium; assembly: GCA_049322495.1. Classification (GTDB taxonomy): domain Bacteria; phylum Myxococcota; class Myxococcia; order Myxococcales; family Myxococcaceae; genus Archangium_A. The sequence goes on along the minus strand of JBMORD010000289.1, from coordinate 8,259 downwards.
TCCGCTACACGAAGGACTCGCTGACCGACGATCTCGTCTTCGCCGCCGCCGAGCCGGTGAGCGGCGGCGTGCCCGAGCTGCAGAAGACCGGGCCGGCGAAGGCCAACCGCTTCCAGGGTCGCTACATCATCACGCACCCGTTCGACGCGTCGCGGTGCTGGCGCAACTGGAGCGGCGCGATGGGCTTCACGCCGGTGCAGACCTCGCTCGCCGGGACCGACGGAGTGCAGGCGACGGCGACGAAGCTGACCGCCTCGCTCGAGAGCTACCTGAAGAGCGACGTGCCGGAGCTCAAGCTCGTCGCGCCGGAAGCGAACAAGAAGAAGAAGACGCCCGCGCCGAAGCGCTGAGTCACTCCGCCTGCTTCGCGAGCAGCTCGGCGAGCGTCCGCAGCCCGTCGGTCGAGGTGAAGATGCCCACCACCTTCTCCTCGTCGTCGACCACCACCGCGCTGCCGAGCTTGCGGCGCGCCATGTGACGCGCGGCGACCTCCACCGGCGTGGTGGGCGTGACGGTCCACGGCGCGCGGCTCATCGCCTCGCCCACCGCCACGTCCTCCTCGGCGTGCGTCGCGAGCAGCGCCACGTCGCGCTCGCTCAACACGCCCACCAGCTCGCCGTCGTCGACCACCGGCAGGTGCCGCGCGCCGATCTTCTTCATCAAGCGCCGCGCCTCCGCGAGCGACTGCGTCACCTCGATCGTCTTCGGCGACGGGGTCATCACGTCTTGAACCAGCAGCGTGGCGGTCGAAGGCATGTGGGCGGTTGAGCAAGCCCGGTGCCATGCGCTGATCCGCGAAACCTCGACGACGGCCCGCAAGGTCTGCGCGACGTTCACGTCAATGACGCAGGTTGGCGAAAACCTGTTCGAGGCGCGGCCACCACTGCTCGAAGGAAGAGATGGCGACGCCGAGCAGCACCCCGAAGGCGAGCGCGAGGCCCCAGCGTGGGCGGCGCACGACCGCGAGCTCCTGCGGCGAGAGCTGGGACAGCTGCGTGAGCTCGGTGTGCGAGAGGCGCGCGAGCACCTCGCTCTCGCTCAGCCGGTTGCGCGAGCGGAGGAAGGCGACCAGCACCGCCGACGGCGAGCGCTCGATGCGCGCGAGGAGCTCCTGGAACGCCTTGCGCAGCGCGGTCGCGTCGGCGAACCGCTTGTCGGGGTCGCGCGCCATCGCCTTCTCGATGATCGACACCAGGCTCTTCGGCGCCTTCGGCGCGACGCGCGCGAGCGGCGCTTCCTTCTTGCCGGCGGTGACCCTCGCGAAGACCTCGCCCGGGTTCGCGCCGCTGAAGGGCCGCTTGCCCGAGAGCGCCTCGTAGAGCATCACGCCGAGCGAGTAGATGTCGCTGCGCGCGTCGACCTGCCCGCCGGTGACCTGCTCGGGCGACATGTACGCCGGGGTGCCGACCGCCATGCCGGCGCGCGTGAGGCGATCGAGGTCTTCCTGCTGGGCGATGCCGAAGTCCATCAGCTTCACGTCGCCCCACGAGCTGATCATCACGTTGCCCGGCTTCAGATCGCGGTGCACCACGCGGTGGAAGTGCGCGTGCTCGAGGGCCGAGGCGAGCTGCAGGCCGATCACCGCCACGGCGTCGGGGGGCAGCGGTGACTCCTTGATCAGCTCGCTGAGCGTCGGGCCGTCGACGAGCTCCATCACCATGTACAGCCCGTCGTTCTTCTCGATGAGATCGTACAGGGTGACGATGTGCTGGTGCCGGAAGCCGGCGAGGGCCATCGACTCGCGCTTGAACCGGCTGAGCTGCTCGGAGTTCTTCGCGGCGTCGGGCGAGAGCTCCTTGATCGCCACCTCGCGCTGCAGCCCCTCGTGGAGCCCGCGGTAGACCTGCGCCATGCCGCCCTTCCCGAGCGGGCCGAGGATGCGGCAATCACCGACCTTGCGAATCGCCATGGTGGGGGCGGCGACGCTACACCGGGCCCGGGTGATTCGATGGCGTTTCGACGGGGAAACCGAGTACGCGGAGCGCATGCTTCGTGCCCTGCCGCTGGTCGTCGCCGTCGCCGTGCTCGGTTGTGCCACGCCGCCCCACACGCCACCCGTCGCGGAGCCGGCGGTCGAGCCGAAGACGGCGCCCATCGCAGAGACGAGCGACGAAGAGACGCCCACGGTGGCGGTCGACCTCACGGAGATCCGCTTCCGCGTCGAGGAGGACGGCACCAGCACGCTGAGCTGGCGCGACGTCTACCGCCTGCGCTCGGCGGAGCCGGGGTCGGGCTGGTCGCACGTCTTCGCGTGGTGGCAGCCGTGGCGTGACGACGCGCCGACCGTCGACGCGGTGGTGGTCTCGCCCGACGGGACGACGCGCAAGCTCGACCCGAAGACGGTGTCCGACCAGGCCAACAAGAACGACGACGGCATGCTCACCGACGAGAAGCTGCGCATCGCGCCGCTGCCCAACCTCACGCTGGGCTCGGTCGTCGAGCGCAGCTCGTCGGTGCGCCGCAGGCCGCTCTTCGTGAAGGGCGCGAGCGTCACGCTCCACCTCGCGGCCGCCGCGCCCGAGAAGAAGCGCGTGGTGATCATCGACGCGCCGGCCTCGGTGAAGCTGCACCTCGAGAGCTTCGACACCGACCTCGTGCCCACGCGCACCGAGCGCGACGGGCGGGTGGAGCTCCGCTACGAGCGCGGCCCGGCCTCGCCGCCGAAGCACGGCGAGCCCGCAGAGCCGCCCGGCCGCACGCCCGACCCGGTGATCCGCGTGTCGACCGTCGAGTCGTGGCAGGCGGCGGCGACCGCGTGGACCGAGAAGGCCGCGCCCCAGCTCGACGTCGCCGCGGTGAAGGAGCTCGCCACCGGGCTGGTCGCCGGCAAGACCACGCGGGAGCAGAAGGTCGCCGCGCTGACGGCGTGGCTGCGCGGCGCGGTGCGCTACACCGGCCTCGAGCTCGACGAGGCGGCGTGGGTGCCGCGCCGCTCGTCGGAGGTGCTGGAGCGGAAGTACGGCGACTGCAAGGACCTCTCGGTGCTGCTGACGGCGATGCTGCGCGCGGTGGGCATCGACGCCGACCCGGCGCTGGTGCTCTCGGGCTGGGAGCGCGACGTCACGCCGGGCACGCCGGGCCTGACGCAGTTCAACCACGCCATCGTGCGCGTCGGCAGCGGCCCCGAGCTGTGGGTCGACCCGACCGCGCCGTGGACCGCGCTCGGGGAGCTGCCGCCGGGCGTGCTCGGCCGCCGCGCGCTCGTCGCGCGTCGAGACACCACCGGGCTGAGCACCATCGGCGCGACCGCGGTGTCGACGCTCGACACGCGCCTCGAGTGGTTCTTCTCGCCCTCCGGCCCGGTGCGCACCGTGCGCACCCGCACCAGCGACGGCTGGCTCTTCCGCGACGGGCGCGAGGTGGCCGCGCGCAGCACCGAGGAGTACCGGAAGAACCTCGAGACCTACGCGAAGGAACGCCAGGACGCGAAGGGGACGATCCGCGTCGACGTGAGCGAGCCCGCCGCCGCGGGGCCCTTCCGCGAGGTGCTGGAGATCCCCGACTCGCACTGGGGCCGCACCGATCCCGAGAGCGCCGCGGCCTTCTTCGCCCACGACATGGCCTTCGCGGCCATCGGCTACCTCCTGAAGTTCGAAGCGGAGGAGCTCGACGAGCGCGAGGCGCCCATTCACTTCGTCGCGGGCTCGAAGGCGCGGGTCACCAACGTCTTCCACCCGCCGATCGGCTACCGCCTCAAGGAGCTGCCCGAGGGGGTGAAAGAGACCGTCGGGCCGCTGACCGTGTCGCTCGAGTGGAAGCGCGGCGCGGGCGACGAGCTCGAGGGCACGCTCGACGTCGACTTCAAGGGCGGCGCCTTCAGCGTCGACGAGGCGCGCCGCTTCATCAAGGACGTGTACCCGCGCCTCGACCTCCAGGTGCGCTTCCCGAGCGTGGTGTTCACCGCCATCAAGGACTCGCGCTACCACGCCGCGGTGAAGGAGGCGGAGGCGCTGGTCGCGAAGAACCCCACGCCGGTGTGGCGCAGCCTGCTCGCGTACGCGCTGTCGGCGGCCGGGCTCCAGAGCGACGCCGAGGCCGAGGCGCGCCGCGCGCTCGCAGAGGCCCCGAAGGATCTGCTGGTGCGCAACCGCCTCGCGTTCGTGCTGGTCCACAACGAGCACGGCCTCGAGTTCGGCCGCGGCTTCAAGCGCGCCGAGCTGCTCAAGCTGCTCGAAGAGAGCATCGCGCTCGAGCCCGAGAACGAGTGGACGCGCCGCATGCACGCGCTGGTGCTGATGCGCGACGACAACGGCCGCTTCACGGGCGACCCGAAGGTGCTCGCGCAGCTCGAGCAGGAGCTCGGGGAGTACCGCGAGAAGACGAAGAACCAGGAGCTCGACGACGAGCTGATCGACGTGTGGCTCCGGCAGAAGGCGTGGTCGAAGCTCGCCGCCGAGCTGCCGAAGTTCCCCCGCACCGAGCAGCGCGACGGCGCCTGGCTGGCCGCGGAGCTGGTGCTCAAGGGCGCCGACACCGCCTTCCGCCGCGCGGCGCAGGAAGATCGCCTCACCGAGGGCTCGAGCGGGCTCGCCACGCAGTACGTGATGCTCGCGCGCGAGTACGACGCGCTCGCCCAGCTGTTCGCCTTCCTCGAGAAGATGCAGAGCCAGGAGCAGCGCACCGAGGCGCGCAACGACGAGATGATGGGCCTGCTCCGCCGCCTCAAGAAGCAGCCCCCGCCGCCGGCGGGCACCACCCAGGCCGCGTGGCTCACCCTCACCGCGAAGCTGCTCGACGACACGCCGTCGTCGCAGCTGCGGGAGCTGGTCTCGGGCGAGCTGAGCGACGAGGCGGCGCGCGCGCTGCGGCGCACCATGGGCGGCCTGCTCGGGAGGCTGCCGCGCGGCGCCGCTGACGTGGCCGGCTTCGCGCACGACTTCATCACCGCGGCCGCGCGCTTCGAGTCGAAGCCCCTGCCCGGCTTCGGCGAGCTGGTGACCATGCGGGTCGCGCTCCGCGGCGTCACCGCGCCCACCACGCTGCTCATGAAGAAGGGTCCGACCGGCGCGTGGCTGGTGCGCTTCGACGTCGGGCCCGAGCTCGCGGCGAAGGCGATCGAGCTCCACGTGCAGGGCAAGGAAGCCGAGGCCCTCGAGCACCTGCGCGCGCTGGTGCTGCTCACGCCCGACGCGCCCCGCCCGCTCAAGGAGGAGCGCGCCGACTTCGCGCAGCTCGGCTTCGCGTGGGCGGCCGAGACCGCGATCGAGCGCCCCAACCCCGCCCCCATCATCCACTGGCTCGAGAAGGAGCTCGCGCGCGAGGACCTCGCGGAGTTCCCGTTCGACCTCTCGCTCGGCGCGTTGACGTCCGCGTGGAAGGAGCAGCCCGAGAAGCGCCTCGCCCTCGGCCGCCAGCTCGAGAAGAGCGCCCAGACGCACCGGCGCGACGCGGCGCTGCTGCTGCAGGTCTCGGCGCTGCAGGACCTCGGCCGCCACAAGGAGGCGCTCGCGCTGCTCGACAAGGCGCTCGTGAAGGCGCCGCGCGATCGCCTGCTGCGGGAGTTCAAGTCGGACCTGCTGCCGAAGCTCGGCGAGTTCGAGAAGTCGCGCGCCATCAACCGCGAGCTCGCCGCGGAGGTCGAGCCTCAGCGCGCGGCCGGCTACCTCAACGACGCCGCCTGGTGGTCGCTCTTCTCGACCGTCGACGACGCGGCGGTGCAGGAGATCGAGCGCTCCCTGCAGATCAACGCCACCAGCGGCTCGGTCAACACCGCGGCGTGCGTCTACGCCACCGCGGGCAAGTACGACTCGGCGGCGCAGGAGATGCTGCGCATGGCGCGCTCGTGGGACACCGAGCGCGAGCACACGCTGCACCCGAGCTACTGGTACGCGCGCGGCCTCGTCGCGGAGGGCTTCGGCCGCCTCGACACCGCCCGCGCGCTCTACAAGCGCGTGACGAAGGAGGAGAAGTCCTCCTCGCCGGCCGACGTGTGGAACCTCGCGCAGAAGCGGCTGACGCAGCTCGGCAAGCGCTGACTCACTCGCGACGAAGCTCGACGGCGAGGCGCTCCGTCTGCCCGGCGGCGATGAAGCGCGTCGCCGGTTGACCGCCGCGCCCGGTCCACGGCTCGACGCACACGAACGGCTGGCCGGGGAGCGTCCACACCACGAGGGTGTCGAACTGCGGCGTCCACGAGAGGCGCACGTCGCGCCCACCGCCCCGCGAGAGCACCGTGCCCGCGCTCGGCGGCGCGGCGAAGTGGAGGTCGACCTCGCCCGCCGAGAAGTCGAGCGCGGTCACCTCACGGTCCTGCTGCGCACGGTTGTCGAACGCGCGCCCCTCCGCGCCGGCGACGCGCACCCGCGCCTTGTCGCCCACGCGGAAGTACGGGTGGATGCCGAAGTGCAGCGGCATCGGCGCGGCGCCGCGGTTCGAGAGCTCCCACTCGAGCATCAGCCGCGCGTCGAAGAGGCTCACCGAGAAGCGCACCTCGAAGGCGTACGGGAAGGCCGCGCGCGTCTGCTCGTCGTCGCGCAGCACGCACTCGAGGCGCGCCGTGTCGTCGTCGCTCACCGCCGAGACCACCTCCCAGGCGCTGCGGCGCGCGAAGCCGTGCTGCGGCAGGGTGCTCCCGGGCGGCGGCTTGCCCGCGAAGGGGAAGAGCAGCGGCACGCCGCCGCGGACGTTCTTCGAGAGGTCGACCAGCGTCGCCTCGTCCATGAACAGCAGCTCTTCGCCGTCGACCACGAACGAGGTGACGAGCCCGCCGCGAGCGGGGATGAGCTCGGCGCTCGCCCCCTCGTCGATGAGCTTCCAGCGCGTCAGCGGACCGTCGAGCTTCTCGATGCGGGGCATGACGCCTTCTTTACCGGTCGCGCGCTCAGGACGCGACCGCGCGCGCCTGCAGCAGCGGGCGGAAGGCCTCGCGGTGACTCCACGCCAGCCACAGGTGCGCCGCCAGGAGCAGCACCGGCACCGGGAGGTGCCCGAACTCGATGAGGGTGTGGAAGCCGACGATGTTCACCGTGACCGGCGCCAGCACCACCAGCGCCAGCGGCACGAAGCGGTTCGCGAGCAGGGCGAGGCCGGCGGCCAGCTCCACGACCTTCACCAGGGCCATCAGGTACGTCGCGGAGAGGGCCGCGACGTACTGTCCGGCGACGCCCTCGTGAGGCGGCATCGGCGCCAGGTGGAAGAGGCCCATCACGCCGGACGACAACAGCAGCAGGCCCACGAGCACGCGCGGCACGGCGACGGGGAGGTTGAGGTTCTTCATTCGGGTCAGCTCCAGTTCGGGTTCGGCCCTGAAGTAGACTCGTTCCATTCCGAGCACCAGTCAGTCGACGTGCAACTCTTTGTTGCTAGATTCGCAACATGGACTGGAGCCGTGTGCCGGTGTTCCTCAAGGTGGTCGAGGCCGAGAGCATCACCCGCGCCGCCGAGGCGCTGGGGCTGCCCAAGTCGACGGTGAGCCGCACGGTGACGGCGCTCGAGCAGGACCTGTCGACGCAGCTCCTCACGCGCACCACGCGCCAGCTCAAGCTCACCGACGCCGGGAGGGACTTCTACCAGCGCGCTCGCGCCGCCCGCGCCGCGCTCGAGGAGGCCGAGGCAGCGCTCGACCAGCAGACCGACGACGCGCAGGGGGTGGTGCGAGTGACGGTGGCGCCGAACGCCTGGCCGATGGCGGAGCTCTTCACGCGCTTCACGCGGCTCCACCCGCGCGTGCACGTGGAGGTGGTCGCGACCAACCGGCACGTCAACCTCGTCGACGAGGGCGTCGACCTCGCCATCCGCGCCGGCTCGATGCCCGACTCGACGCTCCTCACGCGGAAGATCGCGAGCTCGGATCTCGCGCTGTACGCGACCCGGAGCTACCTCACGCGGCACGGCGAGCCCCGGCGGCTGGCCGACCTCAACGAGCACGAGGTGGTGCTGTTCCGCGCGCGCCAGGGCGCCGGCGTGCTGAAGCTCACCGGCCCCGACGGCGACTTCGAGGTGGCGGTGAAGGGCCGCGTCAGCGCGGACGATCTCGGCTTCATCCGCGCGTTCGTCTCGCTCGGGGCGGGCATCGGGCTGCTCCCCATGGTGCTCTCGGAGCACGCGACCCCCGACGGGAAGCTGGTGCGCGTGCTGCCCGACTACCGCGTCAAGGGCAGCGGCATGCACCTCGTCATGCCCGCCGCGCGCTACGTGCCCACACGCGTGAGGCTGCTGGCCGACTTCATCGTCGCGCAGTTCGACCAGGCTCAGCTCTGCCGCGTCGCGAAGGCCCTGTCGAAGGCGCCCGCGCGCGGCCGTCAACGAGCGCCGAAGCGC
>JBMORD010000288.1:0-61804 GCA_049322495.1 Myxococcota bacterium | reverse complement strand
CGCGCTCGAGCACCAGCGGGCGCGCATCGAGGTAGTTGGTGACGGTGCGGTAGGTGCGGCCGACGCGCGCCATGCCGAACTGCGGCCCCACGAGGCGCAGCGCCTGGCTCAGCGCGCCCCCCAGCGGCGTCGCGAAGTAGCCACGCGTGAAGCGACGGCCGAGCTCGCGCTGCTGCTCGAAGGGCGCAACGCCGGGCGCGACGACCGGCCCGGCGACCTCGAGCGCGCGGAGCAGGGTCTCGACCGGGTACTGGTTCTCGAGCCGGGTGAGCCGCACGCCGACCGCCTCGAGCTCACGCTCGAGCGCCGGGGTGCGCACGTCGGCGAGGCCTCGCACGAAGAGACCTTCGAAGGCGTTGCGGAACCACAGCCGGGGACTCCCCACGCGCGACGGATAACGGACCTCACTCCCGGCTGCCACTTTCGGGGCCGGCCGTGCGAGAAGGCCGGGCCGATGCGCCTCCTCTGCCTCGGCCTCGTGCTCCTCTGCTCTGCCTGCCGCACCACCGCCAGCGCCGCCGCGCCTGACGAAGACGTGGTCGAGCAGTACGACGACGAGCTCCACGTGACGGACCTCGTGGTGGGCACCGGCGAGACGGCCACCGTCGGCTCCACGGTGACGGTGCACTACCGGGGCACGCTGACCGACACCACGGTGTTCGACTCGTCGTACGCGCGCGCGCCGCTCACCTTCAAGCTGGGCGCCCGTCGCGTCATCCGCGGGTGGGACCAGGGGCTGGTCGGCATGAAGGTCGGCGGCAAGCGGGCGCTCGTGGTGCCGCCGCGGCTCGGCTACGGCAGCCGCTCGCGCGAGGGCATCCCCGCGAACTCGCACCTGCTGTTCGAGATCGAGCTGCTCGCCGTGCAGCCGTGACGGCTCACCGCCGCGCCGCGGCCAGGCGACGCACGGCCTCGCGCAGCTCGCGCTCGTCGAGGCTCGCGAAGCCGAGGCGCAGGTGCGGCGTGGCGCGCCCCGACGGCGCGTAGGGCTTCCACCTGCTGTCCATCGCGCTGCTGCGGCCCGGCGACGTGGTGGCGGTGGAGTCGCCGGGCTACCCGTCGGCCCGCGAGGCCTTCACGCTCGCTGGCGCGCGGCTGCTGCCGATTCGCGTCGACGCCGAGGGGCTCGACGTCGAGGCGCTCGCGCGGGCGGTGGAGAAGACGCCCATTCGCGCGGTGTACGTGACGCCGCACTGCCAGGACCCCACGACGGTGCCGCTCAGCGCGCGGCGCCGGCTGCTGCTGCTCGAGCTCGCGCGCCGTCATCGCTTCGCGGTGCTCGAGGCCGACTACGACCACGAGTTCCAGTTCGAGGGCGCGCCGGTGCTGCCCATGGCGAGCGTCGACCGGCACGGCGTGGTGGTGCTGGTGGGCACGCTGTCGAAGGCCATCGCTCCCGGGCTGCGCATGGGCTTCGTCGCCGCGCCGCGGCCGCTGCTCGACACGCTCGTCGCGGTGCGCGGGCAGGTGGACCGCCAGGGTGACCTCGGCCTCGAGAACGCCGTCGCCGAGCTGCTCGATGACGGCGAGGTGCAGCGGCACGCGCTGCGCGCGAAGCGGGTGTTCCTCGAGCGGAGGGACCTGCTGTCGAGCCTGCTGAGGAAGGAGCTCGACGGCACGCTGGAGTTCGACGTGCCGCGCGCCGGGCTCGCGCTCTGGGCGCGCGTGCGCGGCGTCGACGTCGAGCGCTGGGCCGCGGCCGCGCGTGCGAAGGGCGTGCGCTTCTTCACCGGGAGCGCGAGCTGGCTGCCGCGCGTGATGAGCAGCTCGTCGACCGTCGCGCCGACGCCGCGGCGCTCGAGCAACCACTGCGCGAGGCGCTCGCGGAGCAGCAGGCTCCCCGCGGGGCTGCCGAACGCCAGCGCGCGCCCGGAGCTCAGCTTGAGCGCCCGGCGGTACGCCCGCGCGAGGAGCGCCGAGGGGAAGAGCCGCGCGTCGGGGAGCCCGCCGGTGAAGTCGAGCACCCCCGCCGGCGCCGCCTCGAAGCCGCGCGCCGAGTTGACGAAGGGCCGCAGCGCAAAGCCGGGCCGCGCCGCGCGCGCGGGGGAGCCGGCCGCGTCCACCGCCTCCACCGGGAGCTCCCGCGTCACCCGGGTGTGCGACGCCCGGCGCGCCTCGAGCCAGCCCTGCGCGAGGAGCTCGTCGAAGGCGGCGACCACCGTGTTGCGGTGCACCCCGAGCGCGCGAGCCAGCGTGCGCGTGCCGGGGAGCACCGCGCCGGGCCGCAGCGCCCCCGCGTGGATGCTGCCGATGACGGCGTTCACCACCTGCTGCGGCAGCGGCACGTGGGAGCGGCGATCGACCGCCGGCAGGACTGGCACATGGCTTTTCATCAGACTGGCCCTGTTTCGATGGACCAGTCTAGCCGAGGGTGCGCGCGCATGAAGACCTCGCTCCTGCGCGCCGCCCTCGCCTGCCTCCTGCTCACCGCCTGCGGGCCCGAGCACGACTCCGCCGCCACGCTGGTCGACAGCGGCGGCCCGGAGTTCGACTCCTATGACGCGGAGCTCCGCCTGCCCTCACAGGACTTCCCGCAGCTCGTCGACGTCGGCTCGTGGAACGTGGAGTGGTTCGGCTCGCCGGACGACGGGCCCACCGACGAGGCGCTGCAGCAGGCCAACGTGAAGAAGGTGCTGCGGCAGACCGACCTCGACCTGGTCGGGCTGGTGGAGGTGGTGAGCCCCGACGCCTTCGCCGCGCTGCTCGCCGGGCTGCCGAACCACGACGGGCTGCTGGTCACCGACCCGCGCGTGGAAGGCGGCGCGAGCTGGTACTCGGCGAAGGAGCAGAAGGTGGCGCTGCTCTTCAAGAAGCGCTTCCGGGTGGTGAGCGCGCGGGTGGTGCTCACCGAGGTCGCGTACCAGTTCGGCGGGCGCCCGCCGCTCGAGGTGAAGCTCGCGTGGGACGAGGCCGGCGCGGCGCGCACGCTGGTGGTGCTGGTGGCGCACTTCAAGGCGATGGCCAACGCCGACGGCTACGCGCGGCGCAAGGCGTCGGCCGAGGCGCTCCACGCGTGGCTCGACGCGACGTACCCCTCGCGCTGGGTGATGGTCATCGGCGACTGGAACGACGACCTCTCGCGCTCGACGTACCGCGGCGCGACCGAGAGCCCCTTCACCGCCTTCACCGGCGACCCTCACTACCGCTTCACCACCGACGCGCTCAGCGCGAGCCGGCAGCAGACGACCGCCACGTTCAGCTCGACCATCGACCACCACCTGGTGACCGACGACCTCGCGCCGCGCTTCGTCGAGGGCTCGGCGACGGTGCTGCACCCGGAGGGCGTCGTCGCGGGCTACGCCGCCAACACTTCGGACCACTACCCGGTCGTCACGCGCTACGACCTGCGGTGAGCACGACGCCGTTCATCCTCGGGGACGCCTTCTCCGACTCCGTGGTGCGGTGCACGGGGCGTCCTGCCTCCCGCCGCGCGGCGTCGCCGGTCGGCTGACGCTCTGCGTCTTGGCCGCGTCCCTTACCGCTCGGTAAGCAACCACCTACCGATGGGTAAGACGCGAGCGGTGGCCTGGAGCCTCGACGTACGCGCCTCGAGCCTGACGGCCGCGCGGGAGCTCTTCGCCGCGCGCGGCTACGACGGCACCTCCCTGCAGGACGTGGCGCGGGTGGTCGGGGTCAGCAAGCAGGCGGTGCTGCACCACTTCGACTCAAAGGACGCGCTGCGCCGGGCGGTGCTCGACGAGCTGCTCCAGCACTGGGGCGCCGCGCTGCCGAAGCTGCTGCTGGGGACCACCGGCGGCTTCGAGCGCTTCCGCACGCTGTTCGGCGAGCTGGTGCGCTTCTTCACCGACGAGCCGAGCTGGTCGCGCTTCGTGGTGCGCGAGCTGCTCGACCGCCCCGCGGCGACCCAGCGCGTGCTGCGCGAGGTGGTGCAGCCGTGGATCGACGGCATCGCCGCCTACCTGCGGGAAGGCCAGCGCAGCGGCGTGCTCCGCGACGACGTCGACGCCGAAGCCTGGGTGCTCGAGATGATCCAGCTCGCGCTCTTTGCTGCAGCTGCACACCCGGTGCTCGCAGGCGCGATGAGCGCCCACGGCGAGCGCCGGCTCGCCACCGAGCTCACCCGCATCGCCCGGGTGAGCCTCTTCAAGGACCGCCCCGCGAAAGGAACGAGACGATGAAGCGCCTCGCGCCGTGGTGTTGTCTCGCGCTCGCCGCGTGCTCCGAGCCCGCGCCGCCCCCGAAGCTGCCGCCCGCGCCGCCCGGCCCGGGCGTGGTCTTCGCCTGGCCTCGCGACGGGCAGTTCGACGTGCCCAACCGCGCGCGGCTGCTCGTCACCTTCTCCGAGCCGCCCGACGCGACGGCCCTCGCGACGCCCTGCGCGCGCACCGGCGCGACCGTCACCGGCGGGCTGTGCGTCGAGGGCCCTGGCGGCTTCGTGCCCGGCACCCCGCGCGCCGAGGGCAACACCGTCGTCTTCGAGGGCACGTGGGCCGAGGGCGAGACCTACCGCGTGTACGCCACGCCGGCGCTGCTCCCCGCGGCGACCAACCTCGACGCCACCCGGCCGCTGGTGACCTTCACCGCGCGCGACGAGCGCCCGCACGCCCAGCGCGCGCCGCGGCTGGTGACGCTCAACGAGGCGCCGCCCGACGCCGGCGCCCTGCCCTTCCTCGACGTCGCGCCGCTGCGCCTCCTCTTCTCCGAGCCGCTCGACCCGGGCACCGTCGACGCCACGCACGTGCAGCTCCTCGGCCCCGACGGCGGGGCGGTCGACGGGCTGGTGCTGTGCCACGGCGCGCACCTCACCTTCGACCCGAACGAGCCGCTCGAGGCCGGCGCGCCCTACCGGCTGGTGCTCAGCAGCGCCGTGCACGACCTCGGCGGTGAGGCGCTCGACGCGCTCTCGCTTCCGCTGGTGCCGACCCGCGCCGCCAGCGCCGACGGCGCGCTGTACGAGCAGCGCCTCGTGGTCTCGCCGCCGGGCGCCGAGGCGACGAGCCTGCCCGCGTCGCCGCTCGCGCCGATGCGCGTCAACAGCACCACGCTCCGCGCGCAGCTCATCGGCGAGAACACGCTGCTCGTGCGCGAGGGCGGCCTCGTCGCGAAGCTCGGCGACCCCGCGGCCTTCGGCGGGCCCATCCCCCTCGTGCTGCCGCGCGGGCAGCGCATCGACCTGTCCTCGATGCAGATCCACTTCGGGGGCGTGCTCGAGTCGGGGCTCCAGACGGGCACGCTGCACTTCACCCTGCTGAGCGACGCGAGCGGCTTCCTCACGCGCAACCCGTTCCGCCCGGCGGACCAGCTGCCCGACGACGCGCGCGCACCGGTGTTCGTCGACCTCACCATGGACGCGCTCGTCACCAGCGAAGACGCGCACGGCAACGTGCTCGCCACGCAGACGGTGATGGGCATCCGGCTCCTCGGCACCTCGACGGTCGACGGCGAGCAGCTCCTCGTCGACCAGGTCGGCGCGCTCGACTTCGACACGCTCGGGGTGGGCACCGCGCCGGTCAACCTCGCGCTCCGGCTGCGCACCGGCGGCGAGCTCCCCACCGCGCTGGCGCCCGCGTCGCTGGCCAGCCCCTCGCTCATCGCCACCTTCCCCGCGGCGGGCGCGCGCGACGTGCCGCCCGACACGCGCTTCGCGCTCCACTTCACCGGCCCGCTCGACCCCTCGCGCCTGCGCGACGGCGTGGAGCTCACCCTCACCCAGAACACCGCGCGCGTGCCCGTCATCGCGTACACCGAAGGCGCGACGCTCGTGGTGCGCCCGCAGCAGCGCCTCGGCGACGGGCTGCAGTACTCGCTCTCGCTCACAGGCCTGCGCTCGTTCGGCGGCGCGCCGCTGGGGGCGCTCCCGGCGCTCACCTTCCAGACCGCGACGCTGTCCACCGCCGCGCCCGCGCCGCCCATCGTCACCGCGGCCTTCCCCGGCGCGCCCTGTGCGCTGGTGCGCGCCTCCAGCACCGCGCCCGGCAGCTGCGCCGGGGGCAAGAACAGCGACGCGCCGTACCTGCCCTTCACGCTCGCCGCGAACCTCGACGCGCGGGTGCAGTTCAGCCAGCCGATGAACGCCGCCTCGGTGACGCTCGGCACGACGTGCGGCAGCGGGAGCGTGCGCGTCGAGCGCCTCGACGCGGCCGGCGCGTGCGTGGGGGTGGTGCGCGGCACGCTGCGCGTCGAAGACCGGCAGCTCCGCTTCACGCCCGACGCGCCGTGGACCGCGGGCACGCGCTACCGGCTCACGCTCGTCGGCGGGAACAACGACTCGTGCGGCGCGGGAGAGCTGTGCAGCCGCGCGGGCAAGCCGCTCAACACCGACCCGCTCGCGGGCGCGAAGGGCGGCCAGGGCGGTGGCCCCGACCTCGTCATCGGCTTCACCGGCGCGCCGCCCACCGAAGACAACCTGCAGCCGCTCGAGAGCAACCCGTTCGCGGATCAGAACGGCAACGGCCAGCTCGACGCCGAGGAGGACGCCACCGACGAGAACCGCGCGGCGATGGAGATCTCCGGCCGCGGCGGCGTGGTGACCGCGGCGAGCCTCAACGGCCCCGACTGCGTGCAGGAGCGCCCGGGGCAGCAGTCGTGCTCGTACCTCCACGCGACGCTGCCGGTGACGGTCGACGGCGTGCGCGCGCAGTGCCCCATCGACGCGCAGGGCAGGCCCTCGACGGCCGCGGTGCCGTGCATCGAGGTGCGCGTCTTCCCCAACACCATCCTCGGCACGTCGCTCTCGATGAACACCACCGCCATCGGCATCGTGCCGCTCAACGACCTGCCGACCGGCGCGCTGGTGATGCGCATTCGCGAGACGGGCGCGCCGGCGTACGGCTTCATCCTCACCGAGGCGGGGAAGAGCGCGCCGCAGTTCGTCATCAACCAGAAGATCTACCTCGACGCGCCGGACCTCTCGATCCTCGCGGGCACGGTGCCCCACGACCTCTCGAGCAAGGAGCTCGACGTCACGCTCAAGGGCCCGGTCACCTTCCGCGCCGACGGCCGCATGGACGTCGCGCTGCGCAACACCGAAGACGTCACGCTCACCGTCAACATCAGCGCGCTGCTCATCCCCGGGCGCATCGAGATGACCATCCCCGCCGGGCAGATGCGCATCACGCTCGCCGGCCCGCTGCTCCGCTGACCGAGGACCCCGACCATGCGCGCGCTCATCGTCTCGCTGCTCGTCGCCGCACCGTCCTTCGCCGCCGAGGAGGCCGAGCCCGAGTGGCACGGCTTCTCGTTCCGCCTCGGGGGCCTCTTCATCGCGCCGCTCGGCCGCAGCGGAGAGGTGGAGCTCGCGAACGTGCAGGGCCCCGCCCAGCTCTCGGTGCGCGACGGACCCATCGCCGGCTCGGCGGTGGTGATGGGCACCAACCTCATGCCCGCGGTCACCCTCGGCTACGCGCTGCCGTTCCTCGACCGGCAGCTGTCGATCGAGACCATCCTCGCGCTGCCCTTCACCATGTCGATGTACGCCGACGGCACGCTGGCGAGCCAGTCGCTCGCGCCGACCGCGCTGGGCAACCTCCCCACGGGCGTGCCGCCGCTCGGCCGGCAGCTCGGCGAGGTGAAGGTGCTGCCGCCGGTGCTCACCGCGGTGTGGCGCTTCTTCCCCGGGCTCCGCGTGCGGCCGTACGTCGGGCTCGGCGTGAGCTACCTCATTCCGCTCGAGGCCCGCATCACCAACCCGGTGCTCACCGAGGTCGCCACGCCGAAGCTCGAGGTGCCGCCGAAGCTCGGCTTCGTGATCCAGGCCGGCGGCGAGGTGCGGCTGTACAAGTGGTTCTTCGCGACGCTCGACCTCAAGTACATCGCCGGCCTCGACCTCGAGGCGCGCGTGACGAACATCTGGGTGCGCACCCCGGGCCTGCCGCTCTACGAGGCGGTGCAGGTGGGCGACAACGTGGCCCGCATCTCGGTGAACCCGCTCATCCTCCAGCTCGGGGTCGGAATGAACCTCTGACGGTCATCGAAGACCCGCTGCGCGTGGCCGGCCGGGCGAGTAGCCATTGCTGTGATGCGAGTCTGGGCCGCGTGGTCCCTCCGGCTGGAGCGGTGGTTGCCTGCGGTCGACAAGGAGGAGCGGGCTCGCGCGCTCGTCTTCCTGCAGACGGTGTCGATCGCGCTGGCGCTCAGCACGCTCGCGGCCCTCACCGCGGCGGCCTCGGACCTCTGGGAGCTGGCGGCGCTGAACGTCATCGACGCGCTCGTCTCGGCAGCCACGCTGCACGTGTTCGCCCGCCAGCGGGAACGGGCGGTGCGCGCCTTCCTCTGGTGCTTCACGCTGGTGCTGCCGCTGGGCTCGCTGACCACCACGCCGATGGAGCTGACGACGCTCGGCTACCTCTTCCTCATCCCGCTCATCGCCGCGACGATGCTCCCCGCCGAGGAGGTGCGCCGCTGGTTCCTGCGGACGATGGTCCTCGGCTCGGGCGCCGCCATCGCCGGGCACTTCGGGCTCGTCGTCGACGCGGTCGACCCGCTGCCGCTCGTCACGCGCGTGCTGAACTTCGTGTCGACCCTCGGCGCCAGCCTCGCGCTGCTGCACGCGCTCGCGCGGGAACGAGATCGCAGCCTCGAGCGCCTCCGCGAGGCCGAGCGCGCGAAGAGCGCCTTCTTCGCCAACGTGGGCCATGAGATCCGCACGCCGATGAACGGGGTGCTGGGCATGACCGACGCGCTGCTCGCGCGCCCCCTCGGGCCGGTGGAGCACGAGATGGCGCGCACCATCCGCAGCAGCGGCGACGTGCTGCTCGGGCTGCTCGACGACCTCCTCGACCTCTCGAAGCTCGAGGCGGGCAAGCTCCAGCTCGAGCCCGCGGTGGTCGAGCTGCGACCGCTCGCCGCGGAGCTCGAGGCGCTGTGGACGCCGCTCGCGGCGCGCAAGCAGCTGGCGCTCTCGGTGACCGTCGCCCCCGAGCTCCCGGCCGCGGCGCGGCTCGACGGGCGGAGGTTGCGGCAGGTGCTGGGCAACCTCCTCAACAACGCGCTCAAGTTCACCGAGCGCGGCGGGGTCGAGGTGTCGTTCTCGACGCGCGACGGGCAGCTCTGCTGCGCCGTGCAGGACACCGGCATCGGCATCACCGCCGAGCAGCTCGAGCGGCTCTTCGGGCGCTTCGTGCAGGCCGACGACGCGCGCGCGCGCCGCTACCAGGGCAGCGGCCTCGGGCTCAGCCTCTCGCGCGAGCTGGTGCACCTCATGGGCGGGACCGTCGAGGTGTCGTCCACGCCGGGCCTCGGCAGCCGCTTCGCCTGCTTCGTCCCGCTCGAGCCCGCGGAGCCGACGCCCGCCCCGTCGCCGACGACGGCTGGCGCGCTGCCCCCCTCGCTCCGCGTGCTGGTCGTCGACGACAACCCGGTCAACCGCCTCGTCGCCCAGCGGCTGCTCGACAAGTGCGGGTGCGTCGTCGAGACGGTCAGCGACGGCCCCACCGCCCTCGAGGCGGTCGCGCAGCGCGCGTTCGACGTGGTCCTCATGGACGTGCAGATGCCCGAGATGGACGGCCTCGAGACCACGCGGCGCATCCGCGCGCAGGGCGTCGACACCCGCATCATCGGCGTCTCCGCGTCGGCGGCGAACGAAGACGTCGACGGCTGCCGGCGCGCGGGCATGAACGACTTCCTCGCCAAGCCCGTCACGCACGAGCGGCTGGTGGCCACGCTGCTGCGCAACGTGTGAGGCGCGGCGGGTAGAGTGCCCGCATGCTGCTCGATCATCAGGGCGCGCTCCTCACCGAGCGCCGCATCGCGGAGGCCATCGCGAGGGCCAGACGCACCGCCGGCGGTGGTCGCCCCGACGAGGCCTTCGCCCTGCTCCGCGCGGCCTGCGGCGAGGCGACGGGCGTGGACCACGGCGTGCTCGCGCTGCTCGACGCCGGCTCCGCCGTGGCGCTGCTCGACACCTCCGCGCGCGTGCTGAGCGTCGCGCGCCTCGAGGAGGCCATGGGCGAGCTGGCTGACTCCCCCGCGACCGCGCGCGTGCACTTCGAGCGCGCCGTCGCCCTCGTCGCCGCGCAGCGCGAGCGCCGTGCCTCCGCCGCGCTCGATGAGGCCCTCGCCCGGTTGATCAACCACCTCGACTGAGACCTCGCGGCGCCGCTCCGCGAAGGCCGGGACGGGCCCTCGCGCACATGGCAGGGTGCGCCCATGCGTCTCTTCGCCCTGTGTTTCGTGCTGCTGCTCAGCGGCTGTTCGTGTGACTCGTCGAAGTGCAGCCCGGCATCGTGCGACGGCTGCTGCGACGCGAACGGCGAGTGTCAGCCCGGCACCGCGCTCGCCGCCTGCGGCGCCAGCGGCAACACCTGCCTCTCGTGCACCCCGGCCCAGCGCTGCGACCTCGGCGTGTGCGTCGCCCCTCCCGCCGGCGGAGGGAGCGGCAGCACCGGCGGCGGAGGCGGCTCGATGACCGGTGGCGGCGGTGGGATGACCGGTGGTGGCGGTGGCGGTGGCGCGATGACGGGCGGTGGCGGCGGCGGCACGGTCATCGACGCGGGCGTGCTCCAGCTCGACCGCACGCTGGTGAACTTCGGCGAGACCTGGGGCGCCTCGTGGGTCGGCACCGTGCCGCAGGAGACGCTGCTCATCCGCAACCCGGGCGCGCAGCCGCTCACCATCAGCGCCGTCACGCTCAACGGCAGCCAGGCCTTCTCGGTGACGCCCGCCGCGCCCATCACCGTGGCGCCCGGTGCGCAGACCAGCCTCCGGGTGCTCTTCACCGCGTCGAGCACGATGGCGCAGACCGGCCAGCTCCGACTCACCCCGCTGGGCGGCGCAGCGGTCGACGTGACGCTCGCGGGCCTGGGCGTCACCGCGCCCGCGGGGCCGTCGACCACCAACCCCGAGTGCCTCTCGACGACCTGCGCGCTGCCGCCGCGCCCGTCGAACCAGCTCCTGCCGTCGCAGTGGCTGCAGTACCTCGAGGACGGCTTGGTGCTGACCTGGGTGGCGGACGCCGACGGCGATGGCAAGCGCGACGACGCCGACAACTGCCCCTTCGTCTCGAACCGCGACCAGCCTGACTCCGACGGCGATGGGGTCGGCGACGCGTGCGACGACTGCGCGGGCGCCTCGAACAACTCGCAGCTCGACGCCGACGGTGACGGCATGGGCGACGCCTGCGATGGCGACCTCGACGGAGACACGGTGCCCAACGCCACCGACAACTGCCCCGCGCTGTCGAACCCCACGCAGCTCAACAGCGACAGCGACACGCTGGGCAACGCCTGCGACACCGACGACGACGGAGACGGCTACCTCGACGTCACCGACCTCTGCCCGTTCCTCCCCAACCCGGGCAACGCCCCGCTGAGCGACCCGCGCTGCAGCGCAGACGCCGACGGCGACCTCGTCTCCGACTCGTTCGACAACTGCCTCGGCACGGCCAACCCCACGCAGCTCGACTCCGACCAGGACGGGCGCGGCGACGCCTGCGACCCCGACGCTGACGACGACGGCATCCTCAACGTGGCGGACAACTGCTTGCTGGTACGCAACCGCGCGCAGGCCGACAGCGACCTCGACGGGCTGGGCGATGACTGCGACCCGAAGTACTGCGTGGTGATCGACCCCTCGAACCGCGCCGACTGCCTCGACCCCGAAGCGCCGTTCAGCGTGCACGCCGGCGGGAGCCTCACGGTGCGGCGGGGCGAGCGCGTGCGCCTGCCGCTCTTCGCCAACCGCGGCGGCGCCGGCATCCGCTACACGTGGACCATCGCCTCGCGTCCCTCGGGCAGCACCGCGGCCATCGTCAACCCCACCGGGCTCGCCGGCCTCAGCCGCGAGTGGCAGTACATGTACGTCGACGGGCTGGTGCCGAGCCTCACCGCCGACGTCGCGGGCACGTACCAGCTGCAGCTCCAGGGCACGCTCGCCGCGCCCGACCGCGCGTGGCCCGGCACGACCAACGCGACCGCGACGCTCACGCTGCAGGTGCAGTGAGGCGCGCGCGCGGGCAATTGACCGACGGCTGAGTGCCGCCGCCGGTGACGCTGCCGCCTCCGTGTTCACCCCGCGCGGTCAGCGCCGAGCGTGTGAGCGCGGGCACAGCGCAGAACGAAGAGCCCCGCGGCAACGTCGTCGCCGACAGGCGGTGGTCATGAAGCGTGCTACGGCACGCGGAACCGCGGCAACGTCATCACCGTCGGGGACAGCGTCACCGCGCGCTCGGGCTGGCCGGGGGTGCGCAGCACGAGCGAGCCGCCGCGCGACGCCTCGTGGAAGCGCGCGGTGAACGAGCGGCCGTCGGCCAGGGTGACGTCGACCCCGCGCTGTCCGCTGGCATCGCTCGCGGTCGCGGCGCTCACCGCCCCATCCACCGAGAGCACCACCAGAAAGGGCCCCGCGCCGCGCCAGGCGAGCCGGTGGGCAGTGCCGGTGACGTCGGCATCGAGCGTGCCCCACGCCGCTAGCGAGGTGCTGGCCGTCGCGGGGTGAATGCGGATCACCGAGAGATCCGCCATCGGGCCGTCGAAGCGCACGGTGTTCCCGTTCTGCACCGGCTGCACCGGGCTCGAGAGCAACCAGTCGGCGTCAGCCGCAGGGCTGGTGGCGACGCGGTCGAAGACCACCACGGTGTCGGGCTTGAGGAAGAGCACCTCGCGCTCGAGGGCCTGCACGCCGTCGCCCGAGTCGTACGCTGGCGCGAGGTCGCCCCCCGTCCACACGAAGGCGTCGTCGTCGACGAGCGCGTAGAGCCGCGCAGGCCCGGCGCCCTCGCGCTGGCGCAGCGTGGTGCCGCCACGGCTGAGCTTCACGAGGTTGTGGAAGTCCTCGCCCTGGTTGATGCCGCTGTGGCTCTCGGCGTTGGCGTCGAAGGCGAGCCACTGGCGCTTGAAGAGCAGGAGCTGCCCCTGGTCGCGGTGCGCGTGGCTCTCGGTGTACGGGCCGGCCGTGAAGTGGAGCCAGGTGGCGTCGCTCGTCCACCCGCTCCGCGTGAAGACGTGGCCGGTGCCCACGCCGTGCCAGGTCGGCCACAGGTCTGCGAGCGGCTTCGGGGCCTGTGTCGGCGCGTAGACGAAGTCGACCCAGCGCTGGAACTGCTGCGTCACCGCCGGCACCGAGCAGCGGTTGACGAAGTCGACGAGCACGCCGGCCTCGCTCGTGCCGCGGTAGAGCTTCGCGAGCGTGAGCGCGTAGGCGCGGTGGTAGTCGAAGAGCGCGGCGCTCGAGTCGCGCGCGTGATCGCCGATGGGCGCGAGGCGATCGAGCGTCGGCACCACGGAGTGGATGAGGTACAGCGCCGAGTCGCGCGCGTGCGGCGTGGTGTCGGCGAGGCGCTCGCCGGTGGTGGCTTCCCAGAGGTCGTAGAGCTCGAAGAGGCTGCGCATCGCGGTGCCGTAGCCGGTGCCTTCCCGCGAGCCGCCGCCCGCGAGGTCGCGCTGAAACGTGGGCACCAGCTCGGCGGCGATCTTCGCCTCGCGGAACTGCCGCAGCCACCTCGCGGCCTCCGGGTTCTCCTGCCACGTCGCGAGGCCGAGCAGCACCGTCGCCCGCAGGAACGAGTAGTAGTAGTTGTTCACCGGGTTGTTCACCGACCAGCCGCTCCACGCCCAGGTCGTCGCGCCCCAGCGCGCGTTCGGGTGGTTCCACACGTTCCACACCGCCTGGTTCGCGTAGGCGATCCACCGCGCGCGC
The DNA here is from genome assembly GCA_049322495.1 of Myxococcota bacterium. Classification (GTDB taxonomy): domain Bacteria; phylum Myxococcota; class Myxococcia; order Myxococcales; family Myxococcaceae; genus Archangium_A. Next base: position 48,211 of record JBMORD010000288.1, on the reverse strand, counting down.
TGCGCCGGCGTCGTCTCGGGGAAGCACCAGTCGTACACGAGCGCGAGGTCCCCGATGCGGTCGCCCACCTCGAGGTAGCTGTCGCCGGCCACCGTGGCGCGCATGTTCGCGCCGATCAGCGCCTCTTCGGAAGCGACGAAGGTGTCGACCTCGTTCACCGCCCAGGTGCAATAGCTCGGTGTGTCGGTGACGTGACGCCACAGCGCCGCGTTCCAGCTGCTGAAGGCGTAGACGTTGCCGTTCGCGACGGCAGCGTCCACCGTCTGACGGAAGCGCGTCACCGCCGCGCCACCGTCGGCCGCGACGTCGCGCAGCTCGGCGAGGCGAGGGCCGTTGAGCATGATGCGCGGGTGCGCGCTCGGTGTTCCGTACCCCGCATCAGGGTCGAAGACGCCGCCCCCGCCGCCCGTCGCAGAGGCGCCGCCTCCGCCAGTCGCAGCGCCGCCACCACCCGTCGCAGCGCCACCGCCTCCCGTCGCGGAGCCGCCTCCGTCGGCCGCACCGCCACCACCGCCAGTCGCGGCGCCCCCACCCGCGCCTGCGTCGAGCTCACTGATGTTCGCTTCACAACCGAGGAGCAACAGCGCTGACACGAACGCGAGGCGTGCGGGGAGCATGTCGGGCGATGGTAGCAACACCAACGACGTTCGGCCGCCCCGCGCATCTCACTCCGCGCCGCGCAGCACGCTCCACAGCGCGACGAGCCAGCCGACCCACACCGCTCCCAGGAGCAGCAGGCCGGTGACCTGCAGCCAACCTGGCGTCGAGACCCGCCGACCGAGGCTCCACGACGCGAGGGCCTGGAGCGCCTGGAACCCGGCGAGCGCAGGCACCGGCAGGAGGTTGAACGCCGCGAGCTTGACCGCCAGCAGCGCGACGAGCTCGAGCTCGCCACCGCCGAGCAGCGATGCGAGTCGGCGAAGCAGACGCGCTCCTTCCGTCGTCGGCGCGAGCGCGCCACCAAGGAGCTGCGAGAAGCCGCGCGCGAAGGTGTCGAGCGGCGCGCCGAGGGCCAGGCCGAGCACCAGCAGCACGCCCGGCCCCGCGAGCGCGACGAGCAGGCGCCGCCACGCCGCGACGGCGAGGAGGTGCTCGCCGCCCGGCCCGAACTCCACGAAGCCGCCGAGGGGGAGGAGCCCGAGCTCGATGCGAAACCCGCGCACGGTCAGCCCGCCGAGCCGTGGTCCCGCGTAGAGCCGCAGCACCGTCGGGCGCGCCCCGAGCAGCGCGGCGGTGAGCGCCACCGCCGAGAGGTACACCACCACGAGCGCCGTCGACGCGGCCAGCGCACGCAGCGCGAGCGCGCTCAGAGGTTCGCGCCCTGCAGCAGCACCGAGGCGATGGTGAAGAGGGCGTACGGCACCATGCCCGCCGCGCCGGCGTAGTCCTTCGCGAGGCGCTGGCCGAAGAAGAGGCTCACCACGCTCACCGCCGAGAGCACCGCGCCGACGAAGGCGATGGTCGAGCCGCGCGTGAGCAGCACGGTGAGGCAGCCCGCCGCCGAGACGACCCCCGCCGCGACCTCGAGCACCGTGATGTTGAAGAGCAGGAACGTCGGGAAGCGCTTGAGCGGCGACTTCGCGAAGTAGCCGGTGAGCCATTCCTTGTTGCCCTTCCAGTCGAGCACCTTGTCGAGGCCCGACTGGAGGAAGAGGATGCCGAGGAAAGCGGCGGCCAGCGTCTGCGCGACCCACAGCGAGAGGGAGCTCATCGCCGCGCCTATAGCCAACCGCTCAATCGGGCACGACCCCGAAGGTGTGCATCAGCAGCGCGACCAGCACCAGCAGCACCAGCGGCAGGAGCAGCCCCCACCACGACTTGCGCTGCGGGTCGCTCGCCATGCGCGGTGATATAGCGCGGCCATGTCCAACCTCGTCATCGTGCGGCATGGTCAGAGTGCGTGGAATGAAAAGAACCTCTTCACCGGCTGGGTCGACGTCGATCTGACGCCGCTCGGTGAGCAGGAGGCCCGCGGCGCTGGCGAGCAGATCAAGAAGGCCGGGCTCCGCTTCGACGTGGGCCACACCTCGGTGCTCACCCGCGCGGTCCGCACCGCCAACCTCGCGCTCGAGGTGGCCGGCCAGGTGTGGCTGCCGGTGTCGCGCACGTGGCGGCTCAACGAGCGGCACTACGGCGGCCTCCAGGGCAAGGACAAGGTCGAGATGGTCAACCAGTTCGGCGCCGACCAGGTGAAGCTGTGGCGCCGCAGCTACGACGTGCCGCCGCCGCCGGTGACGCCCGACCACGACCACCACCCGGCGAAGGACCCGCGCTACCGGCTGCTCGCGCCCGACGCGCTGCCCGCCAGCGAGTGCCTCAAGGACGTGGTGGCCCGCGTGCTGCCGTGGTGGCACGACGCGGTGGTGCCGCAGCTCCGCGCCGGCCTCGACGTGCTCGTCGTCGCGCACGGCAACTCGCTGCGCGCGCTCATGAAGCACCTCGAGCGCATCAGCGACGAGGCCATCACCGAGCTCAACGTGCCCACCGGCATGCCGCGCCTGTACCGCTTCAAGCCCGACCTCTCGCTCGCCGAGGCGCCCCGCTACCTCGACGAGGCCGCCGCGAAGGCGGGCGCCGAGGCGGTGGCGAACCAGACGAAGAAGTGACGCGCGGCCGCGAGTGCTGACGGGCTTCGCAGCGATGCGCGGCCCGCCGGCCCAGCTGGCGGTCTCTGGAGTGACACTCGAGTGACTCCTCTCAGAGGTCGAACGAACGAAGGAGCCAATGATGCTCACTCAGCACGGGCTCCCGAGCGCGGACCTCGTCGACGTCGAGACGTGGGAGAAGCTGCTCGAGAGAATGCGGGGCCTCGAAGGCATCGCGCGCGGCGAACGCGCCATCGAGGAAGGACGCACGCTGACCCGGGCCCAGGCCCGTAAGCGACTCGCGCGATGGCTCAAATCGTCTGGAGGCGCTCGCAGACCTTGAGGCGCTCGCCGAGTACATCGCCCTCGACAAACCCAGCGCCGCCGCGAAGTTCGTCAGAGACCTGCTCGCGCACGTCGAGCAGCTCGCCGATGTCCCACGCTCGGAGTCGCGCCCCAGAGAGCTCAGTGACGCGTCTTCTCCCTCCTCGAGGGAGACCGGGTGTTCATCGTTCACGTCATGCGCTCGGAGCAGCGTCTGCGCCGAACGAAGCTGCGTCGCTGATCAGGGGCACCGCGCGGGCAGCGCCGCGAACGAGGGGATGAGCCCCGCGTAGTCGCGGTGGTTCGTCCCGCCGTGGAGGTCCACGTTCGGCAGGTCGTAGTAGTACGCGTGCGTCACCTGCCCCGCGACGTACGCGCTCACGTCGGTCTCGCGGTTGCCGAAGCCGTACTCCGGCGCGAGCCCGGTCTCGGTCTTCAGCGCCGCGAGCTCGCCGCTCTTGAAGGTCACCGCCGCGTTCCCGCTCACGCCGAGGGCGCCGAGCGTGGTGTGCACGATGCCCGGTGGGAAGCCGCGCAGCCGCACCCACTCCTGGGTGCGCCCGACGAGCCACTCCGGGCGCGCCGTCAGGTAGAGGATGAAGTAGCCGCGCTGGGCGAGCGCGGTGAGCGCGGTGCCGCCGCGGGGTGCGCGTCGGGCGGAGGGCCGCCGATGTAGTCGGTCCACGAGGCGTACTCGCTGGTGGTGAGCGTGCCGTCGATGTCGGTCACCACGAGGCCCGCCCCGCCCGCACCGAGCACCTCGATGAACTGATCCGCCGTGCTCAGGTCGCCGCGCACCACGTAGCGCAGGCGGTGACGCCCCACCGGGAGCGTCACGTTCACCGTCGAGAGGTCGACGAAGAGCCGGCCGCCGTTGTCCTCCACGCCGAGCACCGTCGGGCCGCCGCCTTCGGTGGTGCGGAAGGTGCCGAGGCTCCGCCAGCTCGAGGTCGCCGCGCACGACTCGAGGAGGAACACCTCGACGTCTTCGTCCTTCAGCGGCGTGTCGGTCAGCCCGTAGGCGAAGCGCGCGAGCGCGAACACCGGCTGCCCCTCGCGCACGAAGAGGTCTCGCCCGCGGTGGCGCGGCGTCGAGAGCGCGAGCAGCGAGCTGGCCGTCGAGCGGAAGCTCCCGGCGACGCCCGGGTTGGGGTCGGTGTCGAGGCACGTCGGGCGCACCGCGCAGCTCGTCGGCCCCGCATCGGGCACGCCCGCGTCGACGCCCGCATCGAGCCCCGCGTCGTCGCCGTCGCCACCACCACCGCCACCGCCGCCGTCAGCGACGAGCGGGCTCGTCGTTCCACACGCGAGCAGCGAGAGCACCGCGGCACCGGCGAAGAGCAGTCGACCCATGCGCGGGGTCGTACTCCACCTGCCGTCGACTTCAGCAAAGCCATCATCGACGGTTTGTGACGCACCCCGAGTTACAACCGCCGTGAAACCCACATCTCGGGTGACCCGAGACCCGGTTTTCAGGGGCGCGCGCGTTGCCTACCGTGCGCGGCGTGGACGTCGAGCGCATCCGAGAGAAGGTGTGGAACGGCGAGGTGCTCAGCGATGCCGAGCTGAGCACGCTCGAGCACACCGCGCAGGAGCAGGGCGGGCCGGTGTGGCGCACCACGGTGGCGCAGGCGTTGATCAACGCCGACGCGGTGACGCAGGCCATCCCCATCCTCGAGGCGGTGCGGCGCGACTTCCCGCGCGACATTCAGGCGCACCTCGCGCTCGGCCGCGCGCTGGTGAGCATCGAGAAGTACACCGAGGCCGAGGCGCCGCTGAAGGCCGCGCTCGCGCTCAACCCCGACGACCCGGAGCCGATGAAGGCGCTCGCCGCCCTCGCGCTGCGCCGCTCGGAGTTCTCCCGCGCCCGCTCGCTGGTCGACGCCGCGCTGCGGGTGGATCCGCTCGACGATGAGGCGCGGCAGCTCCGCGGTGAGCTCGACGCGCTGTCGCCCGCGGGCGCCGGCCAGGGCCCGTCGTTCGACGAGTTCACCCACGCGCTGGTGGAGCGGCTCCGCGCGCAGTCGACGCCGCACCTCATCTCGAAGGGCCAGCTCTCGATTCGCCTCGGCCGCGGCGGCGTGGCGCGCTTCAGCCTCGATCAGCTCTTCCGTGACGTGGTCGAGGCGCACCGGCCGCTGCCGCAGGCGGTGGAGCTGCTCGCGAAGGACCTCGCCGAGCGCAGCCTCGGGCTCCCGCCGGGGCGGCTGCAGCTGCTGGCCAAGGTGCTGCCGGTGGTGCGCGACTCGACCTTCCTCGAGCGCGGCGAAGGCGGCGCGCACCGCGAGGGCCCGTCGGGGCTGTGGCTCTTCTACGCGGTCGACGACCCCGAGGTGGTGCTCTACGTGCCCGAGGGGCTGCTGCCGTCGTACCGCGTGAGCATCGAGGAGCTCGACGAGGCGGCGTGGAAGAACCTCGAGGCGCGGCCGACCGAGGTGCGCGCGCTGGAGCTCGAGCAGGGCGCGCTCCGGCTCTCGTCGACGCCGACCGGGCTGTGGGCGCTCGCGCACGGTGACGGCCACGACGCCGCGCGCCTGCTGACCGTCTCGCACCAGGCCGCCATCGAGAAGGTCGCCGGCCGCGGGCCGCTGCGCGTGTACCTCGGGCTGCGCGAGCTGGTGCTCTTCTGCCGCGAGGACGACTCGGTCTCGGTGAAGAAGCTCGAGGGCCTCGACGCCGCGCGCGAGGGCATCGTCGGCGCGTGGCGGCTCTACGCGGGGAAGCTCACCTCCGTGCCCGAGTGGGACACCGAGGACTGATCGCTCTCGGTCGTCGGTGGACACTGTGTGACGCTCGCCCCGTGAGACCCGTCGCCCTCGCCCTCCTGCTCGCCGGCTGCGCCGCGCCCGACTGCACCCGCTGGAGCGAGCCCGCGCAGCTCGGCACCTTCGACGCGCAGCTCGCGGAGCTCTCGGGCCTCGTGGCGAGCCGCAGCCAGCCGGGCGTGCTCTACGCGCACAACGACTCGGGCGACACCGCGCGCTTCTTCGCCGTCACCACCACCGGCAGGACCATCACCGAGTTCCTCGTCGATGGCGCGAGCAACGTCGACTGGGAAGACATCGCGCTCGGGCCCTGCCCCGCGGGCACCTGCCTCTACATCGCCGACTCGGGGGACAACGAGCGCACGCGCACCGACCTCGCGCTGTACCGCCTCACCGAGCCCGGCGGGCTGCTCGCCGCGAGCGTCTCGCCGAAGAAGTCCATCGCCGCCGAGAAGTTCCGCTTCCAGTACCCGGCGACGCGCTACGACGCCGAGGCGCTCTTCGTGCACCCCGCCACCGGCCGCGTGTACCTCGTCACCAAGGAAGGCGCCGGCGAGCGCGCCCACCTCTTCCGCTTCCCCGCGACGCTCGACGCGGCCACCACCGCCACCCTCGAGGAGGTCGGCAAGCTGTCCGTGCCCACCGACACCCAGACGCCCGTCACCGCGGCCGACGTCTCGCCCAGCGGGCAGTCGGTGCTGATCCGCATGGGGAACGTCACCGTGCAGCTCGCCGCGCCGGCGGGCGACTTCGAGGCCTTCCGCGCCGCGACGCCCGGGGTGGTGCCCACCGCCGTGGAGCCGCAGGGCGAAGCGGTCGCCTTCCTCGCCGACGGGCTGGGCTACGTCACCTCGAGCGAGAAGGCTGGCGGCCCGCCGCTCGACGGGAGCACCTGCGTTCGCTGAAGAGGGCCCGAAATACGGGCAGAAATGATCGATTTCCCCTTCGCGGTGTCACAATCCCGGCACACATGAACCCGGGAGACTTCGACCTCGTCATGGCGGCGTCCAGCCTCGCGCTGGCGCTCGGGCTCTCGTTCGGCATCTCCGCGCTGTACACCGCCACCTACCAGGGCGTGTCGTACCTCAAGGGGTTCGCGCAGACGCTGGCGCTGGCGGGCCTGGCGAGCGCGGCGGTGATGCTCTGCGTGGGCGACAGCATCGCGCGCGGCATCGGCATCTTCGGCGCGGTCAACCTCGTGCAGCTGCGCAGCACCATCAAGGACACGCGCGACCTCATGTTCGTCTTCATGACGCTCGCGCAGGGCGTGGCGTGCGGCGTCGGCGCGTGGAGCATCGCGCTGCTGTCCACCGGGCTGTTCGTCATCGCCATCCTCTTCCAGACGGTGAGCGACTTCGGCGCGCGGCGCGGCGTGTCGGCGGTGCTGCGGGTGAAGGTGAGCGCGCAGGCCCTCACCGCGCTGCCCGCGGTGCTGGCGAAGCACACCCGGAGCGCGCTGCTGTCGAGCTCACGCAGCACCGGCGCTGACGGCGGCGCGGAGCAGACCTGGCAGCTCAAGCTCTCTGGCGCCCCGGCGCAGGCCGCGCTGCTCGCCGAGCTCCCGGGCGTCGGCGCGCTCGACGCCTCGCTGCTGCTCCAGGACGACTCGCTCGAGGTCTGACGGTCCATGCGCAACCGACGCGACATCGTCTTCAAGCTCCTCTTCTCGCTCTTCTTCTTCGCCGGCGCGCTGGTGCTGATCAACGACCGCGGCGGGCTGTCGGGCGGCTCCATCCCCGCGTACGCCGAGAGCATCGAGCACGCGGTGTCACCCGTCGTCACCGGGCGCATCCTGACGGTGAACGTGAAGCTGGGCGACGCGGTGAAGGCCGGCGAGGTGCTCGCCACCCTCGACGACCGCGCGGTGCGCCTCGAGCGCGAGCGCATGAAGAGCGAGCTCGCGCAGCTCGAGGCCGACCTCGCGGCGCAGTCGTCTATCCACAAGACGGAGGTGCTCGAGAGCGTGCTGCGGGGCAGCTCCGCGCTCGCCGACGAGAGCGCCGCGCGCGCCGAGGCCGAGAGCCTCAAGACCGAGCTCGAGCGCATGGAGCGGCTGCGGGCCGAGAAGCTCGTCGACGCCGCCACCGAGACCGAGGTGCGCCGCAACTACCTCGCGGCCGCCGCGCGGGTGAAGGTCTTCGAGCGCCGGCGCCAGCAGCTCCCCGAGCTGTACGCCAACCGCGGCAGCTCCGCCTTCGACGCGCAGGCCGAGGCGCGCGTTCAGCCCTACCGCGAGGCGGTGAAGTCGAAGCAGGCCGCGCTCGCGGAGCTCGAGTTCCAGCTCGAGCAGTTCCAGCTCCGCGCGCCGGTCGACGGCACCGTCTCGTACCTCGCGCACCCGGTGGGCGACGTGGTGCCCGCGGGCGTCGAGGTGCTGCGCGTGGTGCGCGGCCGGCCCGGCCACCTGGTGGCCACCGTGCCCGAGGAGCGCGCGGGCGGCCTGGCGCCGGGCATGAAGCTCACCGTGCGCGGCTCGCGCGGGCTGTTCGCCGAGAAGCGCGTGGGCACGGTGGTCGAGGTCGGCCCGGCGGTGGAGCAGATCCCCCTGCGCAGCTGGCTCTCGCCGCAGTTCCCGAAGTGGGGCCGGCGCGCGGTCATTCAGGTCGAAGGCGAGAACCACTGGAAGGCGGGAGAGCGGCTCTATGTGCAGTTTTGAGGTGCTGCTGCTGGCGGCGGTGCTCGCGGGCACGCCGTCGCTGCCCACCGTCACGCTCGACGACGCGCTCGCCCTGGCCCTCGAGCGGAACGCGGAGCTCAAGGTCGCGCGCGCGGAGGTGGAGGTCTCGCGCGTCTCGGTGCCGCTGGCGCACGACTGGGAGATGCCGAAGCTCCGCGTGCAGTTCAACGACGTGCAGGCCGTGCCCACCGGCGACTTCCGCTGGTACGCGGGCCTGAGCTGGCGGCCGCCGAACCCGTGGGTGTGGCGCAACGGCAGCGACGCGGCCGAGGCGGAGGTGGTGGAGATGCGCGCCGCGCTCGCCGACAAGAGCTGGGCGCTGGTGCGTGAGCTGCGCCTGGCGTGGCTCGACCTCTCGGGCGCGGCCGGGCACGAGCGCATCGCGAAGGACAGCCTCGAGGTGCGGCACCGGCTGGTGGCGCTGCTCCAGCGGCGGCTCGACGGCGGCCGCGGCACGCAGGTGGAGGTCAACCTCGCGCAGCTCGCCGCGACCGACGCGCGCCAGGAGGAGCTCCGGTGGCAGGCCGCGGGCCTCAAGTCGGTGCAGGCCATCTCGTACCTCGTCGGCACGCCGGTGCTGCCGGTGCCCGCGCCGCTCGCCGCCGAGCCGCCGGGGCTGCCGCAGCTCGAGGTGCTCGAGGCGCGCCTCGACAAGCACCCGGCCCTCGAGGCGCTCCGCGCGAAGGTGGCGCGGGCGAAGGCGAAGGAGAAGCTCGAGGCGGCGAAGCGGCTGCCGTGGCCGGAGCTGCAGACGCGCTTCCGTCAGGAGACGAGCGTCCCGCCGAAGAACGACGTGCAGGTCGGGCTCACCGTGCCGCTGGGCGTGACGCCCGCGCCGGAGCTCGACGTGGCCCGCGCGCTCACGGTGCGCAACCAGGCTCAGCTCGACGCCGAGCTCGCGCAGCGCAGGTCGGAGCTGCAGATTCTTCTCGCGCGCGCCGAGAGCCTCAAGGAGCGCTGGCTCACCTTCGAGCAGGAGTACCGCGCCACCATCGAGAGCCACCGCGCGCTGCAGGCCCGGGTGCTCGCCGAAGGCACGCTCGACCCGACGCTGCTGATGCAGGCCGACCGCCAGGCCATCGAGCTGGAACACAAGCGCCTCGAGGTGCAGCTCGACCTCGCGCGGGCGTTGGTGGAGCTCGACGGCGTCGCGGGGCCGTGACGAATCACGTCTGGAATCAACGACTTGAGGGCGGGAGATCCGCCGGCGCGGTCGCGCGTTGAAGGGCTCCATGCGCACGCTCCTGCTCGCTTCCCTGCTGCTCGCCACCACCTCGCTGGCCGCCGTTCCCCACGAACGCGAGGCGGAGGTGACGAAGGCGCAGGTGGTCATCGTGCGCGGCTCGGCTGACGCGATGGAGCAGGTGCTCACCCGCGCGAAGGTGGCCTTCGTGCTCGTCTCGCCCGAGGAGCTGGCCGAGCTGCCGCTGCACTCGAAGCAGGTGGTGATGGTGAACTGCACCGGCCAGATGAGCCCCGAGGCACGCGCGCGGCTCAAGCGCTTCGTCACCGCGGGCGGCTTCCTCTACACCACCGACCACGCGGTGAAGTACCTCGTCGAGGACATCTTCCCGGGCACCATCGCGTTCAACGGCCACTCGAGCCAGCAGGAGGTCTTCCCGGTGAAGCTCTCGGGCTCGCCCGAGGACCGCGGCCTGCTCTCGGCGCTCGGCGGCAACGCGAAGGAGGTCTGGCAGTTCGCCGGCGGCGGCATGCCGGTGAAGGTGCTCGACCCGAAGCGCGTGAAGGTGCTCATGGAGTCGGAGGAGGCCGCGAAGAAGTACGGCTCGGGCGTCGTGGCGGTGCGCTTCCGCTGGGAAGACGGCCAGGTCATCCACGTCACCGGCCACTTCTTCACGCAGCCGGGCCAGACGCCGGAGCAGATCTCCCAGAGCGGCGCGCGCACCTTCGAGCAGTTCTCGGCGAACGTGGTGGAGAGCAAGCAGGCCGACGGCGCGCGCATCGACTCGCTGTACGGGGCGTCGAGCAAGCGCAGCGTGCAGCTCCAGGCCGAGCCGGCACCCGCCGCCGCCCCCGCGCCCACCCGCGCGAAGCCCACCGAGGCCGGCGAGAAGCTGAAGCTCCTCGAGAAGAAGGGCGACTACGCGAAGGTGCGCGACCAGCAGGGCAACGAGGGCTGGGTTCCCGCCGACGCGTTGTGAGCTATGCGGCGGGCGCATGAAGCACGTCGCCCTGCTCCGCGGTCTCAACCTCGGGCCGCACAACCGCATCAAGATGCCCGCGCTGGTCGAGGTCTTCGAGCGCGCCGGCTGCCGCGACGTCACCACGTACATCCAGTCGGGGAACGTGCTCTTCGAAGCGAGCGCGGCGCTGCTGCCGAAGCTCCCCACGCTCGTCGCCGCGCAGCTCGAAGCGCTCGACGTCCGCTCGCCGGTGGTCCTCCGCTCGGCGAAGGAGCTCCAGGCGACGCTGAAGAAGAACCCCTTCCTCGCGCGCGGCGCCGCGGTGGCGGAGCTCCACGTCGCCTTCCTCGGAGCGACGCCGACGAAGACCGCGGCGGCCTCGCTCGACCCGCAGCGCTCGCCGCCGGACGCGTTCGAGCTCGTGGGGCGCGATCTGTACCTCCACTTTCCGAAGGGCGTGGCGCGCACGAAGCTGACCAACGCGTACCTCGACGCGAAGCTCGAGACGCTCAGCACCGTGCGCAACTGGAACACGGTGACCGCGCTCGCCGCGCTGCTCGACGGCTGAGCTTCAGAACGACGCGGTGGTGACGAGCGTCTCTGCGCCGCTCACCGAGAGCACCGTGCCGCCCCACAGCGCGCCGTCGTGCTGCGCGAGGCCCTGCAGCGGCTGGTAGTTGAAGATGGTGCCCGGGTCGGGGAGCGTGTCGAGCCAGCCGAGCCACGCCTGACCGTCGAAGACGTTCGCGCGCACCCGCGCTGGCGTCACCGAGTCGAGGTACCACACCACCAGCAGCCGGCCGTCGGGCGCGAGGGCGAGGTGCCGCGGGCCGCGGTAGTCCTCGAAGCTGTCCTCCGGCGTCGGCACCGCCTCGCGGGTGAGCGTGCCTGCGGAGTCGACCTGCGAGAGGTGCACCGTCGCGCGGTCCGCCCACAGGAGCCACACCTCGTCACCGAGCCCCGCGCGCGCGTAGGCGTCGCCGATGCCGGTGGGGAGCTCGCGCGGCGCGCCGAGGGTGAAGCCGCCGCCGCTCGGGGTGAGCGTGGCGAGGCGCTGCGGCCCGGTCGCGCCGTGCTGGCCCGAGGCGAAGAAGAGCTCGAGCTTGCGCGACAGCCGGTGCTGCGCGAAGCCGCACGCCGTGTCGTACGCGATGACCGGGAGCGTGACGACGGTCACCGCCGCGGGCTCTCCGCTCGGGCCCGTGAAGTCCGCCTCGCTCGAGGGGGTCACGCCCGCCGCCGCGGTGGAGACGAGGAGCTGGAGGTTCGCGCTCGTGCCCGCCCCCGGCGTCGCGCCGTAGAGCGCCAGCCGCGTGACGCCGTTGCCGTCGACGAACTCCTGGATCGCCGGGTAGGTGATGGCCTTCGCGCCGCCGATGGAGAACTGCGTGGCGGTGAAGCCGGTGATGGCGCCGCCCGGGCCGGTGCGCTGCGGATGGAAGCGCCAGTACGTGATGGTGTCGCCGAACGTGCCGTACGCGACGTGGAGATCGAACCGCACCGTGTCCTGCCAGCACGAGCCGTAGTCGAGCGCGTTGCCGCCCGCGTTGGGGAACCGGAGCACGGTCAGCGGCGTCGTCTGCCCGATGACGCCGAAGGCCAGCCGCAGCGCCGTGGGCTCGCTCTCGTCCCAGCCGCAGATCATCACCGAGTCGGACCGCCCCTCGGGCGATTGATCGAACGCCCCGCCGTAGCCGTTGTCGAAGTGCGGGCTCACCATGCCCGCGGTGGAGGCCGTCCACGACGTGCGCACGCCGGGCACGCGCACCGTCACCGTCACCGTCGCCACGTCAGACGCGTCGGGCGCGGCGACACTGCGCGCGACGACGTGGAACACGCCTGCGGTGGAGGGCGCGGTGTACACGCCGGCGTCGGTGATGGAGCCTCCGCCTTCGACCGAGAAGCGCACCCGCGGGTCGGTCGCGCCGGTGACGCTCGCGGAGAAGGTGGCGATGCCTCCGGGTGCGAGCGCGACGGCGTGGGGGCTGAGGCTCACGGAGACGCTGCTGGCCCGTTCGACCACCGACACGGTGGCGCTGCCCGTCACGTCGTCCACGCGCGCGACGACGTGGAAGGTGCCGGCGCGCGTCGCGGTGAAGCGCCCGTCAGCGGAGAGCAGGCCTCCGTCAGCCTCGCCGAGCGACCAGGCGACGCTGCCGTCGACGCCCACGAGCGTGGTGGTGAAGCGCTGCTCGTCACCGACGGTGAGCAGCGCACTCGAGGGCACCACGTTCACCTCGCGCGTCATCGGAGTCGAGGAGCTCATGCGCCCCACGCACGCCGTCGCGGCGAGGAGCAGCACCCACGAGGTCGAGCGGAGTCCGCTCATGGCGTCCCTCCTGATCCGCGGGCAGGGTACTCCTCTCGCGCGCGCCAGGTGCGGGGCCGAACGGCCAGGTCGGGATCACCTCGCGAAGAGCGCCTCGAGCGTGAGGCCGACGTCGGTGAAGCCGGGCACCTCGAGCACGCCTGCGCCGAGCTTCTTCTCCTTCGTGTAGCGGCCATCCTTCGGCCGGGAGAAGACGGTGACGGTCGCTTTCGTCGCCGACACGAGCCAGTACTCGGTCACCCCCGCACGCGCGTAGAGGCGCGCCTTCACCACGCGGTCGTAGCGCTCCGACGACTCGGCGACCTCGATGACGAGCTGCGCGCGGGCCGGGTGGTCGCCCCTCGCGACGGCTCGCGAGACGATCGCCACGTCGGGAATGAGCTCGGTCTCATCGTCCACCGCGAACGGGAGCTGGATGCGGACCCGGGCGCGCCCGACGAGCGTCGGCATCAGCATTTCAGTCAGCCGTTCGATGAGCTCTGCGTGCGGCACTCCTTGTGGCGACATGTCGACCAGCTCCCCCTCCACCAGCTCGAGCTGCTCGCCCTCGAAGCCCCCCAGCTCGGCGACCCGGTCGAAGCGCGCACGCGTCCACCGCGTCCGGCGTTGCTGAATCAGCGACTCAACAGCAGCTTGCATGCGCACCTCTTTACTGTACCGGTACGACAAGTGACCTTGGAGGGCGACCCGCGCAGTTTCTGCGGCGCACACCTTCGCCAAGCACGCGAAATGGGAGCGTGGCGCAGGTGATGCTGATCAACCACGCGCGATGAAAGCCAGCCGCGTCATGACCCGGGTCGTGCACACCATCACGCCGAAGACGACGCTCGCCGAAGCGTGGGACGCGATGCAGCGGCACCGCATCCGTCACCTCCCGGTGGTGTGGGACGACGTCGTGGCCGGCATGTTGTCCGACCGGGACCTGCTGCTGCGCGGCACGCTCAGCGCCGAGGGGAAGATGACCTTCCCGCAGCTCGACGTGTCGGCCGCGATGACCAACCACCCCATCACCGCGCTGCCGAACGCGACCGTCTCGAAGCTCGCCGCGCTCATGGTGCAGCACCGCATCGACTCGGTGCCCATCGTCACGCCGGCCGGCGCGCTGACCGGGCTCGTCACCTCGACCGACCTGCTCGAGCTCCTCATGGAACCGGAGCAGGTCTCGGAGGTGCTGCCCTTCAACTTCAACCTGCGCACGCCCGACGAGACGATGGCCGCCTGAGCGCCGTCACACCAGCGGGCGCAGCGCGTCGACGAGCGCGGTGGTGCCGCGCGTCTGGTGGCTGGTCTCCCAGCGCACGAGGCCCTTCGAGAGGCCCGCGTACATCTCGGCGTAGAGGCTGGCCATCGGCTCCGGCACGCCCGCCTGCTTCAGCCCGTCGTGGGCCGTCTCCACGGGCGCGGCCACCGCCTGCACCGGCTTGCCGAGGAGCGACGAGAGCGCGGCCGCCACGTCCTGCACCGACCAGTCTTCCCGGCCCGCGAGCTCGACGACCTTCGTGCCGTCGGCGGGCTTCAGCAGCGCGCTGGCCACCGCGGCGCCGATGTCGCGCGCGCACACCTGGCTGAACTTCACGTCGACCGGGCCGTAGTTCGGGAGGATGCCCTGCGCCTTCGCCAGGCCGATGACCGAGCCCCAGTTCTCGAGGAAGTACGCCGCGCGCACGAAGGTGACCGACGGCGCGAGGCCGCGGAAGAGCTGCTCCGCGTTGTGGGCCGTCACGATGGGGCCGGTGCCTGCGGGCACGTGCGCGGCGACCGACGAGAGGAACACCACGTTGGGCACCTTCGCCGCGCGCACCGCCTCGGCCAGCTTCCCGGCCAGCGCCTTGCGGTCGGCGATGAAGTCCTTCGCGGCGAAGTTCGGAGGCGAGAGCAGGTACACGCCCTTCACGCCCGTCAGCGCGGTGGTCATCGCCTTCACGTCGCCGAGGTCCGCGACCGCGACCTCCGCGCCGCGCTTCTTCCACGGCTCTCCCTTCTCGGCGCTGCGCACGATGACGCGCACCTTCTGTCCCTGCGCGAGCAGCGCCTCGGCGGCGGCGGCGCCCGTGTGTCCAGTCACTCCAGCGATGGCGAACATGTCTTCTCCGTGGTCCTGCGGGTTGAGGTCGACGACGGGCTGGAAGATGCGCGCGGCCCCATGATGCGTCCAATGCATCAGGCTCACACTCTTCATGCGCCTCATGCATGATGGTGGCATGCGCCTCACCCACGTCCGCGGCGTCGACTTGAACCTGCTGGTGGCCTTCGCGGAGCTGCTCCAGGGCCCGAGCGTCACCGCCGCCGCCACCCGCCTCGGCGTCACCCAGCCGGCGATGAGCCGCACCCTCGCGCGCCTGCGGAAGACGTTCGGTGACCCGCTCTTCGTGCGCACGGCGGCGGGGCTCCAGGCGACGCCGCGGGCGCTGCAGCTCCAGCCGCTGCTCGTCGAGGTGCTCGAGGGCGCGGAGACCCTCGTCGCGGGCCCGGAGCGCTTCGACCCGAAGACGGCCGAGCGCACCTTCGTGGTGAGCACCGCCGACTACGGCGAGTCGGTGCTGCTGCCCGCGCTGCTGTCACGGCTCGCGGCGGAGGCCCCCGGCGTGCGCCTGCGCATCGCGGTGACGCCCCAGCCGCTCGACGCGGTGCTCGAGCGCGGCGACCTCGACCTCGCGTGGACCCCGCGCGTGCCGACCCCGCGCACCGTCATCTGGTCGCGGCTGTTCGACGAGACCTTCGCCTTCGTGGTGCGTCGCGGCCACCCGGTGCTCCGGCGCGGCCCCTTCACGCTCGAGCGCTACCTCTCGCTGCGCCACCTCGCCATCGCGCCTGCGGGGCGCTCCAACCGCAACCCGCTCGACGAGCTCCTCGCGCGCATGGGCCACCGACGCGACGTGGTGGCCACCGTGCCCAACTTCCTCGTGGTGCCCTCGCTCGTCGCCGCCAGCGACGTGGGGGTGACGCTGCCCCGGCGCCTCATCGCCGCGGTGGCCGCGCGGTACGAGCTCGTCTCGCTCCCGCTCCCCTTCCAGGCGCCCGGCTTCTCGATGCACCAGGCCTGGCACGAGCGCATGCGGAAGGACCCGGGCCACGCCTGGTTCCGCCAGCTCGTCGTCGACCTCGCGCGCACCGCGTGAGCTGTAGACCGTCGAGCTACAGTCGCTTGCGAGGCCACGGCATTTCGGCCGTAAGACCTCGGAAGAACGAGGGTTTCGGGCTGGTCCCGGCGCTGCAGTGTCCACCGCGCCATGAACACTCCATCCCGCTCTCTGCTGCTCGGTGCGCTCGTCTCGGCTTCGCTCTTCGGCTGTGGCCCCGGCGGC
The DNA here is from genome assembly GCA_049322495.1 of Myxococcota bacterium. Lineage (GTDB taxonomy): Bacteria > Myxococcota > Myxococcia > Myxococcales > Myxococcaceae > Archangium_A. The sequence continues at coordinate 32,082 of JBMORD010000288.1, read as the reverse complement.
CCCGGTGAGATGACGGTCGACGCGCTCACCGTCTCGAGCGACATCACCTCGCCCACCACGTGGGCCGCGACGGCCGCCGACTGCGACGTCGTCGTCACGAAGGAGATCGCCGTCAAGGCGAAGCTCACCATCGCGCCCGGCGTGAAGGTCTGCTTCGAGGCGAAGACGGGCCTGCTGGTGCGCGAGACGGGCAGCCTCTCGGCGGTGGGCACCGACACCGCGCGCATCACGCTCACCGGCACCTCGGCGTCGCCGGGCTTCTGGAAGGGCGTGGCGTTCCTCTCGAACGACGTGGCCAACTCGCTGCAGTACGTCGACCTCTCGTACGCCGGCCACCCCGAGGGCTTCTGCTGCGGCTTCTTCAACGGCAGTGAGAACTCCCTCGCGGCGCTGGTGGTGGGCGACTACCAGACGAGCGCGCTGGTGGCGCTCTCGCACTCGCGCGTCACGCAGTCGGGCGCGGGCGGCGTGTACGCCAACGAGAACGCGCGCCTCACCGGCTTCGCGGACAACGAGTTCAGCGGCAACGCCGGCGCGCCGGTCGCCCTGCCGCTCGTCGCGGTGAACGACCTCGACGCCGCGAGCGTGTACTCGGGCGGCGCGACGCCCAACGGCAAGAACGTGGTGCGGGTGCTGGCGTTCCGCAAGACGACCACCCCGGTCACCCTCAAGCGCCTCGACGTGCCGTACGCGATGAGCGAGGGCACGCCCAACAAGGTCTTCGAGGTCGCCGCGCCGATGACCATCGAGGCCGGCACGCGCGCGGAGTTCGAGGCCAACTCCGGCCTGCTCATCGCGGCGAACGGCTCGCTCAACGTCAACGGCACCGCGGCCGCGCGCGTGACGCTCACCGGCCGCTCGCCCACGCCCGGCTACTGGAAGGGCGTCGCGGTGCTCAGCCTGTCGAACGCCCTCAACAACACCGACCTCAGCTTCGCCGGCAACGACGACTCGTTCTGCTGCGGCTTCTTCAACGGCCAGGGCGACGCGAAGGCGGGCCTCGTGGTGGGCGACACCTCGACGACCGGTGGCGTGGTGGTGACCGACGTCGCCGTGACGCAGAGCAAGAACCGCGGCGTCTTCGTGGTGAAGGGTTCGCTCACCGAGATGGGCACCAACGACCTCGCCACCGGCAACGCGCTGCCGAACATCCGCTGATTCCTTTCGGGGGGAACCGCAGTCCTGACGGCCCCGGGCGCCTCCTACGCCCGGGGCCGTCGCTGCTTCGAGAGTGCTGGTCGTGCGCGGCCGCGAAGCGCGGCGTTACCCTTCGCAGCGGAGGTGTCACATGAAGTGGTTCCTGCTCCTCGGCGTGCTGGTGAGCGGCTGCGGCCTCGAGTGCACCGACGGCGAGTCGCGCTGCAACGGCGAGGTGGTGATGGTCTGCGAGGGTCGCACCTGGGAGCGCAAGGAGGACTGCGCCCCGCAGGGGCTCCGCTGCTGGGTGGGCGGGCGCTGCGGCAGCGGCGCGTGCTGCCAGCTCTGATCAGGCCTTCGGCGCGGGCGTGAAGCTGCCGTTGTCGTCCTGCTTCTGCTCGTCGCTGCTGCGCTTCTTGAGCGTGCCCATCAGCCGGTCGACCCAGCGGTTGCTGATGCCGAAGTTGGTGTCGACGTCGGCGAAGTGGTGCGACATGTGATGGGCGCGCATCACCTTGCCCCAGGCGGTGCGCGGCTTCAGGAAGTGCGTCGCCCAGTGCATGAAGTCGTAGAAGAGGTAGCCGGCGAGGAAGCCGGTGAACCACGGCACGGTGAACGTCGGCAGGTGGAGCAGCCACAGCAGCCCGCCCACCAGGCTCGCGATGGAGATGCTCACCGCGAGCGGCATCACGAGGCGATCCGGATCATCCGGGTACTTGTGGTGGAAGCCGTGCGAGATGTCGTGAAAGCGGCGGCTCAGCGGCCCGATGCCTTCCCAGTGGAAGAGCTTCTTGTGCACGAAGTACTCGCTCGCCTGCCAGGTGACGAAGCCCAGCGGCGCCATCACCGCGAGCACCGGCAGGCTCGTCACGCCGGTCAGCAGCGCCCACGTCGGCAGCGCGAGCACGATGGGCACCCAGAGGACGAACGGCGCCGCGGGGTGCACCTTCGAGAAGAACTCGAAGAAGTCGCTCTCGAACATGCGGCCGCGGGTGTTGCGCAGGTAGGTCTTCATGGGGCCGCGTGTCGACCACGTTTGACCGGCCGCAAGCCTTGAGGTGGATCAACCCGGCAACGCGATGATGAGCGTCGAGGCACCCGGGGCGCTCGTCCACGTGAACTGCGGCATCGGCTTGCGCATGCGCTCGAAGCAGACCTCGAGCGCCCCCGCCACCAGCGCGCCCGAGAGGTCGCTCGCCTCCTCGACGTGGAGCACCGCGGTGCGTGGGTCGCGCCACTGCAGCCGCACGCGCGCGCCCTCGAGGCCGGTGCTGATCATCCGCGGGCCGCGGTTGAGGAAGGCCGTCGACGAAAGGAGCGGCAACGTCACGCTCAGCATCCGCCCGACGAGCGTCTCGAAGTAGCCCTCGATGAAGCGCCGGCCGATGCGCCGCCAGCCCTCGTCGCGGGGAACGCCGGGGTAGAGCTCGGCCACCGCGACGTCGATGCAGTCTTCCCACACCGTCACCGGGTACCGGAGCTGCGGGCGGTCGAGGTCGAAGCCCTTCGCGCGGAGCCGCTCCTTGAAGGGGCCATCGACCTTCAGCGCCCGAACGAACAGCCCCTCGAACATGCTGTGCAGTGCCGTCGCGCTCTTGCCCACCACGAGAGGTTGCACCGGGGGACGTGCGCCGGTCACGTGAAACCGCGCGGGCCGGGAGTAGAAGAAAGGGGTGACCCGCGCAGAACTCGACCGCCAGCTCGACCGCATCCTGCTCGAGGCGAACAGCTACCCCGTCACGCCGGAGAAGCTGAAGGCGGGGGCGCAGCAGACGCTCGAGACCATCGCGGCGTACCGCAAGTCGCACGGCCGGCTCCCCGACGTGGAGCGGCCCTTCTTCGCGCTCAAGGAGGCCGCCGCCTGGAGCGTGCTCGGCGACGCGGCGAAGGTCGTCGAGGTGCTCGAGCCCGAGCGTGAGGAGCTCACCGCGAGCCACGACTGGACCGAGGGAGGCTGGGGCTCCGACGTGGAGGTGTCCGGCTACCTCGCGGCGTGCGGCGCCGACGTCACCGCGCGCGCCGCGGCGCTGCGGCTGGGCGTCGAGAAGCTCGGCCTCGACTCGTACCGCGTGCACCGCGCCTTCGCCGAGGAGGCGCTCGCGCAGAAGGACCTCGCCCGCGCCCGACACGCCTGCGACGAGGCCTGGGCGCGCATGGACGTGCTGGGGCGCGAGCCCGAACGGCAGCGCCCGCGTGTGGAGGGACTGCTGCTCTCGGCGCGCATCGCCGCCGCCGCGGACGGCAGGCGCGAGGCGTACGAGGCGCTCGTCGAGGCCGGCGGGTACAACAAGGTCGGCGGCCGGCTGCTGCTCGACGTCGAAGACGCGCTGGCCTCCGCGCCTGAGCTCGCGTCGCTGGAGCAGCCCGCAGTGCTCAAGGCGCTCTCGGGTCGGCTCCGCGCGGATCAGCTCGACGCGCTCGCGCCGCCGGTGGTGAAGCCGCCCGCGCCCACCGCGCCGATGCCGCCGCCACCGCCGGGCGAGAAGAAGCGCATCATCAAGGCGCGCGCCGGCTCGGAGGCCATCACCCAGACCGGCGTTCCCGCCGTCTCGCGCTCGCGGGTGCTCAAGGCGCCAGCGAACGCGAAGCCCACCACGGCGCCGCGTGCGCGGACGACGACGCGCGGCAAGTCCGGCAACCGCCGTCCCTGAGGGAACCACGCGACCGCAGCCCCGCCGCGAGCGCGCGGCGATCCGGGAGCCGCCGTCCCTGCTGGCGCCACCGTCTCCGACCATCCACGCGACTGCGGCCCCTGCCGCGAGACGCGCGGCGATCCGGGAGCCGCCGTCCCTGCTGGCGCCACCGTCTCCGACCATCCACGCGACTGCGGCCCACGCCGCGAGACGCGCGGCGATCCGGGAGCCGCCGTCCCTGCTGGCGCCACTCACTCCGACCATCCACGCGACTGCGGCCCCCGCCGCGAGACGCGCGGCGATCCGGGAGCCGCCTTCCTGCTGGCGCCACTCACTCCGGCCATCGACGCGCACCGCCGCGCCCTCGGAACACGCGGAAAGTCCGAGAACCGCGACTCACTGCGGCCATCGACGCGAATGCGGAACGCGCGACAAAAGGGAGCCGCCGTCCTTGAGGGAGCGCCTCACTCCCGCTGCAGGAGCGCGGCAAGTCCGCGAACCGCCGCCCCTGAGAAGCCACTCACTGCGGCCATCGACGCGAATGCGGCTGCGCGAGACGCGCGGAAAGTCCGGGAGCGGCCGTCCCACAGCGACTTCGCACCACGCGAGGATCGCGCTGCGAAACACGCAGCACGTCCGGGAGCCGCCGTGCGTGAGGAGTCACTCACTCCTCGAGGATGGTGACCTCGCCGCGGAAGCCGTCGACGCGGATGCGGCTCCCGCTGCGGATGCGTCGCGTGGCGTGACCGACGTTGACCACCGCGGGGATGCCGTACTCGCGCGCGATGATGCTGCCGTGCGAGAGCATGCCGCCGAGGTCGACGACCAGCGCGCCCGCGGAGATGAACCACGGCGACCAGCCCGGGTCGGTGAAGGGCGCCACGAGGATCTCCCCCGGCGCCACGCGCGTGTCCTCGTCGCTGCGCAGCACCACCCGCGCCACGCCCTCGACGAGGCCGGCGCTCACCGCGAGCCCGCGGAGCACGGGCGCCTGCGGCACCGGAGGCGGCAGCGCGCGCGTCGGGTCGAGCCGGCCGATGACCACCGGCGGAGGCGTGAGCGGCAACCACTTCTTCCGCTCGGCGCGCGCCCGCTGCACCTTCCGCTTCCACGGCGCGCCGTCGGTCGCGCGCAGCAGCGCCGGCACGTCGGCCCACTGCACGAAGAAGACGTCGTCGCGCTCCGACAGCACGCCGCGTGACACCGCGCGCTGCCCGACCTCGAGCAGGCCTTCGCGCGTCAGCGCGAGGCGGCGCACGGCCTCGCTCTTGAGCAGCTCACGCAGCCGGGTACCGCGGCGCGCACGCTCGAGCAGCGCGCGGAAGACGAGCCGCCGGAGCGGAGAGAGACGACGCAGGCTCTCCGCTTCGACCTGCTCTCGCCGCGCGGCCGTGGCCGCGAAGACCTCGACGGGGGTGCGCGCGCCCCGCTCTCCTGCGAGCAGCCCCAGCACCTGCTCGGGCCGCTCGCGCCAGCGCGGCTGGCTCACGTCGAGCTCCGCGCGGGCGTGATGACCGTGGCGCTCGTTCCACGCCCTCCACGCGGCGAGCAGCTCGGGGTGGCGCTCGAGCGCGTCGAGCAGCCCCGCCGCGTCGCGACGCGCGAGGAGCTCGCCCAGGCCCGCCTCCCGCAGGCGCTCGCCGAGCTTCCACAGCTCGAGGCCCGCTTCCGCCGAGTCGACGCCCCCGAGGCCCGCGAGCAGCGCCGAGCCGATGGCGCCGTCGGCATCGCCGAGCCAGTGCCTGCTGCGCTCGAGGAGCGCGTTGGTGCAGGCCATGCCCACGGCGATGGCGCCGAAGACCTCGTTGAAGATCGGCCCCATGCCGCCCTGGAGCCGGCGGAGCCAGGCGAGGAGCGCGTCGTCAGTCGCGCCGCGCACGTCGAAGGTGGCCAGCGCGCGGGTCTCGGCGAGCACCACCTCGACCTCGGCGTCGGGGCGCACACCGGACTGGCGCAGCATGCGCCACACCATCGTCGCCACGCCACGCACCAGGCGCAGGCCGCGCGCGCCGACGACGGGTCGTGCCTGCGCGCCCACCTGCTTCAACCCGGCGACGATCTCCGTCGCGTGCCCGCCGAAGAGCTCCGCGGGGCTGCGCTTCGACATGCCCGGCACCTGGGCGGCGAGCGCGGCGAAGGTGTTCATCGAGAAGTAGACGCGACCACCCACCAGCCCGACCACCGGCGTGCGGTCGAAGTCCATGTCGAGGGCCTCGGTGAACAGCGCGAAGAGCATCTTCACCACGTTCTTCACCAGGTCGAGCGTCATCGGCGTCGCGACGTCGGGGAGCAGCTCGCCGGCGTTGGTGTTGCTCCAGACCAGCGAGGGGTCGTCGTGGGAGAGCGCGGTGGTGATGGGTCGCGCCTGCAGCCACCAGAGCCGCCCCTCGGCGTCGAGCGCCCACTCGAGGTCGAGCGGCTCGCCGAAGTGTGCCTCGAGCGCGAGGGCGTCGGTGGTGAGCTGCTGGAGCTCCCGCGGCGCGAGCAACGCGCTCGCCTGGGCCTGGGGCGACGCGCGGTCGACCTCGAGCCGCTCCGGAGCGGCGTGACCCGAGACGAGCGCCTCGCCGCGCCCGCGCACCGCCTCGAGGACCAGCACGTCCTTCGTGGGCTCGGGAGACCGCGTGAAGACCACGCCCGCGACGCGCGGCTCGATCATCCGCTGCACCACGACGGCGAGGCTCGGGGCCGGCGCGCCCACGTGCGCGCGGTAGGCGATGGCGCGCTGTGAGAACGCCGACGCCCAGCAGGCGCGCACGGCGTCCACCAGCGCGTCGAACGTCGCGACGCCCAGCACCGTGTCGTGCTGCCCCGCGAAGGACGCGTCGGCGCCGTCCTCGTCGACGCCCGACGAGCGCACCGCCACCACAACGTCGCCCAGCCCGCGCCACGCCTCGCGGAGCGGATCCAGCAACTCGGGCGCGAGCGCGGTGGCACGCACACCGTCGGCCGTCGCGCCTGCGCGCTCGACGTGCGCGAGGAAGGCGCGGGCGTCGATGACGAAGGCCTCGGGGACCGCGACGCCCGCCTCACGCAGCCGGCGCAGCCCGACCGCCTTGCCGCCTGCGCTCGCGGCCTCAACCTGCTCGAGGGGAAGGATCATCGGGTGCAACCTCGCGTCGAGAGTGACTGCCGCACGACCGAGCGAGCAAGGCGGCGCGAACGCGTCGCCCCTGAGTGAGCATGGCGCGTGCTCAGCCAGCGGTGCACCTCAGCCCAGCGGATGCAACGGGGTGGCGGACTCCGCGTCGCGCGAGCGCCAGGGAGCATGCCCAGCAACAGCGGACGCGCCGAACTCATCGGAGGCCTCCGGCTGGTATCGGAGTGCCGTCGGCGATTCCGCGCAGCGAAGGAACAACCGAACTCGGGCAGCGGACTCCGCATCGCGCGAGCACCGAGCGGCATGGTCAGCGCCAGGGAACGCGCCGAACTCATCGGAGAACGCCGGCTCGCAGCGCAGAGCCGTCGGCGATTCCGCGCAGCGAAGGAGCAACCGAACTCGGGCAGCGGACTCTGCATCGCGCGAGCACCGAGCGGCATGGTCAGCGGCACGGAACGCGCCGAACTCATCGGAGACCGCCGGCGGCGACTCCGCGCAGCGAAGGAGCAACCGAACTCGGGCAGCGGACTCTGCATCGCGCGATCACCGAGCGGCATGGTCAGCGCCACGGAACGCGCCGAACTCATCGGAGACCGCCGACGGCGATTCCGCGCAGCGAAGGAGCAACCGAACTCAGGCAGCGGACTCTGCATCGCGCGATCACCGAGCGGCATGGTCAGCGCCAGGGAACGCGCCGAACTCATCGGAGAGCGCCGGCTCGCAGCGCAGAGCCGACTCCACGCAGTGGACGACCAACCGAACTCAGGCAGCGGACTCCGCATCGCGCGAGCGCCAGGTCGCTGCGACTGACCAGGCTCACGCGCCGAACCCGTCGGAGCGCTCCGGCTCGCAGCGCCAGGCCGCTGGTGACGTCGCGCAGCCAGGGCGGCGCTCCGCCGCTCACCACCGTGGCCGCGGCTGATGGCGTGCAGACTCATCGCGGGAGCGCTCCGTCGAGGAAGCCCTGCACCAGCAACGAGGCGTTGGCGTCGCTCGCGAGTGGGCCCGGGCGCAGCGACGCCGTCACCAGCCCGAAGCCGAAGAGGGTCGAGATGAAGAGCATCGTGAGCGCCGGCGGGTCACCGCGCAGCGTGCCGGCCTCGACGCACCGGCTGAAGTACGCGAGCAGGCCCGCCGAGACGCCGCGCGCCGGGTCTCGCGCCTGCTCCGAGAGCTCCCTCGCCCCGGCAGGGTCTCCGAGCATCGCGCGCAGCAGCTCGTGCGATGCCTCGAGCTCCCCGAGCGCGACGCGGGTGAAGGCCTCGAGCGTCGGGCGCACCGCGCGCGGGTCGGCCGCGTGGAGCTGCCGCCCTGCCCGCCGCGCCGGCAGCCCGTCCATGAACGCGCGCAGCAACGCCTGGCGATCGCCAAACCGCCGACGCAGCGTCACCACCGACACCCCGGCCCGCGCGGCGACCGCCTCCAGCGTCGCGCCCCGCAGCCCGCGCTCACCCATGACCTGCTTCACCGCGGCGAACACCACCTCGTCGTCGACCCGCGCGCCGACCTGTCGCCCCGCGAGCGCGCTCACGTCCGCCGCGCCGCCGAGCTGACGGTAGAGGGTCGCCCGGCTCACCCGCAGCTCGCGCGCCAGCGACGCCATCGTCACCCGCTTGCTCTTCCGCTGCAGCTTCCCGAGCGCCGAGAGCACGCCGCTCGGCACGCTCCTGCGCTGGACTGCGTCGTCACCTCGAGACATATGCACAGTTCTAGCAACACATGTCTCAGCCCGCCATTCCCGCGCCCCGGCGACCGGTGTACGGTGCGCGGCTCGATGCGCGCCCTCCCCTTCCTCTGCCTGCTGGTGCTCGCGTGTGGCCGCGAGGCCGCCGTCGTGGTGCCGGCCGCCGAGACGATGGATGCGGGTGACGTCGAAGGCGCGAGCCTGACCACCGACGCAGGGGTGGACGCGGGCGTCGTGTCGCCGCCGCCGCCTGCGCCGCACGGCGCGCCGTACCCGGTGGTCTTCGTGCACGGCATGGCCGGCTTCGACGCCATCCGCATCGGCGGCCTCTCGATGGACTACTTCGGGAACACCGTGCAGGACCTCCAGGCGCGCGGGGAGCAGGCGTGGCGGGTGGTGCTGCCGCCGTTCGACTCGAGCGAGGCCCGCGCGCAGGAGCTGGCGAAGCAGCTCACCGACATCCTCCGCGCGACGGGCTCAGCGAAGGTCAACCTCATCGCGCACAGCCAGGGCGGCCTCGACGCGCGGCTGCTGATCAGCCCGGCGGGCCTCGGCTGGGGAGACCGCGTGGCGACGCTCGTCACCGTGAGCACGCCCCACCGCGGCACGAAGGCCGCGAACGTGTTCGACCGCGCCGCCGGCGTGCTCCCCGACGACGTGGCCGACGCGCTGCTCGACGGGCTGGCGGGGCTGCTCGAGCGCACCGCGTACGAGGTGCAGAACGATCCGCACCTCCGCGCGCAGCTCCACGACCTCACCGAAGACGCGGCCACGGCCTTCAACCGCAAGTACCTCGACGATCCCCGCGTGCGGTACCTCTCGTGGGCGGGCCGCTCGAACCTCCGCGCGGGCCTCGAGGTGTGCGACGGCGCGACCTACGACAACGAGCCGCTCAAGCTCGACGTGCTGCTGCCGGTCTTCTTTGCGGTCGCCGTCGCCACCGAGTGGGGCTTCCCGCCGGAGGTGTCTGACGGGCTCGTCACGGTGAAGAGCGCGAAGTGGGGCACCTTCCAGGGCTGCGTGCCTGCGGACCATCTCGACGAGGTCGGCATGCCCAACGTCAACGGCGCCGACCTCAGCATCTTCGACTCGAAGCAGTTCTACCGCGACGTGGTCGCCGAGCTGCGCACCCACGGGCACTGAGCAGCGCGGAGCCCCGGAGCCTCCGCGCTGCCCGCGCCTGCCGTCACTTCGGCGCGGTGACCGCCTTGAAGTCGCCGGCCTTCACCAGCACCAGGTTCTTCGGGTCGAAGTACTTCTTCACCGCCGCCGAGACCTGCTCGGGCGTCAGCGCGCGCACCTTCGCCTCGAAGTCCTCCGTCCACTGCATGGTGCGGCCGAGCTGCGCGTCACCGGCGAGCTGCGGGGCGAGGCGCTCGTCTTCCGCGCGGGCCTGCTTCAGCTCGTTGAGCAGCTCGTCGCGCGCCAGGTCGAGGTCGGCCTTGCTCACCGTGCTCCACCGCTCGAGCTCGCCCTGGAGCGCCTGCTCCACCGCGCCCAGGTTCTGCGGGGCGAACATCACCGAGCTCTGCAGCACCGCGCGCTTCGTGTCGCTCGGCGCGTCGAGGAAGGCGTACGCGCCGTACGAGAGGCCCTTCTCCTCGCGGAGCTTCACGAAGAGCCGGCTCGACGCCCCGCCGCCGAGCATCGAGGCCGCGAGCGCCATCGCCGGGTAGTCGGGCGCCGAGTCGTCGAGCGCCAGCGTGCTGCCCGCGCCGACCCACGCGTTCGCCTTGTCGGGCGTGGCCAGCGTCACCGTCGACGCCGCCACCGGCACGAAGTCGTCCTTGATCAGCTCGTACTTCTCCTTCGCGGTCCACCCGCCGAACATCGCGGTGAGCGCCTGCTCGACCTCCTTGTCGTCGAAGTCGCCCACCACCACGAAGGTGGCGTTCTGCGCGCCGACGAACTTCGCGTGGAAGGCGCGCACCTGCTCGATGGTCACCGCCTTCGTCGCGGCGATCCGCTCGGGGAACGTCGGCACGTACAGCGGGTGGTCCTTCGGGAAGGGCGCGAGCGCGCGGTTGAGCGTCATCGGGCCGGCGGCCATCGGCTCGTCCTTCATCTTCTCGAGGCGCTCGAGGCGCTCGTTGCGCGAGAGCTCGAGCTCCTTCGCGTCGAGCGCGGGCTCCTTGAGCACGTCACCCAGCAGCGCCAGCACCTGCGCGAGCTGCGGCCGCTGCACCGAGGCCGACACCTGGAGCGCCTGCCCGCCGCCCGTCACGTCGAGCTGCGCGCGCGCCTTCTCGAGCGTGCTGCGGAAGTCCTTGTAGGCGAGCTTCTTCGTGCCGCGGTTCATCAGCGCCACCGTCGCGCCCAGCACCGGCGCCTGGCCGGTGAGCGAGGCGAGCGAGCCCAGCCGCAGCTCCGCCGCCACCTTCACCGACTGCCCGCGCGTCTTCTTGGGCAGCAGCACCAGCTTCGCCCCGTTGGGCAGCGTCACGCGGCGCAGGCGCGCCTCGATGTTCTTCGGCGCCGGATCGAACGCCTCGCCCTTCGCCAGCGCCTCACCGCCCACGTAGCCGTTCACCAGCGGGCCCACGTCCGGCGGGAGCGGGATCTCCGCGCGGTCGGGCTTCTCGGTCGGCACGTACTCGCCGAGCGTGCGGTTCTGCGGCTTGAAGTACTTCGCCCACACGCGCTGGAGGTCCTCGGCCGTCACCTTCTTCATGCGGTCGCGCTGCACGAAGAGCATCCGCCAGTCGCCCTGCGCGGCCCACTCCGAGAGGAAGAGGCCCACCTGGCTCGAGTCGGTGAGGATCTGATCCATCTGGCTCACCCAGCCGGTCGCCGAGCGCTCGGTCTCCTCGACGGTGAGCGGCTTCACCGTCTCGAGCGTCGCCAGCAGGCCCGCGCGCGCCGCGGCCACGTCGTCGCCGCTCTTGAGCAGCACCATGCACTGGAAGAGGCCCGGCTCCTTGAAGTCGTCGAGGTCGCAGCGCGCCGACGCGGCCTTCTTCGTCTCGACCAGCGCCTGGTGGAGCCGCCCCTGCGGCTGATCACCCAGCACGCCCTGGAGCACCATCAGCGCCGGGTAGTCGGGGTCGGTCGACGCGGGGATGCGCCACGCCGCGCTGAGCGCCGGAGCCCCGCCCACGCGCCGCACGGTGACGGAGCGCTCGCCGTCCTGCACGGGCTCCTCGGTGAAGGTGGTGCCCAGCGAGCGCGCCGGCTTCGGGAGCTTGCCGAACGAGTCGGCGATGGCCTTGAACGCCTTGCCCTCGTCGAAGCGCCCGGCCACCACCAGCACCGCGTTGTCCGGCTGGTAGTAGCGCTTGTAGAAGGCCTTCAGGTTGTCGACCGGCACGCGCTCGATGTCGGCCTTGATGCCGATGACCGCGCGGCCGTAGTTGTGCCAGGGCAGCGCCGCCGAGCGCACGCGCGCGCGCATCACCCACTCGCCGCGGTTCTCGCTCATCTCGAACTCGTTGCGGACCACCGTCATCTCGGTGTCGAGGTCCTTCTTGTCGATGAAGCTGTTGACCAGCCGGTCAGCCTCGAAGCGGATGGCGAAGTCGAGGTTGGCGTCGCTGGCGGGCAGCGTCTCGAAGTAGTTGGTGCGGTCCTCGCGGGTGGTGCCGTTCCAGTTCGCGCCGCGGGCGCCCATCTCCTTCTTCGGGTCTTTGAACTTCGTCGAGCCCTTGAAGAGCATGTGCTCCAGCAGGTGGGCCATGCCCTTCTCGCCGTAGCCTTCGTGGCGGCTGCCGACGAGCACCGTGAGGTTGACGGTGACCGTGGCCACCGACTCGTCGGGCACGAAGAGCACCTTGAGCCCGTTGGGCAGGCGGTACTCGGTGATGCCTTCCACCGAGGCGACCTGCGTGAACGGCTTCGGCGGAGCGGCCGCCGCCAACAACGTCACCAACACCAGGGACTGCACCATGAGAGACCCCCTCCAGCGGTTCGCGAAAACGCCCGACAGACTGCGGCGGGCGCGGAATGTTCCACGCTCACGACACGGCGTCGTGCGTTTCGTTGCGGAGAAGTTTCAGCGCAGCGTGACGGTGACGCTCGAATGCCGCTCGTGCTGCACGGCGCGCTGGAAGTCGCGGGGGGTGAACTTCATGCGCTCGAAGCTCGCGGCGAGGATGCCTTCCATGAAGGCCGAGGCGATGAAGCGCGGGCCGCCGATGGCCAGCGTCGCCTCGTGCTCGCCGTTCCACGTGACGTGCGCCTCGAGGTGCTCGAGGCCGGTGCTCATGAAGCGCGGCACGCGGTTGAGGAAGGTGCGCGGCGTGAGGAAGGGCAGCGAGGTGGCGATGAACTTGCCCACCAGCGTCTGGAAGTAGCCGTTGATGAACAGCCGGCCCACCTGCACCCAGGCGTCATCTCGCGGCACGGCCGGCATCAGCTCGAGCACCACGAGGTCGACGCACTCTTCCCACAGGTCGACGGGGTAGCGCGGCAGCGGGCGGCGGTGGTCGTAGCCCTTCGCCTCGAGCTTCGCCTGCAGCGCCGCGTCGACATGGAGGGCGCGCGTGAAGAGCCCCTCGAACATGCTGTGCAGCGCCATCGTCTCCACGGGCGCGAGCCTACTACTTCTTCTTCGCCGGAGCCTTCGACTCGGACTGGCCGGCGAAGAGCACCGCCGTGGGCTGGCCGCGGAGGAAGGCGGTGATGGCGACGGCCTGGCCTTCCTCGAGCCGGCTGACGAAGGCCTCGTGGTCGGCCTCGATGGCCTTGCGGGTGGGGGCCTTCGAGCCGAAGTGCTGGTGCAGCTCGGCCGGCGAGAGCACCCACACCCGCCCGAGCATGTCGTGGTCGGCGAGCTGGTGCACGGTGAGGATGCCGGGCGAGCCGGTGCGCGTCGCCGCCTTGCGCGCCTCGGCGATGGTGGCCTCGCCCGCCGCGAGGTGCTGCCCGTCGAGGAGCGTCTGCTCCATGCTGCCGTTCCACTTCACCCACGTGCTCCAGGTCGTCATGCCGAGACGAGTAGCACGGGGCCGCTCAGCCCGCGCGCGGCTCGAAGCCCAGCTTCCCGCGCACCTCGTCGTCCGACAGCTCGCGACAGGCGCCCTCCGCGACGTCGAGCTCCAGCGAGCCCACCGCCTCGCGGTGCAGCTTCAGCGTCGGCAGCCCCACCGCGTTGAGCATGCGCTTGACCTGGTGGAAGCGGCCCTCGGTGAGCACCAGCTCCACCGAGTCGTCGCCGCGCGCGCGGGCCTTCGCGGGCCGCGTCAGCTCGCCGTCGTCGATGCGCACGCCCCGCCGCAGCGGCGCGAGCTTCTCGTCGCTCACCTTCGCGCCGACCTGCGCCACGTAGCGCTTGGCGAGGTGGGTGTCGGGCGAGGTGGCGTGGCCCACGAAGCGCTCGTCGTTGGTGAAGAGCAGCAGCCCGGTGGTGTCGCGGTCGAGCCGGCCCACCGCGTGCCAGCCGAAGCGGTGCAGCTCCGCGGGGAGCGCCGCGAGCAGCACGTCGAACACCGTCCCCACGCCCTCCGGGTCGGTGCCGTGCGTCACCACGCCCGCCGGCTTGTGGAGCATCACCACCCGGGTCTTCCACGCGAGCGGAACCGGCGCCCCGTCGAGCTCCACCCGGGAGCGGCCCGTCACCGGCGCGAGCGGCTCGGTCACCACGCGCGCGTCGAGGCGCACCCGCCCGGCGCGAATGGCGTCCTCCGCCTGCGCGAGCGGCAGCACCCCTGCCCGCGACAGCGCCCGCGAGAGCCAGTCACCCGGCCCGCCCGCATCGCGCGCCTTCGCCGCGGCGAGCCACTTCGGTTCCTTCCTCGGTCGCGCCATCGCTCGGCGCCGTATTCCCGAATGCGCCAGCGCTGACAACCACCATGGCGTCAGGTGACGAGCGCGCGCCAGGCGTCTGCGCCCACCGGCACCAGCCGCGTCGCCCCGAAGAGCGCGCCGAGGGTCTCGGAGTCGTCGGCCGACAGGAAGTACTCGCGCAGCAGCGTGGCGACCTCCGCGTCGACGCCGGGCGCGGCGACCAGCGCGTCGTTGGCCACCTCGTCGGTGTAGCCCAGCACCACCAGCCCCGCGCGGAGCGGCGGCGGCACCCGCTCGAGGCCGGTGCCCTCGCCGACGCTCGCCGGCGGCGCGTAGGTGGTGGCGAGCTCGGCCTTGCCCGAGACGAGCGCCACGAGCGAGAGGTGGTACGAGCCCGAGAAGGTCTCCTGGCGGAAGGCGCGCGCCAGGTCGACGCCGCGGCGGGCGAGCCACGCGCGCGGGAGCAGGTAGCCGGCGGTCGACTCGCGCGCGACCCACGACACCGAGATGCCCTCGAGCGCCGCGAGGTCGAGCCGGTGCCGCTCGTGCGAGAGGAACGCCGCGCGGTAGGTGGTCTGCCCGTCGCGCTCGCACTGGGCCAGCGCCGTGCCGCCCTGCCGCATCACCTGCGCGCACACCATCGGCGGCGCCCACGCGAGCTGCACCTGCCCCGAGGTCAGCGCCGTCGACAGCTCGGCGTAGCTCGACACGAGGCGGAACTTGAACTCCAGCCGCCCTCCGAAGTGCCGGCGGAGCCACGCGCCGAGGTGCGAGGCGGTGGTCGACGCCTTGAGGGCGCCCAGGGACGGGGGGACCGCGAACTCCAACATCGCCATGGCGACGCGCACCCTAACCAACGGCGCGCAGCGCAGCACGGCGACGAATCCGGGGTCCGTCGGTTCATCACCCACATGTAACGAGAGCGCCGACTCCTGAGGGCAGGCGCGCGCAGACGTGTACACTCCGCGGCCCGGTCAACGCGTGTCCACCCTCCCGAAACTCTCGCGGTTCGAGGTGCTCGGCCGTCTCGCCACCGGTGGCATGGCCGAGGTGTGGCTCGCGCGCGTGCTGGGCGCGGGCGGCTTCCAGAAGCTGGTGGTGCTCAAAACCATCCTCCCGCACCTCGCGGCCGACCCGACCTTCGTGTCGATGTTCGTCAACGAGGGCCGGCTGGCGGCGATGTTGAGCCACCCCAACTGCGTGCAGGTCTTCGACCTCGGGCAGGAGAACGGCTGGCTCTACATCTCGATGGAGTACGTGGAGGGCTTCTCGCTCTCGCGGCTGCTCAAGCGCGCGAAGGAGCGGCAGCTCCCGCCGCCGGAGAAGATCCTCGCGCGCATCGCGATGGAGGCCGCCAGCGGCCTCGAGTACGCGCACAAGCTGAAGGACCGCGAGGGGCGCCACCTGCAGCTGGTGCACCGCGACGTCTCGCCCGACAACCTGCTGATCAGCTTCTCGGGCCAGACGAAGCTGGTCGACTTCGGCATCGCGCGCGCGGTGACGCCCGCGCTGCTCGCGGCGGCCACCAGCGCGGGCCACATCAAGGGCAAGCACGGCTTCATCTCGCCGGAGTACCTCCTGGGCCAGCCGCTCGACGCGCGCGCCGACCTCTTCGCGCTGGGCGTGGTGCTGTACCGCGCGCTGACGCGCAAGCGGCCCTTCCCCGGCGCGACCGACGCGGAGATCTCCCTCTCGGTCATCAACGACACGCCGCCGCCGCCCGTCGCGGTGAACCCCGGGGTGAGCCCCGCGCTGTCGCAGGTGGTGATGATGGCGCTCGAGAAGGACCCCGCGGCGCGCTTCGACTCGGCGCGGGCGATGCGGCAGGCCATCGAGGTCGCGGTGGTGCGCGCCGCCGAGCCCGAAGACGTCGCGGAGTACATGAACCAGCTCTGGCCGCCGGGCGACCCGGAGCGCGTGTCGCTCGAGAGCCTCGCCAACGGGCGCGCCGAGGAAGACAGCAGCCCCGCGCTGCGCGCCTTCGACTCGGGCCTGTGGGCCCAGCCGGCGACGCCCGCGCGGGGCACCGAGCGCGCCGCGCCGATGACGCCCCTCGCGGTGCAGCCCGCCCCGCCGACCGCCGAGGAGCTCACCCGCGAGCTGCCGCGCAGCCCGTCCGGCGTGTACGTGCCTCCGCTGGTCGACGACGCGCCCCAGCTCCGCCTCGAGCCGACGCCGCCCACCGCCGCAGAGCTCATGCAGCAGCTCGCGCCGCCCGCCCAGGCGAGGCCGTCCGCCGCCGAGGAGCTCCTGCGGCAGATCGCGCCCGCCGGCCAGCCGCCGCCCCACAGCCCGCTCGCCGCGGCGGAGCTGCGGCTGCGACCGCCCGCCGGCGCACCCGCGCTGCAGCCGACCCCGCCCACCGCCGAGGAGCTCGCGCAGCCGCTCGGCGCCGCCGCCCGCGCGACGGCGACCGGCGGCACGTGGAGCATCTCCGTCGGCGCGCCGCCGGCCGCGAACCCGGAGCCTCCCCGCACGCCGACCCGCGAAGGCCCGCTCGCGACGGATCCCTCCCTCGACCCGGTCTCGTCCTTCGGCGCGGTGCCCTCGTTCGACGCGCCCCCGCGGCGCCGCGGGTGGACCGTGCCGGTGGTCATCGCGGTGGTGGTGCTGATCGCCGTGGGGCTCGGCGGGCTGCTGCGCAACGCGCGCGGCGGCGCGACGGTGGTCGCCGCGACGAGCGACGCGCCGCCCCCCGTCGCCGCGCAGGCCGCGCCGTCGACGACCACCGCACACGTGAAGCTGGCGCCGCCGGTGGCGGTGAAGGTCCTCGACGGGAAGGACGAGCTCGGCACCACGCCGCTCGAGAAGGACTTCCCGCCCGGGCCGCGCACGCTCAAGCTGGTGAACCGCGCGCTGGGCATCGACCAGACGCTGTCGCTCGAGCTGGCCGCGGGCGCGCAGGTGGTGGTGGACACGCTCGCCAGGGGCGCGCTGGTGGTGAAGGCCGAGCCGTGGGCCGACGTGAAGGTCGACGGCCGCGCGCTCGGGCAGACGCCGGTGACGGTGAAGTCGCTCTACGAGGGCCCGCACGTGGTGGAGCTGACGAACGTCGCCTTCGGCCCGCGCCGCCTCGAGGTGCGCGTGCGCGGCGGCGAGACGAAGGTGGTGCAGGTCGACCTCACCGAAGAGGAGTGAGGGCGAGCGGGCGTTTCACGCGAAGCTTCCACCGAGGGGGGTACACACATGGAGCCGTTGGAGTTCCGGATGCACAAGGGTGCGCGCACGTCGATGTACGTGGTCGCAGTGCTGCTGTGCGTGCTGTGCGTGACGATTCCGTTCGCCATCTACCTCTTCATCCGCATCGGCAGCTGCCGCGTGCGGCTGCAGGGGCGGACGCTCGAGGCGCGGGGCATCGTCACCGACACGGTGAACTTCGACGACGTCGAGCGCGTGGGGGTGCTGCGCATTCCCCTCGTGGCGCGCGGCATCGGCGGCGCGCTGGCCCGCATGAAGCTCGACCACATGGACGAGGGCATCAACCTCGTCTTCCGCCTGAAGAACGGGAAGGACGTGAAGTTCGTCACCAACCAGTACGAGCGCCACCAGGAGCTGCTCGAGCGCGTGCAGGCGATGTTCGGCAAGCCGCTCGAGACCATCCCCATGGGGATGCTGACGTGGAAGTGGCCCGAGCGCGCCTGACGCTCACCCCGGCGGCTCGACGGGCACGAAGCGGCCGGTGAGCTCGTCGAAGGTGTCGTAGAGCTGGTCGATGCCCAGGCGGAAGGTGCCGTTGACGGCCTCGATGAGCGCCGACTCGAGGCCGCGCGCGCGCGGATCGCGCAGCAGCGTGCGCAGGCAGGCGTCGCGCTTGATCTCGTTGATGTCGACGACCTCCTTCACCGTGAAGCCGCGGGCGAAGCGGCGCCGCGCGAGGCCCTCGCAGTGCGTCTTGAAGAGGGCCTTCTCGCGCGTGCGCACCGCGTTCTTGAGGTGCGCGTAGGTCTGCTGCGCCGAGACGGTGAGCTCCTCGACGGTGAGCTGCTGGTAGTTGGGGAAGCGCTCGCGCGTCGCGGGCGACATGCACGTCTCGACGGAGTGCTTCACCAGCTCGGCCTCGTGCGCCTCGATGAGCTGGAAGATGTGGAGGTGCACCGGCACCTTCACGTGCCGCATCGCCGCGAGGTTGCGCCGCTCCCACTCCTCGGGCTGCGTCTTGAGGTTCTCCACGAGGAACGGCATGCGCCGCAGCACCGCGAAGCGCTCGTTGGGCTCCCAGCCGAGGCGCTGACGCGTCTGGCTCGCGTCGACCGGCATCGCCTTGTCGACGTAGTCCGCCATCCACGGCTGCTCGAAGGGCTTGTCGCCCAGCAGCCCGCCGAGGAGGTTGAGCCCCCACAGCCCGGGGCGAATGAGGAACTTCGGCATCAGCAGCGGGTCGGGGCGCTGGCCGGCGTACGCCTCCATCGCCGCCTCGAAGAGCTGGCGGTGCGAGGCCGCTTGATCCGGGCTGCAGATCAGCACCTCGTTGTTGCCGAGGTCGGGCTGGCGCTCGAGCACGCGCGCGAAGAACGACACCACGTCGCGCACGTGAATGTACGGGAGCGCCGCGGTGCCCTTCCCCGCGAGGATGTGCGAGCGCCACGACGAGCTGAACCAGGTGCGCATCAGCGTGTAGAGCGGCGTGAACTCGCCCCAGTCCGAGTACACCGCGCCGAGACGCACGATGACCGAGGGCACGTCGGCAGCGAACTCCCCGAGCATCGCCTCGCCCGCGGCCTTGGAGCGCGCGTACGGGTGCGTGCCGTCGACCGGGCTCCGCTCGCTGAGCACCGTGCCCGGCGCGGGGAAGGCACACCCCGCGAGCGAGCTGGCGAAGATGAAGAGCCTGGGCTTCAACACCCGGCAGCGCTCGAGCACCGCGCGCAGGCCGTCGACGTTGGTGCGCTTGTACTCGGGGTCTTCGCGCCCCGCGAAGTCGTAGTACGCGGCGAGGTGCAGCACCGCGTCGACCCCGCCCTCGTCGGCGAGGCGCTTGAACACC
Source organism: Myxococcota bacterium (assembly GCA_049322495.1). Taxonomy (GTDB): domain Bacteria; phylum Myxococcota; class Myxococcia; order Myxococcales; family Myxococcaceae; genus Archangium_A. Next base: position 12,823 of record JBMORD010000288.1, on the reverse strand, counting down.
GCGTCCATCGTCGCGGCGTCGCCGAGGTCGACCTGGTGCCAGGTGATGTTGGGGCCCTCGGGGGCGCGCGCCTCCGCCGGCGTGCGGCGTGCGAGCGCGTGGATGCGCCAGTGGCGCTGGAGCGCGGCCACGACGTGACGACCGATGAAGCCAGACGCGCCGGTGACCAGCAGAGATGGGAGAGACACGTCGACCGTTTTCGACTGACGGACGGTGAAGTCAAGCGACGAGCACGCGACGGGAAAGCCGCGCTTCTCGCTGTCAGCCCCCGCGTTCCACCGCCGACGCAACGGCTGAGGTGACCCGTCGGTCGGTCTTTCGCGACCTCCGCTCAGATGGTCCGCGTCACCTCGTGGCTCGCGCCCCGGCTCGAGTCCGACGCGGGGGCCTGCGCGAGCGCCTGCGGCCCGACGCTCGCGATGGCGAGCGAGAGCGCCTCCCGTCCACCGGGGTAGGGCGCGGGCGCGCCGGTGAGCGACCGCAGGTGCGCCGCCACCTCGCGCGCGCTCTTCGTGCGCTTCGCCGCGTCTCTCTCGAGGAGCCCCAGCACCAGCGCGTCGACCTCCGGCGGCACGTCGGGGCGCTGCGACGACGGCGGTGGCACCTCCCCCTCGAGCACCCGGCGCAGCACCGTCGACTCGTTGTCGCCGGCGAAGGCGCGCGCGCCGACCAGCACTTCCCATGCGGTGGCGCCGAGCGCGAAGAGGTCCCACGCGGGCTGCGGCGTGCCGCCCGAGACCTGCTCCGGCGCCATGTACGCGAGCTTCCCGCGCGTGGTGCCCGTCTCGGTGAGCCCGCCGCCGCTCGACCAGCGGGTGACGCCGAAGTCGCTCAGCTTCACGTCGCCGCCGCGGCTGAGGAGCACGTTCGGCGGGTTGAGGTCGCGGTGCACGAGCCCCACCTGCTGCCCGTCGGCCGAGCGCTTCTCGTGGAGGTACGCCAGCCCCTCGGCCACCTCCGCGATGACGAAGAGCGCCGCCTGGAGCGGCAGCCGCTCGCCGCGCGCCTTGAGGGCCTTGAGCAGCGCCGAGAGCGAGACGCCGTCGACGAACTCCATCGCGAGGAACCACGAGTCGTCGTGGCGGCCGAAGTCGAGCACCTGCACCAGGTTGGGGTGCGCGAGCTGCGCGCCGACCTCCGCCTCGCGGCGGAACAGCGCCACGAAGTGCTCGTCGCCCGCGTGCGCCGGCAGCACCCGCTTCACCGCCACCCGGCGCTCGAAGCCGCCCTCCGGCGAGTAGAGGGCGGTGAAGACCTCCGCCATGCCACCCACGCCGATGCGCTCGCCCAGCACGTACTTGCCGGCGAAGTCCTTCCGGCGCGACTCGGCGACCAGCCCCTCGATGCGCGACACGAGGTACGCGCACATCACGCCGATGGACACCACCGAGAGCAGCGGCACCACCAGCTCGCTGAGCGGCGCGTGGAGCCGCACGATGAGCGCCACCGTGAAGCCCGCCGCCGCCACCGCGGCCGTGGCGATGGCGCGGCGATCGAGCGACAGCCCCGCCAGCAGCACGCCGGCGCACAGGGCGGGCACGGTCGCGCTCAGCAGGTACTCCGGCGTCTCCATGCTCGAGATGGAGGCCATCGACGACAGCGCGTAGGTGGGCATGTCGAGCACCGGCACCGAGAAGCCCGAGAGCTTCACCAGCGCCGGCACGCGCTCGAGCGCCGCGGCGAGGGCCAGCGCCAGCACCGCGTAGGTGACGAAGTACGGCAGCGTCGCCGCCCAGTCGGCCAGCCCCTCGTGCCACGAGAGCCACGCGGTGATGCCCGCGAAGGGCACCGCCACCAGCGCGCGCAGCCGCACCAGCACCCGCGCCGTGCGGTGGCGCTCGCGGTCGGTCAGCTCGAGGAGGTGCTGGCGGACGGCGCGGTTGATGGTGGTCACGGCTGCCCGCGCGCCGCCTTCTCGACCGCCTCGCGGTTGGCCTCGATGAAGGCCTCGACGTCGGTGTCCTCGAGGCCGAGGTCGCGCAGCACGCCCGGGTAGATGCCCTTGAAGGCCGGCGACTCGAGCGCGTCGCGGAGGCGGAAGCTCGTCTTCAATACCGCCGCCCCGAAGATCTTCTGTTCGCGCGTCTTCGCCATGTCGCCGCGCAGTCTACCGCCGAAGTCGTGGCAGATTCCGAAGCGAATGCTGCCCGTCACCCTCGCCCTCTCCCTCGCCGCCGCGCCGGTCGTCATCCGCGTCGACCTGCAGGACGCCCTGCGCCTGCCGAGCGGCGTCGAGACGCCCCCCGCCCGCCCCATCGTCGTCTGGCTCCGCGCGCCCGCCTCGTGGGCGGCGAAGGGCGCGCTCACCGAGGCCGGCAAGGCGGCGCTCCTCGCGCGGCTCTACGGCAGCACCGAGTGGATGAAGGGGAACGCCGACGGCTCGACCTACGTGGTGAAGACCTTCACCTCGCGCGTGCTGGGCGCTGGCGAGCGGCCGACGTCGGGGCCGCAGACCTGGTGGTACGAGGTGGGCAGAGACGGCGCGCTCGAGAAGCGCGGCCTCGACTTCAGCGCGCCGCTCGAGCCGAAGCAGCCCACCACGCTCATGGACCACGCGGTGCCCGGGTCGGCCTTCCGTCAGGGCGCCTCGCTCGCCGACCGCCAGGCCGCGCTGGAGTGGCTGGCGCGCCAGCAGGGCCCGGTGCGCGTCGCCGTCACGCTCGCGCGCGGGCCGATGGGCTTCTCAGGGCGCGGGGCGAAGGCCGGCGCGCTGGAGCTCGCCTGCGACGACAGCCGCCTCGGCGTCTCCCTCGCCGACCGCGCGCGGCAGGCCTGCGGCGACGCGCCCACCTGCGAGCTGTGGCTCATCGGCACCTGGCGCGCGGCCGACGGCGTGCTCGAGGTGACGAAGGTCGACGGCGCGGTCAGCCCGCACGAGCGCGCCCTCGAGGGCTTCGCCGACCACGTCTGGTACCAGGTGAAGTGAGCCCGTGCGCGAGGTCGACGTCCCCGGCGTGACGTGGGGAGTCCGGTGGCGCACCAACACCGCGCTGGCGGTGCTCGGGCTCCTGTCCTGGGCGGCGCAGCTCATCACCGAGCGCATGCCCTCGCCGCGGCACCCCGAAGCGCAGACGTGGCACGTGTGGGCGGGCTTCGCGGTGCTGTGTGTCGTCATCGGCGGCCCGGCGATCGCGACGTGGCGCGCGGCGCGCGAGGACCGCGGCGACGTGCGGCTCATCGTCTCGATGCACCGGCTCCGCCAGGAGCGGAGCCTCTGCGGCATCGGCGCGCTGTTCACCGCGCTGTTCGGCGTCATCGTGCTCGGCCTGCTCAGCGAGGGCGCCGCGACACACCTCGGGGGCACGGTGATGATCTTCCTCACGCTGATGCTCGGCCTCGGGGTGTGGCTCCTCTTCCAGGCGCCGCTGGTGGCCGTCGACCCTGCGCGCGGGGAGCTCATCAGCTGGCCTGTCGGCGCGTGGCTCCCCTTCACCCGCCGCTTTCCGCGCGCGCGGCTCCAGGCCGTCGTCGCCCGGCGGGCAGACACGCAGTACGCGGCGCTCCATCACCTCGTGCTGCTCGTCGAGGGCCGCAAGGAGGTGATCCTCGACGTGCTCCAGCAGGCCTCCGAGCACGGAGTCGCGCAGCGCCGCGCGGAGCTCGAGCGGCTGGTGCTCGGCTGAGGGGCTGCTTCACCCCGAGGCGCAGCTCTGGCGCGGATGGGCGAGGCGAGCGTCGCCCGGTGGCAGACAGGCGCTCCATCTCAGCTCGTGCTGCGAGGGCATCAAGGAGGCGAGCACGTCGTGCGCCGCGCGGAGCTCGGGCAGAAGGCTCACGCCAGCTGCGCGAGCAGCGCTTTGATGTCGGCTCCCCTCTGTCCGAGTGGAACAGTCCTCCTGCGACCGTTCCGCGTCGCTGCTTCGCCTGGTCGAGCGCGCGCAGCACGAGAAACCGGTCGATGACGGCGCCAGTCGACCAGCCGACGACCATGCGGGAGCACAGGTCGATGACGACCGCGAGGTAGACCCAGCCCTCGGGCGTGAAGAGGTAGGGGATGTCGCCGACCCAGCGCTTGTTCGGACCGCTCGCCGTGAAGTCCCGGTCGAGCACGTTGGGCGCAACCTCGAGCGGGTGCTCGCTGTCGGTGGTCACGACGAACTTCTTCTTCACCTTCCCGCCGACACGTTGCTCTCGCATCACGCGGGCGAGGCGCTTCCCGCTGACGTGCACGCCTTGCTTCTTGAGCTTGTCGTGGATGCGCGGACGACCGTAGTTCCGGCGGCCGCGCTCGTGGATCTCGAGCACCTTGGCCGCGAGCGCCACGTCGTCGCGCTCGCTCCGCGTCGATGAGCGCGAACCTCACACGCTCTCCTTCGCGAAGAGGCCGCAGCTTTTCTGAGGATGGCCTTCTCGGTCTCGAGTTCCTTCACGCGCTTCCGCAGGCTCGCCAGCTCCGCCTTCTCATCGTTCGTGAGCTGATCGGGCCGTCCCTCGCCGAGTCGACGCGCACCTGCTGCACCCACTTCTGCACGCTGTTCGGCTTCACGCCCAGGCTGCGAGCGACGTCGCTCGCCGTGCCCCCTGTTCAAGCACCAGCTTCACAGCGCCCTGCCGGAACTCTGCCGTGTGCCGCTTCCGCTTCTCCATGGACCTCTCCGTCGGCGGCTCCAGGAAGGTGTCAGTGCCCGCCTGCAGAATGCGACCACATGGATGAGTGGATCGCGCTCAAGCAGGCGCTGACGGCGGTCGATGTGGTGATGCGGCGGTGGGCGCGGGAGCTCGGCGTCGATGGAGCAGACCTCATCGTGCTCCTGCTGCTGGGCAAGCGGAAGGCGCGCGCCGTGAGCAGACATCGCGTACTTCATCGGACGGCATCGACAGCAGGTGCAGCGCACGATGGAGGGGCTCGCCCGCCACGGCTACGTCGAGCCCGCCGTCCGCGATGCGGCGCGGCGCACGCAGGCGTGGTCACTCACCGTGAGCGGACAGCGACTGCTCGAGCGGCTTCGGGCGCGCACCGACGCATGGCGTGGGCTGATCAGCTCGCGGGTCGATCTCGCAGAGCTGGTTCGCTGGCTCGAGTGGACCGTCGAGGCGATGGTCAGTCAGCCGTCCGCCGACGGCTGGGGGCTCGCGGTGTCCGACGAGGTGCGCAGAGAGCCGAAGTGGGATCTGACGGATGACGAGCTCGCCGAGCAGGCGCGCGCGAAGGAAGAGGAGGCGCGGCTCGTCGCGATGCTCGAGGTCCGCCTGTCGTCGCGCAGCGCCGGGGAATCTCCACCGCGCGAGCCCGAGGAGGACGTCTCGCGGCCTTCGTCCGGCGGGAGGCGGTACATCTCCGACGAGGAGCACGAGCAGCTCTGCAGGCAGTTCCATGCGCTGTGGAATTCGTGAAGCGGCCTCGATGGGCGCGGGTCGGCTCGGCCGTGCTCGTCTCACGCGTGCCCCTCACACCGCGCGATGAACGCTCACGATGCCAGGTCATGCGCTCGTGACGCCGCCCGCGATCGCCAGCCGTGTCGCCCGAGTTGCGAAGGTCGGTGCACGCACGCTCGCCGTCGAGCCCCTCGAGTTCGAAGGAGAGGACACGGCCGGTAGCCCCCGGGGCGGGGTCTGGCGCCTCATCAACAAAGTTGTCACTGACACCTTTGTTGATGAGCTGCGGGACCCGTCGCCGGTGCTCGCGCGCAGCGATGTGGCCGGTGCCCGAGGACGTCACCGCCGGCCACGCACGCGTGCGGCATCGAACTCGACCCGCCGCGCTCGAAGGCCCACTGCGCGTCGCGCTTCAAGAGCCGCAGCTCGACGAGCCGCTCGAGGCCCACGAGCCCGACCACTCCGGTGCAGAGCCAGAGCGCAGCACCCGCCCCGCGCACCGGAGGTCCGACCTCGGCGGAGCCCCCGGACGGCGAGACGTGCCGACGGCGCAGTGAGGGCTACTGCTTGACCAGCTCGACGCGCCGGTTACGCGCGCGGCCTTCCTCGGCGTCGTTGCTGGCGACCGGTGCGAGCGGCCCGACTCCCTTCGCGAGCAGCACCGCCGCGCTGACGCCGTGCTTCGTCACCAGCGCCTGCACCACCGACTCTGCACGTGCCTGAGAGAGCTTGAGGTTGCTCTCGAGGCCCGACACCGAGTCGGTGTGGCCCACCACGTAGACCTTCAGGGTCGCGTCCGCCTTGAGCAGCTTCGCGACCTCATTGAGCGCCGCTTCGGACTCGGGCTTGAGCTCCGCCTTGCCGGTGTCGAAGAAGATGCCCGGCACCTCGACGTGACCCGACGACTTGAGGCCGGCCTTGAAGAGCTCGGCGTTCGCCGTCACTTCCTGCACCATGCCCTGCTTCTCGACGATGGTGAGCACGTAGCCGCGGCCCCAGGCGGTGTCGACCTGCGCCCAGACTTCCTTGCCGTCCTTCTCGATCTTCAACGTCGTGTAGCGCCCGTCGTCCATCACCGTGGTGCCGCCGATCTGCGCGATGGCCTGCTGGTGGTTGCGGATGATGGCGACCGCGGAGGGCGGATCGCCACCGGGCGGCAACGCGTACCTCGTCTCGAAGACCTTCCCCTCGAAGTGGTCCTTCTTGTTGCCCTTCGCCGTGACCAGGGCGACGCGAGTGAACGGCGTCACCTGGCACTTGAGGATGATCATCCCCGTCATGCGGGTGAAGAGCGGGTGGTCCTGGCAGCCGGCGACGTCGGCCGGTGGCGCGGCGAGCGCGACGGTAGACAAGGTGAGCAACGGGACGATGAGCGAGCGCATGTGCACGACCTCCACGGCGTACGATGCGCCTCGCGCTGCCCCTTGTCAGCCATTCATCGGCCGGCAGCGCTCACGCCGCCTGCGCGAGCAGCGCTTCGATGTCGGCCACCAGCTTCTCGGGCTCGTCGCGCGGCCCGAAGCGCTTCACCACCTTGCCCTTCCGGTCGACGAGGAACTTGGTGAAGTTCCACTTGATGCCCTCGGTGCCGAGCAGGCCCGGCGCCTCGCTCTTGAGGTACGAGAAGAGCGGGTGCGCCTTCGGCCCGTTCACCTCGATCTTCGCGTGCATCGGGAAGGTGACCCCGTAGTTGCGCTGGCAGAAGGCGCCGATCTGCTCGGCGTCGCCCGGCTCCTGGCCTCCGAACTGGTTGCAGGGGAAGCCCAGCACCACCAGCCCCTTCTCGGCGTAGCGCTCGAAGAGCTTCTCGAGGCCCGCGAACTGCGGCGTGAAGCCACACTCGCTGGCGGTGTTGACGATGAGCATCACCTTGCCGGCGTGCTCGCGCAGGGTCTTCACCTTCCCCTGGAGGGTCTCGATCTCGAAGTCGTGAATGCGGGCGGTCTCGGTCATACGCGCCGAGGTAAACGCCGATTCGATTGCATGCAACCAAATCGCCCTCAGGGCACGAGCCGGGGGCGCCGGAGCATCGTGTCGTGATCGCCGAACAGCCAGACCTCGGTGGCGGAGCCCCGCACCACGTGGAGCCGGTGCCGCAAAGACACCAGCGAGCCGTAGTAGTTCTCGCGGCCCACGCCCACGGCCACCGGCGAGAAGGCGCCGCCGTCGACCGAGACGAGGACGTGCGAGTCGCCATCGGCGTCGTTGCCCAGCACCCACACCTCGACGTCCGACGCCCAGAGCGAGGTGATGGTGACGCTGAGCGGGAGCGAGAAGGCGTCGAGGTCTGCCGTGCCGAGGTGGTGGCGCGCGAGCTTCGAGCCGCCGCCGAACCACACCGTGCCCGACGGCGTCAGCCAGCTCACCGTCGACGGGAGCTGCGTCGCCGCGCGCGTGGTCCACCCGCTACCGCTGCGCTCGGCGATGCAGCCCGGCCCGCCCGCGACCACCGCCTGCCCGGCGGCGGCGATGGTGGTGATGGCACAGCCCGCATCTTCGACGCCCAGGCCTCGATCTCCCTCGACGCGCGCAGGGGCGTTGGCCCCGACGATCCAGAGCTCCGCGCCTCCGGCCGCGCCCGTCACCGGGGCGGAGAAGCTCGTCACCACCCAGTCCGCCGAGTCGGTGGTGTTGCCCACCGCCACCACCGTTCCTCCGTCAGCACGCCGGCCGCCGAAGACGCAGAGCGGCGCTGGACCTTCGCTACAGGCGAGGTGCGAGGTCGAGTCGTAGGCGAGCACCTCAGGGAACGCGAGCTGGTGCCAGCCGAGCGAGCGCGTGACGATGATGCCGGACGCGCCCACCGCCAGCACGTCGTCGCTGGTGACCGCCGCGCCATGCAGGTTGTTGCTCGACGGCGCCGCGACGCCGAGCGGCGTGCTCCACGGGCCGCCGTCGACGGAGGTCCAGACTCCCCCGCCGCCCCCCACCGCGAGCCTCGTCGCGCCAGACCGCGCGGTCGCGAAGACCCCCATCCGCGCTTCGAACAACCGCGCGCCCCCATCGGCCAAGCCTCCCCACAGCCCCATCTGCGCGCCGACGAAGAACGCGCCCGCATCGAACTCACCCGCGGCGAAGTACTCGCCCATGCTCGCGACGGGCGTGGTCACGCCGCCCGGCTGCCAGACGGTGAGCTCATCGCGGCCTCCGACGGCCACGCCATCGAGCCAGGGCCAGAGCGTCGTCGCGGGGCCCGGCAGCGGCGTGAGCGTCGTCCCGTCACAGCGGATGAGCAGGTTCGTCGCCGCGGCCACCACGGCGAAGCACGAGCCGCCGCTCTCGAGCACCACGGGAACGGAGTCCGCGGCGGAGAGCGGCGCGCCGAGCGGAGCGGTCTGCGTGCACTGCGACGCGTTCGACACCACGAAGGTCGGGGTGTTGTTCACGTGGCGCACGCCCGCGAGGTACCTCGAGTCCATCTGGCCATGAGGCACGCTGCACGGCAGCCGCGTGGGCGCCCACGTCGTGCCGTTGTAGTGCACCACCGTCGCCGAATCGCCGAGCAGCCACACGTCGTCGTCCGCGAAGCGCACGAAGCGCGTCCACGAGAGCGCGCGGTCGTTGGCCGGCGCGCCGTCGACGAGCGGCACGTCGAGCCGGCTGAACTCGCCCTGCGTCGAGAGGAAGAGCAGCGCGCCACCCGCCCCGGCGATGAAGAAGCCCCCGTCGGTCGCCAGCACGTCGTGGAGCGCGTTGCCCTGCGGCAGCGGCGATTCCCAGCAGAAGTGGTTGCCCGCCGGCAGCCCGAGGCACGGGTCGACCTCGGCGAACCGCGGCCCGGCATCCGCGCCACCGTCAGCGCCCGCATCGCTCCCGGCGTCGAGGCCCGCATCCGAGCCCGCATCCGAGCCCGCATCGAGGCCCGCGTCGTCCTGCACGCTGGCGTCAGGGCCCGCATCGGCCTCGGTCCGGGCGCAGCGCCCACCACCATCGGCGCAGAGCGCGAGCGCGCCCTCGAAGTCGCACCCGGCGAGGAGCGCCGAGAGCCCGAAGAGGAACAGGGCGCGCTTCATGGCAGCTCCCACGAGATGAAGGCCTGCGCGCCGTTCGCCGACGGCACGACACCGACCGAGGCCGCCGGGGCGCGCTGGGTGACGGCGACGATGACGGTGGTGACGGCCGCGGCGCCCGCGACGCCGAGCGCGACCCACGCCACGGTGCGGGCGGTGAGGCCGGGGGCCGCTTCCTGCTGCGCCTGCTCGAGGGTGGTGGCCTGCCGCGTCTTCTCGAGCTGCACCCCGGCGAAGATGGCGGCGCCGAGGCCGGTCGCGGCGGCGACTCCGCCGACCGTCGCCGGGAGCCACGTGAGGTTCGGTGGCGGCGCGCTCGCGCTCTTCTTGCCCAGCAGCGGCGCGGCGAGCTCCTCGGCGGCGCGGTCGAGCGCGTCGCCGAAGGCCTGGTCACCCTTCACCTCGAGGCGGGTCTCCGCGCGCGGCAGCGCGTCGCTGCCCACGATGCGGAGCGTCGCGCGCCACGTCTCGCCGAAGCGGGCGGCGCTCACCAGCAGCGTGCCCTCGCAGCCGAGCGCGCTGCCGATCTCCGCGAGGCAGCTGTTCGAGTCGGTGCAGCCGAGGAGCTGGCGCTCGCGCTCCATGCCCAGCAGCGCGCCGATGTCGCCGGCGGTGATGACCTTGAGCCCGCGCGCGCGGAGCGAGGACGCGAGCTGCTCAGCGAAGAAGTCGGCGAGCTTCGCGTCGACGTTGGCGGTCTTCCACGGCGGCGCCGCGACGCTGGGCACGCCAGCCGCGAGCACGAGGGACAACGAGAGGGCGAGCACGGGCAGACCTTAGGCGCCACCTCCTGCCGCCGCAGCAACTCAGCGGTTCAGCGTGGCGCGCTGATGAAGCTGATTGAGGAAGAGCAGCCGGTCGGGCGCGTCGATCCACGCCTGAACGTCGTCCTTCGTCACCAGCACCACCACCACGTCGGTGGCGCTGCGCTCGAGCCTGGTCTTCTCGAAGCCCGCGGTGAACCCACCGAGCGAAATGAAGAAGCCTGCGCGCACGCGACGATTCTTCACATCGAAGCGCGACCAGAAGTTGCGCGCCTCCGCAGCGTCGGCCTTCGACGACCAGTTCTTGCACTCCCCGATGAAGTAGGCCGACTGCTCCTTCGCCCACGGCCCGTCCTTCACACGGTTCTCGATGACGATGTCGAGCTGCTCGTTGTCGTTTCGCAGCTCGGTCGACACGTTCTCGAAGCCCGGCGTCGACGCGAAGAGGAGCTTGACCACGCGCTCGAGCAGCGCGCCCTTCCGGTTGCGGTTGCTCTCCGTCATGCAGCCCTGCCAGGCCGCGCGGAGCTCGGCCTCTCGCTGGTCACGCGTCGACGCGCGGAGGCGTCGCTCGAGCGTGCTCTCGACGGCGTTGCGAATCTTCGCCTTGAGCAACGCCTCGAAGGCACCGTTCTTGATGAGGTAGTCGTAGACCCCCTCTCGGAACGCGCGCTCGACGGCCTCCGCAGAGGAGTAGCCCGTGACGATGATGGCCTTCGCCAGCGGGGTGACGCGTCGCACGCGTGCCAGGAGTTCGAGCCCCGAGTCTGGGCCGCCGGGCCCCTGGAGCTTCTGGTCGATCAGCACCACGTCGAGCTCTCGCCCGCGAGCGTCGAGAATCTCCGCGGCCTTCTGGGCGGAGTTCGCGACCACGACCTGATGGCCTTCTCCCTCGAGCACCTCGGTGTAGAGGTCCACGAAGGCGGGGTCGTCGTCGATGATGAGGACCAGTCCGGAACTCATGGGGCCGTCCGCAGGGCTAGCACGAAACACGCCCCCGAAAGGACCCGGCCGGTCTCGCAGGTGACGGTGCCACCGAGCTCCGTGAGGATCCGCCGGGTCATCGCCAGCCCGTAGCCCGTACCGCCCTCGCGCGTCGTGAAGCCGTCCTCGAAGACTCGCTCGCGATCCACCTCGGGGACGCCGGGCCCTTCGTCCTCGACCTCCACCCGCAGCGCGTGGCGATCGACGGTGGCGCGCACGATGACTCGCCCGCTCGAGAGCTGGAGGGCGTTCTGCACCACGTTGCGCAACGCGCGCGCCAGCGGCTCCCGAGCGAGTTCGAGTGTCGCGTCGGTCAGCTCCCGCGTGACGCGCTCGTGCCCCTCGAGATCGAGCGTCGCCTCGTCGACCAGCGTCGACAGTCTCGTCGGCATGCGCGTCGCCGAGACCACTTCAGACACCCCGACCAACTGGTCGACGAAGACGAGCACCCGCTTGACGCCTCCGAGGATCTTCTCAGCCCGCTGCACCACGTCCGGGCTTTCGCTGCGAGTGAGCTGTTCGGCGTGGCGCCGTACGGGGACGAGCGCGTTGCGGACTTCGTGCGTCACGAGCCGGGACAGGTCCCGCGTCGCGCGCGTCGCTGTGGCATCCGTCGTCCGCTCCAGGACGGCGCGGTCGGCGTCGTCGCGGAGCATGGAGCGCACCGCAGCCCGCCATCGCACCTCATCGAGCGCATCACGGACGAGCGAGCGCATTGACTCGGCGAGGCGGTAGGTCATGCAGTTCGAGTCGTCGATCGAGCTCCTGGCGACCTGCAATCGACGCAGGCGCTTGAGGGTCGGCTCCGAGCAGGGGAATCGAAGCTGGTCCTCCTCCTCGTCGTAGAGCTCCGCAACGCCCGCCTCCAGCGCCTCGAGCACGCCTCGTGACGCTCGCCAATCGTCCCAATCGCCGACGCTCAGCTCGGTCTCGAGCACGAGGAGAAAGCGAATCGCCTCCCGGCCCGTCAGTCGGAGAAATGCGTCTCCCAACGAGGTCAAACGAAACGCGTGGCTACCCGAGATGAGGCGCGTCTGGAGCGAGTACTGAACGAGGTCCTGATCATCGAGAACGAAGCGTTGCGCGAGACGCCGCGCTTCGAGCGCATCGAGCTGATTGGCATCTGCAGCGCCGAAGGCTGACCGAAGGACCAACGACGCAGCCATCGTTGGCTGCTGATCGAGCAACGGCCATACACCGACCGGCACCGAAGAAAGGAAGTCTCCGAGGAACTCGATGCGCTGACGCCACAGGGTGAAGGCGAGTGGCGTGTCTTTCGAGCGCGCTGCCAGCAGGCCATGGAGTTCCTGCCTGACCTCATCGAGCGCTATCGCCCTCGACACGGGAGTTGTCAGGCCTCGCAGCAACAGCTGGAGATCATCCAGGAACACGCGCTCCTCCTCACAACGCCCTCACTCGTCTTCGTCGCCCTCGTCGTAGTCGGGCATCACCTGCTTGCGCGCGATGGGCGTGAGCTTCTCGGGCACCATCACCAGGCGGCGCCAGTGGCCCTCGCCTTCGGCCTTCGCGGACACGCCCTTGAGCCCCTCGGCGGCCTTGAGCATCAGCGCGCGCTGCTCGGCGGTCAGCCCCATCACCGCGTAGAGCCGGCCCAGCTTCGCCGACTTCTCGGCGAGCGCCTTCGCCACGGCGGTGAGCGCGGGGTCGGCCGCGGGGGTCAGCGTGCGCTCGTCGACGCGCTCGCCGCGCTGCTGCGAGGGCTTCGCGTCCTGCGGCTTCTTGCCGGCC
>JBMORD010000287.1:0-62122 GCA_049322495.1 Myxococcota bacterium | reverse complement strand
GGGTGAGCTCGAACCACTGGTCCTGCTCGAGGAGCTGGATCGGCGTCACCTGCAGCGCGCGGCTGATGGTGGGCGCCAGCCCGAGCTCCTGGACCACCTCGTCGAAGGCGGGCACCGAGCGCACCGGCGGCAGGAGGAACGGCGCGTGCGGCAGCGACAGCTCCCCGTGGGGGTAGGGCGCGCCCAGCCCGTCGTGCGGCACGTGCAGCACCTGGAGCCCGCGGCGCGCCAGCAGCGCGGTGGCGAGGATCCCCGCGGTCTGCCCGCCGAGGACGATGGCGTCGTAGACGTGCCGGCCCGGCGAGGTGCCGCGGCGAACGACGGCGGTGGACATCAGAGCGCCTCCGTGCGGTGGACGCGGCGACCCTCGAGGCGCACGCGACCGGTGGCGATGGCCTTCACCACCGCCGGGTAGAGCCGGTGCTCCTCGGCGTGGATCCGCGCCGCCAGCGCGCTCTCGTCGTCGCCGGGCAGCACGGGCACGGCGGCCTGCGCGATGATCGGGCCGGTGTCGGTGCCTTCGTCGACGAAGTGCACCGTGCAGCCGGCGACGGCCACGCCCGCGTCGATCGCCTGCTTGACGCCGTGGAGGCCGGGGAACGACGGCAGGAGGGCAGGGTGGAGGTTCACCACGCGCCCGGGAAAGGCGCGGAGGAACGTCGGCGTCACCAGCCGCATGTAGCCGGCCAGGCACACCAGCTCGATGTTCCGCTGCTGGAGCTCGGCCACCAGCCTCGCGTCGTACGCCTCACGCGGCCCGGCGGTGCGGTGATCGATCACCACCGCCTCGACGCCCGCAGTCTGCGCCCGGGAGATCACCTTCGCGCCGGGCACGTTGCAGATCAGCAGCTCGACGCGCGCCGGGCTGCCTGCCACGTTGAGCGCGTCGACGAGGGCCTGGAAGTTCGAGCCGCTCCCCGACGCCAGCACGGCCACGCGCATCATGGGACGACGACGGCCTCCGCCTCCGCGCCGGGCTTGCCGGCTTCGATCACGCCGACCTCCCACGCCTCGAGGCCGCGCGCCTTGAGCAGCGTCAGCGCCGCGGTCACCTCACTGGCGGCGACGATCACCGTCATGCCCAGGCCCATGTTGAAGGTGTTGAACATCTCGGTGCGCTCCACCTCGCCGAGCTTCTGGAGCACGTCGAAGATCGGCGCGCGCTTCCAGCTCGACTCCTTCAGCACCGCGCGGGTGCCGTCGGGGAGGCAGCGCGGCACGTTGCCCGGCAGCCCGCTGCCGGTGATGTGCGCCATCCCCTTGACCTCGACCTGCGCGCAGAGCGCGAGGATGTCCTTCACGTAGATGCGCGTCGGCTCGAGGAGCGCGGGCCCGAGCGCGAGGCCGTCGACGCTGTCGTTCAGCGAGAGCCCCTTGTCCTCGAGGATGCGCCGCGCGAGCGAGTAGCCGTTCGAGTGGAGGCCCGACGAGGCGATGCCGATCACCCGGTCGCCGGCGACGATCTTCCTGCCGTCGATGATCTTCGAGCGCTCGACGATGCCCACCGCGAAGCCGGCCAGCTCGTACTCGCCGGGGACGTAGAAGCCGGGCAGCTCCGCCGTCTCGCCGCCCAGCAGGGTGCAGCCCGCCAGATCGCAGCCCTTCGCGACGCCGGCGATCACCTTCTCGGCGCGCTCGACGTCGAGGCGGGCGGTGGCGAAGTAGTCGAGGAAGAAGAGCGGCTCGGCGCCGCTGGTGAGCACGTCGTTGACGCTCATCGCGACGAGGTCGATGCCCACCGTCTCGTGGCGATCCATCGCGAAGGCCAGCTTGAGCTTGGTGCCCACGCCGTCGGTGCCGCTGACGAGGATCGGCTCCTGGTACTTGCCCGGTGGGATGGCGAACAGCCCGCCGAAGCCGCCCACGCCCGACACCACCTCGGGCCGCCGCGTCTTCGCGGCGTGGGGTTTGATGCGCTCGACGAGGGCGTCGCCGGCCTCGATGTCCACTCCTGCCTGCTTGTAGGTCGTTCCCACGGGCGCGGCTCTTACCCGTTCGCTCCCCGCGAAACCACGATTGCCGACGCGCGGGCGGGGTAGGCTTTCTGCCTCCTCATGCGCCACCTCCTGTCGAAGCGCCGGTTCGAGCTGATCGCGCTCGTGAGCTTCCTCGTGTTCGGCGGTCTCCACATGGCGACGGCGCGGCCGATCGTCGGCCTCCAGACGGGCGGCAACGTGGTGCACCGCCTGGTGCAGAACTTCGAGTCGCGCGTGGCGACGGTGTTCTTCCTGCTTCGGGGCGAGCAGCCGCCGCACCCCGACGTGGTGGTGCTCGAGCTCGACGAGCGCGGCGCGCAGCGGTACGGCTTGTGGCCCTGGCCGCGCGATCAGATCGCGAAGGCCCTCGACGCGCTGCTCGACGCCGACGCGAAGGTGATCGGCCTCGACGTGACCTTCACCGACGAGACGCAGATCAACCAGCGCGAGAAGGGCTGGCTCGAGGCCCTGGCGAAGGAACCGGCGCTCCCCGAGTCGCTGCAGCCGCTCAAGGCGGAGCTCGCGCAGCGCGTGCAGACCTCACCCGACGAGGCGCTCGAGCAGGTCTTCCGCAAGGGCGGCCGGCGCATCGTGCAGGGGGTGATCCCCATCGCGCCGAGCGACGTGGCGTCGATCTCGCCCGAGCAGCGGGCGCTCTACGCGGCCGCCGCGAAGGACGTGGTGATCACCCGCGTCCCGGGCCGGGTGAAGAACTCCTTCGTGGAGGTGAAGCTCGACGGCTTCGAGGCGCACTCCTACGCCGGGCTGCAGATGCCGCTCCCGCGCTTCGCGGCGGCGGGCACGGCGTTCGGCCACTTCGGCACGGTGCCCGACATCGACAGCACGCTCCGGCGCACGCCGATCGTCGCCAAGGTGAGCGAGCCGCCGGGCCTCGTGCCTTCGCTCGGCCTGGTGGCCGCCGCGGCCGCGCTCGACGCGCAGATCGTCCCGGTGATCGCCGACGACGAGATCAAGGGCGTGGAGCTCCGCGGCGCCTCGCGCACGGTGCTGGTGCCGATGCAGAACGACGCGCCGTACACGCTGATCAACTACCCGGGCTCGAACCGCGTGTTCCAGAAGCTCAGCTTCGTCGACGCGGTGGACGGTACGTTCGATCGCGCGAAGGTGGCGGGGAAGGTGGTGCTGGCCGGCGTGACCATCGTGGGCAGCTCGGGCGATCAGCGCGTGACGCCGTTCAACGAGTTCGAGCCGGGCGTGTACAGCCACGCGTCGATGGTCTCGAACATCCTCCGCGGCGACTTCCTCGATCGGCCGTTCTGGGTGTACGTGCTCGAGCTGGCGCTCATGTTCGCGCTGGGGCTCGTGCTGGCCATCGTCACCCCCCGCATCCGCTTCGCGTGGAAGATGGTGATGCTGGTGGCGGTGCTGCTGGGCTTCAGCGCGCTGGCCTACGGCGCCTTCACCGTCGGCCTCAAGATGAACTGGGTGGTGCCGATGGCCCACCTCACCGTGACGGCCTTCGCGACCGTCTTCCTCGGCTACCTCTCGGTCGATCGCGAGAAGCTCAAGATGCGCAGCACCTTCAGCCGCTACCTCGGCGAGGAGGTGATGGACGTCGCGCTCCAGGACCCCGACAAGCTCAACCGCGGTGAGAAGCGCGAGATGACGGTGCTGTTCAGCGACATCCGCGGCTTCACCTCGCTCTCGGAGCACATGAGCCCCGAGAAGCTGGCCGACTTCATCAACCAGTACCTCTCGCCGATGACGCAGATCGTCTTCGACGAGAAGGGCACGCTCGACAAGTACATCGGCGACGCGGTGATGGCCTTCTGGAACGCGCCGCTCGATCAGCCCGATCACGCCCTGCGGGCCTGCCGCGCCGCGGTGCACATGCTCGAGCGCCTCGAGGAGCTCAAGGCGGGGTGGCGCCAGGCCGGCTACCCCGAGCTGGAGATCGGCATCGGCATCAACACCGGGCAGATGGTGGTGGGGAACATGGGCTCCGACGTGCGCGTCGACTACACGGTGCTCGGCGACTCGGTGAACCTCGGCAGCCGCCTCGAGGGTACCAACAAGGAATACGACACCCGCATCATCATCAGCGAGTGGACGCGCGCCGCCGTGAAGGACGGCATCGTCACCCGGCGCCTGGGGGCGGTACGGGTGAAGGGGAAGAAGGTGCCCGTGGGCATCTTCGAGCTCCGGGGACTGGGCACGCCCGCCGCGGCCGCGGCGAAGGCCATCGCCGCCTTCGAGGCCGCGCTCGCAGCGTGGGTCGAGCGGAGGTGGGACGACGCCGAGCGCTCCTTCCGCGAGGTGCTGGCGATCTGGCCCTCAGACACGCCGACCCGGAACTACCTCGCCGAGCTGCAGAGCTTCCGCGTGACGCCTCCGCCGCCCGATTGGGACGGGGTCGTTTCGTTGAAGACCAAATAAGCCGCTACGGTTCAAATTGACGACCCACCCTTTGCGGGTGAGAGTCGGGCACTTTCATGAGCGCCGAAGAAGCCCTCTTCCAACGGTTCGGCAAGGACATCCCCAAAGGCACGGTGCTCTTCCGCGAGGGAGACCCCGGCAAGGAGATGTACGTCATCCAGTCGGGCCGGATCGCGATCTCCAAGAAGGTGCGCGACGTCGAGAAGGTGCTGGCGGTGCTGGGGCCGGGCGAGTTCTTCGGCGAGATGGCGATCATCTCGAACAAGCCGCGCAACGCCTCGGCGGCGGTCGAAGACGACGCGCGCCTGCTGGTGATCGACCCGCGCACCTTCGAGGCGATGATCCGCGGCAACGCGGAGATCGCGGTGCGGATGATCAAGAAGCTCGCGGAGCGCCTCTCGGATGCCGACGCGCAGATCGAGAACCTCCTGCTGTCCGACCCGAACAGCCGCATCGTGCACCACATGCTGCACCTGTGTCAGACGCGCGGCCGGCAGGGCGAGGAGGGCATCGAGATCGACTTCCCGGTGCGCGATCTGCCGAGGGAGCTGGCGGTGGGGGAACCGGCGATTCGCTTCATGCTGAGCCGGCTGGAACGAGCGGGGTTGATCGAGGTGTCGGGCGATCGTGTGGCGGTGCGGGACACGGCGCGGCTCTTCGACTTCCTCCGCTATCTCGAGATGAAGTGGAAGTTCGGGGAACTCTGAGTTGAAACTGACAGTCCTGGGACCACACGGCGGCGAGCTTCCGGGGTGCAAGAGCACCTGCTTCCTGGTCGACGACCGCCTCGCGCTCGACGCTGGCGCGCTGACCTCGATGCTCGAGCTGCCGGCGCTGGCGAAGGTCGACGACATCCTCCTCACGCACTCGCACTTCGATCACGTCAAGGACCTGCCGATGATGTCCGACGTGATGGTGGGCTGGCGTGACAAGCCGATCACCATTCACAGCAACACCGAGTGCATCGACACGTTGAAGAAGAACCTCTTCAACAACGTGCTGTGGCCCGACTTCACGCGCATTCCCACGCGGAAGAACCCCATCTTCAAGCTGAGGGCCTTCCGCGCCGGCGCGTCGGTGAAGGTCGGCAGGTACGACGTGAAGTCGGTGCTCGTCTCGCACCCCGTCGAGTCGTGCGGCTACGTGATCTCCGACGGCGAGTCGGCGATGGCGATCTCCGGCGACACCGGCCCGACCGAGAAGTTCTGGAAGGTGCTCAACAAGGTCGAGAACCTCAAGCTGGTGCTCATCGAGTGCAGCTTCCCCAACCAGCTCCAGGCGCTCGCCGACATCTCCGGGCACTTCACGCCGCAGACGCTCGAGAAGGAGCTCCAGAAGTTCGATCGGCGCGGGGCTGAGGTCATCCTGTACCACCTCAAGCCGGCCTTCGTGACCCAGCTGAAGAAGGAAGTGCGGCACCTGCCGGTGCACGTGTCCGAACTGGGCGAAGAATTCGACTTCTGATACCTGCGGCTCTCGTGTCGGCCGCTCCTCTCGTTCTCGGAATCGCCGGTGGGACTGCCTCGGGCAAGACCACCGTCGCGCGCAAGCTCCACGAAGCGTTCAGCTCGCGCGTCGCCTTCATCGATCAGGACTCGTATTACCGTCCGCTCGATCACCTGAGCCTCGAGGAGCGGCGCGAGGTCAACTTCGATCACCCCGACGCGTTCGACTCCGATCTGCTCGTCAAGCACGTGCAGACGTTGAAGGCGGGGCAGGCGATCGAGAAGCCCGTCTACGACTTCGTGACCTCGACGCGGCAGCCGCGCACGGTCGCCGTCAAGCCTGCCGACCTGATCCTCATCGAGGGCATCCTCGTGATGCACATGGACGCGCTGCGCGCCGAGATGGACGTGAAGATCTTCGTCGAGACCGAAGACGACGTGCGGATCATCCGCCGGCTCACGCGCGACATCAAAGAGCGCGGCCGCGACTTCGATCACGTGATCCACCAGTACTTCACGCACGTGCGCCCGATGCACATGGCCTTCGTCGAGCCCTCGAAGCGCTGGGCGGACATCATCGTGCCGCACGGCGGGAACAACGAGACCGCGATCGACATGCTCGTCGGCGCGATCAAGGCGCGGTTGCTCAAGGTGCGGTGAGCGCTCAGGACGCCATCGAGGCGCTGTCACGGCGGGATCTCCCCGCTGCGATGCGACACGCGCTCGAGTGGTGGCGCCAGACGCCGGCGCCCAGCCTCGCCGAGCAGATCGTTCGCCTCGAGGCGCTCACCCCGGCGGACCAGCGCGACGGCCTCGGCGCGCGGCTGGCGCAGACGGTGATCGGCGGCAACAGCGTCAAGAGCAGGGCCAACGTCGAGGCGCTCGCGTCGATGCCGGCCGACCCTCGCCTCACCGACTTCCTGATCGCCGCGCTCGGCGCGCCGGTCTTCGACGTGTCGAGCGGCAACCCGGAGGCCTTCGCGCGCGCCGTCGCCACGTTGCTGGTGAAGCAGCCCGACCCGCGGGTCGCCACGTGGAAGCGGGGCCTGTCGGCCTTCCTCGCGGCTCGCGCGGGCAAGCGCGCAGGCCAGCTGAGCCGCGACGAGATCGCGACGCTCGAGCGGATCTTCAGCGAGCTCACCGTCAGGCGGGCGCCAGCCGTGCCGGAAGACGTCGAGCGCGACGTGCAGGCGTTCGCCCGCGCCCTCGAGCCCTTCGCGAAGGCGACCACCGGCACGCGCGGCGAGCAGGAGCGCCTGCTCGCGGATCTCATCGCCCACCGCGACGACGCGAGGTTGCAGGTCTACGGAGACTGGCTCACCGAGCACGGCCTGCCGCAGGGCGAGCTGATCGCGCGCATGCTCGCCGGTGAGACGAGCGGCCTCGGTCCGCTGCAACAGAAGGCGCGGCCGGCGTGCTTCAGCGGCGCGCAGCTCACCTGGGAGAAGGGCCTGCCGGTGAAGGCGCTGTTCGCCAACCG
Organism: Myxococcota bacterium; assembly: GCA_049322495.1. GTDB lineage: Bacteria > Myxococcota > Myxococcia > Myxococcales > Myxococcaceae > Archangium_A. The sequence continues at coordinate 54,824 of JBMORD010000287.1, read as the reverse complement.
CGACGGCGTCAGGGCAGGGAGCTGGGGCCCGGAGCTCGAGTGGGGGACGATCCGCGAGACCGACGTGGTGCCCATCGAAGGCGGCCACGCCGAGTGGCTCGAGACGCTGCACGTCGGCACGTCCTTCGTGAAGGACCTCGCCAGCCGCACCCAGCCGCTCGGCGTGAAGACGCTCGGGGTGCTGTCGCTGACGAGCAGCTCGCGGCCAGCGTGGAAGAAGGTGACCGCGCTCCGGAAGGTCGAGCGGCTCGAGGTGCGGCGCGTCGATGACGCCTCCGAGCTCGCCTGGTTCCTCGCCACCGACACCGGAAAGAACGTCAGCCACGTCGCGATCTCGTCCACCGACGAGCTCGCCGGGCTGCTGCGCGCGAGCGCCACGGTCTTGGAGGCCGCGCCGAAGCTCCGGTCGATCTCGCTCCGCGAAGGCGTCGTGGTGTCGCGGCTCGCGTCCGGCGTGCGGCTCGAGCTGACCCTCGCCAACGCGGTGGAGGTGCAGGAGCTGGTGCGCGCCTTCTCGGAGGTGGCGCGCCCCGCCTGCGCCTCGGTGCTCCTCATCGGGCCGGAGTCGCTCACCGCGGCGCCGGAGCTCCGCGCGCTGGGCTCGGCGTGCGAGGTGCGCACCGAGGCCTCTTCGCTGCTCTCGCGCGTCAAGGTCGAACGCGCAGGCGAGCTGACGAAGCTCGTCCCCGAAGGACAGGTGGTCTTCGACGCGGCGGCGCTCGAGTCCTTCCTCGCCAGAGAGCAGCCGGTTCGTCTCGAGCTGTCGCACGGCGTCGACTTCCGTGAGACGGCGAGGCTCTGGGAGCTCGCGACGGCCCGGGGGGTCGCCGAGCTGACGCTGTGCCGCGACGGAGGCGACCGTCACGTCGAGGCCGGGCCCTCCTCGTACTGGTACTCGTCGCGCTTCACGCTGACGCTGCGGCCGCAGGAGCTCCGCTGTGACGCCGGACGTGGCGGCGGCGCGCTGCTCGAGAAGGCGCTCGTGGGCGTGCCGCGGTTCCCGCTCGCGGTCCTGCGGGTCGCCGGAGGGCTCGCGACCGACGAGGTGAAGCAGCTCGAGCGCGCGCTGCGCACCGTGGCCGGCGAGGTGCAGCTGGGCGCTGTCGACCCCGAGTCGCAGCTCTCGCTGAAGTACGTGAAGTCGCGCAAGCGCCTCGAGATCCGGAGCTCCTTCGACGCCGCGCCGCTCGCCCCCGGCACTCTCGACGCCGTGCTGGCGAAGCAGCCGAAGGTCGAGCTGGTCGAGGTGTTCCAGCGCACGCTCGAGCTCGCTCCGTGGCTCGCGTGGGTGGCGCAGAAGAAGCTCCCGCTGACCTTCCGAATTCCGAACCAGATGCCGGACCGGCCGGTGCGCGTGTGGTGGGACGAGGGCTTGCGCGTGTTCCTCTCGGTGCGCGACGAGCTCGCGGGCTCGCTGCCGAAGGCGCTGCTCGCCACGCCCGCGAAGTCCGTCGTCGAGCTCGAGCTGTCGAACTGGACGCAGCCGTCGTCGGCCTGGCTCGAGGCGGCGAAGCACGTCGCGAAGAAGGTCACCGTCACCCGGCAGCGCTGAGCGTCGGCGCCTGCGCGAGCGAAGGTGGGTGGCCACACGCCGCTGGTCAACGTTGCCCGGCAGCCTGAACGTGCTTCACGACGAGCGGCCGCAGCGCGGCTTCGATGTGAAGGTGTCGCGCGTCGGCGCGGATCGCCACGGGCCCGGGGCACGGTCACTCGCCAGCGCTGAGCGTCAACGCCTGCGCGACGACAGGTGCTTCACGACGAGCGGCCGGAGCGCGGCTTCCACGCGAAGGTGATCGAAGACCTGCTCGAGCTTGCGCGCGTCGCCCGCCGTCGAGAGGAAGGCCTCGAGCGCGTCGGCGCGAATCGCCACGGGCCCGAGCCACTCGTAGCCCCAGGCCCCTGCGTCGCGGCCGCTCATCGCCTCACGCCCGACCACCGCTGCGCCCGGGATCCCCGCGGGGCGCAGCCGATCCTCGAACAGCTCGGTCAGCAGCGCCCGGCGCTCGAAGGCCACGCGGGTCGCCGCCTTCTCGACGAAGAGGAAGCGCGCCCCCTGCCGCACGCCCAGCGAGTCGAGGATCCGATGCGAGTCGGCGTCGAGGAGCTTCACCTGCTCCCACACCGAGGCGTCGAGGCGCACGATGCCCAGCCCCCGCGCGAAGCACCACGCGAGCGCCCGGAGCGGCGCCGCGCGGCCCTCACCGGTGAGCACCTGCGCCGGGAAGCCGCCCATCGCCTCGGCGACGACGTCGCGCGCGCACGCCGCCAGCCGTCGTTCGAGCCGCATGCGCTGCCCGCCGTTCCACACGTCGCCGTCGACGAGCGCCACGCCCGGCGTCAGGCGATCGGCGCCGCGGACGAGCCGACCGAGCACCTCGCCGTCGAGTGAGATCCGCCCCAGCCCGTCGACCTTCAGCGCCTCGGTGCTCGCCTCGGCGACGCGCTGCACGAAGTCGTCGTCGCTGGGGCCGGCGTCGACCAGCCGAGAGAGCTGCGCGAACGGGCCGCTCGCGGTGGGGGCCGTCGCCGTTCGCCGTCGCCGCGCCGTCATCGCCGCGCGCTGAACGAAGCGCTCCACGAGCCGCTGGTGGAGCGCATCACCGAGCGCGTCTTCGATCGCGCGCGTCTTCTCCTGCCAGTGCGCCGCGTCGGCCACCCACGCCGCGCGATGCGAGATGTAGGTCCACGTGCGGATCGCCTCGAGGCGCGCGGTGAGCGTGTGGAGATCGCCCTCGAGATCGTCGAGCGGGGCGACGCGCCGCTGCAGCCAGTCCTCGCTCAGCCGTCCATCGCCGCGCGTCAGCTGCAGGAAGACGTCCTTCACGATGCGCGCGTGCTCGCCGAGGAGGCTCTTGCGGAAGTCGGGAATCCGGCAGCCGTCCCACAAGAGCTCGACCCGCTCGCGGGCGTCGGCCAGCGAGAGGATCTCCTCGTCCTGGGCGAGCGCCTTGAGGGTGTCGAAGTCGTCGGCGCGCTCGACGCGATGGAAGAGCTCGCCAGACGGCGCGACCGACAGCGAGTCGAGCAGGGCGCGTGGGCTGGCGAAGTCGAGCTCGACGCTGCGCCACACGAGGCGCTGCACCGAGGGGAAGCGGTGCTCCTCGATGGCGGAGACCACGCGCGGCGTGAGCGGCGGCGCCGAGCTGAGGGTGCCGAACTCGCCGTCCTGCACGTGACGGCCGGCCCGCCCGGCGATCTGTCCCAGCTCGTCGACGGTGAGGTCGCGCTGCTCGAAGCCGTCGAACTTCGAGAGCGACGCGAAGGCCACGCGCTCGAGGTCGAGGTTGAGCCCCATGCCGATGGCGTCGGTCGCGACGAGGTATTGCACCTCGCCGGCCTGATACATCGCGACCTGCGCGTTGCGGGTGCGCGGCGAGAGCGCGCCCAGCACCACCGCCACGCCGCCCCGCAGCTCGCGCAGCGCCTGGGCGAGCTCGTAGACGCGGTCGATCGAGAACGCGACGACGGCGGATCGGGGCGGGAGGCTCTTGATCGACTTCGTGCCGAAGCTGCTCAGGCGCGAGAGCCGCTCGCTCCGGCGGAAGGTGACGCCCGGCAGCAGCTCGTGCAGGAGCGGGCGCATCGCCTCCGCGCCGAGGAACCACGTCTCGCGCCGGCCGCGCGCGTGGAGCAGCCGATCGGTGAAGACGTGCCCGCGCTCGCGGTGCGCGCAGAGCTGGATCTCGTCGACCGCGAGGAAGTCGACCGACTGATCGAGCGGCATCGCCTCGACGGTGCAGATCCAGTACGCGGGGCGCGCGGGCACGCGCTTCTCTTCACCGGTGACGAGCGCCACGCGGGCCTGACCGACGCGCGCCGTGACGCGATCGTAGACCTCGCGCGCGAGCAGCCTGAGCGGGAAGCCCATCATGCCGCTCTCGTGCTCGAGCATGCGCTCGATCGCGCGCCACGTCTTGCCCGTGTTCGTCGGGCCCAGCTCCGCGACGAGTTGTGAAGTCGAGCCCATGACCGCCGCGCTCAGATAACACCCGCGGGCCGCGCCGCTCGCCGGCCGATGAGGGAGGGCTCTCCGCTACGGCGTTCCCGCGTCGGGCTCGTCGAGCACCGCGCCGAGCGTGAAGGGCAGCTCGCCGAAGCGGCTCCCGTCAGACTCGAAGACCTGATCGCGCGAGCCGCGCACGTAGAAGACGTTCGGCTTGTCCGGGCCGACCTCCTTGCCGATCTGCAGGCGGGCGAGCTCCTTGCCGTCTTCGCCGAAGAGGGTGATCGATCGCCCCTTGCCGTCGAGGCCGTACTTCGCCCAGTCCTTCGGCTTCTCCTCGCCGCTGAACAGCGCCTTGAAGCTCCCGAGCGTCCACAGCGCGCCCGTCACCTTGAACACCTTCGCCTTGCCCTGCTTCGGAGCGGTGACGCGCCAGGCCTCGGCGGAGGCGTCGGCGGACTCCTTCTCGATCACCACGTCGGGCCCGGCGGCCGGATCGTGGAACACGAGCTTCGTCACCGCCTCGCGACGGAACCGGAGGATCGCCTTGTCGCGCAGCTCGGCCGGGTTGCGATCGAACTGCGTCGCCCCCACGCCCAGCTCCGCGAGCACCGAGCCCTCGGCATCTTCGCGGATCGCGAAGTACTGCTCGCCCGCGTCGGTCGCCTGACGCGCGACCCGCAGCTTCACGAAGCGCCCGTCGGACAGGGTGATGGTGGCGGCAAGGAAGGGCTTGTCGAAGCCGAGCGCCCGCGCGTCCGCCTCGGGAGGGAAGCGCACCGCGCGCTCCTGCGAGACGCCGGCGATCATCGCCGAGACGACGGTCGCGTCGGCGGGCTCGGCGTTGGGCTTGACCAGGTTCCACGCCTTGTCGCCCGCCCGCTCGAGCACGTAGTCGTTGTTCACGCTCTGGAGCGCGATGCGCTGGATCTTCGCCTCGTCGAGCGCCAGCGGGTGCTTGTCGCGCAGCTCGAAGGTCGACTTGCTCAGCGTGTACCGCACGCCGCCTTCCGCGAGGTACACCGGCTTCTCGTCGTTGCGGCGCACGTACACCGAGCCGTCGAAGGTGTTCTCGATGCCGCCCACCAGCTTCACCGCGCGCGTCTCGCCGTTGACGGTGGCGGTGGCCTCGACGCTGAAGCGCGGGCGATCGAGCCCGTACTTCGCGAGCGTCGCCGCGTCGGGGCTCTCCTCGAGCGTGGCCTTGAACTTCGCGCTCTGGAGCTGGCTGGTGATGCCGTCGATGGCCAGCTTGTCGGCCCTCGCCTCGAGCGGCTTGACGATCCACCAGTCCCTGCCGCGGCGCTCGAGCTCGGTGCGCTCCTCGCCGGCGACGACGATCAGCGTGGTGAACTCGGCGGGCGGCGAGCCGCCGTCGGCCTGCTTCTCGTCGAGCTTCTGCGGCGCGAAGAGCCGCAGGTCGTGCTCCTGCTGGCGCGCCTTGTCCTGATCCTTCTTGTAGACGCCGAAGTACGCGTAGCCGCCGAGCGCGCCCGCGACGACGAGGAGGGCGACGAACTGCGCGACGATCTTCTGTCCCTGGTTCATGGTCACCGGGCCCGGCGGACGTTCCAGATGGTGAGGCCCACCGCGAGCAGCAGAGTGGGGAGCACGCCCATCGCCAGCAGCCGGATGGTGCCGAGCTTCTGGTTGTCGAGATCGAGCGTCGAGAGCTCGCGATCAGGCGGGCGGATGGTGATCTTCTGCACCTGCTGCGTCGCCCACGCGAACGAGTTGAGCACCAGGTTGCGGTTGGTCTCGACGCCGAACGCGCCGGTGAGCACGTCGCTGTCACCGAAGACCACCACGCGCGTCTCGTTGGCGCGGCGGCCGCTCGCCGAAGCGGGCACCGGGCGGTTCACCGCCGCGGCGAGGATGATCTGCCCGTTGCGCTCGCCGTCGTCGCGCTGCGGGTTCTCCCCGATGTTCTGCTCGATCCACGCGTAGGGGGAGGTGAGGGCGAGCGGCGTGACGGTGAGGTCGTCGAGCGTGTCGGCGCTCAGCTTCGTCAGGCCGCGCGTGGTGGGGAACACCACGTTCGCCTGCTGCGCCATGAGCACCTTCGAGATCTCGTGCTCGCCGATGAACGGCGTGTAGACGATGTACGGCTGCTCGGGGTTGACCTTCGAGTCGGCGACCAGCCCCAGCTCGACCTGCAGGCCGTACTTCGCGAGCAGCTCCTGCGTGTTGGGCTCGGCGCCCGCCTCCGCGAAGTAGAGCAGCCGCCCACCGAGCGCGAGGTAGTCCTCGAGCATCTTCAGCTCGCTCTCGGCGAACTTGCTGCGCGCACCGGCGATCACGATCGCCGACGCGTCTGCGGGCACCTGGCCCTTCTCGAGGAGGTTCAGCTTCTCGGGCGCGTAGCCCTCGTCCTGGAGGATGCGCTTGATCTGCACCAGCGAGGCCATCATCGCCTCCTCGGTCTGCGCGGCGGGGTCGAGCGGCAGCTCCCCGTGACCGAGCAGGAAGTAGAGCTTCTGCGTGCCGACCGCCTCGAGCTTGAGGAGCCCGTTGGTGAGCTCCTGCTCGGCGATCTGCGCCGCCGCGAGCCGCTGGAGGTTGATGATGAGGTGGCTCCCGTTCTCGGAGATCAGCACCGCCGCCGGCTGGCTCTCGCGGATCTGGTAGCGCTGCACGAGATCCGGGTTGCGCCGCGGATCGAGGAACTCGAAGGTGAACTTCTCGTTGAGCGCCGAGTAGCGCTTGAAGAGCTCCTCTACGCTCTCGGGCGGGGCCTCCTTGACGAAGGCGATCGCCTTCACCGGCGCCTTGAGGTTCTTCAGCGTGCTCTCGGTCTGCGCTGAGAGGCTGAAGATCTTCTTGCTCGTCAGGTCCCACGTGGGGGCCCGCTTCGCGACGATGAAGTTGAGCGCGATCAGCACCGCCACGAAGGCCAGCGTCACGCCGAGCGACGACGAGTAGAAGAACGCCGAGCGCAGCCACGTGGAGCGGGTGTCGGTGGTGAGCAGCCACAGCACCACGCCCGAGAGCCCGAGCGCGAAGGCGCCGATCGACCAGAAGATCGAGTCGACGGTGAAGTACGTGAGCGGGGCGGTGAAGAGCAGGAGCAACAGCCCCACGCCGCCCGCGACGCTGCCGATGGTCTTCTTCATGGGCCGATCCTCACGTCCAGCGCTGCGCTTCGATCGACCGGTGGGTCAGAAGCAGGAAGAAGGCGATCACCGAGCCGAAGAACACCAGCGGCTTGAGGTCGAGCACGCCCTTGATCAGGTTCTGCAGCTGGGTGTCGAACGCCAGGTAGTTGAGCACCGAGCGGAACGGCTCGTCGGCCCCCGGCGCGATCTGCTTGAGCAGCATCCACCCCAGCGCGACGCCGAAGCTCACCAGCGCCGCCACCATCTGCGACTCGGTCATCGAGCTGATGAACATGCCGATCGCCATGTTGGTCGCGCCCCACAACAGCAGCGCGAAGTACCCGAGCAGCACCGTGCGCCACTCGAGGGCCGAGCCCGACTCCGAGCTGCCCAGCACCGAGAGGATGATCGGGAAGACGATCGTCACGCCCAGCGTGCAGACCACCACCCCCAGCGCGCCGAGGTACTTGCCGAGCACGATCTCCATCGGGCGGATCGGGGTGGTCATCAGCAGCTCGAAGGTCTTGTTGCGGCGCTCCTCGGCGAACAGCCGCATCGAGAGGAAGGGCGCCACGAAGAGGGTCAGCACCAGCAGCGTGCCCCACAGGTTCACCATCACCCCGTCGGTGAGGTTGCGGAACGCCTGGTAGTCCGGCGGCAGCTGGCTCCAGCCGCCCACCTCGCGCGCCACCTCGTGCACCTGCTTGAAGCTCACCATCAGCGCGATGAAGAAGATCGAGCTGAGGAAGGCGACGGCGGTGAACACCACCCACGCCCACGGGGTCGTCAGGTACGAGGTCAGCTCTTTCCTGGTGATCGCAAAGATCGTTCGCATCACTCACTCCGCCGTCAGCTGGATGAACTTGTCTTCGAGGCCGGTCTCTTTGCCGCCGGTGAGGTTGGCCATGGTGTCGTTCGCGACGATCTTCCCGCGGTGAATGATGAGGACCTTCTGACAGATGGCCTTCACCTCCGAGAGGATGTGCGTCGACAGCACGACGGTGTGCTTGCCGGCGAGCGACTTGATGAGCTCGAGCACCTCGCGGCGCTGGCGCGGGTCGAGGCCCTCGGTCGGCTCGTCGAGGATCAGCAGCGCCGGATCGCCCAGCATCGCCTGCGCGATGCCCACGCGCTGGCGGTAGCCCTTCGAGAGCACGCCGGTGAGCCGATCGAGCTCGCTCGTGATGCCCGTCACCTTCGCCACGCGCTCGAGCTCCGCCCCGAGCTGCTTGCGCGGCACGCCCTTCAGCTCGGCGACGTACTTGAGGTACCCGCGCACGGTGAGCTCCGGGTAGAGCGGCGGCGTCTCGGGCAGGTAGCCGATGCGGCGCTTGGCCTCGAGCGGCTGCTCGAAGATGTCGAACCCGCCCACCTTCGCCTTGCCGCTGGTCGCGGGCATGAAGCCGGTGAGGATCTTCATGGTGGTCGACTTGCCGGCGCCGTTGGGCCCGAGGAAGCCGACGATCTCGCCCTCTTCGATGGTGAAGCTCAGCGAGTCGATCGCCGTGCGATCGCGGTACTGCTTCGTGAGGTGCTCGACCTCGATCATCGCCATGCGCGGGAACTCCGAAGGTCGGGGGGACGAAAAGCGCGCGCAATATAGGGGTGAAGATCAACCTGTCAACGCGAGTTCGGGAATGAATCCCAAGGGTTGGCCACGATCGTGCAGTGCGCTATTCGCACGCGGTCCGGAGGCCACATGGCGCGCATCGTCGTTCAGAAGTTTGGCGGTTCTTCAGTCGCTGACGCGGAGAAGATCCGCAAGGTGGCCGCGCGGGTGAAGGCCCGCAGGGACGAGGGCTGGAAGCTGGTGGTGGTGGTCTCGGCGATGGGCGACACCACGGACGATCTGCTCAAGCTGGCCAAGCAGATCAGCGCCGACCCGCCGCGGCGCGAGCTCGACATGCTGCTGACGTGCGGAGAGCGCATCTCGATGGCGCTGCTCTCGATGGCGCTCCACGAGCAGGGCGTGGCGGCGATCAGCTTCACCGGCAGCCAGAGCGGCATCATCACCGACGACACGCACGCCCAGGCGCGCATCATCGAGGTGAAGCCCGCGCGCATCGAAGAGGAGCTCGCGAAGGACAAGGTGGTGATCGTCGCCGGCTACCAGGGCGTGTCGAAGGCGCGCGAGGTGACGACCCTCGGCCGTGGCGGCTCGGACACCACCGCCGTCGCGCTCGCCGCCGCGCTGGGGGCCGACTGCGAGATCTACTCCGACGTCGACGGCGTCTTCTCGGCCGACCCGCGCGTGGTGCCGAGCGCGAAGAAGCTCGAGTCGCTCTCGTTCGAGGAGATGCAGGAGCTCGCCGCCGCCGGCGCGAAGGTGCTCAACGCCCAGGCGGTGGAGTTCGCCCGCGAGAAGGGCATCGTGATCCACGCGCGCTCGACGCACACCGCGGGCACGGGCACGGCGATCCAGGCCACCACCGTCGCGGCGCGGGTGAAGGGCGTCACCTGCGAGACCGACGTGTGGGTCTTCGCCGCTGCGCAGACGCCGGAGCCGCTCCTCGAGGTGCTCGACGCCCAGCAGGTGAAGGGCCGCAACCTCCTGTGGGACGAGACCGGTCGCACGCTGGCGGTGGTGCCGCTGCAGGACGTGCACGCGCCGGAGATCCTCAAGACGAAGCTGCCGGCCACGGTGACGGTGCTCGAGGATCACGGCACGGTCACCTGCGTCGGCACGGGGCTCAACGCCGACTGGTCGGTCTCGCGCAAGGCGCTGGCGACCGCGAAGTCGCTCGGCGCGCACGTGGCCGCGGTCTACGCCTCCGCGCTCCAGCTCACCCTGGTGGTGAAGCGCGAGCAGGTGAAGGCGCTGACGAAGGCGCTCCACGAGGCGCTGATCGGCTGACGATCAGCCCTTGCAGATCGACGCGCAGAACGAGTTGCCCGCCGGGCAGCGCAGCGTCGTGCGCGCGGTGCCGACGCCGAGGAGCGCGCCGCTCGTCATCCGCGTAGCGCGCACCTCGAAGACGACCTCCTCGTCCTGCACGGTGATGCCCACCGGAGTGGGGCAGAGGAAGACGGTGATCTCGTAGTCGGGCGTCCACACCCCGCCGTCGGGGGTGACGTCGAAGCTGCGCGTGCCGCGGCTCACCAGCACGTTGTCCTTCACCCGGCGCACCTTGTGCTCGAAGACGGCGTCGGGCTCGGTGCGGCCGAGCACGCGGTACGAGATGGGCACGTGAAAGCCGCCCTGCGCGCCCGGGTGCAGCTCGAGGTCGGCGGGCATCGCCTTGAAGGTGAGGCCGTCGGGGGTGGTGCCGATCTCCACCGCGTTCTCGCCCCACTGCGCCGGGCCGTCGGGGCCGGCGTCGACCTCCGGGTCGGGAGGATCGGGCCGGGGATCGAGGCAGCTGCCGACGCAGCCGGTGGCCGCAGAGACGAGGACGACGAGGAGCAGGCGCTTCACGGCTCAGAGCTTACGACGGCGACGCAGAACGCCGAGGGCCGCGAACAGCGCGAAGGGGGCCGCGCCGGTCGCGCTGCAGCCCGAGCCGGTCTGGCGGGGGATGATCTGGGCGTTGTCGGTCAGCACCTGCGCGGGGCCCTCCTCGAGGAGCGTCTCGATGCGCAGCGCGCTGGGCACGCCCGAGGCGACCTGCGGCGCCGCGGTGCGGTTGCTGAGGTGGAACACCCAGCCCTGCTCGGTGGTGAGCGTCGCCGGCGCGCTGTTGAAGTCGTTGAACAGGCTGCACTCGATGCGGAGCTCGGCGGTGTGATCGCGCGAGACCTCGGGGAGCGAGGGGTTGAAGCTGAACACCGGGTCGCGGGTCATGTCTTCGGGTGACAGCGTCGTGTAGAGGCGCGAGAGCGTGCGGTACTTGCGGAAGATCGCGCCGGCCTCGAGCGTCGGGCCGACCACCTTCTCCTGCAGCTGCGCGGCGAGCGCCTGCGGATCGAAGGCGGGCTCCCAGGTCGCGAAGTCCTCGGGGTGCTGCGCCCGGTACTCGCCGAGGTAGTAGTCGAGGCTCGCGAGGAAGCTGTCCTCGCTGACGCCGCGCGCCGCGAGCGCCGCCGGGCGCGGAATGCTGGCCAGCACCAGGTTCTTCACCGCCGGCAGCAGCGTCGGCGCGAAGAAGCCCTGCGTGTTCGGCTGCGTGTAGCCGTGTTCGAAGAGGTAGCGCACGAAGCCGCTCATGCCCGTCTGCAGCGCGAGCTCGGCGGTGCTGCCGAAGCGCCCCGGGCCGTCGAGCTGACCGACCATCACGCCCGCCGTGCCCGCGTACTCGGTGACGAAGGCGTGCTTCTCGGGCGCCTCGGACACCGCGCGGATCACCACGTCGTTGTAGTTGCGCGCCTGGCCGAGCCAGTCGATCTGCGCGTCGTTGATCACCACGTGGTTGTAGTTGCGCGGGATCGCGCGGCCCTCGCCGAGCATCCACACCTGGATGCCCATGTTCGGGTTCGCCGCGACGCTGGTGAGGATGATGGGGATCATCGGCAGGGCCGACGGGTAGGTCAGCACCACCGGCTGGATGTCTCCCGCCGACTTGCCGCTCTTGAGCTTGAGCGCGAGGAAGTACCCGCCGGGGCGGATGTACGGGCCGACCGTCTGATCGGTGCCGGTGGGGATGAAGTAGTGGTTGTTGACGAGCCAGTTGAACATCTCGTCCTTCGAGTCGGCGCGCAGCACGGCGTAGTCGTACGGGCCGATCGACGACTGGGTCACGAGGGGCGAGCCGCCGCCGGTCGACTCGTTCACCGCCCCGCTGTCGAAGCCCGCCGACGCCGTCGGCGCGAAGCCTCCGCGGAAGCCGCAGGCGTCGTTGGTCGTGGTGCGCACGAAGTACCGCGGCTGCGTGGTGTTGATGAGCTGCGTGAAGAGCTCCTCGGTGCCCAGCTTGAGCGTCGGCACCGACGGCAGCGGGAGCAGCCAGCCGAAGTCCTTCGCGTCACCCGCGTACTGGATCTGGATGTGCGCGGTGACGACGCCGTTCTCGACCGCGAAGAGGATCCGCTCTCCCGCCTGGACGATCGGCACCGTCGGATCGGGAGGGGCGAAGCAACCGCACGCCTCTGCGCGCCGCGCGGCGAGGGCGGCGACGCTCAGGGTGACAGCGAGGGCTGCGCTGGCGATTCGAGAGTGCATTTCAACTCCGCAGGAACGGGGTGGGGCTGTCTGCCCGAGCACGCGATGTGCCGCGCGACGCAGCGCCTGATTCCCAACGCTTGCAGCGGCACCGCAACGAAGTCCCATGATCCCGAGCAAGCCGATGACGGGAATCTGAGGCGGCTGCGAGCGTTTCTTCAGCGCCGTGCTCCGACCGCGAGATCGTCAGCTCCGACCCTCCCGAACGTGCGAGCCGAACGGCCCGATGTTCCTCGGATTTGAACCTTCACGATTCTCAAAGAAACAGAAGGGCAGGGCCGGACATCTCTTCTCTGAGTCGCAAGGTGGCCGAAGGCGCGCCGGCTTGCATGGTCAAGAACCTGCTGTACCTCTGGTGAGTCATGAAAGGTCTTCCTCCCAAGACGTTGCCGTTGCGTGTCGCCGTGCAGGGTGAGTTCTCGTTGATCGAGGCACTCTCTGCAGACACGGAGCGGATGATCCTCTCCCCCGTCGAGACGAACCTCGACATCTCCGCGCGCGTCACGCAGGCCGACGTGCTGGTGATCGACCTCTCGCAGAGCGCCGCGAAGGGCTACGAGACCATCAAGAGCCTCACCTACCAGCGGCCGGTGCTCGCGCTGACCGCCGCGGGCCAGGAGCTCGAGGCGATCAAGGCAGGCGCGCGTGGCGCTGTCCGTCGTGACAGCAAGCCTGCCGCGATCGCCGCCGCCATCGAGGCGGTGCACCACGGGCTGTCGGTCATCGATCCTGTCGCGCTGACCAACGTGGGCACGGCGACGAGCGCCGCCGAGGCCCCGAGCCGCGTCGCCGCGAACGAGACGCTGACCCGGCGCGAGAACGAGGTGCTGGTGCTCCTCGCCGAGGGCCTCTCGAACAAGGAGATCGCCGTCAAGCTGTCGATCAGCGAGCACACGGCGAAGTTCCACGTGAACTCGATCCTCCAGAAGATGAACGCGCAGAAGCGCGTCGAGGCCGTCGTCCGCGCGGCGAAGCTGGGCCTCATCAACCTCTGATCCCGAGCTGCAGTTCCTCCCTCGGTGTGCAGCTCAAGGAGCCTCCTCCCACTCAGCTCGGGAGGGGGCTCCTCCTTTTTCGGCACCTCCGCTGCTCGAACGTGCTGGCCCGAAGCGCCGGGCACCTGCTCGTCGGGGCGATGGCCGACCCCGCGACGCTGCCTACCGTGAGCGGGTCGTTCACCCCCAGCAAGGAACCTCATGTCGAACACCGAACAGTTGAACCTCGCGGACGTCGTCGAGACCGTGGGGCGCAGTGTCGTGCGCGTCGAAGGTGGCCGTCGTCGCGCCGTGAGCGGAGTGGTGTGGTCTCCGCGGCAGGTGATCACCGTGGCCCACGGCGTCTTCGGAGACGCGGCGATCGTCGGGCTGGAGGATCGGGAGCTGAAGGCCCGTGTCGTGGGCCGCGACGAGAGCACCGATCTCGCGCTGCTGGCGCTCGACGAGGACCTGCCGCCCGCGAGCTTCGACGATCGAGCGGCGAAGGTCGGGCAGCTCGCCCTCCGCCTCGCGCGCCCGGGCGAGACCGTCCGCGCCACGAGCGGCATCGTCAGCGTGGTGAGCCGCAAGCCCTGGCGCACGCCGCGTGGCGGGGAGCTCGACTTCCTCCTCGAGACCGACGCCGCGCACCAGCCGGGCTTCTCCGGCGGGCCGCTGGTCGACGTGCAGGGGCGCGTGCTCGGGCTCACCACCACCGGCCTCGCGCCCGGGCGCAGCGTGGCGATCCCCGCGAAGAGCCTCCGGCGCGTGGGGGCGCAGCTCGAGCAGCACGGCCGCGTGCGCCGCAGCTACCTCGGGCTCCAGCTCCAGCCGGTGCGTCTGCCCGACGCGGTCCGCGAGCGCACCGGCGAGGAGCTCGGCCTGCTGGTCACCTCGGTGGAGCAGGGCGGCCCCGCCGATCGCGCCGGCATCGCCTTCGGCGACACCGTGCTCCACCTCGGCGACGACTCGGTGCGCACGCTCGAGGATCTCTACGCGTACCTCCGCGCGGATCACGTCGACGAGCAGGTGCCGGTGAGGCTGTTCCGCAACGGCGCGGTGCTGACCTCGCAGGTCACCCTCGGGGCGCGATGAGCCCGCTCGAGCTCTTCAGCGACGAGCTCGAGACCCTGGTCGAGCGCGTCGCGCCCTCGGTGGTCGCGATCGAGCTGCGGCGCGGTCATGGCACCGGCATCGTGCTCAGCCCCGATGGCTACGTGCTCACCAACGCGCACGTGGTGGACAAGGCCTCGCGCGTGCACGTGCTCTTCCACGACGGCGCGAGCGGCGACGGCGAGGTGATCGGCCGCGATCCGGCGACGGACCTCGCGGTGGTGCGCACCGGGCAGGCGCGGCCGTCGTCGCTGCCGCTGGCCACCGCGGCGCAGGTCAAGGTCGGCCAGGTGGTGATCGCCCTCGGGCACCCGTTCGGCTTCGAGCGCAGCGTGTCGCTCGGGGTGGTGAGCGCGCTCGAGCGGCGGCTGCCGGGGCGCGACGGCGGTGTGCTCGATGGGCTCATCCAGACCGACGCGGCGATCAACCCGGGCAACTCCGGTGGCCCGCTGCTCAACGTGCGCGGTCAGGTCGTCGGCGTGAACACCGCGATGCTCCCCTTCGCACAGGGCATCGGCTTCGCGGTGCCGTCGTCGACGGCGAGCTGGGTCTCGGCGCTGCTCCTGCGCAGCGGCGAGGTGCGCCGGCGCTTCCTCGGCATCGCGGCCCGCAACGAGACGCTCCCTGCCGAGCTGGCGGCGCGCGTCGGGCAGCCGAAGGCGGTGCGCGTCGTCGAAGCAGGGAAGGGCACGCCCGCCGCTCAGGGCGGCATCGAGTCGAACGACGTCGTGCTCCAGGTCGATGGCGCGCCGGTGACGAGCATCGACGATCTCCAGCGGCTGCTCGCGCTGACCCGCGCGCAGTCGATCGATCTGACGCTCTGGAAGCGCGACGCGGTGGTGCACCGCGAGGTGCGGCCGCGGCTGGCCGCCTGACTACTTTGGCTCGCGCGAGGGATCCTGGTGGCGGCTGGCCGGCGTCGCCTCCAGGTTCTTCGCCGCCATGTAGATGATGTTCCGGGTGCCCTTCTTGCCCCGGTACATCGCGCGATCGGCGAAGTCGATGAGGGTCGTCTTGTCCTGCGCGTGCTCGGGGTACGAGGCGACGCCGATGCAGGTACTGATGTTGAGGCTGAAGCCCTCGCGCGCGAGAAAGCGGTGGCCTTCGATCTCGCGGCGGATGCGCTCGCCCACCTTGAGCGCCCCGCCGGAGTCGGTCCCGCGCAGGAGGATCACGTACTCATCGCCGCCCCAGCGGCAGACGATGTCGTTGTCGCGCACGCAGTTCTTGAGCACCCGGCCGACCTCCACCAGCAGCTTCGAGCCCACGAGGTGCCCGTGCGTGTCGTTGATGCTCTTGAAGTAGTCGAGGTCGAGGAAGAGCAGGGCGAAGGGCTTCTCGCTCTTCTCCGCGGCCTTGAACTCCTTGTCGAGCACCAGGTCGAGGTAGCGCGAGTTGAAGAGGTGCGTGAGATCGTCGAGGTAGACCAGATCCTCGACGGCGGCGAACTTGCCGAGGTTGCGCAGGGCGAGCGCGAGGTGGCGCGCGAGGAACGGCGCCGCCTGCACCCCGATGTCCGAGATGTCTTCCTTGAAGAAGAGCAGCACCGCCCCCAGCACCGTGTCTCCCTCCAGCACCGGCACGAGGTACGCGGTCTCGAAGGGCATGCGCTCGACGCGGATCTCCTGGCCGGTGGGCTCGATCTCCAGCACGCAGTCGCGCACCGGGGTGAGCGTGTGGGCGACGATCTCCTCGCGCGGCAGCTCGCCGAAGCCCGCCGTCGAGCCGAGCTCGAGCTGCCCGTCTTCCCGCGTGAAGACCGCCACCGCGTCGGCGAGGCACATCGTCTGGAAGGCCGCGCCGGTCGCCGCGTGGAGCTGATCGCGATCGAGCGTGGTGCCGATGCGCTGGCCGGCCTCGAGGAGCGCCACGTGCTGCCGCAGCGCCTCGTTCTCGCGCAGCAGGTGGTGCTGCGTCAGCGCGCGGTTGACCGCGTGGGCGAGCACCTCCGGCGCCACCGGCTTGACGAGGTAGTCCGACGCGCCGCTCTTGATCGCGCGCACCGCGGGCTCGACCTTGTCGAGGGCGGTGATGACGACCACCTCCACGTCGGGCTGCGTCGACTTGACGTGCTGGAGCAGCGCCAGCCCGTCGCTCTGCGGGAGGATGAGATCGGTCACCACCAGCGCGAAGCGCGTCTTCGCCAGCGCGTCTTTCGCTTCCTGCACCGAGCCGACGGCGAGCACCTCGTGACCGGCCCCCGCGAGGAAGTCGCTGTACAGCGAGCGCGCGATCTTCTCGTCGTCCACCAACAGGATGTGCGCCATGACGTGACAGGGCGAACTAGCAGAGGCCCTCGTGTCGTGCGAGCGTCGCCGCCGCGTGGTGACGAGAGATCAGCGGCGGCTCTGCGTGTTCTTCAGCGCGGGTGCGACCCGCTACGCGATCGACGCGGTCCGCGTGCTCGAGGTGTCGCGCGCGACCGACGACGGCCCGCTGCCGCCCAAGCCGCACGTCGAGGAGCGCGACCTCTCGCTGCTGCTGGGCGGTGACCCCGAGCCCGAGGTGCGCGCCGGCGTCACCCTCGACGTCACGCCCACCCTGGCGCTGCGGGTCAAGCGCGTCGACGGGGTGTTCGACGTCGCCACGCTGCCCCGCTGGCCGATCCAGGGGCGCCTCATCCCGCTCGTCTCGCCCGCCATCGGCGCGGCCTTCGAGTACGAGGAGCGGCTCTATTTCGAGCTCGACGCCGAGGGCGTGGCGCGCGGGCTCCCGCGGCAGTCGCGCGCGCTCGAGCGGCACCTCCGCGACGCGGCCCAGGCCCTCGTGTTCTCGGTGCAGGGCGAGCGGCTCGGCCTGCCGCTCCATCACGTGGTGCAGGTCAGCGAGGCCGGCGCCCACTTCAACCGCTCGCCGAACGCCGGCTCGTTCCTCGGCGTGGCCCAGCACCGCGGGGCGCTGTGTCCCGTCTTCACCGTCGGGCCGCTGGGGCTCGTCCAGCCCTTCGTGGTGCTCTTCGAGGTCAATGGGGACCTGCTGGGGATCTCCGCCAGCCAGGTCGAAGGCGTGCGCAGCGGCCCCTCGCTGGACGGCGTGCCGATCCTCGACGTGGGCCGGATGTTTTCTTGAGGGCACCGAGTCCTTGCCCGTAAACTTCCAACGCTTTTTGGCCTCTCTTCACTGGAACCCGCGATGCCCAAATCAGTCCTGGTCGCCGACGACTCGCTCACGATCCGCAAGGTCGTTGGAATGCTGCTGGCGACCGAAGACATCTCCCTCACGGCGGTGGACAACGGCCTCGACGCGATCGCGCGCGCGCGCGAGCTGAGGCCCGACCTCGTGCTCGCGGACTGCATGATGCCGGGGAAGAACGGCTACGAGGTCTGCCAGGAGCTGAAGGCAGATCCGTCGACCGCGCACATCCCCGTGCTCCTGCTGGCGGGCACCTTCGAGCCCTTCGATCCCGCCCGCGCGCAGGCCGTTCGCGCCGACGGCCACATCCCCAAGCCGTTCGACAGCACCAGCTTCATCGATCGCGTGAAGACCAGCGTCGGTCTGCCGGCCGGGGCGTCGCCGGTCGCGCCGATGGCGGTGGCCGCCGCGCCCGTCGCTGCGCATCCGCCCGCCGCCGCGCCCTCGGGGCCGACGATGGCCCGGCCCCCCGCCGCGCCGCTGACCGGCATGCAGCAGCCGCGTCCGATGCCGGGCGCCGCGGGGATGCCCGGAATGCCCGGGGTGCCGCCGCGGCCGATGGGCCCGCCCACCGGCGTGCCGATGGGCACCCAGCCGGGCATGCCGCCGCGCCCGATGGGGCCGCCGGGCGTGCCGATGGGCACCCAGCCGGGCATGCCGCCGCGCCCGATGGGCCCGCCGCCGGGCGTGCCGATGGCGACGCAGCCCGGGATGCCGCCGCGCCCGATGGGCCCGCCCACCGGCGTGCCGATGGGCACCCAGCCTGGAATGCCCCCGCGCCCGATGGGCGTCCCGGGCATGCCGGGCACGATGCCGCCTGCGCCGGGCATGGCACGGCCGCCGATGCCGGGCACGCCGGGCATGCCGCCCGCTCCGGGAATGCCCGGCGGCTTCCCGCGTCCTCCGGGCGCAGCGCCGCTGCCGGGCGTGCCCCCGCGCCGCGATCCGTTCGGGCTCCCGCCGCAGCAGCAGCAGCCCCACCCGCCGCCGCAGCAGCACCACGAGTCGCTCGATCTCGACTCGCACAAGCCGGCTGACGGTGGCGAAGCGGCGCTCCGCGACGCCCTCTCGAAGGCCTCGAAGGAGGTCATCGAGAAGATCGCCTGGGAGGTCGTGCCCCAGCTCGCCGAGACCATCATCCGCGAGGAGCTGGAGCGCCTGATCAAGGACCGCGAGGCGAAGGGCCTGGCCTGAGCCGAATTCCGCGTTTCCTTTGAGCTTTTGGGTTGTCTGAGGCGGCTCTTTCCGGTTTGGAGGGGCCGCCTCGTCTTTTCCCCTCATGGGTGCTTCGCAATGACTACCGAGACCGAGCTGTCCTCTTCCTACGAGCCTGGCGTGGTGGAGTCGAAGTGGTACCCGCTCTGGACCGAGCGCGGCTACTTCAAGGGTGACGCGAACTCGACGAAGCCGTCGTTCTGCATCGTGCTGCCGCCGCCGAACGTCACCGGCTCGCTCCACCTCGGCCACGCGCTCACCGCGACGATCCAGGACGTGCTCACGCGGTGGAAGCGCATGAGCGGCTTCAACGCGCTGTGGCTGCCGGGCACCGATCACGCCGGCATCGCCACGCAGATGGTGGTCGAGCGCGAGCTGCTCAAGACCGAGAAGAAGTCGCGCCACGACTACGGTCGCGAGGCGTTCCTCGAGCGCGTGTGGCAGTGGAAGGAGAAGTACGGCGCGCGCATCGGTGAGCAGCACAAGGTGCTCGGCGCGTCGCTCGACTGGTCGCGCGAGCGCTTCACGATGGATCCCGGGCTCTCGGAAGCGGTGAAGGAGGTCTTCGTGCGCCTCCACGAGGAGGGCCTCATCTACCGCGCGCAGAAGCTCATCAACTGGGATCCCCAGCTGCGCACCGCGCTGTCCGATCTCGAGGTCGAGAACGAGGAGCGCAACGGCTCGCTGTGGTCGATCGCCTACCCGGTGAAGGACAGCACCGAGCGCCTCGTGGTGGCCACCACGCGCCCCGAGACGATGCTCGGCGACACCGCGGTGGCGGTGAACTCGCAGGACGAGCGCTACAAGCACCTCATCGGCAAGACGGTGGTGCTGCCGCTCATCAACCGCGAGATCCCGATCATCGCCGACGACATCCTCGTCGACCCGAAGTTCGGCACCGGCGTGGTGAAGGTGACGCCCGCGCACGATCACAACGACTACGCGACCGGCCAGCGGCACTCGCTGCCGATGATCAACATCTTCACCGAGACCGCGCACGTCAACGAGAACGGCGGGCCGTACCAGGGCCTCGAGCGCTTCGCGGCGCGCAAGAAGATCCTCGAAGACCTCAAGGCCGCCGAGCTCCTCGTCGAAGAGAAGCCGCACAAGCTCCCGCTCGCGATCAGCCAGCGCACCGGCGTGCCGGTGGAGCCGCGCCTCTCGTGGCAGTGGTACGTGAAGATCAAGCCGCTCGCCGACAAGGCGATCGAGGCGGTCGAGCAGGGCCGCACGAAGTTCGTCCCCGAGCAGTGGACCAACACCTACTTCTCGTGGATGCGGAACATCCACGACTGGTGCATCAGCCGCCAGCTGTGGTGGGGCCACCAGATCCCCGCGTGGTACGAGGCCAGCGCCGACGGCACCGTCGACTTCGAGAACGCGAAGGTGGTGGTGTCGCGCACGAAGCCCGAGGGCAACTGGGTGCAGGACCCCGACGTGCTCGACACGTGGTTCAGCTCCGCGCTGTGGCCCTTCTCGACGCTGGGCTGGCCCCACAAGGACGCGGCCGATCTCCGCACCTGGTACCCGAACTCGGTGATGGAGACGGGCCACGACATCATCTTCTTCTGGGTCGCCCGCATGATGATGATGGGCCTCCACTTCATGGGCGAGGTGCCCTTCAAGACCGTGTACCTCCACGCGATGGTGCGCGACGAGAAGGGCGAGAAGATGTCGAAGACGAAGGGGAACGTGATCGATCCCCTCGACATCGTGAACGGCGCGCCCGCGGCGAACCTCCCGGGCTCGGTGCGCAACAAGTACCCGCAGGGCCTGCCGGCGATGGGCGCCGACGCGCTCCGCTTCACGCTCGCCTCGCTCACGCAGCAGGGCCGCGACATCCGCCTGAGCATCGAGCGCATCGAGGGCTACAAGGCGTTCTGCAACAAGATCTGGAACGCCGCGCGCTTCGCGCTGATGAACATGGGCGACTTCAAGGTCGACCCGAAGATCTTCGTGACCGAGCGCGCGCTGTCGCTCGCCGACCGGTGGATCCTCTCGCGCCTCAACGTGTGCATCGGCGGCGTGCAGGCCGCGCTCACCGCGTACAACTTCGGCGAGGCGGCGTCGGTGCTGTACCAGTTCCTCTGGCGCGAGTTCTGCGACTGGTACATCGAGCTGTCGAAGAGCGCGCTCCGCAACGAGACCGATCCCGAGGCGCGTGACTCGGCGCGCGCGGTGCTGGTGTTCTGCCTCGATCAGATCCTCCGGCTGCTGCACCCCTTCATGCCGTTCATCACCGAGGAGATCTGGCAGAAGCTCCCGATGGAGCGCCCGGTCGAGTCGATCTGCATCGCCGCGTACCCGACGGAAGACCGCCGGCTCACCGACGCGGAAGCCGAGGCCGAGATGCTGCCGGTGATCGAGGCCATCGAGGGCATCCGCACCATCCGCGGCGAGTCGCAGCTCTCGCCCGCGGTGAAGGTGATCGCCCACGTGCAGTCGGCCAACGCCCGCGTGCGCGAGACGCTCAACCGCTGGAAGGACTACGTGATCCCCCTCGCGCGCCTGTCGACGCTGCAGGTGACCGATCTGGGCACCAAGCCGCCCCAGGCCGCCGCCGACATCCGCGCCGACATGGAGATCTACGTGCCGCTCGCCGGCATCGTCGACCTCGCCGAGGAGCGCGAGCGCCTCAAGAAGGAGATCGAGAAGGCCGAGAAGGAGATCGCCGGCATCGAGACGCGCCTCTCGCGGCCCGACTTCGTGGCCCGCGCGCCCGCCGAGGTGGTGGCGAAGGACCGCGCGCGCGTCGAGGAGCTCCGCACGCGCATCGGCAAGGTGAACGACAACCTCAAGCGCATCGCGCCGGTCGAGGTGAAGATCGCGCCGCCGGCCCCCGAAGGCGCGGTGAACCTCGGCGAAGACCTCAAAGAGGAGCTCGCGGGCGTGAAGGTCGCCGAGACCGACCAGCAGGTGAAGGAGGCGCTCGACAAGCTCCGCGAGGGCACGAAGGAGGGCCTCTCGTCGCGCGATCACTACGATCTCGGCGTGGCCTACATGAACATGGGCCTCGTCGACGACGCGGTCCGGGAGTTCAACGCCGCGAAGACGGAGCCCGCCGCGGGAGGAGACGCGAAGAAGCCGGCGAAGGCGTCGAAGGTCGCGCCGAAGAAGGACAAGCCCGAGCCGAAGCCGGCGAAGAAGGTGTCGCCGCCGAAGAAGTCGGCCGCGAAGAAGGTCGCCAGCGCGGTGAAGAAGACCGCCACCGCGCTCAAGAAGGCCGCGGTCGCGCTCAAGAAGGCGTCGCCCGCGAAGAAGAAGGCGCCCGCTGCGGCGGTGAAGCCGAAGAAGCCGGCCGCGAAGAAGCCCGCTCCGAAGAAGAAGAAGTGAGCCCATGGACTCCTACCTCGATCGGCTGATCCAGCTCTCGCTCGATGAAGATCTCGGCAGCGCGGGCGACGTCACCACCGCCGCGCTCGTGCCGCCGACCGCGAAGGGGCGCGCCGAGCTCTGGGCCAAGGAGCCGATGGTGCTCTCCGGCCTCGGCGCCTTCGCGCGCACCTTCGAGCTCGTCGACCCGGCGGTGAAGGTGAAGTTCGAAGCGAAGGACGGCGCGCGCACCACGAAGCGCCAGCGCGTCGCGACCCTCACCGGGCCGCTCCAGAGCCTGCTGATCGGCGAGCGCACCGCGCTCAACCTCGTGCAGCGCTGCGCCGGCATGGCCACCGCCGCGGCGAACGCGGTGGCGCTGATCGAGGAGATCAAGGGCAGCAAGCTCAAGATCCTCGACACGCGGAAGACGCCCCCCGGCATGCGCGGGCTCGCCAAGCAGGCGGTGAAGGACGGCGGGGCGCACAACCACCGCTTCGGTCTGTTCGACGGCGTGCTGATCAAGGACAACCACATCGCCGCGGTCGGCGGCTCGATCCCCAAGGCGCTCGCGCGCGCGAAGGCCAACGCCCCGCGCCTGGTGAAGATCGAGATCGAGGTGACCAGCCTCGAGCAGCTCCGCGAGGCGATCGACCACGGCGCGCACCTCGTGATGCTCGACAACATGGACGACGAGAAGGTGAAGGCCGCGGTGGCCCTCGCCAACGGTCGCGTCGAGCTCGAGGTGTCGGGCGGGGTGACGGCGGAGCGGCTGCCGCGGCTGGCGAAGCTCGGCGTCGACTACGTCTCGATGGGCGCGCTCACCCACAGCGCGCGGGCGATGGATCTCAGCCTCGAGATCCTCTGATCAGCTGAACGCCATCACGCCGTCCTGAATCGGGTAGGTCGCGATCGTCTTCCGGCCACCCGAGTAGTCGCGCGAGGGCAGGGTGACGAGCTTCCACTCGGGCAGCACCAGCGCCGTGAGGCCTCGACCGAACACGGCGCCGGTATCGATGCCTACCGCCCACTCACTGACGAGCGGTCGATCGAGCACCGAGTGCCCGAAGATGATGCGCTCCGGGCCGCGCCAGAAGTTCGTCCAGAACGAGTGGTCGGCCGGGGCCTTCGAGGGCCAGTAGCTCTTCGTCGCCGGCGGCTTGAGGTGCTGCGCGTGGAGCAGGTGGTGCGCGCTCTGCTCCTCGAGCGGCACGCCCGGGAAGACGCCCGCGTGGACCACCGCGGCGCCGAACTCCGGCAGGCGGATGAAGAGCGGGAGCTTCTCGAAGTACGCGTAGTGCTCGTCGCCGAGCGCGTTGCGCGTGAAGAGGTGCGAAGGCGAGAGCTTCTCGGGCTTGCTGCGCCGCTGCTGCAGGTGCTTCTCCTCGTGGTTGCCGAGGATGCACTCGTGCCGCATCGCCAGCTCGACGCACTCGCGCGGCTTCGGGCCGCGATCGACGAGATCGCCGGCGAAGATCACGCGATCCGACGAGGTGACCTGCAGTTGAGAGAGGAGCTCCACCGCTTCATCGAAGCAGCCATGGAGATCTCCGATGACGAGGGTGCGAGACATGACGTCGATCCGGTGAAGAGAGGGCCGTGCCCGAGTGCCGAAGCCACGAGGTGTTGTCAGATTATCGGTCTGGTGCCTTGAGCCACTCGGCCACACCTCCGATGAAGGAGGCGGCAGGATTCGAACCTGCGAGTCGTGCGTGTAGGGCCTCGGCGGCCGGGCACGGCCAAATTCAATTGTGAGGCGACGGACCTCTCGGCCTCCTGCTCCCTGACGCGCACAACCCCCTGGAACGCGGTCGGAAAAATCTGCGTGAGGGCTGTCAGGAACGGTGCTGGTTGAACGTGAGGGCCGGGTATGGTTCCGGGCCTTCGCCCATGCTCACCGACGACGAGTTGTTCGCAGAGATCAGCCGGCGCAAAGCCCAGGGCCAGGACTACAAGCGTCCCCTCGGGGAGCTCGTGTTTCGCTGGCGTGATGCCTCCACGACGGTCATCCGTCGCGTGCAGGGAGCCTTCATGAGGGGCTCGCCCGACGACGCCGACGAGGTGTTCCAGGACGCGGTCGCCAAGTTCATGGCGAAGGGCCTGGATCAGTTTCGCGGCGTGTCGGAGCAGGTGCCGGGCAAGGCGGCGTCTCCCAAGACGTTCTTCCTGCGCATCGTGAAGCACTGCGCGATCGACCGGTACCGCCGGCAGCGCGAGGAGCTCGACCCGGGCACCGCCGCCAACGAGGACGGCGACGAGCCGGAGACCAGCCTCCCCGAGGCCAACCGCTCGATGGCCGAGGCGCGCGCGCACGCCGAGCAGGCCGAGGCGCACAGCGAGTATTGGAACGCCTGGGAGCGGCTCAAGGAAGAGCACCCCAACGAGGCGGCGGCGTGGGATCTGTACCACCACCAGGATCTCGACGATCACGAGGAGGTCGCCAGGGCCCTCGGGATCACCGTCGTCAACTCGTACAAGCGTGTGAGCCGCGCCCAGGCGTGGCTGAAGCTCTACATCCTCGAAGCGCGCAAGCGCGACGAGGGCCTGCCGGAGGAGTCCTGAATGAACCCGTCGTCCCGTGAGAAGTACGCCGCCCGCCTGTCGGAGCTCGAGGCCCTGCACCATGAGCTGTCGACGGGGAAGAGACCGGGCGACGGCGCGGTGGTGGTGGGGCTGCTGCTGGAGGCCGCGGGAGACGTCTTGCGCCGCAAGGCGACTCTCGGGGCGTCGCGCGAGCTCGTCATCAAGCCGCTGACGGCGATCTCCGAGCAGAGCCTGCGCGCCTGGGCCGACGGGGTGCAGGTGGCCGACTTTGCCGCCCGCCTCAACCGCGCCGCCAGTCAGGCCGTCGAGGCGGCGATCCCCGACAGCGATGACGCGGGGCGCTCGATGGCGCAATGGGCGATGCAGGATCTCCAGGCGCGCGACCGGCTCGAATCGGCCCTCGTCGCCCTCGAGGCGATGAACCGGGCCGACGCGAAGGCGATGCTCACGCGACTGCGCAGCGCCGTCGCCACCGTCGATCGCCAGTGTCGCGGGACCGTCGCCAGCTTCACGGCGCTCAACGGCACGCGACGGGCGGAGGCGGCGCTCCTCGACACGGAGTTCCGCGCGTCCGCCTGGTGGTACTCCGAGCGCACCGGCATCGAAGATGACCAGCTGGTACAGGTGCTCGGAGGTGAAGCGAAAGGCTCGTTGCCCGACGATCTCAAGGTGCCGAGCCGGGTCGTCAGCCGGAAGCGCGCGAGGCCCGTCTCCTTCGACGATCTCCTCCGCTTCGATCTCGGGCTCGCGACGCCCGCCGAGCGCGAGATCCTCCGCCGGCAGGCCGACGCCGACCCGGAGCTGAAGCTGGCGCTGGCAGCGATGGAGGCCGCGGAGAGCGCGATCCTCGAAGAGACGAAGGACGAAGCAGTGGTTTCACCCGGAGTCGTTCCCGTGCCCCTGCCGGTCGAGCGCTCCAGCAACGCCCCCGAGATCGTCGAAGAGCGGAGCGAGTTCAAGGTGCTCCTCTTCCGCTCGAAGAAGAACGTCCAGGTGGTGGTTCAACCCCATCGGCTGGACCGCTTCGCCGCGGCCGCGGTGTACCGGAGCGACGAGCCCGACCGACCTTTCCCCTCGAGCCCCGGCGACATGGGACTCCACTTCGATCTCGGGGCTCCCGAGCGACTGGCCGGCGCGCTCGCCCGGGTGATCGTCAAGCTCACCGACGGCCAGACGCACGCCTTCGAGGTCCGCCTGTGAGCACCGGGGTCGCCGTCGTGCTGATGACGGCGCCCGATGAAGAGAAGGCCGCGGCGATCGCCCGCACGCTCGTCGAGGAGCGGCTCATCGCCTGCGCCAACCTCGTCCCGAAGATCCGCAGCATCTACCGCTGGCAGGGCCAGCTGTGCGACGAGGCCGAGGTGCTGGTGATCATGAAGTGCGCGGCGGAGCGGTTCGAGGCCCTGCGTGCACGTGTGACTGCGCTTCACCCCTACACCGTCCCCGAGCTGCTGCGCCTCGAGGTGGTCGAGGGTCACCCTCCCTATCTCGAATGGGTGCTGGGACCTTGAGGCGCTGAGTGTCGCGGTGCTGAACTCCTCTCCATGCTGCCGTCGCAGGCGGCTGGTGGGGGGGCCACCAGCTTCTACAAACAGGTTCGTTCGGCCGACGCGCTCCGGCGCCAGCGCACCAGTGTGCTGCTCGGGCTGGTGATGACGGCCTTCGCGCTGCCGCTGATCCTCCAGACGCTCGTGGTGCGTGAGGGCGTGCAGCGGCTGCACATGGCCTCGCTCCTCGGCGCGCTCGGGGCTCTCTCTGCCGTCGGAGCGCTGCTCGCGCGTCGCGGGCACGGTGGCCTGGCGGGCCTGTGGCTGACGGCGATCCCCTGCGTCGGTTCGGTGGTCACCATCGTCCTCACCCGGCAGCTCGGCGCGGCGGCGCTGTACGGCACGCTCGGGGTGGTGATCGCGATGGTGACGCTGCAGGGACGCTGGCTGCGCGCGGCGCTGGCGTTCGCCGTGGGCTCGACGCTGCTGATCGTCGTCGTGGCGTCGGGGCTGCAACTCGAGCCGACGCCTCCGGCGCTGACGCTCGGCGGCTCGGTGGTCCTCGTGGTGCTGATCGCGGTGATCGTCGCGCTCGAGACCCGGTCCTTCGCGAGGCTGATCCGCGAGGCCGCCGAGCAGCAGTCGCGCACCGCAGAGCTCGAGGCGCGCTTTCGCCTGGTCGCCGAGAACTCGGCGGAGCTCGTGGCGCTGGTCGACGAGCAGGGCAACGTCACCTGGGCCAGCCCGTCCTTCGAGCGGGTGCTCGGCGTCGCGCCGGTGGGGCAGCCGGTCGCGGCGATCTTCTCCGATGAGGTCGACCGACGGCTCCTCGAGGGGCTGCTGACGAGGGCGCGCACCGGTCAGGCCGGGCGGGAAGAGGTCCGGCGCACGCGGCGGGACGGCAGCGTCGGGCGCTTCGACTGCGCGATCTCCGCCATCCCCGAGCGCCAGGTGCTCCTCTGCGTCGCCCGCGACGTGACCGCGGAGCGCGTGATGAGCGCCGAGCTCGAGCAGGCGCGCAAGATGGAGGCGCTGGGCCGGTTCGCGGGCAGCATCGCGCACGACTTCAACAACCTGCTCTCGGTGATCCGCACCTGCACCACGCTCGCGCTCCAGGCGATCCCCGCGGAGTCGGGGGCGCGCGCCGATCTCCACGACGTGCAGGAGGCGGTCTCGCGCGCGAGCGGCCTGACGGCGCAGCTGCTCGCGTTCAGCCGCCGTGACGTCGTGCTGCCGGCGCGGGTGGAGGTCGAGCCGCTGCTCCGCAAGGCGGCGGAGCTCTCGCGGCGCCTGCTCGGTGAGGCCGTCCGCGTGGAGGTCGAGATCGCCGACGGGCTGTGGCCGATCTCCTGCGGCCCGTCGCAGCTCGATCAGATCGTGATGAACCTCGCGGCGAACGCGCGCGACGCGATGCCGCACGGAGGCACGTTCCTCATCGCCGCGAGCAACGTGTCGTCAGCGCCGATCGGCGACGCGGTGCAGCTGATCTTCAAGGACGACGGCAGCGGGATGTCGGCCGAAGCGCGAGCACACCTCTTCGAGCCGTTCTACACGACGAAGCCGCCGGGCATCGGCACCGGTCTGGGGCTGGCCACCGTCTTCGGCGTGGTGAAGGGGCTCGGGGGCACGATCGAGGTGGAGTCGGAAGACGGGCGCGGCACGCAGTTCCGCGTCGTCATCCCGAGGGCGGTGGGGGCGGC
Organism: Myxococcota bacterium; assembly: GCA_049322495.1. Classification (GTDB taxonomy): domain Bacteria; phylum Myxococcota; class Myxococcia; order Myxococcales; family Myxococcaceae; genus Archangium_A. The sequence continues at coordinate 27,214 of JBMORD010000287.1, read as the reverse complement.
GGCGCCGACGGTGCCCGAGGTGCGCGCGCGGGCCATCGCCCGGCCGAGCGACGCGACGGTGCTGGTCGTCGATGATGACGCCGACGTGCGCGCCCTGATGGTTCGCCTGATCTCCCAGGAGGGCTTCCAGGTGCTCAGCGCGGCCAACGCCGACCAGGCGCTCGCGATGGCGCTGACGCTGTCAGCGCTCCCGGTGCTGGTCACCGACGTGATGCTGCCCGGGCGCGACGGGGTGTGGCTCGCGAAGCGGCTGATCGATCGCTTCCCCGGGCTGCAGGTGGTGATGGTGTCCGGCTTCGCGCCGGATCCTCAGGGCACGATGCGGCTCATCGACGAGGGCGCGCGCTTCCTGCAGAAGCCGTTCGCGCCCGGCGCGCTGGTGCAGGCGATCCGCGAAGCGCTCGGGCTGCCGGCGGCCCCGCGGGCGCGCGAGGTCGTGGTGCGCGCGCTGGCGTGAGGCTCAGCCCAGCACCCGCCGGAGCACGTCGGGCCGATCGGTCATGATCCCACCCACGCCATCGGCGATCGCCTGGCGCATGTCGGCCTCCTCGTCGACGGTCCACACGTTGATCCACTTGCCGTGGGCCGCGGCGATCTTCGCCAGCTCGGCGTCGAACAGCCGCACGCCTTCCCAGTGGAGCGGCATGTCGAGCACGGTGAAGCGCCCGTCATCGTCCGGCGGCTCGCCGGCCTTCGTGGGCAGCACGAAGGCCGCCAGGGCGTCGCGCGGGTAGAAGAGGCACGCCCCGGGGAGCCGCGCCGCGAGCTGCGCGGCGATCGTGTCGTGCTCGCTGCCGATGCACAGCCGCGCCAGCTCGTCACGCCGCTTCAGCAGTGCCACGAAGGGCTCGATCGCGCGCTCCGCCTTCACCTCGACGTTGATCCGCAGGGTGGGGAAGGCGTCGAGCACCGCCTCGAACAGCGGCAGCCCGATGCCGCGGCCGCGGAAGTCACGGAAGTGGTAGCCGGCGTCGAGCTTCGCCAGCTCGTCCCACCGATGGGCAGCGAGCGGGCCGGCGCCGTCGGTGCACCGCTCGAGCGTGTCGTCGTGCGCCACCACGACGCGCCCGTCGGCCGAGGCGTGCACGTCGAGCTCGAGCATGTCGGTGCGATGCACCCGCACCGCCTGCTCGAAGGCGAACATGGTGTTCTCCGGGTACAGCGCCGCGCCGCCGCGGTGCGAGATGTGGAGCGGCGCCCGGAGCCCCTGGAGGTAGACGTGCGTCATGGTGCCTCGAAGGTGGCGGCGATGCCCTGACCGACGCCGATGCACATCGTCGCGAGGCCGCGCCGTGCGCTCCGCGCGCGCATCGCGTGGAGCAGGGTGGCCACGATGCGCGCCCCGCTCATCCCCAGCGGGTGGCCGAGGGCGATGGCGCCGCCGTTGACGTTGACGCGCGCCTCGTCCAGCGAGAGCTCGCGGAGGCAGCCCAGCGCCTGCGCGGCGAAGGCCTCGTTGAGCTCGATGAGGTCGAGCTCCGAGAGCTTCCACCCGGCGCGCTCGAGGGCTCGGCGCGTCGCGGGCACCGGTCCCAGCCCCATCTCCCGCGGGTCGACGCCCGCGGTCGCGCTCGACACGAAGCGGGCGAGCGGGGGCCTGCCCCAGGCCCTCAGAGCGCGCTCGCTCATCAGCACCACCGCGGCGGCGCCGTCGTTGAGCGTCGACGAGTTGCCGGCGGTCACCGTGCCGCCGTCGCGAAACGCAGGCTTCAGCGTCGCGAGCTTCTCGAGCGTCGAGTCGCCGCGCGGCTGTTCGTCGGTCGCGACGATCGTCGGCGGGCCCTTCTTCTGCGGCAGCTCGACCTTCACCAGCTCGGCGTCGAAGGCGCCCGAGCGCTGCGCCGCGACCGCCTTCTGGTGCGAGGCGAGGGCGAAGCGGTCCTGGTCTTCCCGGGCGATCTTCAGCCGCTCGGCGACGTTCTCTGCCGTCTCGCCCATCTGCTCGAGCGGGAAGCGCGCGGCGAGCTTCGGGTTCGGGTAGCGCCAGCCGAGCGACGTGTCCCACGACTCGAGCTTCCCGCCGGGAAAGGCCTCCGTCGGCTTGGGGGTGCTCCAGGGCGCGCGCGTCATCGACTCCACGCCGCCGGCGATCACCACGTCGGCCTCCCCGAGGCGGATCTGTCGCGCCCCCTGGATCAGCGCCTCGAGCCCGCTGCCGCACAGCCGGTTCACCGTCGCCGCCGGCACCTCGTACGGCAGCCCGGCGATCAGCGTCGCCATGCGCGCCACGTTGCGGTTGTCCTCGCCGGCCTGGTTGGCGCAGCCGGCGTAGACCTCATCGACGCGAGCGCCCTCGAGGCCGGCGCGCGTCAGCGCCTCGCGGATCACCAGCCCCAGCAGATCGTCGGGGCGCGCGTCCTTGAGGGCGCCGCGCAGCTTGCCGATCGGCGTGCGCACCGCCTCGACGACGAAGCACGCGCTCATGGCGTGAGCACCACGTTGCCGAAGGTCTTGCGATCGGCGAGCAGGCCGTGCGCCTCCGCCGCGCGCTCGAGCGGGAGCACGCGATCGAGCACCGGCACCAGGCGGCCGCGCTCCACCAGCTCGAGAATGCGGAACAGCTCGCTCTTGCTGCCCATGGTCGAGCCGAGCAGCGAGATCGACTTGTAGAAGAGCGTGCGCAGATCGAGCTGCACCTCGGCGCCCGAGGTCGCGCCGCAGGTGACGAGACGGCCACCCTTCGGCAGGCAGGCGATCGACTTGTCCCACGTCGAGGCGCCGACGTGCTCGAACACCACGTCCACCAGGCGGCGGTTGGTGAGCTTCTTCACCTCGTCGAGGAAGTCCTGCTCGGCGTAGTTGATGAGGTGATCGGCGCCGAGCGCCTTCGCCTTCTCGAGCTTCACCGGCGTCGAGGCGGTGGCGATCACCGTCGCGCCCGCGAGCTTCGCGAGCTGCACGGCCGCGCTCCCCACGCCCGAGCCCGCAGCGTGGATCAGCACCGTCTCGCCGGCCTTCAGCTGCGCGCGCGCGAAGAGCATGTGCCACGCCGTGAGGAACGTGAGCGGGAGGCACGCCGCTTCTTCGAAGGAGAGCCGCTTCGGCTTGGGGAGGATGTTCTGCCGCGGCACGCAGACGTACTCGGCGTAGCCGCCCGCGACGTCTTCACCGACGATCTGGTAGCGGCGGCACAGCACGTCGTCGCCCGAGAGGCACTTCTCGCACGCGCCGCACGAGAGCCCTGGGTTGACCAGGACCTCGGTGCCCACCGCCAAATCCGAGACCTCGGCACCAACCGCGTCGACGACGCCGGCGATGTCGCTGCCGAGCACGTGGGGCAGCGCGAGCTTCAGCCCCGGCCAGCCCTTTCTGACCCAGAGATCGAGGTGGTTGAGCGCGACCGCCTTCACCTTGACGCGCACGTCTTTCGCGCCGGGTTGGGGCGTGGGCAACTCCAACTGTTCGAGGACTTCAGGACCTCCGTGGGTCCGGAAGGCGATGGCTCTCAAGGTGACGACTCCGTGGCTTGCCGGGGTGGGGACCGTCGTGTACACGAGCCGAACACGTCGGCCGGAGCCCCCGTTTAGGAGCGTGGGGCGCTGAAATCCACAGGAGCCAATCGATGAAGTCTCTTCATGCAGTGATGGGTGCGGCGCTGGTCTTTGCGGTCGGCTGCGGCCGCCCGATGGGAACGCCTGACGCGGGCTGCGTCGGGATCACCTGCCCGGTGACGGGCGGCGGAATCGGCGGCGGTGGTGGCGGCGGCTCGACGGGCGGCGGCGGTGGCAGCACCGGCGGTGGCGGTGGCTCGACGGGCGGCGGCGGCGGCATGACGACCGGCGGTGGCGGTGGCTCGACGGGTGGTGGCGGCGGTTCGACCGGCCCTGCCACGACGATCGCCGCGGCGCGTGCCGCGACGTTCCCGGCGGAGGTCGACATCGACGGCGCGGTCGTGGTCGCGGTCTCCTTCGCTGCGCGCTCCAACTCGACGGGCGCGAACTGCACGGGCACGACGACCAAGGGCGTCAACGCCAACTTCTGGCTCGCCGATCCCAACAACCCGCAGCAGGGCGTCTACGTCGACAAGTTCCGCTGCGACGGCGTCGGCACCACCTCGGGTCCCGACTACTTCCCGCAGGTCGGTGACGTGGTCCACATCAAGGGCATGATCGGCTTCGAGTCGGCCTTCGATGACCGCACCGCGTTCCGCGTGATGATCAAGTCGGAGTACGACTTCCTCCCGTCGGGCATGCGTCCGTCGGTGTGCGAGACGGGCTCGATGCCCGCCTGCCGCCCGCTGCTCATCGAGAAGACGGGCTCGATGGTGATCCCCAACCCGATCGACGTGCCGATCACCTTCGGTGGTGGTGGCGCCGTGAAGGCCGAGCCTGCGTACGCTGGCTCGCGCATCAAGATCGCCGGTCCGCTGACCCTCGCCAACCCGACCCCCATGGCCCTCAAGCGTCTCTCGGCGATCCCCAACGACGATCGCTACTTCGGCTATGAGCTGTCGAACGGCGTGCTGGTCAACAACTTCCGCGTCTTCGAGGGCGCGCGTCTCGAGGACGGCGGCGTCTCGCACTGTGACCTGCGCGCCATCGCGCTCGACGGCGGCACGGTGACCTTCCCCAACGGCATCATCGGTGTGTGGGACAGCTACTCGCACGCGGCGTGCGCTGACGGCGGCACCGACTCGCAGTGCTTCAAGAACCGCGGCATCGTCCCGGGCGTCGACGCCGGCTCGATCGGCTACACCAACGTGCTCTACCCGACGGACTGCGCCGATCAGCTCCAGTAACCGCTGACAGCCGATCGCAGCCCCTCGCGACGCGCGTACCTCCGGGTGCCGCGTCGCGAGTCGTTTTCGCCCCTGGAGCCACCCGATGATCCTCACCAGCGTGACCGACGGAATCGCCTCGCTCGAGCTCAACCGGCCCGAGGTGCGCAACGCCATCAACCGCGACGTGGCCGACCAGATCAGCCGCACGCTCGACGAGTGGGCCGTGCGTGACGACGTGCGCGTGGTGATCGTCTCTGGCGCCGGGGGCAAGGCGTTCGCCGCGGGCGCCGACATCGCCGAGCTCGCGCAGCGCACGCACGTGCAGGCCTTCCACGCGTGGACCGCGCGCATGTTCCAGCAGCTCGAGGACTTCCCGCGACCGACCATCGCCGCCATCGACGGCTACGCGCTCGGTGGCGGGCTGGAGCTGGCGCTGGCGTGCGATCTGCGCGTCGCCTCGAAGAGCGCGAAGATCGGCATGCCTGAGGTGACGCTCGGCATCTTCCCCAGCGCGGGTGGGACGTGGCGGTTGCCGCGGCTCGTGGGGCTCGGCCGCGCGAAGGAGCTCATCTACACCGGGCGCATCGTCGACGTCGCCGAGGCCTCGAGCTGGGGGCTCTTCGAGTCGATCGTCGACACCGACGCGAAGGCCGAGGCGCTGCGTCTCGCGCGGCTGATCGCCGCCAACGCGCCGCTCGCGGTGCAGGTGGCGAAGGTCTCGCTGAATGCGGGCGCGAGGATCCACGGCGCGCCGCTCGAGTGGGTCGGGCAGGGCCTCCTCTTCGACTCGCCGGACAAGCGCGAGCGGATGGAGGCCTTCCTGGCGAAGCGCAAGTGAAGGTCAGCTCGCGGGAGGCGGCTCCGACGGAGCGCTCGCGCGGCGCTTCGCCCACACGAAGTAGTACACCGCGGCGCCCGTCACGCTGAGCACCACGAGGAACCCGGTGTCGAACGGCGGCGCGGGCGGCGGCGGAGGAGGCGGAGGCGGCGCGATGCGCGCGAGCTGGGCGGCCTGGAGCGCGGCCATGCTGTCGAAGGCCTCGAGCTCGGTGATGGAGTACATCGAGTCGCCGCCCTCGGCCGTCAGGCGGAGGAAGCGTGCCTGCGCGCGGAGCTCGGGCGAGGTTCGGGTCTGCACGCCGGGCAGGTCGACGGGCTGGGCGATCCAGATCACGTACCAGTTGGCGCCGTCGACGCTGCCGCTGACGAGGTAGCGGTCGTTGTTGTCGGCCTGAATGCGGAGCGCGCCGATGGGCTCGACGGCGTCGAGCTGCCACTCGATGGTCCCCCCCGCCTTGAGGATCGCCGCGCGCGGGTTGTCCCACACGTCGCCGTCGGTCGACGCCACCCCGTCGGCGAGCTGGGCCGCCATCGGCGCCCCGTCGGCGCGCTTCACGTCGGCGCCGCGGAGCAGGTTGGGGCGGAAGGCCGAGGACGCGGGTGCGGCACCGCCGTCGTCGGCGGTGAGCAGCAGGGCGAGCACGAGACCGGACATCATGGCGGCGCGCACCATACCTCCCGGCGTGTCGAACAGGTGGCCTCCGTGGGCGGTCTGGGGTTGATTCGGGCGCTCATGACTTCGAGTCGAACCATCAGCACGATCGGCGTCATCGGCGCGGGCACCATGGGCCACGGGATCGCCCACGTCTCCGCGCTCGCCGGCTACCAGGTGCAGCTCTACGACGTCTCGCAGACCGCCGCCGAGGCGGGGCGCGCGAAGATCCAGAAGAACCTCGACGTCGGCGTCGAGAAGGGCAAGGTGGCCGCCGCCGACCGCGACGCGGCGCTCGCGCGCATCACCTGCACCGATCGCCTCGACGCGCTCGCCGGCTGTCAGCTGGTGATCGAGGCCGCGCCCGAGAAGCTGGCCCTCAAGCAGGACCTCTTCCAGCGGCTCTCGTCGATCTGCCCGGCGAGCACCATCTTCGCGTCGAACACCAGCTCGCTCTCGCTGACGGAGATCGCCGCGGCGGCGACGCACCCGGGCCGGGTGGTCGGGCTCCACTTCTTCAACCCCGTGCACCTCATGAAGCTGCTGGAGGTGGTGCGCGCCTTCCAGACGAGCGACGAGACGCTCGAGGCGGTGAGGGCCTACGGCGCGGCGATCAAGAAGGAGCTGATCGTCGTGAAGGACTCGCCAGGCTTCGCGTCGTCGCGGTTGGGCGTGGCGCTGGGGCTCGAGGCGATCCGCATGCTCGAGGAGGGCGTGGCGAGCGCCGCCGACATCGACCGCGCGATGAAGCTCGGCTACGGCCACCCGATGGGGCCGCTCGAGCTGGGCGACCTGGTCGGCCTCGACGTCCGCCTGGCGATCGCCGAGTACCTCTTCGCCGAAACGGGAAGTCCGACCTTCCGGCCCCCGCAGCTGCTCAAGAAGATGGTCCGAGCGGGTAAGCTGGGGAAGAAGTCCGGCGAGGGCTTCTACTCGTATTGAGGGCGCACCCCATCTCCACGTCCGGCCCCCAGAGCGCGGTCCCCTTTGGATCGTACCTGCTGCTCAAGCGTCTCGCGGTCGGCGGCATGGCGGAGCTGTTCCTCGCGAAGGACACGCGCACCGAGCGCATGGTGGTGCTCAAGCGCATCCTCCCGTACCTCGCCGAGGAGGCGGAGTTCGTCCGCATGTTCCTCGACGAGGCGCGCATCGCGGCCTCGCTGCACCACCCGAACATCGTCGAGCTGTACGAGCTGGGGCACCTCGACGGGTCGACCTTCATCGCCATGGAGTGGGTCGATGGCGTGGATCTCCGCCGGCTGCTCCAGAAGGAGCAGGAGAAGGGCGAGGTGATGCCGCCGGGCGTCGCGGCGTGGTTCGTCGCGCGGCTGTGCGAGGGGCTCCACCACGCGCACATGGCGAAGGACGCCTCTGGCGCGCCGCTGGGCATCATCCACCGCGACGTGAGCCCGCAGAACGTGATGATCAGCTTCCGCGGCGACGTGAAGCTGGTCGACTTCGGCATCGCCAAGGCCACGGCGTGGATGAGCCGCTCGAAGCCCGGCGTCATCAAGGGGAAGTTCCTCTACCTCGCGCCCGAGCAGCTCACGACCGAGCCGCTCGATCACCGCATGGATCTCTTCGCGGTGGGCACGCTGCTCTACGAGCTGACGACCGGCCAGAGCCCCTTCTACCGGACCTCGACCGAGGCGGTGATCTACGCCATCCGCATGGAGGATCCCGATCCTCCCGTGGCGATCCGCAAGGGGTACCCGGCGACGCTCTCGAGGATCATCCTCAAGTGCCTCGCGAAGGAGCGGAGCCGGCGCTACCAGTCCGCCGACGAGCTCCGCGCCGCGCTCGAGGACTTCATCCACGCCGAGGCCCCGACCACGCGCGACGACGCCGCCGAGTACGTCTCGCGGCTCTTCGGCGACGACAGCGAGCGCACGAGCCTCTACATCCCCCCGAACGCGCAGTCGAAGAAGGCCGCACCGCGCGCCGAGAGCCGCACCGACACCAGCACGCAGCGCGACGACAGCCCCTTCGCGAACCTCGACGACGAGCGCACGGTGCCGCTGTCGAGCCCTCGCGTCGCGGCGCGGCTGGTTCCCGAGGGCCGCCGCGAGACCGGGGAGATCGACGCGCCGCCGACCGGCCCCACGAAGAACGATCGCCCTGCGGCGCGCGCGCGCCCGGCCCCGGCGAACCCCTGGGAGCCCGAGACGACCGCGCCGATGCCGAAGACGCCACCGCTCGTGGCCGCGCCGCGCCGCGACTTCGTCGGCACTCTCGAGCTCGACGAAGACGTCCCGCAGACCGCCGTGTCGACCTCCGGGGCGCGCAACGTTCGGGTGGGCGAGGTGTTCCCTCCGCTGGTGCCGACGATGCTCGGTGAGTCGCTGGTGGAGATCACGCCCGCTGCGCCGCAGCCCGCAGCGCTGATCCCCTCCAGCCGACCGCCGATCCGCCCGGCGCCGAGGCCGGGACCGCCGATCCCCTCGTCAGACTCGATCCCCGAGGTGTCCGCCGACTCGATCGTCAGCGCGGGCAACGTGACGCTGGGCTCTCTCGACCCGATCGAAGACCCCGAACCCTCGGAGCCGAGCGAGCCGTCGCCGCCGCCGCCGTCGACCCGGGCGCCGCCGCGCCGCGGGCCTCCACAACCCATCCGCCGGCCGGCCCCGCGCGACCCCGACGATCTCATCGACACCGTCGATCAGGCGCAGGAGTTCTCCGTCTCGGGCCGGCGGTCGAGCAGCCAGAAGGTCTTCGCGCTGATCTTCGGCGGCGCTGCGCTGGTCGTGGCCCTGCTGCTCGCGGTGCTGCTCTGGCCGTCGACGCCGGAGCCGAAGGAGGCGCCGAAGCGGCGCGCGACACCCACCGAGCCGGCCCCGCGCTCGGAGCTCGTTCGCGTGCAGGTGCGCGCGCCGAAGGGGGCGACGCTCACCATCGACGGCCAGGCGCTCGAGCCCGACGCGACGATCGAGCGCGCGGCGGGCGAGCTGGTGGTGAAGTTCGTCTGTCCGCCGAAGAAGAAGGGGCGGGGGCAGCCGGGCACGCTCCGCGCGCAGATCCCGCAGTCGACCGGGCTGGTGGCGGTCGAGGTGCCCTGCAACTAGATCCGCCCCATGCGGATGATCCCGATCGCGATCGCCTTCGTGACCCTGGCGGCGCGCGCGGAGGGCCTCGCCGATCAGGTGCAGGAGCTCCGGCTCGCCAACGGCATGACCTGGCTCATCGTCGAGCGCCACGACGCGCCGGTCTTCACCGGGATGATCCGGGTGCGCGTGGGCGGTGCGGACGAGACGCCCGGCGCGACGGGCCTGGCGCACCTCTTCGAGCACATGGCGTTCAAGGGCACGCCACGGCTGGGCGCGAAGGACTGGGCCGCCGAGCAGCCGCTGCTCGAGCAGGTGCAGCGGGTGGGCGATGCGCTCGCGAGCCTGAAGCGCGCTGGCAGGGAGAACTCGCCAGAGGCGCGCGCCCTCGCGGACGAGCTGGCCACCCTCGAGCGCAGGCACGCGCTGCTCTTCGACGAGAACGCGCTGGCGCGGCTGTACCAGGTGAACGGCGGCGTGGGCCTCAACGCGACGACCGACAAGGATCTCACCTCGTACTTCGTGAGCCTGCCGAAGAACCGGCTCGCGCTGTGGCTGACCGTCGAGGCCCAGCGCTTCGCCGCACCGGTGCTGCGCGACTTCTACACCGAGCGCTCCGTGGTCCAGGAGGAGCGGCTGCGCAGCATCGAGACCAACCCCGCCGGCGCGGCGTACGAGGAGCTGATGCAGCTCGCCTTCGTCTCGAGCCCGTACCGGTGGCCGACGGTCGGCTACGCGGGCGATCTGCAGGCGATGCCGCTCTCGGAAGCGCGCGCCTTCTTCGATCGCCACTACGTCGCGTCGAACGCGGTGGGCTGCGTGGTGGGCGACGTCTCGGCGCGTGAGCTCCGCCCGCTGCTCGAGCAGACCTTCGGGCAGCTGCCGCTCGCGCCGAGGCCGCCCGGCCCCGGGTTCACCGAGCCACCGTCGCGCGCGCAGCGGCGCAGCCAGCTCACCTTCGACGCCGCGCCACGGCTCTACCTCGCGTTCCGCAAGCCTGCGCCGCCCTCGCGCGACGACGCGATCTTCGACGTGCTCGCGGTGCTGCTCGGGGAAGGGAACACCGGTCGCCTCAAGCAGCGCCTCGTCTTCCAGGACCGGCTGGCCCAGTCGGTCTCGGTCTTCACCGGCCCCGGCAGTCGGCTCGACAACCTCTTCATCATCGCGGTGACCCCGCTCGCGGGCGTCAGCTTCGAGCAGGTCGAGCGCGCGACGTGGGACGAGCTCCGCCGGCTGGGCGCGGAGTCGGTGAAGGACGACGAGCTCCAGAAGGTGCGTAACCGCGTGACCACCAACCAGGCTCGCGCGCTGGAGGCCAACGCGGGCATCGCGGGCGCCCTGTCGCGCGCGCAGGCGCTGTTCGACGACTGGCGGTATCCGCTCGAGCTGCCGAAGGTGATCGAGTCGATCTCCGCGGCCGAGGTGCAGGCGATGGCGAAGCGGTCGTTCACCCGTGAGAACTCGGTGGTGGTGACGGTGGTGCGGCCATGAAGCGCTCGAGCCTGCTGCTGAGCCTCTCCCTCGTCGCGTGCGCGGGGCCGAAGTCGCCCTCGGCCGCCGTGGCGCACCTCGAGTCGAGCCCCACGAAGACGGCGCAGCGGCAGCTCCCGCCGGCGCTCGACGTCGACCCGGCCACGCTGACGCCGCCGCCCCTCGACTTCACGATCCGCGAGCCGGAGATCACCACGCTCCCCAACGGCGTGACGGTCTACCTGCTCGAGGATCACTCCACGCCGCTGGTCACGCTGCGCGCGCTGGTGCCGGCGGGGTCGGCCGAAGATCCCTCCGCGAAGCTCGGCCTCGCGGCGCTCGTGGCGAGCATGCTGCGGGAGGGCGGGGCAGGGGCGCTCGAGCCGGCCGCCCTCGACGAGCGCCTCGAGTTCGCCGCGGCCGACCTGTCCGCGGGGGCTTCAGAGGAGTTCTCCACCGTCAGCCTCTCGGTCCGCGCGCGCGAGCTCGCTGCGATGCTCCCGATCTTCGCCGACGTGGTGCAGCGCCCCCGCTTCGACGAGAAGCGCCTGGCCATCACCCGCGCGCGCTTCGTCGAGGGCGTGCGGCGGCGAGAAGATCGTCCCGACGCGGTCGCCGACCGCGCGCTCGCCAAGGCGGTCTTCGGGCCCACCTCGATCCTCGGGCGCGAGCCGACGGTGGCGACGCTCGAGGCGATCACCGCGGCCGATCTGCGGAGCTTCTTCGCGGCGAACTGGGGGCCCGGCGGCGCGCGGCTGGTGATCACCGGCGACGTGCGGCGGGATGAGGTGCTCGCGGCGCTCGCCACGCACTTCGGCGCCTGGCGCGGCGGCACACCGAAGTCGCGCGCGTGGGACCCGCCCCCGCCACTCGCGACGCGGGTGATCCTCGTGCCGCGCAAGGTGGCGCAGGCGAAGGTCCGCATCGGCACGTGGGGCTTCCGCCGCGCGACGCCGAAGGAGTTCCCGCTCCGGCTGGTGAACACCGCGCTGGGCAGCTTCGGCGTGGGCCGCCTCTACCGGCAGATCCGCGACGAGCGGGGCCTCGCCTACTCGGCGTGGAGCTCGATCGGCGCCGGGCCCACCACCGGCCTCTTCACGGCGGGCTTCGACACGCGGCCGGAGCAGGTCGGCGCGGCCCTCGAGCTGGCGACGAAGATCCTCTCGGGCGTCGCGGCCACCGAGCCTCCGTCGGCGGCCGAGCTGACCACCGCGAAGGACATGGCGCTCAACGCCTTCGCCTTCCGCTTCGACAGCGCGGCGAAGATCGCCCTCGAGCGCGCGACGCTCGACCTCGTCGGCTACCCGAAGGACTACCTCGCCACGTGGCGCGCGCACCTGGCCGCGGTCGACGCGCCGACCGCCGCGGCCGCCGCGAAGCAGCTCGGGCAGGGGCTGCAGATCGTCGTGCTCGGCCCACCCGAGAAGATCGGCGATCTGTCCGCCTTCGGCCCCGTCACCGTGATCTCCGACGTGGAGCAGTTCACCGGCCCCTGACGTCAAGTTCGCGGCCGGCGCGGCGCGATTTTTTGACGGTCCCGATCAGGCCTCTACGCTTCGCAACAGCTCGCTGCAGGACTGCAGCGGCTTCCCACAAGGAGCGGAGCGCATGAGCAACAAGCGGAAGCAGCCTCGGGTCGCCCTCGACATCTACCTGAACAAGTACGTGGCCGGCGTCCCGTACATGGCGCGCACCTCGGACATTTCGCGCGAAGGTGTGGGGTTGGCGCACCTCATCGAGCCCGACATGGCGGGCAAGCGCGTCGGGCTGCAGTTCCAGCTCCCCGGCTCCGAGGAAGTCATCTACGCGGAGGGCGAGGTGGTGCGTGAGTGGGCCGACCTCGACAACCGCGAGGAGGGCTCCGGTGTCCGTTTCACCCTGCTCACCGATCGGCACCGCCGGCTCATCGAGCAGTTCTGCTCGCGCACTGACGCCTGACCTGCGGAAAACCCACCGCTGCATTCGGTGTTGAAGGTCTCCGAAGGGCGACCGTAGATTGGTCGCTGGTTTCTTCCTTCTTCCGGGGGCCTCCCAAATGAAGCGGATCCTGTGGGCTGTGGTGCTGGCAGTACCTCTTGGCGTCTTCGCCCAGGGCAAGGACGCGAAGGCGGAGCCGAAGCCCCAGCCCGGGGTCAACTGGGCCGGTCAGGTGGTGCGCGCGACGGGCGCGGGCGCTCCGGATCTCAAGGCGCAGAACCCCGCGCAGGCGCGCCTCGGCGCGGAGCGGGCCGCCCTCGCCGACGCGCTGCGAAACCTCCTCGCGCAGGTGAAGGGCATCTCGGTCGACGGCTCGAAGAAGATGGGCGATCTCATGGAGAAGGACGAGATCCGCACCCGCGTCGAGGGGCTCGTGCGCGGCTACAAGATCGTCAACAAGCGGTACTTCTCGGACAGCGGCGTCGAGGTCGAGATCGAGGTGCCCCTCGCGCTGCTCACCGACGTGGTCGATCCCGACGCCACGCAGCTGCTCGCCGTCGGCAAGCCCGAGGGCGAGAAGAACACCACCGGCCTGGTGATCGACGCGCGCGGCCTCAAGGTGACGCCGTCACTCATGCCGCGGGTGCTCGATGACGGCGGCAAGCCGCTGTACTCCATCGACTCGCTCTCGAGCGAGGCGCGCAAGCAGTCGGGCGTGGCGGCGTACGTCGCCAGCCTCGAGGACGCGAACAAGTCGCTGAAGGCCGGGGAGAAGCCGCTGGTGCTCAAGGCGGCGAAGGCCTCGGGCGCCGACCTCCAGCTCGCCGCTGAAGACGCGAAGAAGCTCGCCGCGCTGAACACGAGCTTCCTTGCCGAAGGCAAGGTCGTCATCGTCCTCAACTGAGCCCGAGAGCCCCACACCCATGAACACGCTCAAGCTGACGCTCGCATCGCTCGCCCTGGCCCTCGTGACGTTCGCGCAGGCCACCATCGTCACGAAGGAAGGCGTCGGGGAGGCCGCCATCGTCAACAAGGACGAGGTGAAGGCCTTCGAAGACGCCAGGCAGCTCGCGCTGCGCAACGCCATCGAGCAGGCGGCCGGCGTGCGCATCGACGCCGACACCGTGGTGGTGAACAACCAGCTCGTGCGCGATCAGGTCTTCGCCAACACCTCGGGCTACGTGAAGAAGTTCGACGTGCTCGAGAAGAAGGCCGAGAAGGGCGTGATGACGGTGAAGGTGAAGGCCGACGTCATCACCGAGTCGCTCGAGAAGGACATCGTCGCCGCGCGCGATCTGGTCAAGCGCATCGGGCGCCCCAAGGTGGTGATCCTCGTCCAGGAGTCGACGCTCCAGGCCGACGGCAAGGCGGTGATCAACAGCAACACCTTCTCGACGGTGCTCACCGAGGCCTTCACCGGCGACGGCTACGACGTGAAGGATCCCGCCTTCGCGTCGGGCAAGGTCCGCATCGCGCCGGGCGTGGTGCTCCAGCAGGGCGAGGCGAAGGAGATCGGCGACCTGAGCAAGGCCGACTTCATCGTCTACGGCACCGCGACGTTCCGCCAGCAGTCGTTCAGTGATCTCGACGGCGGCGGGCAGCACACCGGCGCGATGGTCGACAAGAGCCTGTTCCTCGTCTCGGGCGAGTACGATCTCTCGGTCTTCGCCACGCGGTCGGGCTCGCAGATCGCCAAGCTCTCGAACAACTTCAGCTTCAAGAACGTCGGGCAGGGCGTGCAGAAGTCGATGGTCTCGTACGAGCGCACCGCGCTCGAGCTGGCGAAGAACCGCAAGGACGAGATCAACGCCCAGGTGCGCAAGGCGATCCTCGAGTACTTCCGCAACGAGCTGGTCAACGGCTCGCGCCTCGAGATCGCGGTGGGCGGCCTCGAGAACTTCGGCGCGGCCAAGGACTTCAAGAAGTCGCTCGAGGCGATCAAGGGCATGAAGGAGGCGATCCAGGACTCCTTCAGCGGCGGCAAGGCCGTGTACCGCATCACCTTCCTCGGCTCGTCGCAGGACCTCGCGGAGCTCGTCGAGGCCTCGACCTTCAAGAAGAAGAAGATCGAGGTGGTGTCCGTCACCGGCACCGGGCTCGAGGTCAAGGTCGGGAAGTGAACCGGCTCCTCGCCGCCGTCGGGCTCTCGCTCTCGGCCTGTGCGCCGAAGTCGCCGGCGGTGGCGCTCGAGCGCGCGAAGCTCCCGCCGATTCGCGTCACCACCCGCAGCGAGCTGGTGCTCCAGTGCGTGCCGTCGGACGCCGAGGTGGTGCTCGACGGCGTGCCCCAGGGCAGCTGCGACGACTTCCGCGGTGAGCCGAAGGGGCTGACGCTGCAGAAGGGCGTGCGGCGGGTGCAGGTGAGAAAGGCGGGCTACCTGCCGTGGGACACCATCCTCGAGACCGACGGAACCCGCGTGATGATGACGGTCACGCTCATCTCGTCCAAGTGAAGGGAAACGCCATGAACCGGCTCCTCGTCGTCGTCGTTTCGCTGTTCGCGTCGCTCGCGCTGGCCGAGGTGGGGAAGGTGGGCGCGCTGGAAGGCGAGGCCACCCGCACCCCGAAGGGCGGCGCGGCCCAGAAGCTCGAGGTCGGCTCGGCGATCGAGCTGGGTGACACCGTCGCGGTGAAGACCGGCAACCTCAAGTTCGAGCTCAACGACGGCAGCGTGATCATGCTCGCCCCGGCCAGCACCCTCGAGATCACCGAGGCGGACTTCGAAGGCCAGGAGCGCAAGGGC
This sequence comes from Myxococcota bacterium, assembly GCA_049322495.1. Taxonomy (GTDB): domain Bacteria; phylum Myxococcota; class Myxococcia; order Myxococcales; family Myxococcaceae; genus Archangium_A. The sequence continues at coordinate 11,832 of JBMORD010000287.1, read as the reverse complement.
TTCTCGGGCATGCTCAAGGCCGGCTCGCTGTGGACCAAGGTGAAGAAGGCCCTCGGCGGCGGCAAGTTCGAGGTGTCGACCGAGCGCGCGGTCGCCGGCGTGCGCGGCACCATCTTCCGCATCGACGCCGACGCGCTGGTCAAGGCGGCCAAGGGCAAGGGCCGCAAGGCGTCGATCGTCCGCGTCGTCGAGGGCGCCGTCGCCGTCAACCCCTCGAAGGCGATCGCGAAGACGTTCAAGAAGGCCGCGCCGAAGGGCCCGCGCGTCGAGGTCGCCGGCCCGAAGGAGGTCTCGGTCGACGAGTGGGAGAAGATCTTCGTGACGCTCGCGGCGAACCAGCAGATCGCCGTCGGCGTCGACCTCTGGGAGCAGGCGGAGCTCGAAGAGTCGGCGAAGCACGACGCCTTCGCGAAGTGGATTGAGAAGAACCAGTAACCTCCTCGCGCTGCTCCTCGCGGGGCTCGCCCTGGCGCAGGATCAGCGGCCGCTCCCGCGCGGCGCGCCGCCCGACTTCGTGCCCACGGCGCCCCGGGTGCACGTGCGCGCCAGCGAGGAGCTCGACCCCGATCGCCTGCGCGAGCTCGCGCGGCCCGGCGTCACGCTGTGGCTGTCGACGCGCTCCAACACCCTGCGCGATTCGACGCTCGAGAACGTGGCGCGCTTCGACGTGGCGTGGGTGCGGCTGCGCGCGCCGCTGCGGCCGGTCGACGCGCGGGTCTTCGCGAAGCTGCCCCACGCGGGCGCCTGGGTCACCGTCGCCACGCCGTGCGAAGGGCGCTGCCCCGAGCTCGAGCTGGCCGCGCTGCTCCCGGGCGCGCGGCGGCTGGCGGTGGAGCTCTCGGGCGCCCTCGACGAGCGGTTCGTCGAGCGGCTGGCGCGCGCGCGCCCGGCGGAGCTCGGCTGGACGCCGCCCGCTGAGCTCGAGCTCCTCACCTGGGGGCTTTTGCGCAGCCTGCCCGGCCGTCGGGTGATCCACGCCTCGCCGCAGGTGCTGCTGCCGGTGCGCTGCGCGGAGCGGCGCGCGGGAGATCCCACGCTCGAGCTGCACGTCGCCAGCCTGCTCAGCCTCTCGAGCGACGTCTTCCCGTGCGGCGTGGGCACGCGGGTGATCGTCGAGCCGAACGCCGAGCCGTGGCTCCTCCAGTCGCTGCTGGTGCGCGACCCGTCGGTCGAGCTGGTGATCGACGTCGGCGCCGACCCCGCCCGGGCGCTGGCCGCGCGCGCGCTCCTCGATCGACTCCAGCTCGGACCCTCGCGATGAAGACGCTCGAGAGCCTCCACCGCCGCCTCGTGCGCTGCCGCGACTGCAGCCGCCTCGTGAAGTGGCGCGAAGAGGTCGCCCGCGTGAAGCGCCGCGCGTACCGCGACGAGGACTACTGGGGGCGCCCGGTGCCCGGCTTCGGCGATCCGAAGGCGCGGCTGGTGATCGTCGGCCTCGCCCCCGGCGCGCACGGCGCCAACCGCACCGGCCGCATCTTCACCGGCGATCGGAGCGGCGACTTCCTCTACGCGGGCCTCCACCGCGCCGGCTTCGCGAGCCAGCCCACCAGTCGCTCGCGCGATGACGGGCTCGCGCTGAAGGACTGCTTCATCACCTGCCCGGTGCGCTGCGTGCCGCCCGACAACAAGCCCACGCCCGCGGAGATCCGCCGCTGCGAGCCCTGGCTCCGTGACGAGCTCGCGCTGCTGCGCCCGCGCGGCTTCCTCGCGCTCGGCCACCTCGCCTGGGGCGCGTGCCTCGACTTCCTCGAGTGGCCGCGGCCGCTGCCGAAGTTCGCGCACGGCATCGTGGTGCGACACCCGGCGCGCGAGGTGTTCCTCGCCGGCTGCTTCCACGTCAGCCAGCAGAACACCCAGACGGGCCGCCTCACCCCGGCGATGTTCGACGAGGTGGTCGAACGTGTGCGCTCGCTGCTTGACCCGAGCGCTCGGCAGGGGGGATGATTCGCCGGCTTTTCAAAGGGTTTTCCAAGGAGTCCCGACCACTTGCCGAACCACGCCAAGGGTCACCGCGCCAGCAGCACACACTCGCGCCTCGCACCGGACTCCCTGCTCAGGACACACATGCGCCGAATCGTTCTCGTCTCCCTCGTCGCAGTTTCGACGGTGGCCCTCGCCCAGGCCCCCGCAGATCGCAAGACCGCCAAGGAGGTCGAGCTCAAGAAGAAGGCCGCGAGCATCGGCCCCGACGCCTCGCTCGCCGGCGACATCACGCGCAAGAAGGAGAAGCGCGATGACGCCCCCGCGCTGAAGTACGACGAGTTCCGCCTCGGCGTCGAGCTGCAGGTCGCGGCCAAGCGGCGCGAGCAGATCATCGACCTCCAGAAGATCATCGACTTCACGCAGGACAAGAAAGAGAAGCCGTCGCTGCTGTTCCGCCTCGGCGAGCTCTACTGGGAAGAGTCGAAGTACTTCTCGTTCGAGGCCAACCGGAAGGACGACGACAAGATCCGCGCGATGAACGCCGACGACAAGGCGGGCATCGAGGCGGCCGAGGCCGAGAAGGCGAAGCTCCAGGAGCAGTCGAAGGCCTACGCCCAGAAGGCGATCGACGCGTATTCGAAGATCGTCCAGGAATACAAAGACTTCGAGCGCACCGACGAGGTCCTCTACTTCCTCGGCCTCAACCTGATGGAGATGGGCGACGAGAAGCGCGGCCTCGTCGCGTACAACCGCCTCATCTCGAAGTACCAGAAGTCGAAGTACCTGCCCGACGCGTACCTCGCGGTCGGCGAGTACTGGTTCAACGGCAGCAAGGGCAAGCGCGACTCGCTCGAGAAGGCGCTCGACAACTACAAGAACGCCGCGAAGTTCACCGACAGCCAGGTCTACGGCTACGCGCTCTACAAGCAGGGCTGGTGCTACTTCAACATGTCGGACTTCGAGAAGGCGATGGACCAGTTCAAGGCCGTCGTCCTCTACGCGAAGTTCGCCGGCACCGAGGAGGTCGAGGGCAAGAAGGGCGCGAAGGGATCTCGCGCCGGCCTCGCGAAGGAGGCCCGCACCGACTACGTGCGCGCGTACTCGCGCGGTGGCGGCGGCCCCGGCGAGGCGAAGGACAAGTTCAACAAGCTCTGCGACACGCCCGATGAGCTGCGCACGATGCTCAAGCAGCTCGCCGGCCTCTTCTACGAAGACGGCAAGGACAGGGAGGCCGCGCTCGCCTACGACATGCTGATCAAGGAGCGCCCGATCTCCCCCGAGGCGCCGGGCTTCCAGTCGCGCATCGTCGACTGCGTGATGCGCGCGGGCAACAAGCAGATGACCGTGCAGCAGGTGCGTCGCCTGGTGAAGATCATGGACGACGTCCTCAAGGGGAACCCCAAGCTCGAGGACAAGGACAAGAAGTCGCTCGACGAGGCGCGCGAGCTCTCGGAGCGCACCATCTCGAAGCTCGCCGTCGACTGGCACAACGAGGGCCGCAAGACGCGCGACGAGCAGACCTTCGAGTTCGCCAACGCCGTCTACGCCGACTACCTCACGCTCTTCCCGCAGAGCCCGAAGGCGTACGACCTCCGCTTCTTCTGGGCCGAGCTGCTCAACGACAACCTGAACAAGTACGAGAAGGCCGCCGGCGAGTACACGACGGTCTTCAGCCAGGACATCGAGCGCTTCAAGAAGAACGAGAAGCCGGGCAAGTACGTCAACAACGCCTCGTACAACGCGATCCTCGCGTGGAGTGAGGTGGTGAAGAAGGACGAGGCCGAGGGGAAGATCAAGCCGGAGCCGATCACCGACCCCAACAAGAAGCTCACCATTCCGCCGTCGAAGCAGAGCCTGCTCGACGCCTGCAACAACTACCTGAAGTACATCGAGAAGGGCGAGAAGAAGGTCGAGATCGCCTACAAGGCCGCGCGCATCTACTACGACTACAACCACCTCGATGAGGCGGTCGGTCGGCTCTCGGACATCGCGCTCAAGTACCCCGACTACAAGTTCGAGGACGGCTCGCGCGCCGGTGAGGTGGCGGCCAACCTCGTGCTCGACTCGTACAACCTGATCGGCGACTGGTCGAAGGTCAACGAGTGGGCGCGGAAGTTCTACGCCGAGGACAAGCTCGCCATCGGCCAGTTCCGCGAGGAGCTCAAGAAGCTGATCGAGCAGTCGAGCTTCAAGCTCATCAACCAGCTCGAGGCGAAGAAGGACTTCGCGAAGGCCGCCGAGGCGTACATGACCTTCGTGACCGAGTGGCCGAAGTCGGAGCTCGCCGACAAGGCGCTCCACAACGCGGCGATCGACTTCTTCAACGCGAAGATGCTCAACAAGGCGATCGAGGTGCGCAAGCAGCTCATCGCGAAGCACCCGAAGTCGCAGTACGTGCCGCAGGACGTGTACGCGCTCGCCGAAGGCTACGAGGCGATCGCCGACTTCGATCCCGCGGCCGACTACTACGAGCTCTACGCGTCGAACTTCGAGAAGAACAAGGGCGGCAAGAAGGGCGCCGCGAAGGCCGCGCCGAAGAAGACCGACAAGGCGCCGGCCCCCGAGCAGGTGTGGGAAGAGCAGAAGGCGCAGGACGCGCTCTTCAACGCCGGCGTGTTCCGCGAGGGCCTCGGGACCTACAAGCAGGCGCTCAAGAACCGCGAGAAGTACCTCGAGCTGTGGCCCAGCTCGAAGGACGCCGAGGCGGTCGAGAAGTCGATCCTCGATCTCTACGAGAAGATGGGCCAGTGGTCGAAGGTCACCAAGGGCCTCGAGGAGTACGAGAAGAAGTACATGAAGGACCCCAACAAGGTCCTCTCCGCCGAAGGCCGCATCGCCAGCATCTACGAGGAGAAGCAGAAGAACGCGAAGGCGGCGCGCGGCGTCTACAGCCGCATCTCGGACTACTACGACAAGCTGCCGAAGCGGCAGCGCGAGGCGCTCGACATCACCGCGCTCGACGCCGTGGCCCGCGCCTCGTTCATCGCCAACGAGGACGACTGGAAGAAGTACAGCGCGATGAAGGTGCGCTGGTCGAAGGTGCAGAACATCGGTGAGCTGAAGAGCTCGATCCTCGCCAAGAGCAACGCGCTCACCGAGCTGCAGAAGACCTACACGAAGACGGTGAGCTTCAAGTCGGCCGACCCGGCGATCTGCGCGCTGCACAAGATCGGCCTCGCGTACGACCAGCTCGCCGATCAGATCATCAACTTCCCGGTGCCCAAGGGGCTGCCCGACGAGATCCTCATCGAGCTCAAGCCGCAGTTCGAGCGCGAGGCCGAGCCGATCGTCAAGAACGCCGCCGAGGCCTTCACCTCGGTGGTGCAGAAGAGCCAGGAGCTCGACGTCTTCAACCCCTGCACCATCGCCGCGCTGGAGATGCTGCGGAACAAGTACCGGCCCGACGCCTTCCCGAAGATGCGCGAGGACGTGATGGAGCTGAAGCTCCCGGCCGACAAGCAGCTCGCCATCGGCGGAGACGTGCTCACCTCGATCCAGGCGGTGCCGGTGATCTCGCCCGAGAAGGCGCAGGAGCTCCGCAACAACGCGCGCGAGGTCGGCTCGCGCGAGGTCGCCGACACCATGCCGGAGGTCGATCTCTCGACCCCCGCGCAGCCGACGAGCAAGCCGACCAACACCGCGCGCGCGCCGACGCCGGAGCCGAAGAAGGAGACCGCTCCGACGCCTGCGCCCGCGCCCGCGAAGAAGGGGAATGACGACGAGCCGGAGGACGCCCTGTGAAGCGCTCCGCACTCGAGGGAACCACCATGCGCACGCTCATCCTCTCCTCGGCCGTCGGCCTGGCGCTCACCGGCTGCACCACCACCGGCACCAACACCGTCTCGAACCGGAACACCGTCTCAGGCCCGCGCGTGGCGACCACCGCCGACGGCGCGAAGCAGGGCGAGGTGGTCCCGCAGATCTCGAACAAGGCGAAGCTGCTCTTCGACGACGCGCTCAAGGCGTACGAGACGCAGAAGAAGGGCGGCAAGGTCGACTACGCGGGCCTCGAGAAGCGGTTCCGCGCCGCGGCCGACGCCGACCCGAACCTCGCCGAGGCCACCTACAACCTGGGCGTGCTCGCCGAGCGTCAGGGCAAGACGAAGGAGGCGGTGGCGCTCTACAAGGAGGCGCTCGCGAAGAAGCCCACGCTTCGGCAGGCGGCGGAGAACCTCGCGGTGATCGCCCAGAACAACGGCGACGAGCCCGCGGCGGTGCGGATCTACACCGACATCCTCAACAACTACCCCGATGACGCCGGCAGCCGCGCGCGGCTCGCGGAGGTCAGCCGTCGCAAGGGCGATCTCGACAAGGCGCTCGAGCTCTCTCGCGAGGCGCTGTTCCGCGACCCGAAGACCCTGCAGGCCTACAAGACGATGATGCAGGTCTACTTCGAGCAGAAGCAGTTCTCGCTCGCGCGCCTCATCGCCCTGCGCGCCAGCAAGCTCGACGACTCCGATCCGGAGATCGCCTACACGCTCGGCCTCATCAACCTCGCCGAGAAGGACCCGGTGAAGGCCCGCGCGCAGTTCAAGCGCGCCGTCGACGCGCGGCCGGACTTCCTGCCCGCGCACTACCAGCTGTGCCGCATGGCCTTCGATCAGGAGGACTACCAGGGCGCCGAGGAGCACCTCCGCCGGATCCTCCAGTCGAACGGGAAGAACGCCGACGCGCTGCTCAATCTCGGCGTGGCCTACAAGGGCATGGGCCAGCTCGACAAGGCGATGGCCACCTACGACGAGGTGCAGAAGCTCAACGGCGATCTGCCGGAGCTGTACCTGAACCGGGGGATCATCATCGGCCTCAAGGGCGACCCCGAGAAGGCGATCGCGCTCTTCAAGAACTACCTCGCGCGCAAGCCCGACGTGGGCATGGATCACCCCGTCCACCAGCTGATCGCGGAGCAGGAGGACGTGATCAAGAAGCGCGAGGAGGACAAGAAGATCGCCGAGGAGGCGGCGCGCATGGAGGCCGAGATGAAGAAGCAGGAGGCCGAGGCCGCCGAGGCGGAGCGCAAGAAGAAGGAGGAGGAGTTCCAGAAGCAGAAGGCGGAGGCGAAGGGCGCCCCGGCTCCCGCGGGTGATGGCAAGACGCCGGCCCCGGAGCCGAAGAAGGAAGAGCCGAAGCCCGAAGCAAAGAAGCCTCCGCCCGCGCCGGCTCCTGCGCCAGCTCCTGCGCCCGCGCCGGCGAAGAAGCCGAGCGGCGACGAGCCCGACGACGGGCTCTGAGCGCGACTCACAGCACTCCAGCTCGACGGCCAGCCGGTGGGTGCTCCCGGCTGGCCGAGGTGTTTCTAGCGTTGAGCGTCAGTAGGGCGTCTGCCCGCGGATGTTGCCTGCTGGCTCGTAGTCGCAGACGGTGAAGGTCCACGCGCCAGCGCCGAACGGGCTGCCGGTGGTGCAGCGGCGCTGCGCGCAGCCGAGGCCGGTGCTGCTCCGCCAGACGAGCTGCGTGTAGTGGCCGCACGCCTTGCCGGTGGCGCAGGTGTTGGTGCCGTAGTCGTAGTCGGCCTTCTCGGCCGCCCAGTCATCGACGACGGCGGCGGGCGCGGTCGCGTTGGTCGAGGCGAAGAGGTTCTCGCCGAGCGTGTTCGAGGGCCGATGATCGAAGACGCAGCGCGCGGCCCAGTCCTCAGCGAGTGAGGCTGCGGTGGGGCTCCAGTGTGTGGTCGGCAGGGCCGGGCTCGGCCGGGGCATCGCCGCGGCGCGCACGGCGTCATGCGCCGAGAGCCACGCCTGCTGCTCGGTGGTCAGGCCGCCGTCCAGCGCTCCGGCGTCGGGGTTCGCCGTCGACGCGGGCTCGCAGCCGGCGAGGAGGAGGAGCGTCAGCGCGTGGCGTCTCATGGCGCGGGCGCGGCCGGCTTCGGGCCGCGGAGGATCTCATAGCTGGCGGTCTTGCCGTCGATGGTCATGAGCGCCGCGAGGCCGTAGCTGGTGGTGCCGTCGTTGAGCTTCCAGGGCAGGGGATTGGCGGAGCCCTGGTTGAGGAACAGCTGCGGGCTCGGCTTCTTCTGCGGCACGGGCTTGCCGGCGAGATCGGTGGCGCGGCCGGCCGCCTCGAGGATGTGCCCGCTGATGCCGAAGGAGATCTTCGCCTTCTGCGCGAGGGCGGTGAGGCGCGCGTCACCGACGTTGTCGGCGCCGGGGACGTAGTCGATCGCCTGCTGGCCCTTCTGGCGGATGGGCCCGTGCGTCAGCAGCACCACCGGGTCGTCCGCCGCCGCGGCCGCGCGCTCGAGGGCGTCGACGTCCTTGTCCTTGTAGATGCAGCCGCCCGCGAGGTGCAGGTACGCCTTGTCGTGGTAGCCGCCGAGGCCGAGCACGTCGACGCCCTCGCCGTCGTAGCGGCGGACGACGTCGAGGTTGATCAGGTGAAGCGCGCCGGCCTTTCGCTGCTTGAGGATCGCGTAGTTGAGCGCCGCGCCGCGTTCCATGTTGCCGGCGACGACGAGCAGCGGCCGGTTGGTGGCCTTCGTGAGGTACTCGAGCACCTGGTCGAGCACGTCGGGCTCAGACGAGGTGTCGCCGCCGATGACGATCGCGTCGACGTCAGCCTTCTCGAACGCGGCGAGGAACGTGTCGAGGAGCGCCTTCGTCTCGGGCTCGAGGTCCTTGATGCCGGCCAGCACGCCGAGGACGGCCTTCTTCGCCTTGCGCGGCGTCGCGCGGCGGATCTTCACCGTGCCGCCGGTGTGCTCGAAGGTCCACCCCTCGCGCGTCTTCACGTCCGCGGGCGAGAAGTGCTCGAAGGGGCCGTTGCAGTCGAACTGGTAGCGCTCCTCCCAGGCGGCGAAGTCTTCGGCGTGGGCGAGCGGGGCGAGGAGGAGCAGGGAAGGACGAGGCGCACGTCAGGGACCCTTCTTCTTCGGAGGAGTCGAGGACGCCTTCGCGGCCGGCGTCTCGGGGAGGGTGACAGAGTAGCTCCTCGTCTCCTCCCGGCTGAAGTCGATTGGGCCTGACTCGGCCTTGGCGAGGGCCTTGAAGCGGGCCTGCCACTCGTCGCGCTCGGCGAGCGCCTGGGTGCGGCCGTTGCGCTCCTGATCGATCATCCGCCCGAGGGCCTCGAGGCGCAGGTTGAGCTGGTCCTTCTCGCTCATGAGGTTGGCGGCGATCTGCCGCTCCTGGTCCAGCGCGGTGCGGAGGTCGGTGAGCTCGCGCTCGGGCTTCGTGGCGGCGGTCTTCTGGTGGAGCTGTCGTGCGATCGCGCGTGCCTCGTCGCGCTCGGTGTGGAGCTTGTCGACCTGGGCCTTGAGCTTGAGCGCCACCTCGCGTGCCTCCCGCGTGGCGGTCGTCTCGGCGGCCATTCGCTGCTCGGTCGCCGCCAGCTGGTGCTGGAGGGTGTCGAGCTGCCTTCGCAGTGACGTCGCGTCGTTCGCCTGCGCCTCGAGCGTGAGGACCCGCTCCCGGGCGGCAGCGAGCTCAGCGGCAGCGCTCTCACGCTCGGCGCTGAGCGTGGCGAGGGTGGCGCGGAGTTCCTCGAGGTCCCCTGCGTCGTCCAGCGTTGCGCGAGCCGCGTCGCGTTCGGCGGCGATCCGTGCGAGCTGGTCGCGGAGGTCTCCAGCCTCGGCGGCGGTCGCCTGCGCGGCCTCACGCTCGGCGGTGACCTGCGCCCGTAGCTCGTCCAGTTCGACGGAGAGGGCCGCGGCACGCTCGTCGCGTTCTGCAGCCGCACTTCGCGCGGTCTCGAACTCGGCGCGGAGCGCCTCGAGTTCAGCGCTCGCCTTCTTTGCTTCGTCGAGCTCGGTGGCGAGGGTCGCGAGCTGGGCACGAAGCTCCTCGGCCTCGCCCGTCGCGCTTCGTGCCGTCTCGAGCTCTGCGCTCGCCTTCTTTGCTTCGTCGAGTTCGGCGGCGAGAGTGGCGAGTTTCGAACGAAGCTCCTCGGCCTCTTCGGTCGCGCGTCGCGCGGTCTCGAGCTCCTCGGTGAGCGTTGTGAGCCGGGCGCGAAGTTCGTCGAGTTCTCCCGACGCGGTTCTCGTCTGTTCGAGCTCCGTGGTGAGGCTGTCGACCTGCGTGCGCAGTTCCGCGAGCTCTGCCGCCATCGCCTGCGCAGCGTCACGTTCTCTGCTGGTCGTCTCGCGATCGGCGGTGATGGCGGCGAGCTGTTCCCGCAGCGCGGCATCGTCTCGCTGCGCCGACGCCAGTTGTTCCTGGGCTGTGTCTCGCTCGAGGGTGAGGCTGGCGACCTGCTCTTCGAGTTCCGCGGAGGGACGGGTGCCCGCGGCGCGTTCGGCGAGCTGCGCGGCGAGCGCGTCCCGCTCGGCAACCGCAGCGCTCCAGCCCTGCTGTGCGGTGACGAGCTGCTCGCTGAGCGAGGCCGCGTCGGCGCCGAGCGCGCTCTCGAGGGCGAGCCGCGCGGCGTCACGCTCGGCGGCGGCAGTGGTCCAGCCCTGCTGCGCGGCGGCGAGTTGCTCACTCAGTTGGGCGTTGTCGGTCCCGACCGCAGTCTCGAGGGCGCTACGAGCAGCGTCCCGCTCTGCAGTCGCAGTGGTCCATCCCTGCTGCGCGGCGGCGAGCTGTTCGCTCAACGTTGCGGCGTCGACTCCGACCGCGTTCTCGAGGGCGAGGCGTGCGGCGTCGCGCTCGGCGGCCGCGACGTTGGCGGTCTGCTGGGCGACAGCGAGCTGTTCGCTCAACGTCGCCGCGTTGACTCCGACCGCATTTTCGAGGGCGAGACGCGCGGCGTCACGCTCGGCGAGCGCCGCGGTGGCGGTCTGCTGGGCGACAGCGAGCTGTTCGCTCAGTGTCGCCGCGTCGGCGCCGACCGCGTTCTCGAGCGCGATCCGGGCTGCGTCGCGCTCCGCCACCGCCGCTGCCCAGGCCTGCTGCGTCGCCGCGAGCTGCTCGCCAAGGGATGCGGCGTCGTTGCCGACCGACGCCTCGAGCGCCTGTCTGGCGGCATCCCGTTCCGCGAGGGCCGCCACGCGCGCCTGCTCACTCTCCTCGAGCTGGGCGCGGAGCGCAGCCACGTCGGCGCCGATGGCCGACTCCAGCGCGAGCCGCGCCGCGTCGCGCTCTGCGACCGCCTCGAGCTGGGCTTGCTGCGCGGCGGCGAGCTGCTCGTCGCTCCCGCTGCTCCCCGGGAGCTCGAGCGCCTGTCGGGCCGCGTCGCGCTCGGCGATTGCCGTCACCCAGGCCTCGCGGCTCGCGGCGAGCTCTTCGCGGAGGCTCGCCGTGTCGCCCGCCTCCAGCGCCTGTCGCAACGAGTCTCGCTCAGCCGTCACCTCGGCGAGGGTCTGCTGCGCCCGGGCGAGCGCGTCGGGGTCGCCTTCCGCCGGCGCCTGCGGCGGAGCCCCGCGCTCCTCGAGCGCCTCCCGGGCCGCGTCACGCTCGGCGAGCGCCGCGAGGTGGGCCTCCCGGCTCGCGGCCAGCTCGTCACGCAGCACCGCGACGTCGTCGGGCGATGCCGCCTCGAGCGCCTGTCGGGCCGCGTCACGCTCGGCGATCGCCGCGAGGTGTGCCTCCCGGCTCGCGGCCAGCTCGTCGCGCAGCACCGCGACGTCGTCGGGCGATGCGGCCTCGAGCGCCTGTCGGGCCGCGTCACGCTCAGCGGTCACCTCGGCGAGCGCCTGCTGGGCGAGGGTGAGCTCCGAACGCACGGCGTCGGCGTCAGAGGTGCTCTTCGCTGACGAGAGCTCCTGCTGCAGCTCCTCGAGTGCCTTCTCCAGCCTCAGGCGTTCGGTTCGTTCGGTCGAGAGCGCCAGCTCACGCGCGCGGGCCTCTTCGCGGAGTTCCTCGTTGAGCGCCGCGAGCCGGGCGCGGGCGTCGTCACGCTCCACGGCGAGCTGGCTCTCGCTGCTCGAGAAGCGCGCGTGCGTCTCGGCCATCGCCGCTTCGAGCTCCGCGATCTTCGCCTCGACGGCGGTGCGGGTGGCCGTCTCGGCGGCGAGCTGATCGGAGACCTCGAGGAGCC
>JBMORD010000286.1:0-8455 GCA_049322495.1 Myxococcota bacterium | reverse complement strand
TCGCTCGCGCAGCGGGTGTCGTTCGCGCTCACCGGCGCCGGCCCCGACGACGCGCTCTTCGCCGCGGCGCTCGACGGCTCGCTGAGCTCGCCCGAGGGGCTGTCCGCGCAGGTCGATCGCCTGCTGGCGACGCCGGCGGCCCGTGAGCGCTCGCAGCGCTTCTTCCGCCAGTGGCTGCGCTACGACGGCTGGTCGCTCGCCTACAGCGACGCGTTCCTCGACGGCTTCGATCCGATCTCCCTGCAGGCCGACGCGACGCACGAGCTCGACGCCTTCATCGACGACACGCTGTGGGCGAAGCGGGGCACGGCGGCCGACCTCCTCGTGTCGCGCGCCACCGCCCCGCTCCCCGCCTCACTGGCGACGATCTACGCCGCGCCGATCGGCGCGACCACGCTCCCCGAAGCCCGGGCCGGCCTCCTCACGCGCGTCGGGCTGCTCGCTTCGGGCGCCGACGACTGGCACGTCGTCGCGCGCGGGCTCACCGTGCTCGAGAAGCTCCTGTGCCGCGACATGTCTCCGCCCAACATCAACGTCGCCGCCGCCATCGCGCAGGCGGAGTCGCTCAAGATCTCCAACGCCGATCGCATCGCGGCGGTGACCGCGCCGACCGCGTGCGCCGGGTGCCACCAGCAGATCAACCCGCTCGGCGCCGCGCGCTCCGACTTCGACGCGCTCGGCCGCGCGGTGAGCGTCGAGCGCCACTTCGCCGGCGGCGCGTTCGACTTCGAGGTGCCGGTGGTGGCGCGGGGAGATCTCTCGGCCGTGCTGGCGGCAGGAGGCACGGTCGACGGCTCGCGCGAGCTCTCGCGCGCGCTGGCCACCTCACCCGAGTATCAGCGGTGCTTCGCGACGCAGTTCGTCCGCGCGAGCCTCGGGCGCGCCGACGCCAGCGACGCGTGCCTGGCGTTCGACGGCGCGGCGGTCCTCTCGCAGGGCGGCTCGATGGTCGACGCGATGCGCGCGGTGGTGCTGTCCCCCGAATTCAAGCGCTGGAAGGAGTGAGCCGTGACTTCAACGCCCCTCACGCGACGTGAGCTGATCCGCAGGCTCGGGCTCGCCGCCGCGAGCCTCCCGTTCCTCGACGCGCTCGGCCAACGCAGCTGGGCCGCGCCCACGCCGCCGAAGCGGCTGGTGAGCATCGTGCTGCAGCACGGGATCTTCGCGCAGAACTGGCTCCCGTTCGTGCCCACCGGCACGCCCATCTCGAGCGACGAGCCGGGTGATCTCCTGAAGCCCCCGAGCGCCTTCCTGCAGCCCGTCGCCTTCACCCAGCGCGACGGCTGCGCGGCGATCGACCTCACGTCCTTCTCGGGCGCGCTCTCGCCGGTCTTCTCGGCGAAGTGGCAGGCCCTCAAGCGCAAGGCGGCCTTCATCCACAACCTCGGCTGCTCGAACCACGTGGTGCAGGGGCACACCAGCACCGCGATGCTCGGCGGCTACAAGGCCACCGACGTCCCCGGCGATCAGTACGGGACCTTCGTGGGGCTGATCGGCGAGACCGTCGACGTCACCATCGCGCGCAAGCTCACCAGCCGCATGCCGCTCACGCTCAAGATCCCCGACTCGTGGGACGACGTGCGCCGGCTCGAGGTCGCCGATCGGCGCGGCGGCCAGGTCTCGACGCGTCGGAACGCCGCCGACACCGACTGGGAGCCGGTGCCGTACCTCACCGACCCCGTGCGGGCGTGGGACCGCCTCTTCTCGGGCTACGTGCCGCCGAACACCGGGCCGGTGAAGCGCGACCCGAACCAGCGCCGCATCGCGCTCCTCGAGCGCACGCTCAGCAATGTCAACGCGATCACCCGAGATCAACGGCTCTCGGCGGCCGATCGCCGGCGCCTCGACAACCACGCCAGCATCCTCGCCGCCCAGCGCGACACCCTGGCGAACCTGACCACCGTCACCCCGCTGACGCCCGCCGCGCCCCCGACGCGCCCCGTCGACGTCCCGGGCTCCGTCGCCGCCTTCAACGAGGCCAAGGGCCGCCTGATGCGGGCGCAGTTCGCGAACGCAGCCGCGGCGCTGAAGATGAACAAGGAGCAGGTGATCACCATCGACACCGGCCTCGAGAACGAGTGGCTCTCCGATGGCCTCGCGCTCGGCGGCTCGCAGGCGTACCACCTCAACGCCGGCCACCTGAGCAACCCGTCGCTGTCGATCATCGAGGAGTGCACGCGCACGCAGCGCTTCGTCTTCGACGCGATCGCCGACTTCCTCGCCGAGCTCGACACCGTCGAGGACCCCGCCAGCGGCTCGACCTACCTCGACAACACGCTGGTGCTGATCACCAACGAGCACGACGGCAGACCCAACGGCCACCTGCGCGGCGCGGTGCAGTCGGTGCTCGTGGGCGGCTTCGGCACCTTCGCCGGAGGGTCGATCTACGACTTCGCGCGCCCGGCGCTCCGGCGCGCCAACGCCGCGGCCATCTACACCGGCTTCTCGTACTCGCGGCTGCTGTACACCGTGCTGCAGGCCTTTGGGGTCACCACCGCCGAGCAGTCGCGGCTGGCGATCCAGGGAGAGATCCAGACCTGGGAAGGCGCCGATCTCACCGACTGGTCACGCCCGCTGCCGGGCCTCACCTGAGCGCCCGCGGCGCGACAGCGCGAGCCCGACGCTGACCAACTGCACGGCGCCAGCGGCGATGAACACCCAGGTGTACGCCCTGCCCCGCTCGAAGCCCGCCGACAGCAGCGCCCCGGACAGCCCGCCGGCGAGCGACGAGCCGAGGAACATGCCCAGCGTGCCCGCCGCGTTGAGCACCGCCATCGCCGACGCGCGCGCAGTGTCGGGCACCGCCTGCGCGGCCAGCCCGAGGCTCGGGCCGTAGATCGCCGCCGAGGCGAGGCCGGCGAGCGTCACCACCGCGACGATCCACTCCACCGGGGTGAAGCCGAGCACCAGGTACGACACCGCGTAGCCACAGGCGCCCACCGCCACCAGCGCCCAGCGATCGACGCGCTCCCCGAGCCGCGACATGGGCCAGGTGGCGATCGCGAAGACCATCAGGAAGGCGGAGAACCAGCCGTTCACCTTCGCGTCGCTCACCCCCAGCACGTGGTGCCCGTAGAGCTGCAGCGGCACGATGAACGCGCCGACCGCGAAGCGCTCCAGCGCCACCACCACCGTCGGCGCGCGCAGCTCCGGCGCCTCGAACACCAGCTTGCGGAACGTCACCTGCGACTGCTCGGCGTCGGTGGTGGCCGGCAGCACCAGCGGCGCGAGCAGCCCCGTCAGCACGCCCACGCCGCCGCCCACCAGCAGCGGCAGCTGCGGGCTCACCTTCGAGAGGATCGCCCCCAGCGGAATGCCGAGGAGGATCGAGAACACCACCGCCCCGCCCACCACGCCCATCGCCGACGCCGTGCGCGACTGACGGCGGATGGTGCCCATGAAGATCGACACCGCGGCGATGTAGACGGCGCCCTGCACGAAGCGCAGCCCCAGCAGCGCCCACGCCGGCGGCCCGAGCGCGGCCAGCATCAGGAAGCCGCCGTCGAGCACCGCCGACACGCTCGCCACCAGGCGCCGGCGCCCCAGCCGCTCGGCCCGCACCGCCAGCAGCGGCCCGCCCACCACCGCGCCCAGCAGGTTCACCGCGAGGAAGGCGTGCATCAGCCACTCCGCGCCCGGCCAGCCGGCCGTCACGAAGCTGCGCACCACGGGGATCACGATCGTCCCGGGGAGCATCGCCCCGAGCACCAGCGCAGCGCCCGCCACCAGCCTCGCCGAGCTCGTCTGCGCGGTCGTCACGGCACGCGCGTCTAGCATTGATCCCCGCCACCTCCGCCCACAGGGCAGGAGCGGCATGCATCAAGATAGCTTTCAGCTCCCACGATTTTCCTTGAGCGCACGGGCGGTGAACGGCAAACGCGCTCGTTGGCCTGAGCGGGGTCGCCATTTATGAGACGCCGCGCAGTTTCCGAACCTCTCCTGGAAGGAAGAGCGATGGCAGAAGCGATGGAGTTGAAGCGCGAGACGACCGGGGAAACCCTGGTGGGCTCGCTCCTGAAGTTCGCCTCGAGCTCAGTCGGCTCGAAGGTGGTGATGGCGCTCACCGGCCTCGGGCTGTGGGTGTTCATCATCGGCCACATGGCGGGCAACCTCACCGCCTTCGGCGGCCGCGACCTGTTCAATAACTACGCGGCGACGCTCAAGGGCAACCCGGTGCTGCTGTGGGGCGTGCGGCTGGCGCTCCTCATCGGCTTCCCGCTGCACATCTTCACCGCGATCCGCACCGCGCAGCTCAACCGCGCGGCGCGCCCGGTGGCCTACGCGGTCGATCCGAAGACGCCGGCGCGCATGGCGGCCAAGTCGATGCTGCTCAGCGGTCTCGTGATCGCATTCTACTTCGCGTACCACATCGCCCACTTCACGCTGCACCTCACCGGCCCGCAGCCCACCGCGCTGCTCGCCAACGGCCACTACGACGCCTACACGATGCTGGTGATGGGCTTCCAGCAGCCGGTGATCGCGCTGCTGTACGTCGTGGCGATGGTGCTCCTCGCGGCGCACCTCTCGCACGGCATCTACAGCCTCTTCCAGCACCTCGGTCTGTGGGGCGCGCGCTGGACCCCGTTCCTCAAGAACGGCGCCCTCATCGTCGGCTACGGCATCAGCGCCGTGTTCGCCTCTCTCCCCATCTCCGTCCTCCTGGGGTTCATCAAGCCATGAAGCTCGACTCGAAGATTCCCGATGGGCCGATTGAAACGAAGTGGACGCGGCACAAGCTGGCGCTGCCGCTGATCAACCCGGCCAACAAGCGCAAGTTCAAGATCATCGTGGTGGGCACCGGCCTCGCCGGCGCGTCGGCCGCGGCCACGCTCTCGGAGCTGGGCTACCAGGTCGAGGCCTTCGCCTTCCAGGACTCGCCGCGCCGCGCGCACTCGATCGCCGCGCAGGGCGGCATCAACGCCGCGAAGAACTACCAGAACGACGGCGACTCGATCCGCCGGCTCGCCTACGACACCGTCAAGGGCGGCGACTTCCGCGCCCGCGAGGCGAACGTGTACCGCCTCGCCGAGGTGTCGGTGAACATCATCGACCAGTGCGTCGCGCAGGGCGTGCCCTTCGCGCGTGAGTACGGCGGCCACCTCAGCAACCGCTCGTTCGGCGGCGCGCAGGTCTCGCGCACCTTCTACGCGCGCGGCCAGACCGGCCAGCAGCTCCTCATCGGCGCGTACCAGGCGCTCATGAAGCAGGTGAAGACCGGCGGCGTGAAGATGCACTCGCGCCACGAGATGCTCGACCTGGTGGTCGTCGACGGCCACGCGCGCGGCATCATCACCCGCGACATGGTGAGCGGGAAGATCGAGGCCTGGGCGGCTGACGCGGTGGTGCTCGCCACCGGCGGCTACGGCAACGTCTTCTTCCTCTCGACCAACGCCAAGGGCTGCAACGTCACCGCCACCTGGCGCGCCGCGAAGAAGGGCGCTGGCTTCGCCAACCCCTGCTACACGCAGATCCACCCCACGTGCATTCCGCAGTCGGGCGACTACCAGTCGAAGCTCACGCTGATGAGCGAGTCGCTGCGCAACGACGGCCGGGTGTGGGTGCCGAAGAAGCAGGGTGATCTCCGCCCGCCGCACCAGATCCCCGAGGACGAGCGCGACTACTACCTCGAGCGCAAGTACCCCTCGTTCGGCAACCTCGCCCCGCGTGACATCGCCTCGCGCGCGGCCAAGCAGGTCTGCGACGAGGGGCGCGGCATCGGCCCGGGCGGCCGCGGCGTGTACCTGGACTTCGCCGACTCCATCAAGCGGCTCGGCAAGAAGGTGATCAGCGAGCGCTACGGCAACCTGTTCGACATGTACACCACCATCACCGGTGAGGACCCGTACACGGTGCCGATGCGCATCTACCCGGCGGTCCACTACACGATGGGTGGCCTGTGGGTGGACTACAACCTGATGTCGAACCTCCCCGGCCTGCACGTGCTCGGCGAGGCGAACTTCAGCGATCACGGAGCCAACCGCCTCGGCGCGTCGGCCCTCATGCAGGGCCTCGCCGACGGGTACTTCGTGATCCCGTACACCATCGGCGCGTACCTCGCGACGGCCAAGCAGCCCAAGGTGACCACCGATCACCCGGAGTTCAAGAAGGCGGTCGCCGACGTCGAGGGCCGCATCAGCAAGCTTTTGAGCATCAAGGGCAAGCGCACCGTCGACAGCTTCCACCGGCAGCTCGGCGCGATGATGTGGGAAAAGTGCGGCATGGCCCGCAACGAGAAGGGCCTCAAGGAGCTGCTCGTCGAGATCCCGAAGCTCCGCGAGGAGTTCTGGAGCAACGTCAACGTGCCCGGCTCGGCGGACAGCCTCAACGTGGCCCTCGAGAAGGCCGGCCGCGTGGCTGACTTCTTCGAGTTCGCCGAGGTGATGGTGCTCGACGCGCTGGAGCGCGACGAGTCGTGCGGCGGTCACTACCGCGAGGAGCACGACGACGAAGGCGAGGCCAAGCGCAACGACGAGAAGTTCATGCACGTCGCGGTGTGGGAATACAAGGGTGACGGCCAGAAGCCCGTGCGCCACGTCGAGCCGCTCGTCTTCGAGGCGTTCAAGCCGTCGATCCGCAGCTACAAGTGAGAGGCACCAGAGAATGAGCGACAAACTGATGAAGCTGAAGGTCCACGTCTGGCGCCAGCCGAGCAAGGATCAGCCGGGGCAGATGAAGGCCTACGACGTGAAGGACGTGTCGGAGCACATGTCCTTCCTCGAGATGATGGACACGCTCAACGAGCAGATCCAGGCGCAGGGCGAGGAGCCCGTGGCCTTCGATCACGACTGCCGCGAGGGCATCTGCGGCATGTGCTCGATGGTGATCAACGGCCTGCCCCACGGCGGGCACCGCGGCGTCACCACCTGCCAGCTGCACATGCGCCACTTCAAGGACGGCGACGAGATCTACGTCGAGCCCTGGCGCGCGAAGGCCTTCCCGGTGCTGCGCGACCTGGTGGTCGATCGCTCGGCCTTCGATCGCATCATCGCGGCCGGCGGCTACGTCTCGGTGGCCACCGGCGGCGCGCCCGACGCCAACGCGCTCCCCATCCCCAAGAAGGAAGCCGACCTCGCGATGGACGCCGCGCAGTGCATCGGCTGCGGCGCGTGCGTGGCGGCCTGCAAGAACGCCTCGGCGATGCTCTTCGTCTCGGCGAAGGCCTCGCACCTCGGCCACCTCCCGCAGGGTGAGGTCGAGCGCTTCGATCGCGCGAAGAACATGGCCATGCAGATGGACGCCGAGGGCTTCGGCAACTGCTCGAACCTCTCGCAGTGCGAGGCGGTCTGCCCGAAGGAGATCCCCGTGCGCGTGATCGCCGAGTTCAACCGCGACCTCATCAAGGCCCAGACCAAGGGCTGAGCCTCGCGCGTCGACGTCTTCGGAGCCCCGTCACCCAGGTGGCGGGGCTCTTTCGTTTCCGGTGTTGCACTTCTGCACGGTGCTTCACTCTGCAACGTGCACGGTGAGGCGACTCCCCGTGCTTTCGCGAGAGCCGTGGCGGTCTGCTTCGTGCACCGCTGTGGCGAGGTGGCGACCCCCGTGGCTGATCAGACCGAGCTCGTCTTCTCGCAGACCGTGGAGGGGCTCCTGCGCGCGCTGGGGCCGCTCGACGCGGCGACGAAGGGCCGCATGCAGGCGCTCGGCGTCGATCCCGATCGCCTCGAGCCGGCGTACCCCGCAGATCAGTACGTCGCGCTCCAGCGGCTCGCGGTGGAGCTCTTCGCGCCGAACCAGCCCTTCCCGGTGGGCATCGAGGCCCTCGGCCGGCGCTTCGTCGACGGGTACGGCGAGACCCTGATGGGTCGCGCGGTGCTCGCCGGGCTGCGGCTCCTGGGGCCGGTGCGCGCGCTCGAGCGGCTCTCGCGCACGCTGTCGACCGGCTCGACCTTCTTCAAGACGAAGCTCGAGGAGGTGCGGCCCGCGGTGTGGAGGCTGTGGATCAACCGCGTCACCTACCCCGGCTGGTACGTCGGGCTGGTGCAGCGCGGCCTCGAGCACGCCGGCGCGAAGAAGGTCGAGGTGCGCGTGGTGGAGCACGTCGGGCCGGGCCAGGGGCTCACGCTCGAGGTGACCTGGGCCGCGCGCGGCTGAAGGTTGGTCACCAGCGGAGGGCGTGGTGGTGGCTCGCGGCGGGATGCGAGCCGCCGCGCACGACCGAAGCAGTTGAACCGGCTTCGCTGCCTCCGGCGGTTCAATTCGCGGAGCCCCTGAGGTAAGGCGCGCGGGTCTGTTCCCTTCTGAAAGGAAACGCCGTGCGCATCATCGTCACTGGAAGCCTCGCCTACGACTACATCATGAACTTCCCCGGGAAGTTCGCGGACCACATCCTGCCGGACAAGGTCCACATGCTGACGGTGAGCTTCCTCGTCGACTCGATGAAGAAGATGCGCGGCGGCACGGCGGGCAACATCGCCTTCACGCTGGCGCTCCTCGGCGCGAAGACGGCGGTGGTGAG
>JBMORD010000285.1:0-8572 GCA_049322495.1 Myxococcota bacterium | reverse complement strand
CTCTCGAGACACGAGCTTCGACTCGAGTGGCGTCGAAGTGTGAGTCACCTCGTCACCTGGAGCGCCGGCCCGAGGAGCTGCCGGTGGTGAGCACGGCCAGGACAACCGACACCACTCCGTTCATCACTGCGAGGTGGGTCACCCTCCCGGTTCGCTTTTCGCGACCTGTCACCGTCACCGCAACGAGTGCATAGGAAACTATGCGTTCGTTGCAGTTCCGGTGACAGAGTTCGCGGAGTCCCCCCATAGCGCTCCACCAACTCCGCCCACTCCTCCTCTTTCCCAATCTGAGGGTCGTACAGATGGCGTTCGCCGTTGGGAAGGATGCGGCCGTAGACCACGTGCTCACGCGCCCCTTTGCGCCCGCCGAAGATCACGTAGTGACCAGGATCGGCTGCGTTCCGCCGTTCTCTGCAACACCGGGCTGAGCAACGGACCTCCTCTACTGTTCCGCTCGAGGTCTCGTCCGATCCTCGGCAAGAACAGCGGCGTTCACGAGGCTGGCCGCGAACTCCACTGCCTCCCTGAGTTCCATGAAGGATGCGACCAAGAGCCGTCCCACTCCCGAGTAGTCGCGCCACACATCCCAGAGTTCGTCCGGAGCCCTTTTCACGAAGACGGGCGCCTCCAGGACAACCACCTGCGGATAGCCCTCAGCATTTCCGGCGGAGGAGCGTGCTGAACCCAGCGTCAGGGTCATCCTCCCGCTGTCGGAGAAGTGAGCGATGTGTCGACCCCTTAAGTACGTGATCGCCTCATCAAGTTCCATTCCCCGTGCTCCCCTTCGGCCCCTTCGGGACCACGACGCCGTTGTCTCCGTTGCCCCACCACTCATCAAACGCCCTCGTGGAAATGGGACCGATATCGGCGGGTCCTGGCGCAGGGGCTTTCGCGCCAGCGGGATCTGACACCGTGAACGTCTTGCCGGTCCGCCCTTCTACGATCCCGTAGTGCCCCACCGCGTTCTTCGTGGTGAATGATCTGTCACTACCAAGCGCAATCCATGGTCGCCCAGCACTCGACATTTCAGTGCCTGGTTCCACCACTCCTCCCACCCAATCATGTTCGACTCCAAGCTCGTTGAGTGTGCGTGCGGCGAACACCTCGCTGAATGACGACGGTTTTGGCAAGGCGTTGGCGATCTCCGCGACGGGCGACACGGTGCTGGTGGGTGCTCCGCGGGAGTCCACCGACGCGAGTGGCGTCAACGGGACCTCGACCTCGGTGATGCGAACGCCTTCCACCCCCACTTGAGCCACGACAGCAACGACAGCGCCATCCACAGGCTCCAGGCGAGCATCGCGCCGCGGTACACGAGCATCGGCACCGAGACGACAGTGGCCTGCGGGAACGCGACGTCGGTGCGGTCGAGGAACCAGCGGAGCAGCGACGCGTACGAGGCCCTCAGCGCTGCGCGAGGGCGTACTCGAGCCCGGCGCGCACCGCGGTGGCCTGCGCCTCGTTGCACTGCTCGGGCGTCGCGCGCGGGCTGTCGGGGTACACCTCGGTGGTGGTGGTGAAGCGCGCGCCGGTGAGGCCCGCGCACAGGCCGAGCGCCTGCACCTCGTACGCGATGACGCCGCGGCTGAGGACGGGCTGGCCGATGAGGTGGCCGCGCTCGTCGGGCTCGGCGATGTGCGTCACGCGCTCGACCGCGTCGATGATGGCCTGCTGGAAGCCCGGCTGGCGGTTGCGCGCGTCGTCGACGAGGTAGAAGCCGTCGGGCACCTGGCCCGGCTCGAAGACCTTCCCGTCGCGGGCGGCGAGCGCCGGGCGGAACTCCGTCTCGTCGGAGTCGGTCGTCTCGTGCAGGTCGATGTGCATCAGGAAGCGCCCGCGCAGCGGCGCCACGAAGTCCATCAGGAGCCGCGCCTCGAGGGCCTGGCCGTCGGGCTTGAACGAGCGGTTGGGGTCGATCGCGTGGGGGTTCCAGCGGTGAATGCGCTCGTACGCCCAGGGGCTGACGCACGGGGCGAGGAGCAGGTTCGCGCGGCCCAGGAAGCCCGGCGCGTCACGCTCGGCGAAGCGGAGCGCGCCGAAGACGCCGCTCGTCTCGTAGCCGTGCACGCCGCCGGTGACCATCACCAGCGGCAGGTCGTCGCGCCACGCGCGGGAGCGCAGCGCGAAGAGCGGGAAGCGGCCCTCGGGCGCGTAGTCGAGCGCGCCGTACTCGATGACGTCGAAGTCGCGCCGCACGCGCTCGAGCCCGGCGAGCACCTCGTCGTAGCTGCGTCGCCGGGGCTGCCGCGAGCGCCAGAGCGCGCGCTCCGTCGTGCCCCAGGGCACGCCGGGAGTTCCGAGGGAAGACATGGCGCCGACGTCTACCACCGTCATGCTGGCCGGCGCAGGCGCGTCAGGCACCGTCATACCGCTCACCCGCTACACTGCCCGCCGCATGAAGCTCGTCTTCGTCACCCCCAACTCGTGGGACCGCGCCGAGCTGCAGCGCCTGCTCGCCGGGCTCGACGTCGAGACCGCGCGCCTCGCACTGCCGAAGGGCGACTCGCCCGCGCTGGAGGACGTCGCGCGCTTTCGTGCGAAGGCGGCGTTCGCGCAGCTCGGCCGGCCCTGCTTCGTCGAGAACACCCAGCTCGTGCTCGAGGGCGAGGGGCCGCTCACCGGCGCGGCCTTCAAGCAGCTCCAGAAGGAGCTCGGCGACGACGGCTTCTGCGCGCGCTTCGGCGGCCGCCGCGGCGCGACCCGCGTGGTGGTGGCGTACGCGGCGAGCGCCGACGACGTGCAGGTCTTCTTCGGCGAGGGCGAGGGCCAGGTCGCGCCCACCCCGCGCGGCCCGCCGGGGCTCGGCTGGGACCGCGTGTGGCAGCCCGACGGCTATGCGCAGACCATCGCCGAGCTCGGCGCGTCGAAGTTCCTCATCAACATCCGCCAGCGCCCGTACCTCGAGCTCGCCGCGCACGTGCGCGGCGACGGCGCGCCCGGCTACTTCGAGGCGCACGTCACGGTGAAGGCGCCGTGCGACCTCGAGCGCTTCGCGGCCACCTGCGCGCGGCTGGGCGTGAAGTGCCTGCACATCGTCATGCCCCAGACCACCTTCCAGGCCGAGCAGCCGATGACCGGCAGCTACCACCTCGGCACGCTGAGCCAGGTGCGCGAGCAGGTGCTGGAGCTCGCGCGCGCGCTGGTGCGCGACGGCTTCGAGGTGACGCGGCTGAAGGTCGAGGCCACCGGGCGCGCCTTCGGAGCGCCCGACGACGACGAGGCGGCGGCGACGCTCCCGATGGACGTGTACTTCGAGCACCACGCGACGGTGGTGCTGCCCGAGGCCTTCGACGAGGCGGCGCTCGTGGCGCGGTGCCGCGCGCGCGGCGGGTACGTGTCGCGCAACCTCCGCAAGCCGGCGGGCGAGCGCTTCGTCACCATTCGCTCGTACCAGGTGGGCCGCCACACCGCAGACGCGCGCTTCGAGGCGCTCCTCGACGAGGTGCGCACCCTGGGCGTGCCGCTCAAGAACCGCGCGCGCGAGTTCACCGTCTTCGACTCCGCGCCCTCGCTCGACGCAGGGTGGATGGCGTGATGCTCGACGCGACCCTGAGACACCTCCACCGCTCTTCGCTCGGCGCGCGCTGCGTGCTGCGCGGCAGCCTCCTCACCGCGCTGTGGGTGCCCGAGCGGCGCGCGCACGACATCGACTTCCTCGTCGACGGCGCGTGGACGCCCGCCACCCTCACGCCGGTGGTGCGCGAGGCGCTCGGCACGCTGCCCGGGCTCGAGCAGCTCGACGTCATCACCATCTGGGCCGAGACCGACTTCCCCGGCGTGCGCGCCACGCTCACGCGCGCCGGTGAGACGGTGCAGGCCGACTTCGGGTGGGGCGAGCAGCTCGCCGTGCCGCCAGCCGAGCGCGAGGTGCGCGGCCTCGCGTGGCGCACCGTCGGCCCGGAGGTGATGTTCGGCTGGAAGGTGCACAGCCTCGTGGAGCACGGCCCGCGCGGGCGCTGGCACGCCAAGACCATGGTGGACCTGGTGCTGTACCTGCGCCACGTGGCCTTCGACCGCGCGCTCGCCCGCCGCGCGGTGGAGCTCGCCTTCGCCAGCCAGCGCATGCCGCTCAGCCAGCTCGACGGCTTCTTCGACGACCCGACCTGGGGCCAGAGCCGCGGCAGCCGCGGGAAGTGGAAGTCGTACGCGAAGAAGGCGCCGTGGGTGACGTTCTCGCTCGCCGAGGCGATTGCCGAGGTGCGCGCCGCGCTTTTGCCTATGCTGCGCGCGCCATGACCAACCCCACCGCGACCTTCGAGACCTCGCTCGGCACCTTCACCGCCGAGCTCTTCGTCGACCAGATGCCGCTCACCGCCGGGAACTTCATCTCCCTCGCGAAGAGCGGCTTCTACGACGGGCTCCACTTCCACCGCGTCATCCGCAACTTCATGGTGCAGTTCGGCTGCCCCCATTCGAAGGACCCGATGAGCCCGCGCGCCGGCACCGGCGGCCCGCCGACCGGTGACATCAAGGACGAGTTCACCGCGAAGCTGTCCAACGAGCCGATGACGCTCTCGATGGCGAACACCGGCCGGCCGAACTCCGGCGGCAGCCAGTTCTTCATCAACACCGTGCACAACGACTTCCTCGACTGGTTCACCCCCGGCCAGTCGCGGCACCCGGTGTTCGGGAAGGTCACCTCCGGTCAGGAGGTGGTGAAGAAGATCGAGACCACCCCCACCGACGGCGACGACCGCCCGCGCACGCCGGTGAAGGTGATCAAGGTGACGGTGAACGGCGCCTGATCAGCGCGCGAGCAGCTGCGCGACGCGCTCGCGCAGCTTGCCCGGCGTGAAGGGCTTGGGGAGGAACAGCACCGGCACCTCCGCGCCGCGGTGCACCAGCGTCTCCTCGCCGTGCCCCGAGACGAAGCCTTCACCGCGGGGTGCTGCTTCTGCACGCCCTCCGCGACCTGCCGGCCATCGAGGCCCGGCATCACGATGTCGGTGACGAGCAGGTCGAGGCGGGGCTCCTGCTGCGCGACGGTGAGCGCCTCGAGCCCGTGGTGCGCGCGGAGCACGCGGTAGCCGGCCTCGCTCAGCACCCGCTCGGTGACGCCGCCGACGCCCGGGTCGTCGTCGACCACCAGCACCACCGCGCTCTCCGGTCGCGGCGCGGGCGTGGGCGTCGAGACGTGGGGGTACGGCGGCTCGGCGGTGCGGGCGAAGAAGAGGTCGAAGGTCGCGCCCTGGCCTTCCTCGCTGTCGACGACGATGGCGCCGCCGCACTGGTTGACGATGCCGTACACCATCGCGAGGCCGAGGCCGCCCTTGCGCCCGCCCGCGGCGAAGAAGGGCTCGAAGAGGCGCTCGCGCGCCGCGGCGCTGAGGCCGGCGCCCTCGTCGCGCACGCGCAGCCGCACCGCCGGGCCGGGCTGGAGCCCGAGCGCCACCGCGCGCGCCGGCTCGAGCTCGACGTTGGTGGTGGAGATGGCCAGCCGCCCGCCGCGCGGCATGGCGTCGCGCGCGTTGAGGGCGAGGTTGAGCACCACCTGCTGGAGCTGCGCGGGGTCGCACCGCGTGGTGCACGGCTGGGCGTCGACCTTCAGCTCGAGCAGCACGTCTTCGCCGAGCAGCCGCCGGAGCATCCGCTCGCTGTCACACACCAGCGCGCTCAGGTCGACCACCCGCGGCGAGAGCGCCTGCCGGCGCGCGAAGGCGAGGAGCTGCTGGGTGAGGTCCTTCGCGCGGTTCGCCGCGGTGAGGATCTCCCGCGCGTCTTCGGGGTGCGCGGGCTGGCCCGCCTCGAGGGCGGACTGGATGAGCTCGCCGCAGCTGAGGATGACCGTGAGCAGGTTGTTGAAGTCGTGCGCGATGCCGCCCGCCAGCCGGCCGATGCTCTCGAGCTTCTGCGCCTCGGCGGACCGCTGGGCGAAGGCGAGCTCCTCGGTGACGTCGCGGCCGTTGAGCACCAGGCCGCCCACCGCCGCGTCCTGCAGCAGGTCGCGCACCACCAGCTCGATGGTGCGCCAGCGCGCGTCGCGGTGGCGCAGGCGGGGCATCACCTTCTCGCCGCTCCGCGCTTCGAGGAGGCCGCGGTCGTCGGGGTGCACCAGCTCGAGGAGCGGCTTGCCGCGCACGTCGGCCTCAGCCCACCCGAGGGCGTGGGCGCTGCCCGGGCTCCAGAAGGTGACGCGCCGCTCGGCGTCGAGCACCACCAGCACGTCGGCCGAGCGCTCCAGCAGCGAGCGGAAGCGGTGCTCACTCGCCTCGACCTCGCGCCGCGCGCGGGTGGTCGCGGTGATCTCACGCACCAGCACCGCCACCAGACCGTCGCCTGGCAGCGGCGAGAAGTGCGCGACGAAGTGCCGATCGACGGGGAGCTCGTACGTGACGTCGACGTGCGCGCCACCTTGCGTCTGGCCGCGTGCCTCCTCGAAGCGCGTGGCCAGCGGCGGAGGGAAGACCTCGGCGATGCGCTTCCCGAGGAAGGCCTCGGGGGGCACCTCGAGCTTCATCTTTCCGGCCGCGTAGTCGGTGAAACGGCCTTCACCGTCGAAGAGGAAGACGGCGAACTCCACACCGTTGACCAGCGACTTCAGCGCGTCTGCGAGGCGGGACATTCACGCTCCCTGAACTCAAGCCTGCCACACGCGAGCCTCGCCGAAGCGAAATGATGTGCGGCGGGCGGGCGTCCGCTACACGCGCCCCCGTGGCCCGGTTGCTCTCGCTCGGTGTGGTGGTGTGCGCGCTGCTCGGCGGCCTCGAGCTGCTCGCCCGCGCGTTCCCCGATGGGCTGGCGGCGCTCTCGCACCGGGTGCACTTCAAGCTCGCGCTGCTGCGCGCGAAGGGCCCGGTCGACTTCGTGGTGCTGGGGAGCTCGCGCTCGAACGACGGCGTGGGCCCGCGGCACCTCGGGCTCGGCGTGGGCTTCTCGGCGGCGACGCCCTCGTCGTCGCTGCAGACGCTCGAGTACTTCGCGACGCACCTCGGGCCGCAGAAGCTGGTCTTCGTCGAGCTCTCGGTGCCGCAGTCGACCGACAAGCCGATGGAAGACGTGGCCCTCGCGCCGACGCAGCCCAGCGACCCGGCGGTGGACCCCTTCGGCGCCTGGCTCGACGCGCACTCGGCGCTGCTGCGCGTGCGCCGCGCCTTCGCGCTCGAGAACCTCCCGCGGGTGGGGGCGCTGCTCTTCGCGACGCGGCTCGACGGCTCGGAGTGGCTCCGCACGCGCTTCCTCGCGCAGTACCTGAGCTCCGAGGCGCCGCTGGAGGGCGTGCAGGACGACGCGGCCTGGGTGCCCGACACGCGCGTCGACGCGCTGGCTGCGGAGGACGGAGACCTCCCGCGCGTGCTGGCGGGCTACGAGCGCGTGGTGACGGCGCTGCGCGCGAGCGGGGCGCAGGTGGTGCTGGTGGGCCCGCCGCTGGGGGCGAGCTGGCGCGGCGACGAGTGCACGCCGGCGCGCGTGGGGTTCCGCGCCGCGGTCGCGCGTCAGGTGCAGGCGCCGCTGCTCGACTTCACCTGCCGCGAGGTCGACGAGCGGTGGTTCGTCGAAGGCCAGCACCTCTCGACCCGAGGTCGGGCCCGCTGGTCGCGCGCGCTGGGGGAGGCGTACCGTGCTCTTCCATAGCGCCACCTTCCTGCTGAGCGTCGTCGCGCTGCTCGTCGTGTATTGGGTTGCGCCGTGGCAGTGGTTGCGATTGGCGCTGCTGCTCGGCGGCTCGCTGGTCTTCTACGGGTGGCGGCACTGGGGCGCGCTGGTCATCCTGCTGGCGAGCATCCTCGTGAACTACGCGCTGGGGCTGGTGCTCGAGCGCTGGCCGTCGCGGCGAGCGCTCCGGTTCGGCGTGCTGCTCAACCTCTCGCTGCTGCTCCACTACAAGTACGGGCGCTTCCTCGTAGAGCAGGTGATGGCGCTGGCCGACGCGCTGGGCGTGACGCTCGAGGCGCCGAAGGCATCGGCGTGGGCGCCGCTGGGCATCTCGTTCTTCACCTTCCAGATGGTGGCGTACCTCGTCGACGTGTACCGCCGCGAGCTGCGCGCCGAGCGGAACCTGCTGGTGTTCGGCGTCTTCAAGTCGTTCTTCGCGCAGCTCGTCGCGGGGCCCATCGTGCGCGGGAGGGAGTTCCTGCCGCAGCTCCATCGCCGGGCGCGCTTCGACGCCGCGCGGCTGCACCGTGGGGCGTGGCTGGTGTTGTTCGGGTTGTTCCTCAAGGTGGCCGTCGCCGACGTGCTGGGCGAGTTCGTCGACCACGGCTGGCGCGAGCCCGAGAGCCTGGGCATCAACAACGCGTGGCTGTGTGTGTATGCCTATGCGGCGCAGCTGCTGGCCGACTTCTGGGGCTACTCGACGATGGCCGTGGGGCTGGGGCTGTGCTTCGGGCTCGAGCTGCCGGTGAACTTCCTCGACCCGTACGGCGCGCCGTCGCTCCGCGAGTTCTGGAGGCGCTGGCACATCACGCTCTCGGTCTGGCTGCGCGACTACCTGTACATCTCGCTCGGGGGGAACCGCGGCGTGTCGAAGGCGCGCGCGGCGCTCAACCGGCTCCTGACCATGGCGCTCGGCGGGCTGTGGCACGGGGCGGGGTGGAACTTCGTGCTGTGGGGCACCGCGCACGGCGTGTGGATG
>JBMORD010000284.1:0-8662 GCA_049322495.1 Myxococcota bacterium | reverse complement strand
CGCGCGGAGCACCAGCGCGCGCGCCCGCTCGAGCGGGGCCTGCGCCTGACGGACGCCCGCGTCGAGCGCCTCGCGCACCCCGCTGGTGTCCTTCTTCTGGCCGAGCAGCCGCACCTGCTCCGACACGGCGCGCGTGTCGCCGGTCGCCGCGGCCACCTCCGCCCAGGCGCGGGCCGCGCCCTCCGGGTCCGACAGCTCCGACTCGAGGAGCTCGGCCAGCTTCTCACCCCACTTCGCGCGCTCGGCCCTGCTCGTCACGCGCTTGAGCGTGTCCCGGTAGAAGTTGGCCA
The DNA here is from genome assembly GCA_049322495.1 of Myxococcota bacterium. Classification (GTDB taxonomy): domain Bacteria; phylum Myxococcota; class Myxococcia; order Myxococcales; family Myxococcaceae; genus Archangium_A. The sequence continues at coordinate 8,372 of JBMORD010000284.1, read as the reverse complement.
GCTCGCGCCACGCCCCGCGCTGGATGAAGTGAGCCTCGAGCTTCTGCGCGGCCTGCGGGTCCGGCCCCTCGCGCACCGCCGCGGCGAGGATCGCCGCCGCCTCCTGCTTGCGACCGACCTGCTCGGCGGCCTGCGCCACCGCGACCAGCTCGAGCTGCGTGCTGCGCCGCCGTGGCACGTTCGTCGCCGGTGGCGTGCGCTCACCGGAGTCGGAGGGGACGGGCGTCGTCTCGACGGTGTTGACGGTGCGGTCGCCCGAGTCGGTCGGCTCACCGAGGCCGAGCTCGTCGACCAGCGCGCGCGCGGAGTCGCGCTGCCCGACGCGCTCCCCGAGGCTGAGGACCACGCGGGCCGCCTCCTCGAGGGCACGGCCCGGCGCCTTCGCGCGGTGGAGGTTCCGCAGCCACAGCAGCCGGAGCGGGAAGGCCGCGAAGAAGTCGCGCGCCTGCTCGGCGAACTGCGCCGCCTGCATCGCCCGGAGCGCCGCGCGCGCGGGATCTTCGCGCACCTCGCCCCACAGGCGCGCGCGCCGCAGCGCGCACCGCGAGGCGGCCTTGAGGGCCCCGCGCCGGAGCGCCTCGCGCGTCTCCTTCTCGAGGGAAGCGTCGAGCTCGTCCCACCGCTGCTGCCGCTCGAGCAGCGCGTTGAGCACCGCGCGCGCGCGGCGATCGTCGGGGCGCTCCGCGAGCACGGTGCTCAGCACCTCCTGCGCCTTCTCGAGATCGTTCGTCCGCCGGGCGAGGCGCGCGAGCTGTCGCATCACGTCGAGGCGCTGGTCGCCGTCGGAGTCGTCGACGCCCTCGGCGATGAGCACCTGCGACGCCGCCTGCGTGCCCGCCAGAAGGCCGTAGCGCACCAGCCCCGCCGCCAGCCGCGGGTTCATCGGCATGGCACGGCTGGCGCGCACGAGCTCCTGGAAGCCCTGCAGCACGGTGCCCTCGCGCGCGAGGCGCGCGGCGATGGCGAAGTGCATGTCGACCGGGCTGCGCTCTTCGAGGAGCGCGTCCATGCGTACGGTCTCGAGGCGGCTCTCTCCCGAGAGATCAAGGAGCGTGGTGGCGCCGGGATCCGTGGACATCGGCGCGGAATGTACCCGCCCCGCCGCGCGATGTGTCTGCCAAGTCGAGTCTGCTATGGCCGGCGCGTGCCGCCGCGTCTGTCCGTGCTGCTCCCCGCCCGCAACGCCGAGGCGACCCTCGACGTCGCGCTCGCGAGCCTCGCGGCGCAGACCTTCGGCGACTTCGAGGTGCTGGCCATCGAGGATGGCTCGACGGACGGCACGGCCGCGCTGCTCGACGACTGGGCCCGGCGCGACGCGCGGGTGCGCGTGCTGCGCACTCCCGGGCTCGGCATCGTCGGCGCGCTCATGCTCGGGCTCGGGCACGCACGCGCGCCCCTCATCGCCCGAATGGACGCCGACGACGAGAGCCTCCCGACCCGCTTCGAAGAGAGCGTCCGCGCGCTCGACGCCGAGCCGTCATGGGCCGGCGTGGGCACCGGCGTGGAGATCTTCCGCGACGATCGCCCGCCGAGCCCGAACCTGCAGCGCTACGGCCGCTGGCTCTCGTCGCTCACCACGCCGGCGCTGGTCTTCCGCGACCGCTTCATCGAGTCGCCGCTGTGCCACCCGTCGATGGTGCTCCGTCGCGAGGCGCTCCTCGACGCGGGCGGCTGGCGCGAGGGCGACTTCCCCGAGGACTGGGAGCTGTGGCTGCGCCTCATGGAGCGCGGCGCCCGGCTCTCATGCCTGCCGCTCACGCTCCACCGCTGGAGAGATCACGATCGCCGGCTGACCCGCGCCGATGCCCGCTACGCCCTCGAGCGGCACCTCGACCTCAAGGCCGACTACCTGGCGCGGCGCTTCGCCCGAACGCCGCTGACGCTGTGGGGCGCGACCGACACGGGCCGCGCCCTCTCGCAACGCCTCACCGCGCGCGGGTGCCGCGTCGTGCGCTTCGTCGAGCTCAACCCCCGCAAGCTCGGCCAGCGGATCCACGGCGTGCCGGTCATCCACCCCGACGAGCTCCCGAGAGATGGCAGCCACGTGCTCTCGTGCGTCGCCGCGCAGGGCGCCCGTGACGACATTCGCGCGTGGTTCCAGGCTCGCGGCTTCATCGAGCTCGAGCACTTCACCTGCGTGGCCTGAAAAACGTCGCGGCGCTCGGGAATTGACGCGCCGAGCCAGTCGATTTCGACTTGCCGCGAGAGGTTCGGGGCGAAAATCCCGCTTCACATGCGTACCGCCCCGCTCGTCGCGTCGTTGGCAGTCGCCGTCCTCGCCGTTCCCGCCCGCGCCCAGATGCTGAACGATCAGGCGCCGCCGCAGCACCGTCTGGTGCACCGGAACCTGCTCGCGCTCCGCTACAACCCGCTCGGGCTGATCTACGACGCGCGCTTTGCGTACCGCTTCCGGCTCTACGAGACCGAGTCGAAGGCGCTGCGCGACAACTTCCTCGGCATCGGCATCGCGCCGACCATCACGCCCGCGTTCCTCCGGGTCGGCCCGTACGTGGAGTTCAACCCGCTCACGGTGCTCGGCTTCTGGGCAGCGATGCAGTTCGTGCAGTACTTCGGCACTTTCGATCTCCTGCAGAGCTTCCCCGGCGCCCAGTCGAACTTCTCCGACTCGGCGATCAAGGCGAACAGCGCCAACCGTCAGGTGACCAACGGGTGGGATCTGTTGATCGGCGCGAACCTCAACCTCAAGGTGTCGTTCCTCGTCATCCGCAGCCAGGCGCGGCTGGTGTTCGGCAACTACCGCCTGCGAGAGGGAGATCGCGTCTACTACGACCAGCTCTACGACGCGGCGCTGCCCAACGGCGGCTGGACCTTCACCAACGACTTCGATCTCCTCTACCAGGGCTTCGAGAACCGCCTCGTGGCCGGCGCGCGCTACACGATGACGATCCCGCTCTACGATCCCACCCGGCACTTCGATCCCAACGCGACCGACCAGACCGCCGACAACGGCATGCACCGGGTCGGGCCCTTCGTCGGGTGGACCTTCAAGAGCGAAGACGGCGCACGCTTCAACAACCCCACGGTGTTCCTGCTCGTGCAGTGGTGGCTCAAGCACCGCTTCCGCACCGGCGCCGACACGCCCGCCGCGCTGCCGCTCCTCGGTCTGGGCTTTCAGATCACCGGCGACTTCCTGCCGGTGAAGTGAACCTCGCGAGGTCGGCGGGCACGGGCGCTTCGATCACCAGCGCGTCGATCTGCAGGCGGCGCGCATGGAGCAGACAGCGCGGGCCCTCGCTGCCCCCGTACAGTCGATCTCCGACGATCGGAAAGCCGATGCCGGCGAGGTGCGCGCGGAGCTGGTGCGTGCGCCCGGTCTGGGGAAACAGCGCAACCACCGCGTGCGTGCCGTCATCGGACAGCCGCGTGTAGTGCGTCACCGCGGGGACGCCGTTCGCCCGCGCGCTCGCGCGCCAGCGACCCGGCCGCGACGGATCCTTCGAGAGCGGGAGCTCGATCACCCCCGACGCCGGCAGCCCCGAGGCGGTGACCGCGAGGTACTCCTTCTGCACCCGGCCCTCGCGGAACGCCTCGGCGAGCGCGGAGGTCGCGCGGTGGGTCTTCCCGAAGACCGTGACGCCCGAGGTCTCACGATCGAGGCGATGCACCAGCCCCGCGGGCCGCTTGAGGTACTCGGTGGCGAGATCGAGCAGGCTGTCGCCCACGCGCCCCGGCGTCGGCTGCGCGGTGACGCCCGCCGGCTTGTCGACCGCGAGCACCTCGTGGTCCTCGTAGAGCACCACCAGCGCAGGCGGCTTCGGAGGCGGCGCGGTGACGGCCTGCCCCGACTCCTCGAGCACCACCATCACCTTCGCGCCGGGGCCCACGCGCACGCCCGCGTCCTTCGCGCGCTTTCCGTCGACGTACACCGCGCCGCGCTGCACGAGCGCCACCACGTCCTCGCGCGGGAGCTCGAGCCCGTTTCGCAGCACGGCCTCCACGCGGCTGGGCTGCTCGACGATGAGGACGCGGCGCTTCATGAGGAGAACTCGCGCCTCCCACAAGCTGAGTGACGACGCAACACGTCACGCGATCGACGTGGCTCTCCGCAGAGCGATCGATATCTTTCCGGCCATGCGCACCCCGCGAGCCCCGCTTCCCCGCCTCACGCAGCCGCTGGTCCGGGACCATGGCGTGCTGCGGCCCGCGAGCTGGGACGAGGCGCTCACCCGCGCGGCGGAGGGCATCGGTGCCAGCGTCGCGAAGCACGGGCCGAACACCTTCGGCATCTTCAGCTGCTCGAAGGCGACCAACGAGGTGAACTACGCCGCGCAGAAGTTCATCCGCGCCGCCATCGGGTCGAACAACATCGACTCGTGCAATCGAACATGACACGCGCCCAGCGTCGTCGGTCTGGCGACGGTCTTCGGAGCAGGTGGGAGCACCTCGAGCTACCGCGAGGTGGAGGAGACGGACGTCATCCTCCTGTGGGGCTCGAACGCGCGTGAGGCGCACCCCATCTTCTTCCACCACGTGCTCAAGGCGGTGCACCGAGGCGCGAAGCTGTACGTGATCGATCCGCGCCGCACGCCGACCGCGGAGTGGGCCGACGGCTGGCTGCAGCTCGAGGTGGGCCACGACATCGCGCTCGCCAACGGCGTGGCGAACGTCATCCTCGAGGAGGGGCTCCAGAACGAGGCCTTCATCCGCAACGCGACGAGCGGCTTCGAGCGCTTCCGCGAGGTGGTGCAGCGGTACGACCTGGCGCGCGTAGCGAAGCTCACCGGCGTCGACCCGGAGCTCATCCGCCGGATGGCCCGCGACTTCGCGAAGGCCGATCGCGCGATGATCTGCTGGACGCTCGGCATCACCGAGCACCACAACGCGGTCGACAACGTGCTCTCGCTGATCAACCTCGGGCTGCTGTGCGGGCACGTCGGCAAGTGGGGCTCGGGGCTCAACCCGCTGCGCGGCCAGAACAACGTGCAGGGCGGCGGCGACATGGGCGCGCTGCCGCACAAGCTGCCCGGCTTCCAGGACGTCGAAGACGACGCGGTGCGCGCGCGCTTCGACGCGAAGTGGGGCCGCCCGGTGCCGCCGAAGAAGGGCTGGCACCTCACGCAGATGTTCGAGGCCATGGGCCGGGGCGAGCTGACCTCGCTCTACGTCATCGGAGAGAACCCCGCGCAGAGCGAAGCCGACGCCACCCGCGCCATCGAGCACCTGCAGGGGCTCGAGTGCCTCGTGGTGCAGGACATCTTCCTCACGAAGACGGCGCAGCTCGCGCACGTGGTGTTCCCTGCCACCGCGAGCTTCTGTGAGGCCGAGGGCACCGTGACCAACAGCGAGCGCCGCGTGCAGCGCGTGCGCAAGGCGCTCACCGCGCCCGGCGAAGCGCGCGACGACATCGAGATCATCTGCGAGCTCTCGCGCCGCCTCGGCTTCGACCTGGGTTCGCCCAGCGCGAAGTCGCTGTGGGACGAGTGCCGCTCGCTCTCGCCCATGCACCGCGGCATGTCGTACGAGCGTATCGAGCAGCTCGGCGGCATCCAGTGGCCGTGCCCCGACGAGCAGCACCCGGGCACGCCGTTCCTCCACGGGCGGCTGTGGGAGACCGACGAGGCGAAGCGCGGCCCGCGCGCGAGCTTCAACCCCGCCGAGGACGAGGCGCCGGTGGAGAACCTCGACGCCGAGTTCCCGCTCCGGCTCACCACCGGGCGCCGCCTCGAGTCGTACAACACCGGCGTGCAGACCCAGGGCTACGCGTCGCCGCTGCGGCGGGGCGAGGCGCTCGAGCTGTCCACCGACGACATGCAGCGCCTCGGACTGCGCGACGGCGAGTCGGTGCGCGTCGTCTCGCGGCGCGGCGCGGTGGTGACGCCGGTGCGCGTCGACCCGCACCTCAAGCCCGGCCTCGCCTTCATGACCTTCCACTTCCCCGAGGAGGTCGACACCAACCTCCTCACCATCGACGCGACGGATCCGCGCGCCGGCACCGCCGAGTTCAAGGCCGCCGCCATCCGCGTCGAGAAGCTGGCCTGACATGGATCTCAAGGCGATCGACGCACCTCCCACCGAGCTCGAGCGCGAAGCGGTCGACCTCGTGCTCGGCCCCGCGCCCGAGAAGGAGCCGCCCCTCTCCGCGCGCGTCGCCGACGAGCGCCGCACGCTGCTGCTCCCCGCGCTCCACGCGCTGCAGGACGCGTGCGGCTGGGTGAGCCCGGGCGGGCTCGGGTACGCCTGCCGCCGCCTCGGCGTGCCGCCGGCCGAAGGGTACGGCGTCGCGTCCTTCTATTCGCTGTTCTCGCTCGAGCCGCGGCCAGCGGTGTTCGCGCACGTGTGTGACGACGTGGCGTGCGCGGCCGCGGGCGCCGAGCAGGTCTGCGCCGGCCTCTCCGCGCGGAAGGACTGGGCGCGCTCGCCGTGCCTCGGGCTGTGCGAGCAGGCGCCAGCCGCTCTGGTGACGCGCGCGCGCGGCCGGAGCGAGGAGCTCGGGCGGGTCGACGCGGCGAAGGTGAAGGCAGCGCTCGAGGGCGCGCCGACCACCCCGCTGATGCCGCACCTCGAGGCGCTCGGGCCGCGCAAGCTGCTGCTGCGCGCCGGGAAGATCGACCCCACCAGCCTCGACGAGTACCGTGCACACCGCGGCTACGAGGCGCTCCGCCGCGCGGTGGAGCTGGGGCCCGAAGGCGTCCTCCGAGAGATCTCCGACGCGAAGCTGGTCGGCCGGGGCGGCGCGGCGTTCCCCACGGGGCGCAAGTGGGAGGCGGTCGCGCGCGCGCCGGTCCGTCCGCACTACGTGGTGTGCAACGCCGACGAGTCCGAGCCGGGCACCTTCAAGGATCGCGTGCTGCTCGAGCACGACCCGTTCGGCCTCGTGGAGGCGATGACCATCGCCGGCTTCGCGACGGGCGCCGAGCAGGGCTTCATCTACCTCCGCGGCGAGTACCCGCGCGCCCACCAGCGCCTCACGAACGCCATCGAGGTGGCGCGCCGGCGCGGGCTGCTCGGCGCGAAAATCCTCGGGCGCGGCTTCACCTTCGACCTCGAGCTCCGCCGCGGCGCCGGCGCGTACATCTGCGGCGAGGAGACGGCCCTCTTCAACTCGCTCGAGGGCTACCGCGGCGAGCCGCGCAACAAGCCGCCCTTCCCCGTGCAGGCCGGCCTCTTCGGCCGCCCCACGGCGATCAACAACGTCGAGACGCTGGTCGCGGTGCTCGACATCGTGCGTGACGGCGCGGCGAGCTACGCGTCGGTGGGCACCGCCGGCTCCCCGGGCACCAAGCTGTTCTGCGTCTCGGGCAAGGTGGTTCGCCCGGGCGTGTACGAGGTGCCGTTCGGCACGAAGCTCCGCGACCTCCTCGCCTTCGCCGGTGGCGTCGTCGACGGGCGGAAGCTCCGCGCCATCCTCCTCGGGGGCGCGGCGGGCGTCTTCATCGGGCCCGATCAGCTCGACGTGCCGCTGTCCTTCGAGCACACCCGCGCCGCGGGCCTCACGCTCGGCTCGGGCGTGGTGCTGCTGCTCGACGAGACCGACGCGCTCGCGCCGCTGCTCCACCGCATCGCCGCCTTCTTCCGCGACGAGTCGTGCGGCCAGTGCGTGCCCTGCCGCGTGGGCACCGTGCGCCAGGAGGAGCTGCTCGCCCGCCTCGCCGCGAAGCACCCGCTCGGCTCGGTGGAGCAGGAGCTCGCCCTCTTCAAGGAGCTCGCCCAGTCGATGCGCGACGCGTCGATCTGCGGCCTCGGTCAGACCGCGTCGTCGGCCATCGAGAGCGCGCTCCGCCTCCGCCCCTTCGAGGAGCAGCCATGACCCGACGCACCGTCGAGCTCACCATCGATGGCCGGCCGGTCACCGTGCCCGAGGGCACGACGCTCCGCGCGGCGTGCGACAGCCTGGGCATCGAGACGCCGACGCTGTGCTGGGCAGAGAACCTCACCCCGGTCAACGTGTGCCGCATCTGCGTGGTCGAGGTCGAAGGGGCCCGCGTGCTCGCGCCCTCGTGCTCGCGCGCGGTGGAGCCCGGCATGAAGGTGCTCACCGACAGCGAGCGCGTGCGCACCGCGCGCAAGCTGGTGCTCGAGCTGCTCGGCTCGTCGGTCGACATGTCGCAGTCGGAGGTCTTCCAGCGCTACGCGGAGCGCTACGGCGCGAACCCGGAGCGCTTCGGCCCAAGCGCGCCGCCCGCCGCGGCCGGAGCGCGCGACCACCTGCACCCGGGCCATCACCCCGCGCCCGACGGCGCGCTCGCGGCCACCGTCGCCCAGCCGGCGAAGATCGACAACGAGCTCTTCGTGCGCGACTACGCGAAGTGCATGTTGTGCATGAAGTGCGTCGAGGCGTGCGGCACCGACGCGCAGAACACCTTCGCCATCGCGGTGGCGGGGCGCGGCTTCGACGCGCGCATCTCGACCGA
>JBMORD010000283.1:0-63313 GCA_049322495.1 Myxococcota bacterium | reverse complement strand
CGGGGCGCCGACCATCACCGCCTCGGCGAGCGGCCTCACGCCCGCGTCGCAGCAGCTCGTGGTGCGCGACCCGCCGACCTCGCTCGTCTTCCTCTCGACGCCGCCGGCATCCATCCGCGGCGGGAGCTGCCTCGCGGCGACGGTCGAAGCCCGGCGCGGGAGCGTCCCGACGCCGGTGGCGGCCGACACCGGCATCAGCCTGACCGCCTCGGCCGACGCGCGCTTCTTCACCGACTCGACCTGCAGCACGAGCGCGGTCAACGCGGTGGTGCTCAACGGCGGCGCGGCGAACGTCACCTTCTTCATGAAGCCGCTCACCGGCACGAGCCTCACCGTCAGCGCGACCGCTCCGTTCGGCTCGGCGATGCAGACGCTCAACGTGCTGCCCATCACCCGGCGCGGCACGTGCGACTTCCAGACGCGCACGCCGCTGGCCGACGGCGGCGTGACGAACGACCTCTCGCGCACCTGCTCGTTCTCGCCGCCGGTGAGCGACCTCAACGCGAGCTTTCTGGTGAGCCAGACGACGGCGGCCCTCGTGGGCACGGAGCTGGGCAGCGCGGAGGTGCGCTGCCGGCTCGCGTCGACTTCCACGGTGAGCTGCTTCCGCCGGCAGGACGAGAGCCCGGCGAGCATCTACTTCCAGGTGAGCGAGGTGCCGAGCGGCATGCTGGTGCAGCGCACCTCGTCGTTCTCCTGCCCCGCGACGGTGACGCTCACCACCCCGGTCACGCCGTCGAAGAGCTTCGTGCTCAAGTCGGCGGCGTCGAGCAGCAACACCTTCGACGACGACGACACGCCGGTCGTGGAGCTGGTGAGCGGCACCCAGCTCGCGCTGTCGAACACCGCGTGCTCCGGCCTCGACGTGCAGGTGGTGCAGTGGGACGGCGTGACCGTCGCGCGCAGCTCGGTCGACGGGGGGCTGCCCGATGCGGGGCTGAGCTTCACCGTCGGCGCTCCGCCGGCCGGCCTCAACCGGATGGCGCTGGTGCAGCCGGGCGTCATCAGCACCGACCGGCCGGTGTGCGGGCTGATGCTCCGCGGGTCGACGTCGTCGCCAGCGGCGATCGCCCTGACGCGCGGGGCGGGTGACGCCGGGTGCCCGCTCCAGCCGGTGGAGTTCGTGCTCTCGGAGCGCATCGACTTCGGCTCGAAGGCCAGCGTGCGCGAGTACAGCGCCACCTTCGCGCCGGGCGTGGCGACGCGCGACGTGAGCATCGCCCCGGTCGACGTGACGCGCACCGTGGTGCTCGCGAGCACGCAGATGGCGGGCGGTCAGGGCACCGGCGAGACCGACACCGCCAGCAACGCGCGCTTCACCGAGTCGGCCTTCCACCTCGTGCTCACCAACTCCACGACGGTGAGCGCCCGCCGCGCCGAGACGACCTCGACCGCGGCGGTGACCTTCTACGTGCTCGAGCTCGTGCCCTGATCAGTTCTCGGCGTTGCGCGCGGCTTCGCCGGCGGCGCGCGCGTCAGCCTCGATGCGCTGCGCGGCGGCGATGTCGACCTGCTTGATGAGGTCCCACTCGAGGCGCCAGTCGCGCGCCATCGAGGTGTTGCCCTGCTGGTTCTTGGTCGCGGCGGTCGCCTGCACCTGGCAGCTCTCGGGCGTCGGCGCGGTGCCCTGCAGCAGGTAGCGCGTGCTGCTGATCATGTTGCCGTTGGCCTGCGTCTTCCACTCGGTCTCGAGGGTCAGGCCGGCCGCCGCGTCGGCGCTCTTCACCTGGAAGTCGCGCGCGAAGAGCATGGTGCGCGCGGCCGCCCACACCTCGCCGCACGGGCGCAGGAAGGTATGGCCCATGGTGGCGTTCTGGATGAACCGATCACGAGCGGCGGCGGCGCGCATGGCGGCGCAGCCGGAGACGGACACGGCGATGGCGAAGACGGCGACGAGCTTCTTCATGTGCACTTCCCTCCCAGCGAGTGGTCGTCGCCGCTTAGCACGGCGTCACCGCGGCGACGGGTACTGGCGGTCCGGGAAGCAGAGGCCGTCGTTGTTGAGGTGCCCGAAGCTCGACAGGTTGTAGGTCATGTAGTCGACGAGATCCTTGAGGCCGGCGGCGCCGCCCGCGGGGTTCACCGGCACGTTCACCGGATCGTACGCGACGGCCCCGGTGCTCCGCTCGTTGGGCTGCGTCGGGCCGCAGGTGCGCCAGGGGATCGCCGCCCCCTGCGCGTCGCGCGGCGCCTGGAAGTCGAAGGCGAGGTCGTCGATGGTGACGTCGACGCTCGCGGGCCCGCTGCCCGTCGCGACCGACTTGCGCGCGGCGATCGCGTCCCAGCGCAGCGGCGCGTCCTCCTCGAGGGCCTCCCAGAAGGGGTGATCGAGGTGGAAGGTCGCCTGCACCACGGTCTGCGCGCTGGTCGAGGTCTGCACGCCGCGAGAGTCGGCCGGCGAGAGCTCGGGGTTCACGCAGTTGCGGAAGTTCACCGGCATCTTGAAGCCGAGGCTGAACTTCACCGCCTTCGGGAAGCGGCCGAAGTCGTAGGCCGCGTCGGTGGCGCGGCAGGCCGGCGTGCCCTGCGCGCCCTTCCAGGTCGCGGTGCCCTGGAGCAGCACGGTCCAGCCCTTCTCGGCCATCGTGCGGTAGGCGGCCTCGGCCTCGGCGTCGAGGTTCACGCTCTGGGCGCGCTCCGCGGCGGCCACCAGCGAGTAGCTGAAGGCGTACTTCGCCGTCGGGTCGAAGGCCGGGCTGCCCGCCTTGCGGTTCTGGTTGGTCAGGCGCGCGAGCGCCCAGGCCTTGCCGTTCTGTTCCTTGGCGTCGAGCGGGCCGGGCTTCGCGAGGTCGATCGCCCACGGGCCCGTCACCTCGGCGACGAGCGCGCCGGTCTGCGACTGATCGTTGGGGTTGAGGTCGGGGTTCTCGTGCACCGAGGCCGCGCCGATGGTGACCAGCACGTGCGAGTAGGTCACCTCCCAGCCGTCGAGGAAGTACGGCTCACCGGCCGTCGCCGGAGGGAAGGCGGTGCCGTCGGTCGCCGCGCCCTCGCCCGTCACCGTGAAGAGCAGCGAGTTGTTCGCCGCGCCGCCCGGAGGCGTGAAGTACAGGAAGAAGCCACCATCGCCCGCGGGGCCGGCGTCGGTGCCGGCGTCGGCGCCGGGCAGCTGACCGCACGCGCTGAGGCTGGCGAGGAGGAGGAGCATCGATCGGAGGTTCATGGCGTTCTGGTTCATGATGTCGAATTGTGAATGCAACTGTGTATGCAGTTGTCTGGGTTGACGGCGGGGAGGTTGGGGTTCAGCGGGTCGAGCGCTCGAAGCGGTAGGGGCCGCTCGCGTTCCTCAGCGCGTTGAAGAGCGCCTTGTCGGGCTGGAGCGAGGAGCTCGAGTCGTCGGTGAAGCGGTAGAGCAGCGGCTGCTCGCTCACCTTCGTCAGCTCGGCGAAGTCGACCGACGCGAACCAGGCGCGCGGGTCGACGAGCAGCGAGACGGCGGCGCCTTCACTGAAGGTCGCCTCGAAGGCGATGGGGCTCACGATGCGCTGGCGGCAGAGCGGGTTGCTGCCCGGCAGGGCCGGGTTGCGCGGCGGGAGCACGCGGTTCTGGCTGATGGTGAACGCGGCCTCGAAGGGGAAGGTGCCTGCGCTGCCGGTGGCGGTGCCGGCGACGTCGAGCACCACCGTGCCGTCGGTGTCGGCGAGGAGCTCTCCACCGGTGAGCCACAGCTCGGCCGCGCGGGTGGGCGCGGTGGTGCCGTTGCCGGCGACGGGGAAGGGCTGTGGCTCGGGGGACAGCGCGTCGATGGTGAGGCCGCCGCGCACCTCGCCGGAATAGATGCCCTCCTGCACGCAGCTCTGCTCGAGGGTGTAGTTCTGCGGGTTCTGCTGGTTGAAGTAGAGCGCGCCGACGGTGAGGCGGGCGCGGGTGAGCGTGACCGACCAGCCCTTCGGGGTGGCGAAGGTGAGCGGCCCGCCCGAGACCACGGCCGGGTCGCCGCTTGCGCGCACGTCGAACGACACGAGCTCGCCGCCGGTGGTCTGAATGCACCCCGCGCCGAGGAGCGCCGCGAGGACGAGGAGCTGCTTCATGGCTCACCTCCGAGGTGCACGCCGACGGTGAGCATCACCGCGCGCGGCGCGCCGGCCGCGAAGTGGTGCGCCGGCACCAGCGTGGGCAGTGAGCCGCCGGTGTGGAAGTCCGACGCGTAGTTGAGCTCCACCTGCTTGTAGCGGGCGTCGAGGAGGTTGGTGGCGGCGACGCCCACGCTGAGCTGCTTCCACGACAGCTCCGCCGAGAGGTCGACCACGAAGATGACGTCGCTGCGCTGACCGAAGGGCAGGGCGCGGCGGCCGACGTAGGTGACGCCCAGGCCGGCGCGGCCGCGGATCGGCGCGCCGAGCGGCTGCACCCACGGCAGCGCGTGGAAGACGCCGGCGTCGAGGCGCGAGACGAAGTCGGGCACGTAGGGCACCAGCAGCCCGGTGTCGTCGAACTTCGACTGCACCCAGGTGAGGTTGCCCGCCACGTCGAAGAAGCCGCCGCGCGCGCGGGCGGTGACGAGGCTGCCGAGGCGCGAGGTGCTCCCGCCGATGATGCCGCGGCCGTCCTGCGCGCTGAAGACGAGGTCCTTGTCGACGCGGGTGCCGAACACCGCCAGCCGCGCGCTCGCGTCCCAGCCGTCGGCGCGGTGCTGCCAGCTCGCGCCGCCTTCCCACGAGAAGATGCTGGCGAAGGGCGTCTTGAGGTTCTCGCTGATGAACTGCGGGTCGATGCTCCGCACCCCGGTGCCGACCGCGCCGCTGAGCGTCACGCCCTTGAACGGCCCGACGAGCAGCGTGCCGCGCGGCATCACCGCGCCCCCGGACGTGCTGTTGCGCTCGGTGGGGTCGCGGTACAGCCCGAGGTCGCGCTGCGAGAGACAGCTCTCGTCGCCGGGCGGGTTGGTGGTCGAGGGGCGGCGCACCTCCTTCTGCGCGCAGAGGTCGAGCACGTCGTAGGTGAGCAGCTCCGCGCGCAGCCCGCCGCGGAGCGTGAGCCACCACACCGGCGAGAGGTTGAGGTCGACGTACGCGCCGACGTCGGTGAGCTTCGAGTCGAGGTCGAGGTCGCGCGCGTAGGGGGTGTTGCTGTTGGCCAGCAGGCGCGTCTGCACGCCGCGCACGGCGTCGAAGCGGCCGAAGTAGCCCACCTCCACGTCCTGGTTGCGGTCGAAGAGGCGGGTGCGCCAGCGGGCCGCGCCGCGGGCGCCGGCGGTGAAGGTGCTGGTGTTGCGGTCGAAGAGGTCGCCGCGCTGGCCGTGGGGCGTCTGCTGCGCGAGCTGCGGGTCACCGAGGAAGCCGGTGAAGTTCTCGAGCATGCGCGTCGAGCGGAAGACGAAGAACACCGTCTGGTCGTGCGAGAACGAGCCGCTGTGCCCGTGCAGGTCGAAGTGCGCCTGGGCGCGCAGCGCGTCGCCGCCCTGCCGCGAGTCGTACGTGTCGAAGAAGCCCACCGCGCCGCGCTCGACGTCGTCGGTGCGCAGCACGCCCGCCGACTTGAAGAGCGTGCCGTAGCCGAGCGCGCCGACGCGGAAGCTGGTGCTGTCCGAGAAGCGGCCCTCGTACTGCGCCATCACCTTCGCGTTCTGGGCCTCACGGTTCTGCCCGAAGCCCGCGGTGCGGAAGAGCTGCACGCCGCCGAAGGTGCGCGACGACTCGCCCGGCGGTCCCCACAGGCCGACGAGGCGCATGGTGTCGAAGCTCCCGTAGGTGCCCTTCACGAGCAGCCCGCGCTCGGCGAGGCCGAGCTGGTAGTCGGCGCTGCCCGCGACCGCGTAGTTGCCCTGCCGCGGGTCGAGCGGCCCCTCGAGCACGCGCAGGTTCTCCACCAGCTCGGGGATGAGGAAGTTGAGGTCGGCGTAGCCGTTGCCGTGAAGGTTGCCCGAGTCGTTGACCGGCACGCCGTCGACGGTGAGCTCGAGGTCCTGCCCTTCGCGCGCGTCGAAGCCGCGGAGGAAGATGCGGTCGGGGTGGCCCTCACCGCCCTCGTTGGTGAGGAGGATGCCCGGCGCCAGCTTGAGGAAGTCCGCGGCGCTCTTGCGCGGCACGGCCTGGAGCGCCCCGACCTCGATGGTGAAGTCCGCCGCGCCGCGGCTCTTCGGCTGGCTGCGCCCCAGCACGGTGGTCGCGTACTCGTGGCTGGGGTGCCCGCCGTCGAGCTCGGCGCCGGGCACGATGGCCGGCGGCGGCGGCGCGGGCGTCCCCGCATCGAGCGCTTCACCGCCGTCGGGGAGCTCCTCCTGTGGCGCGCCGGCGTCGGGCTTCGCCATCAGCTCGGCCGGCATGTTGAACGACAGGCGCGTGCGCACCGCGACCGGCGTGCCGTCATGGAGCGCGGGCTTGAAGAGCCACTTCACCAGCGCGTCGATCGACGCCTGGTCCCACCTCGGCCCGGCCGACTCGATGACGGCCACGTCGGTGACGTGCCCCTCGGCGGTGACGGTGAACTCGAGCAGCACGTGGTCGTGCGCCGGCGGCGGCGCGTCGGCCGGCAGCGTGGCGTCGACGCGCGTGAGCACCTCCGGTGGTGACACGTCGGCCCACGCGGAGGTCGCGAGGAGCCCGACGAGCAGGAGCCCTGGAAAGGGGCGGAATGGAGACATGCGACCTTCTCGACCAGCAGCGGGACACACCGATGGCCCGCGCGGAGGCGCGAGCCGCTCACGGAGGCCTCAGCAGGCAGGCGGAGAGGACTTGGGCGCCACGTCGAGCGGCGCGAGCGCCGGGAGGCCGCGCTGCGGAGACGCCGCGGTGGGCGCGCGCATCACGAGCGTGGCGAGGACCACCGCGGTGGGCGAGGGCGCGTGGCCGCTCCTCCACGTCTGGGCGACGACGCAGTCGTCCGCGCCGCCCGGCGCGTGCAGCGCCTGCTCGCCCGCGCACAGATGATCGGCGCCGTCGTCGTGCTCGTCTTCGGCGAGCCCGGCCGCGTCGACGAAGGCGCCGGTCGACGTCACCACGTGCTCGGCGACCGCGAGGTGCGCGAAGCCCAGGCCCTGCACGAGCAGCACCAGCAGGCTGATCAGCATGGTCGCGCGACCGGTCACGGAGCCGGTGCGTAATGCCCCTCGGCCCGGCGGTCAAGCTGTTGCCATCATGTTGCAACAAGCAGAGAGTCCCGCCGTGCGCTCCCCGACGAAGACGGTGCTGGTGGTGATCGTGTCGCTCGCGGTGCTGGGGTTCCTCGGGGCGGGGGCAGTCTCGTTCTGGCTGTGGCGCTCGGTCGGCTCGTTCGGGCCGGACCGCGAGTGGAGCGAGACGGCGGTGCTGCCGCACGACGCGCGCGCGGTCTTCGGGGTGCAGCTTTCACCGGCGCCGCTCGTGTGGCGCTCGCGCAACCTCGGCTTCCAGGACGCGTACCTCGAGGCGGTGGTGCGGCTGCCCGACGGCTCGGCGGACGCGTTCCTGCGCACCAACGCGCTGGTGCGCGGCGAGAAGGCCAACGTCGACCCGGGCGTGCTCGACTTCATCCGCTCCCTCGAGCCCTCGACGCCGGCGCTCGAGGCCAGGGCCCTCGACCTTCCGCGCAAGACGCTCGCCGACGGTGGCGAGGAGGGGCTGTTCCACGCGGGGGTGCTCTTCGAAGGCCCCGGTGGCATCACCTGGCTGCAGCTGAGCGCCTTCGGGACCTGAGCGTCGTCAAGCCGCTGACGAAGGCGTGCACTTGCGGTGGTGGGCCCGCGACCTGCCCGCTACCGTTTTC
The DNA here is from genome assembly GCA_049322495.1 of Myxococcota bacterium. Classification (GTDB taxonomy): domain Bacteria; phylum Myxococcota; class Myxococcia; order Myxococcales; family Myxococcaceae; genus Archangium_A. The sequence goes on along the minus strand of JBMORD010000283.1, from coordinate 55,630 downwards.
GGGTCGTCATTTCCTCGGGGGAACGCACATGCACGTACGTGGGTCGGTCGTCATCGCGGCGCTGGTCTCGGTCTTCTCGAGCGCGGCCTTCGCCGAGGAGTACTTCGTCAGCATCGGCCGCGGGAAGGGCAAGGACGCGACGAAGGAGAAGCCGGCGAAGGATCTCGGCAACATCATCGCGAAGTTGAAGGACGGCGACGTGATCAACATCGCCGAGGGCGTCTACGTCGGCCGCGACGAGTCGGGCAGCGACGACGTGCCCGTGGCGGTGAAGATCATCGGCGGCTGGTCCGACGACTTCAGCAGGCGCGACCCGTGGGGCGCGCACAAGACCATCTTCACCGGGGTCAACACGCTCAACGGCTCGACGCAGTACCGGCTGATCATGAAGCCCAGCAGGTGCGCGCCGATGCTCGTCGACGGCATCATCTTCGACAACGGCCCGCGCAATCACTACCTCGACGAGAAGGAGCTGGTGATCAGCCGCTCGGCGAACATGAACAAGAACCTCAACGCGACGCCGGAGTCGGGCGCCATCCGCGTCGAGCTCCCGAAGCAGTGCGAGGCCACCATCTCGAACAACGTGGTGTTGAACACCGCGCCGACCGGCGGCGCCATCTCGGCGTGGGGCCACCAGGACGGCAAGTTCACCATCAAGAACAACCTCGTCATCAACAACACCGGCGAGGGCATCTTCGTGTACTCGAAGTGGAAGTCGACCACCGGGCTCCCGCAGTTCATCGTCGAGAACAACACCGTGCTCTTCTCGTGGAAGCACGACGCCATCGCGACCTACGGCGGCAACGGCCTCAAGCTGGACCAGGAGCTCCAGCTCACCGCGTCGAACAACGTCTTCGCCTTCGGTGACTACGGCGGCGTCGACAACATCAAGGTGGCGAAGGGCATCACCCTCAAGGACAACCTCTTCACCGGCAACCGGCTGTACGACTACCGCGAGTTCAACACGAGCGTGAAGGTGTCGGAGTTCGAGGACGAGGCGGATCAGCTCAAGGACTCCACCGGCAACGTGAGCGCGGAGATCAAGATCCCCCTCAGCGCCGCGTGGGCGAAGCTCTACGCCGGGCGCAAGGAGGTCAGCCGCGCCGCCGTCGACGCGAAGGCGAAGGCGGCCAACAACGGCGCCAACGCACTGCGCGGCATGCTCGGGCTCCCGCTGCAGGCCAACGCCGTCGCCGACGACGCCGACGTGTGGCTCCCGCGCATGAGCCTCGACGACGCGCTCAAGGCGGGCGCCGCGAAGTACGAAGGCAAGTACGGCTGCCAGAAACCATGAGCCGCTGACGGGGAGGTCATTGTTTCGGAATGGACGAGGGCCTCCGCTTGTCCCATAAGCAGCGACACATCGACGCCTTTCGGGAGAGTTGGGCCGGACTCCCGAAGGGCGTTGGTGTTCCCGCTCAGCGCAGCGCCGCCACCAGCTCCGGCAGCACGTCTCCGGCGCGCGCCTCGAGGCGCACCGTCGCTTCGGCGTCGCCGCGCGTCGCCCCGAGGTTGATGATGGCCACCGGCTGCTGGCGGCTCCGCGCGCGCAGGACGAAGCGGTAGCCGGAGAAGACGGTGAGCGAGCTGCCGATGACGAGCAGCACCTCGGCCGCGTCGAGCGTCGCGAAGGCGCTCTCGAGGCGCGGGCGCGGCACCGAGTCGCCGAAGAAGACCACGTCGGGCTTGAGCACGCCGCTGCACGGGCAGGCGGGCACCTCGAAGCGCTCCACCACCTCGTCGGGGAGATCGGCGTCGCCGTCGGCGAAGAGGGTGTAGGTCCACGCCTTCGCGTGCGGGTTGAGCGCCTCGAGCTTCAGCTGGAGATCGTCGCGATCGAGGCGCGCGTGGCACGACAGGCAGCGCACCTCGGCGAGCGCGCCGTGCAGCTCGAGCACCTCGCCGTGCCCGGCCTTCTGGTGGAGCCGATCGACGTTCTGCGTGATGAGCCCGCTCACCTGCGGCCAGCGCGCGAGCGCGTGGTGCGCGGCGTTCGGCGAGAAGTCGCGGAAGCGCGGCCAGCCGAGCATCGAGCGCGCCCAGTAGCGCCGTCGCACCAGCGGGCTGTCGAGGAATTCCCGGTGCTGAATGGGCGGGCGCTTGCGCGGCGGCGCGGTGGGCCCGCGGTAGTCGGGGATGCCCGACTCGGTGCTGATGCCGGCGCCGGTGAGCACGCAGACCTTCTTCCCCGCGAGGAGCGAGACGAGCGCGTCGAGCTTCACTGGCACACCGCGATGCAGTTCTCGCAGCCGGCGCACGTCGCGCCGCAGGCACAGGTCGCCGCGCCGCAGGTGGTGCCGGCGTCGCCGAGCTCGCAGGCGGGGCGACAGGCCGGGGTGTTCTCGGCGCCGACGAAGACGCAGTGCTGGCCCGCCGGGCACGTGCCCGGGCGACAGACCGGCGCGCCGCAGGCCGGCAACAGCAGGGCGAGGAGGAACAGACGCATGCCGGGGAGAAGTTAACCCCGGGGCCCGCGGTTGCGACTCGCCGAGCGGGCAGAGAGAGGCGCCCCGCGGTCCTGCTGCGCGCCACACACGCGCACCCCAGGACGGCCGGGCTTCCGGGCGGTGCGGCCGTCGCCAACCGTCGCGCGTCCCGCGACGACTTCACGACCGCAGGCCCGGAAAGGAGAAGCGAAGTGGGTGCGGATGGATTCGAACCACCGCGACGCACCCGAGAAGGGAAGGGTCAGCGATGGCGCCGACTCACTCCAGACCTGTCGAGGTGCGTGCCCATGATGCGCGCGAAGACGCACCGCACGCCGCGACCTGACGTCACTTCTTCTTCGGGGGAACGGGCGGCTTCGGGAGCGGCCTGGGGTTCAGCTTCGCCGGCGGCGGCTTGGTCGGCGTCACCTTCGCGGGCGGCTTGGGCGCGGCGGCGACCGGCTTGGGCTTCGAAGGCGCGACGGTCGGCGTCTTGAGCCTCTGCTGATCCGAGGTGTCGGGGGCGAGCACGTCTTCTCGCGGCAGCGGCGGCGGGGTGAGCCCGCTCGGCAGCTCCAGCCCGCGAATGACGACCTCCCGGAACACGCAGCGGCCCTCGAGGCAGCCGATGGCGAGGCGCGGCGAGTCGCCGAGGAGCTGGCGCCAGTACGGCCCGAGCCACAGCCCGTCGCCCAGCACGCGCGCGTCACGGCCTTCGCCGGCGACCGCGAAGAGCTCGCCGGTCTCGGGGTCCATTCGCAGCGAGAGCCGCTGCCGCTCGCCCTTCACCGGCAGCGGCGCCTGCATCACCCCGCGCTTGTCGGGCCCCAGCGCCCACTCCAGCGTCGGCTCGCGCCCGTTGGTGGCGACCACCAGCGCCACGTAGCGGCCGTGCTCACCCAGCAGCATCAGCGCCGAGCGCGCCTCGGGGCGGCGGCCGCGGAACAGCTCCCACAGCGGCTCGAGCATCGAGGGCTTCTCGTCGACGGTGTCGACCAGCGCCGAGAAGTCGACGCCGCTGCCCACCACGTCGGCGTCGACCACCACGCGGCCGGTGCGCTCGTCTTCGGGGTCGCCGAAGTCGATGACGCCGTCGCGCGCCGAGGGCTTGCGCCCGAGCGCCATCAGCCCCACCGAGTCGGGGCCCTCGCCCATCGTCACCTCGCGCGTCTGGCGATCGACCCGGCCCGCCATCACCAGCGGGAAGCGCGCGCCGAAGTCGGTCATCAGCTCGAGGCCCGACGGCTGCCGCCTCGAGTCGGCGCGGCTGCGGAGGAACACCGCGCCGATGATGACCAGCGCGAAGAGCACCACCAGCGCGGCGACCGTGCGGCCCACCCGCCGGCCGATCTCCCGCGCGCGGCGCACGAGGCGCTGCGTCGGCGTCTCCTTCGACAGCGACAGCGCCGAGGTGTTGACCTGCACCACCTTCTCGAGGTCGGTGATGAGCGCGGTGGCCGTCGGGTAGCGATCGTCGGGCGAGGGCTTGAGGCAGCGCGCGACGATGGGGTCGAGCCGCTTGTCGATGCCCGGCTTGCGGCTCGAGGGCGGATCGAAGTGGCCGACCGGCACCTCGCCGGTGAGCAGCTCGTAGAGCATCACCCCGAGCGAATAGAGATCCGCGCGCGGGCCGGCGCTCTTCGCGTCGACCGCCTGCTCCGGCGCCATGTACGACGCGGTGCCCATCGAGACGTGGGTCTGCGTGAGGTTGCGCTGCTCGGGGCCGAACGACTCGTCGAGCCCCGCGAGCCCGAAGTCGGTCACCTTGGGGATGCCCCCGGCCTGCTCGTCGAAGAGGATGTTCTCGGGCTTGAGGTCGCGGTGGATGACGCCGCGCCCGTGCGCGTACTCGATGGCCTTCGCCACCAGGAGCATCGTCGCCAGCGCGTGCCGGCTGTCGAAGTCGGGGTCGCGCATCTTCTCGCGCAGCGACGGCCCGTCGACGAACTCCATCACCAGGTAATAGGTGTCGCCGGCCTTCCCGCGGTCGACGATGGACACGATGTTCGGGTGGCGGAGCGAAGCGAGCGCGGCGCCTTCTTTCTCGAAGCGGCCGACGAACTGCTCGTCTTTGGCCAGCTCTGCCTTGAGCAGCTTCACCGCGACGGTGCGCTGGAGCGACAGCTGCGTCGCCTGGTGCACCTCACCCATGCCGCCTTTCCCCACCAGCTGGGTGAGCTGGTAGCCCGGGATCTGCGCGGGCTCGCTTCTACGGCTGATGGCGGTGTCCATCATGGGTCGGTGTATGCCGCACGGCCTGCTCGTGCGTCCCTTCTTCTCGAGCGATGACGACGGCACTTCTCAATACGCCGAAGCGGCGGAACTGGCAGGAGAATTCATGCTGAATTCCCTGACCGTGTCACCCGACACCGCTGCGGTTGAAAGCCGGGACGCGGCGCTGCTGGCGGCACGCCCGGGCCTCGAGGCCCTCGCCCACCGCCTGGTGTGGGACGCGGAGGAGGCGCGCGATGTCGTCCAGAGTGCGCTGGTGGAGGCGATCGATCGCTGGGCCACGCTGCGTGACGCCCGGGCGGCGGGGCCGTGGCTGCGGCGCATGGTGGTGAACCGCGCGTACTCGCACCTCCGGCGGCGGCGCTTCTGGAACGCGGTCGGCGCGGTGCTCCTGGTGGCCGAAGATGACATGGCGCCGTCGCCCGACGTGGCCGTCGAGCAGCTCGAGCACCGGCGGGCGCTGGGCCGGGCGCTCGAGAAGCTGCCCGCGCGGCAGGCGATGGCGTTCTCGCTCCGCTACCTCGAGGGCTGGAGCTTCGACGAGGTCGCCGACGCGATGGGCATCGATCGCGGCACGGTGCGCGTGCACGTGCAGCGGGCCGTCAACGCGCTGAGAGACGCAGGAGTCCTGTCATGAACCGGTGTGACGTCGTGCAGGCCGCGATCCTCGACGAGGCGCTGCCCCGCCCCTCGGAGCTCGAGGCGCACCTCGAAAGCTGCGCCGAGTGCCGCGCGGTGGCCGCCGCGCATCGCAGCGCGCTCCGGCTCTCGGGGGCGCGACCGTCGCTCGGGGCGCGTCGCCCGCTGCCCGAGGTGCGTCGGCGCGCTGGCGCGGTGGTCGGCCTGGCGATCGCCTTCGTCGGCGCGGTCGGCTGGTGGTGGCTCGAGGCGACGGCGCCCGCGCCGCGGCCGGTCGAGCTCGCCACCACGCCGGTCGAGCGCGAGGGCGTGCAGCACGTCGTCGCCGAAGCCCCAGCGCCCGAGGCCGGGCTGTTCGCCCTCGCCGCGCTGCAGCTCGACGTCGAGCTCACGCTCCGGCGAGACCCCCGGCGCGACCCGCTGGCGTCGAAGATCTTCGGGGCGCTCCCCGAGTGGACCGAGCCCACGCGCACCCGCCCGCTGCGCGCGCTCGGCAAGTTCGCCTCACCCCTCGTCGTCACCCAGGAGGACTCCCGATGAAGCTCCGCACCTTGTTCCTGTCGTCCCTCGTCTCGCTCTCTGCCTTCGCGCAGCGCCCGCCTGTCGCGCCCGTCCCGCCGACTCCGCCCGCGGCGCCGGTGCCGCCCGTTCCGCCCACGCCCGGCTTCACGTTCGGCGGGCCGATCGGCATTCCGCCGCAGCTCGCGCAGAAGGTCGGCATTCCTCCGGAGACGGTGAAGAAGGTGCGCGACCTCTCGTTCGAGGCGAACGACCAGCTCATCCAGCTGGAGGCGGACCACAAGCGCGCGCAGCTCGACCTCGAGAGGACGCTCTCGCAGCCGCAGGTCGACGAGGCGGCGGTGATGAACAAGCTCGAGGTCGTCGGCCGCGCCGAGCTCGCGGTGCGGAAGAACCGCATGTCGCTGCTGGTGCGCATCCGCAAGCTGGTGGGCGCCGAGGCGTGGGAGAAGCTGCAGGCCGAGATGCCCGGGCCCGACCGCATGATGCTGATGCTGAACGCGGGCGGCGGCGGGCGGCGCGAGGTGCGCGTCATCCGCACCAGCGACGGCGCCGAGACGGTCGACGTCCACGGCGACTGATGGCGCTCGCGGGGAAATCCGTTACGGTGCCCCGCGATGACCACGAAGCTCAAAGTCGGAGTTCTCGGCGCGACCGGCATGGTCGGCCAGCGGTTCGTCTCGCTCCTCGCGAACCACCCCTGGTTCGAGCTGGTCACGGTCGCCGCCAGCCCGTCGTCGGCGGGCAAGCCCTACGCCGAGGCGGTGGCCGGCCGGTGGACGCTGCCCGGCGGCGTTCCCCAGCGGGCCGGCGCGCTCACGGTGCTCGATGCGTCGGAGGTGCAGCAGGTCGCCGCGAGCGTCGACTTCGTGTTCTGTGCCGTCGACCTCCCGAAGGACGTCACCGCGAAGCTCGAGGACGACTACGCGAAGGCCGAGACCCCGGTGGTGTCGAACAACTCGGCGCACCGGTGGACCCCCGACGTGCCGATGTTCATCCCGGAGATCAACGACGGGCACGCGGCGGTCATCGAGGCGCAGCGTCGGCGGCTGGGCACGAAGCGCGGCTTCGTTACCGTGAAGCCGAACTGCTCCATCCAGAGCTACGTGCCGGCGATCCACCCGCTCCAGCACTTCGGCCCGACGAAGCTCGCGGTGTGCACGTACCAGGCGATCTCCGGCGCGGGGAAGACGTTCGAGTCGTGGCCCGAGATGGTCGACAACGTCATCCCCTTCATCAAGGGCGAAGAAGAGAAGAGCGAGCAGGAGCCGCTGAAGATCTGGGGCACCGTCGCCGACGGGAAGATCGTCGCCGCGAAGACGCCGACCATCACCGCGCAGTGCATCCGCGTGCCGGTGAGCGACGGACACCTGGCCGCGGTCTTCGCGTCGTTCGAGAAGAAGCCGACGAAGGAAGAGATCCTCGCGGCGTGGAAGGCGGCGGAGGGCAAGCCGCAGCAGCTCGAGCTGCCGAGCGCGCCGACGCCGTTCCTCACCTACTTCGAAGACGACGCCCGCCCGCAGACGAAGCTCGATCGCGACCAGGGCAACGGCCAGGGCATCACCATCGGCCGCCTGCGCCCGGACGCGGTCTTCGACTGGCGCTTCGTGGCGCTCTCGCACAACACCGTGCGCGGCGCGGCCGGCGGCGCGGTGCTGACCGCCGAGCTGCTCAAGGCCGAGGGCTGGCTCACCGCGAAGTGATCAGCGCTCGACGCGCGTGACGAGCGCGCGGATCGCCGCGGCCATCTCCGGGCCCTTCTCGACGAGCCCGGCGTGCCCCGCGTGCGGAATCGACACGAAGTCGGCGTGCGGCAGCCCGCGGCGCATCTCCTCGACCTGGGCCATGGGCATCATCGCGTCGTGCTCGGCGGCGACGATGGTGACCGGCACCTTCACCTTCGGCAGCACGTCGGAGCCGCGGTGCGCCAGCAGCGCGCGCAGGGTGCGCCAGTAGGCGAGCGGCTCCATGTTCGAGAGGCCGTCGAGCATCTGGTCGATGTCCTCCTTCGGCGCGTGCGGCTGAATGACGCCCGCCGCGCGCGCGACGGGGATCGGCAGCGGCGAGCGCAGGAAGGCGCGCACCAGCGGGAAGACCACCGGCACCACCGGGGTCGCCGCGGCGAGCACCGCGCGCGCCGCGAGCTGGCTGCCGGGCAGGCGAAACAGCGGCGTGCCCGTGCCGGGCGCGTCGGGCGCGCCGGCGATGAGCCCCAGCGCGCGCACCAGCTCGGGGTGCTCGCCGTAGAAGCGCAGCAGCACCGCGACGCCCATCGAGAAGCCGACGTGCAGCGGCGCTGGCTCACCGGGGCGCATCACCCGGCGCGTGACGCGGAGCAGATCGTCGGCCAGCGTCGCCATCGAGTAGTCGCCCGACACCGAGGGCGGCGTCGAGCCGTGCCCGCGGTAGTCCCAGTGGACGACGCGGTGATCCTTCGACAGCTCGGCGACGAGGAAGCGCCAGAAGTTCTCGGTGGTGCCGATGCCGTTGGTGAGCACCACCAGCGGCCCGGCTTCGCCGTGCGTGTGGAAGTGGATCGGAGTGCCGTCCGCGCCTTCGACGACGCCGCGCTGTCGATTGGGGCCCTTCATCACTTCGAAGTCTGGCACGCGCGCGCCGCCAGCGCGTCGAGCACCTCCTCGAACGGGGACTGTTGCGGCTTCTGGAAGTCGGAAGGCTGGAGCGTGCGGATCGCCTCGAGGAAGCGCGGCCAGGTGCCGCACTGCCGCTTGAGCCGCGCGAAGGCCTCGTGCCCGGTGTCGTAGGTGCGCACGCCGGCGAGGTCGGCGTTGTTGTAGCGGCGCCTGAGGCCGAGGGTCTGCTGGAGCGCATCGAGGCGCTCGCGCTTGCGCCGGAGCTTCTCGTCGTCGGACAGCGGCGAGCGGTAGAGCGCGTCGAGCTCGTCGTGCGCGCGCCGGAGCTCGGCCAGGAACCGCGCGCTCCGCGCCTCGCTCGCCAGCCAGGCCTTCACGTCCGGGTCGCCGAGGCCGCCGCGGCCGACCACCAGGTCCCACGTCAGCTCGTCGGCCACGAAGCTCGCGAGGCTCTCGTCGAAGGCGCTCTGGCCCGGCACGTACACCGTGGCGTGCACGCTCTCGTGGAGGATGACGTTGGCCAGCTCGCCGAAGGCCTCCGGCCCGTCCGGCAGCATGGTGGACAGCACCGCGTCGCGGAACCAGCCGAGCGTGGAGTACGCGCCCGCGGTGCGCACCGTGACGTCGAGGTGCTCCTCGTCGCCGAGCCGCTTCGCGTAGGCGCGCGCCTCCGCTGCGTCGAAGAAGCCGAGGTAGGGCACGCTGCCGACGATGGGGAAGCTCCAGCGGCGCGGCTCGAAGGCCAGCGGCGCGCAGCCCTGCACCACGTACACCGCCGCCGAGCGGTTGAGCGCGACCCAGTCTTCGTAGTTCCGGGTGGGCGTCAGCCCGTGGAGCTGGCCCCACCGCTTGATGGCTGGCACCTTCGACAGCAGCGCCTTCACGCGGGGCGACGTCGACGGGTCTTCTCGCACGCTGGAGATCGACCGCGCCTTGTGGAGGAGCTCGTACTGCCCGCCCGCCGCCTGCGCGAGGTAGCGCGTGGTGAAGCAGCCGCTCGTGAGGAGGAGGACGCCAGAGGCGAAGGCCGCGCGCATCGGGGTGCGGTGTAACGCAACAGCGGGCAGACTGCGCAGCGTGCGGAGCAACCGACAGCCGTGGGTGCGCAGCGGGTTGATGGGCTTCGTGACGCTCCTGATGCCCTTCGTGTGGGTGCTGGACGTCGACTCATGCGGTCACGCCCCGGTCGCGACCGAGTTCACCGGGCTCGAGCTGGTGAAGAAGCTCGACGTCGACGCGTGGGCGCTGGTTCTCCCCGTGCTGCTGGTGTGCGTGGCGACGCCCTTGCTCGCCGTGAGGCTGGCCCACCCGGTCGCGCGCCTCGTCACGCACCTGGTGGGGCTGGTCGCCGCGGGCTTCGGCGCCTACGCGGCGGTGATGGTGCTGTTCTTCACCGTCTTCACCCACCGCACCGCGCGGGGCGTGGGCTGGCTGGTGCTCTCGCTCTTCGCGGGCTCCCTGCTCGACGCGCTGCTGCGCGTGGCGTGGGCCGTTCAGGAGTGGCTCGCTCAGAGGCGCGAGAGCAGGGCGCGCGCGAACTTGTAGGCGTCGCCGGGCCAGCGCGCCGAGACGTAGTGGCCGTCTTCCACCACGAAGGCCGGAGCGTCGTCGGTGTCGGTGCCGCGCCTCATGAGGTGAATCGGCCCGCGCACGAAGTCGTCGGGCGTCGCCAGCGCGGCGCGGACCTCCTCTTCGACGTACGCCGGGTAGGTCCGGTAGTAGGTGCCGAGCTTCCACGCGGTGAGCCAGTACGCGGTGCGCTCCATGTAGAAGGGCAGGCAGGTCGTCTTGTGGCCGCGCAGCACGCCGGCGCGGGCCGCGACCAGCACCCCGTGGCAGATGGCGCCCACCGGCCGGTCGAGCGCGAAGAAGTCGCGCACCTTCGCCTGGAGCTCGGTGCTGCCGAGGTATTGCTTCATGCCGGGCGCGTGACCGCCGGGGAGCAGGAGCGCGTCGAACTCGCCGACGTCGAGCGTCTTCCACGAGCGCGGGCGCTGGAACTCAGGCGCCCTGGTCAGCTCCTCGTAGAAGCGCTTCGGCTCGGGCTCGGCGCCCAGCTGGCCGAAGAGCACGCCGGTGAGGAGCAGCGGATCGGCCGCGGGCGTCACCGTGCCCGTCTCGGTGACGAACGTGACGCGGTGGCCGGCGCGGGTGAGGACCTTCCAGGGGACCGCGACCTCGGTGACGTCGAAGTCGGTGTCGGGGAGCGGAATCCAGACGTGCTTCACGCCCGAGGGCTTACTTCTTCTTCACCAGATCCGCGAAGGAGCGCTTCGGCTTCTCCTTCTCGCGCAGCGTCTCGGCGACGGTCTCGAGCGCGCGCTCCCACCGCTGCTCGACGCGGAGATCGGTGCCCTCGGTGGCCTCGTTCTTCGTCACCGCCGAGAGCGGGCGGATGGCGTCGATGCGGCGGTCCTGCCGGTAGTTGGACGACATGCGCCGAGCCTACGCGCCGGAGGTGGCGGGAGTCGAATCGACGCGGAGCTCCGGCTCGTCGAGCTCCGCCTGGATGTGCCCGCGCATCGTCTCGCGGAAGCGGTTCACCGACTCGAAGAACTCCGACATCATCAGCACCCAGTAGTACATGCCGCGCTCGGTGAGCCGCCAGGCGCGCGCGTCTTCGGTCACCGCATCGAGCCGCTTCATCGCCTCGAGCGCGTACCAGACCTGCGCTTCGAACTCGTCGCCGTACCGCTCGCGCACCCACGCCTTCTCGAGCTCGAGGCCGAACAGTCGCGAGAGGAAGAGGTTCTTCATGCGCTCGGCGCTGGTGAGCACCCGCCGGCCGGTCATGCCGCACAGGCCCTTCGAGATGCGCTCGACGTACGTGTTGAGCGAGAAGGTGGTCGCGTAGAGCGAGCCGTCGATGAAGCTGAACGCGCCGCTGCCCACGCCCACGTAGTCCTCCGCGTCGACGATGTACTCGTCGATGGCGGCCCTGGTGCGCGAGAAGCACCAGCACGACTGCGGCGTGAAGTCGGGGCGCAGCCGCGCGAGGTAGCGCTCGTAGTACTCGCGCACGCGGTGCTGCGGCTGCTCGCCCATCGTGAGGCGCACGCGCCACTCGGACGTCTTCGACGTCATCAGCGGGTAGAACGACACCTGGTTGGCCTTCAGCCCGAGGATGGTGTCGAGGTCGTGCTCGAGCGACGCCGGCTCCTGGCCGGGCAGGTCGTACATCATGTCGACGTTGAGCGTGGGGAAGTGCGGCGCCGCGGCGTCGAGCCGCTCGATGATCTGCGCCGCCGAGCCGTACTTCTCGTAGCGCTCCATCGACTTGAGCAGCCGGTCGTCGAAGCTCTGCACGCCCACCGAGAGCCGGCTGACGCCCACGCGCGAGAGCTGCTCGATGACGCGCGGCTGGAGATCGAGCGGGTTCGTCTCGACGGAGATCTCCTTCACGCCGAAGAGCTCCTTCGCCAGCGCGATGGTCTCCACCAGCTCGTCGGCGGCGCAGGTCGGCGTGCCCCCGCCGACGTAGAGGCTCGAGAAGGCGTAGCCGGCGCGGTGGTAGAGCCGCAGCTCGTCACGCAGCGCCGAGAAGTAGCGCCGCGCCTTCTGATCGCGGAACTGCACGCGGTGGAACGAGCAGAACGGGCACAGCACCTCGCAGAACGGCACGTGCGCGTAGAGCGCGGCGGGGCGCTTCGGCGGGCTCGGCAGCTCGACGTGCGTCTCGTCGCCCATGCGCATCGCGTGACGGGCCTGCCACTTGAAGGCCGTCAGCAGCGTGCGTTCGACGAGCGTAGCCATGCCCAAACCATACCGTTGCGCAGAAGGCTGCGCAGGAAGAGCGGCGGTTCAGGGATCTGACGCTGGCGCTCGCCTTGCTGAAACGGGGGCGCCATGACTCGCGCGTTCGTCGCCGTGCTCCTCGTGCTGTCCGGCTGTGTCGCCGGGAACCCCGCCGCCGGCATGCTGGTGCGGCCGCTCCGCGTTCCGGTCGTCGGCGAGCCCTCGCTCGCGCACGAGGCGCTGTCCATCACCGCGGAGGACGGCGTGGTGCTCGACGGCTGGACCTTCTCGCCTCCGGGAAAGCCCCGCGCGGTGCTGGTGCTGGTGCACGGCAAGGACATCAACCGGCAGCACTTCGTGTCGGCCGCCGAGCGCTTCGTCGCGCAGGGCTTCGGCGTGGTGGCGTTCGACCAGCGCGCGCATGGCCGCTCCAGCGGCGAGTACGTCACCTTCGGCGCGAAGGAGGTCGGCGATCTCCGGCTGGTCATCGACGCAGCCGTCACGAAGTGGGGGCGCACGCTGCCGGTGGTGGTGGTCGGCGAGTCGCTCGGCGCGGCGGTGGCCCTGCAGACCGCGGCCGTCGATGAGCGCGTGCGCGTGGTGGTGGCCGGGGCGTCGTTCGCGGATCTCCAGACGGTGATCGACGATCGCGCGCCGGCCCTCCTCGGCGAGCGGGGCAAGCGCGAGGCGGTGCGCGTCGCCGAAGAGAACGCGCGCTTCCACGTCGCCGACATCTCGCCGGAGCGCGCCGCGGCACACATCAAGGTGCCCACGCTGCTCCTGCACGGCTCGGAGGACAGCTACCTGCCGCTCAAGCACTCACTGCGCATCTACGACGCGCTCGCGGGGCCGAAGAAGCTGGTGCGCCTCGAGGGCGTCGACCACGTCGGCGTGCTGCTGTCGGCGCAGGCGTGGGATCAGATCGACGACTTCATCGCCGAGGCGCTCCCGGGACGCGTCGCGCTGGGCCGGGAGTGAGCCCGCCCTTCAGGCCGACTTCTTCTCGAGCTTGAGGACGCGCGCCTCGAGGTCGTCGAAGCGCTCGTCGGTGGTGTCGACGACCTTCGCCAGCAGCGCAGCTACCCGCTTGAGGCCGGCGCCGGTCTCCGCGTTCGTGCGGGCCAGCGTGGTGAGATCGGCTCGCAGGCTCGTCGCCTCGTCAGAGAAGTCTGCCACGGCGCGCGTGACCACCCCGAGGTGCTGGGTCATGCCGTTCATCTGTTGCGTCACGGCGTTCATCTGCTGCGTCACGGCACCCATCTGCTGGGTCAACTCGTCCATCCGCTGGGTGAGCCCGTCCATGCGTTGGGTGAGCCCGTCCATGCGCTGGGTGAGCCCGTCCACGCGCTGACTGAGGCCCTCCATCTGGGTCGCCAGGTTCCGCGTGTGGTCGATGACCAGCTCGAGCCGCACCTCGAAGCGCGCGAACGCCGCGTCCTGCCGAACCTGGAGGTCGCCCAACCGCTTGACCTCATCCATCAGGTCGAGCACCACGTCCTTCCCCGTCACCCTTGCCATCCGCCGCATCCTCGTGTGTGAGGGCCGGCGAACACCACTGGGGTCTGACAGGTTGCGACGAGCGGCCATGCGCGAGACGGTAGCTCAGACCGGGAGAAGCGAGCCATGCAGGTCAGACCGGTCGAGTCGCGTGACGTACCCGAGGTGGTGACGCTGGTGCGCGACACGTTGGCGGAGTTCGGCATCACGTGGGGCGTCGGCGCGGCCACCGACACGCAGCTCGAGCAGCTCCCCGAGAGCTACACCGTCGCGGGCGGGCAGTTCTTCGTGGCCGTCGACGCGGGCCACGTCATCGGCACCGCGGGCGTGTTCCCCGTCGAGCCCGGCGTCTTCGAGCTGCGCAAGATGTACCTGGGGCCGCAGACGCGCGGGAAGGGCGTGGGCCAGCGGCTCTTCGACGCGTGCCGCGCCTTCGTCATCACCCACGGCGGGCACCGCATCGTCCTCGACACCACCGAGCAGATGACCGCCGCCATCCGCTTCTACGAGCGCAACGGCTTCGTCCGCGACGACACCCAGCGCCGCGCGTCGCGCTGCAACCGCGGCTATCGGCTGGAGCTGCGCAACTCCTGACGCGCTGCTCCGACAATGTGGGACAGGCGTTCACCACATGCGGTTTCTCTCTCCTCCCCAGCGTGCCTTGAGCCCCGCCGACTTCGAGCGGGCGACCCGTTTCTCCAGGGAAATGGCGCTGTTCGCGAAGCTGCAGGGGGGCGCCACGGCAGCTCCGGCGCGGCCGCGCACGCTGGTGGGGACGCCCGAGTTCACCCAGGCCGCCCGCCGTGACTACGCGGAGCTGGTGTCGACGTGCGGCGGTCCCCGGCTCCCTGCGGCGTTCCAGGTGAAGACGCCTCCTCCGGCCGTGCAGGCCGCGGTCGACGCCTTCGAGCGGCAGCACCGCGGGACGGCCGAGGTGGCGCTCAATACCATCGACGGCCAGCGCACCTATCAGGTGCAGATCGCGCACAAGGGCCAGGCGCAGGTGCTGCTGGTCGACGCGCGCGGGGTCGAGCTCGCGCGGGGCGCGGTGCGGGGCACGACCGTCGCCTGGCGCTGAGCGGTTCAGCGCGGCGTCAGGCGCTCGGCGAGCAGCGAGCGCAGCGCCTCGAGGCGCATCGGCTTGGTGAGGTAGCCGTCGGCGCCGCAGCCCTTCACCGCTTCCACCAGCCGCGCTTCGCCCATCGCCGAGAGCAGGAAGACCGGCGTGCGGGCGAGCGACACGTCGGCGCGGATCGCCCGGCACACCTCGAGCCCGTCGAGGCCGGGCATCAGCACGTCGAGGAGCACCAGGTCGGGCCGTTCCTTGCGGCACAGCTCGAGGGCGGTGTCACCGCGCTCGGCGCGCACCACGCGGTGGCCGGCCTTGGTCACCACGCGCGAGGTGAAGTCGAGGATCGACGAGTCGTCGTCGGCGACCAGCACGGTGCGCGCGAGCGAAGGGCCGACCTCCCGCTGGCCGAGCAGCACCTCGACCGCGTGGGCGAGGCGACCCTCGGTGTTGGGGTCGAGCTGGAAGAGGCGCAGGCCCGAGAGCGAGAGCTCCGGCCGGGTCCAGATGACCTGCGCGGTGACCAGCGCCTCGCTGCCGTCAGGGAGCTGGAGCGCCAGCCCGAGCTGCAGATCCTTCGGCAGCGGCTGCGGCGTCTTCATCGTCAGCCCGTGCACCGAGATGCTGCGGCAGGTGCAGCCGGCGAGCACCAGCGGCTGCAGCACGCGCGCGGGCAGCTCGCAGTCGGCGCGCGGCTCGGTGCGGCCGGCGGTGCGCGCGGCGTCGTCGTGCTCGGCCACCACCGCGCGGCAGCGCTCGAGCGACGCCTCGTCGAGCTTCACCAGCAGGCCCGCCGGCTGACCGGGGCCCAGCGGGCGCACCTGCTGCACCACGCCGCCCGCGGGGATCGGCTCGTCGAGCTCGGGCGCGTCGATCTCCAGCTGCACCACGGTCCCGGGCGTCACCACCTCGGTGGTGGGCACGAAGACCCGCTCACCGCCGGTGACGACGACCTCCGACCAGAGCCTCGCGCGGGCGAGGAAGCGCAGCTTGAAGAGCATTCAGGTCACACGTTGAAGCGGAAGTGCATGCAGTCGCCATCCTGCACGACGTACTCCTTGCCTTCCATCCGCAGCAGGCCCTTGTCGCGCACCGCGGCCTCGCTGCCGTGCGCCAGGAGGTCCTTCCACGACATCACCTCGGCCTTGATGAAGCCGCGCTCGAAGTCGGAGTGGATGACGCCCGCCGCCTGCGGCGCGCGATCGCCCTTGTGGATGGTCCACGCCCGGACCTCCTTCTCGCCGACCGTGAAGTACGTCTGCAGCCCGAGCATCTTGTAGCCCGCGCGCACCACCTTGTTGAGGCCCGGCTCGTCGAGGCCCGCGTCCTTGAGGAACGACGCGCGGTCCTCCTGGGGGAGCTGCTGGATCTCCGCCTCGAGCGCCGCGGCGAGCACCACCACCTCGGCGTTCTCCTTCGCCGCGATGGCCCGCACCTGCGCGACGTACGGGTCGCTGTCGGCCTTCGAGAGCTGCGCCTCGGCGACGTTCGCGATGTAGAGCACCGGCTTGTCCGTGAGGAGGAACAGCTCCTTCACCAGCGCCTTCTCTTCCACCGTCAGGCCGTGGCCGCGCACGGGGATGCCCTCGTCGAGCTTCGCCTTGAGCTTGTCGAGCACCGCCAGCTCGGCCTTGGCGAGCTCGCCTTCCTTGCCCGGCGCCTTCGCGGTGCGCTGCGTCTTCTCGCGGCGCTTCTCGACGGTCTCGAGGTCCTTGAGGCACAGCTCGGTGTCGACCACGTCCTTGTCGCGCTGCGGGTTCACGCTGCCTTCGACGTGGGTGATGTTGTCGTCGACGAAGCAGCGCAGCACGTACAGCACCGCGTCGACCTGGCGGATGTTCGCGAGGAACTGGTTGCCCAGGCCTTCGCCCTTGCTCGCGCCACGCACCAGGCCGGCGATGTCGACGAACTCCAGCGTGGTGTAGATGGTCTTCTGCGGCTTCACGAGCGCGGCGATCTGATCGACCCGCTCGTCGGGCACCGGCACCACGCCGATGTTCGGCTCGATGGTGGCGAACGGGTAGTTGGCCGCGAGCGCACCCGCGTTGGACAGCGCGTTGAACAGGGTGGACTTGCCGACGTTCGGCAGACCGACGATTCCGATGGAGAGGCCCATAGCGGCGAGCGCCGTAGCACGGTCGCGGCGAGAACGTCGCCCCCCAATCGACCTCCGGGTACAGTGCGGCCGTGGCGATCACTACCCTCGAAGAGATGCCCGAATGCCGGCTGGGTCACGCGGGCTCGGTGCTGGTGTCGGTCTGGTACTCGGAGCTCACCAACCGGGCGCTCGACGCGCTCGAGAAGCACCACCTGGGGCTCGCTGAGCGCTACGGGAAGATCACCATGGTCTCGGTGGTGGCCGGGGCGAACAGCAACCCGTCTCCGGAGATCCGCGAGCGGCTCAAGGTGCAGTCGGTCGACATGCAGAAGAAGCGGCACGCCAACCTGGTGGTGGTCGCCACCCGCGGCCTGAGCGCCATCATCGCGCGCACCTTCCTCGCGGCGCTGAGCCTCCTCAGCTCGGAGAACATGAAGGTGTGCAGCGACTTCGAAGACTGCGCCGAGGCGGTGCGCGCGGTCCCGGGCCAGGACACCGAAGCGCGCGCGAACACCACCTTCGGCCCCGACCTCGCCGCCTTCGTCGCCCTGCCCAGGCCGAAGTAATCAGGCCAGGCCGTGGAAGACGTGCTGGACGTCGTCGTCCTGCTCGAGGGCGTCGATCATCTCCAGTACTTCCTTCGCCTTGTCGGCCGGCAGATCCATCGGGTTCTGCGCGATGTACTCGCTGCCGCTCGACAGCACGTTGAGCTTGCGCTCTTCGATCGCCGTCTGGAGCTTGCCGAAGTCGGTGAAGTCGCAGCGGATGATGATCAGCCTCTCGCCCTTCTCGCCGGTGCCCTCGCCGAGCTCCTGCAGCCCGTGGTCGATGAGGTCGAGCTCCAGGGAGTCCTGATCGATGCCGGTCGGGTCGAGGCGGAAGACGCCCATCTTCTTGAACATGAAGCCGACCGCGCCGGCGTTGCCCATGTTCCCGCCGCCGTTCTTGAAGTGCATGCGGACGTTGGCGACCGTGCGCACCACGTTGTCGGTGGCGGTCTCGACGATGACCGGAATGCCGTGGGGCGCGTAGCCCTCATAGATGATGGTCTCGTAGTCCTTCTGGTCCTGGCCCGACGCGCGCTTGATGGCGGCGTCGACCTTGTCCTTCGGCATGTTCACCGCGCGCGCGTTCTGAATGGCGCGGCGCAGGGCGGGGTTCGACTCGGGGCTGGTGCCGCCGGCCTTGACCGCGATGGTGATCTCCTTGGTCACCCGGGTGAAGGCCTTCGCCATCTTGTTCCACCGGGCGAACATGGTGTGCTTGCGCGTCTCGAAGATGCGTCCCATGGGCGCGCTCCATACCGAAGTCATTGACGGCGTGCACCCGGCCCCGTACACGCGGCGCGTCGTTGGAAAGGGAACCCGGTGCGAATCCGGGACTGCCCCGCAGCGGTAAGCAGGAACGAACGCCGTCACCTCGAAGCACTGGGCGCCATGGGGGTGCCTGGGAAGCGACGGCCAGTAGGAGCGCAGAGCACCGCGCGCGCCTGTGAGTCCGAAGACCTGCCAGCGATGAAGTGTCCACCCGCTCCGAGGGGAGCGTGGCGGGGCCAGATGGTCATCGCTCGTCGTCTGTTCTCGTCACGTCATGCCCTCGTGTGCATGCGCGGCCCGCGGGGGTCGCGATGGAGAAGTGACGTGAAGAAGCTGAGCCTGGCCCTTGCGGCGTGCGCCGCCGCGCTGTTCGCCTGTCCGACGAGTCCCGAGTCGAAGTGCACGCCGCAGTCGTGCGCCAACGGCTGCTGCGGCTCCGACGGTACCTGCCACACCGAAGAGAAGGTCTCCGCCTGCGGTCTCAACGGCGCCACCTGCGATGCCTGCGGAGGCGGCCAGTCGTGCCTCGACGGGGTGTGCCGCGCAGCGTCCACCGGCGGTGGTGGAGGGAGCGCGACGGGGGGCGGTGGTGGCGCGACGGGTGGCGGCGGTGGCAGCGCGACGGGTGGCGGCAGCGCGACGGGCGGAGGCAGCGCGACGGGCGGCGGCAGCGCGACGGGCGGCGGTGGGAGTGCGACGGGCGGCGGTGGCGCGGACGCGGGCTTCGACTGCGCGACGGCGCCGCTCGACGCGACGCTCGGCGATCTCGTGCTGCGCAACGGTGCGCGCGTGACGCAGTCGGCGGCGCTCCCGGCGGGCATCGTGTCCGTCGGCGCCGTCGGCTCGACGCTGTACGGCGTGGGCACCGACAAGCAGCTCCACCGGCTCGGCACGCTGCCGACGCTGAGCCTCGGCCCGGCGCTCGCGAGCGTGGTGACGCCGGCCGACGTCGCGGCAGACGCGGGCGTGTTCCTGGGTGGCTCGCTCGCCTCGAGCGGCACGCAGCTCCTCACGGGCTACACGAAGAGCGGCGCCGGCTTCCCGGGCAGCGTGCTGGCGTACGAGACGAGCGATGCGGGCGTCCGCTACTTCTCGGCGCCGGGCAACTACACCGCCGCGGGCTTCGCAGCGGGCTTCCTGATCAACGGCTCCTCGGTCGAGGGGGCGAGCGGCGCGGGCGTGTACGCGCTCGATGGCCAGGGCGCGTTCGGACTGGCGACCTTCGACCCGGCGTGGATGGCCAGCAGCGGCTACACCGGCGTCACCGCGAGCGGCGTCTTCCTCCTCGGGTACTTCGACGGCACGGACTTCAAGAACCACGTCCGCGCGGCGCCGCCGTCCCTCACCGCGCCCGCGCTCTCGGGGCGCGCACCCTTCGCGCTCTCGGCGGCGACGGAGGTGCTCTCGGCCGATGACGCGATGGATTTCGCGACGCTGGGCGACGACGCGATCGTCGTGCGCGGCGGCTACGACGCGAACTTCAGCTCCTACACGACGCGCGTGGAGCGGCTCCCGCTGACGGTCGCCGGCTCCGGCGTGCAGACGGTGACGGTCGGTTCGCCGGTGACGCTGCTCGAGGCGACCACCCAGTGCACGAAGGTGGGCTTCGTGGTCGGGCTGGGCAACCAGCTCCTCGTCGGGCTGCGCGATCGCCTCGGCCGTCGTGTGGTGCTCGTTCAGCCGTGAGAGCGCTCCTCTGCGGGCTCGTGCTGCTGGAGGTGGCGTGCGGTGCGCCACCTCCGGCGGTCGATGCGGGCGTCGAGCCCGAGCCGGTCGTCGATGCGGGCCCGCCGCGGCCAGACGATCCGTGGGCGGACCGCGTGGTGCGCTTCGTCCCCGGACCGGGCGCGGGCTTCGGTCAGGACCTCTTCCCCGGCGTGGTGCTCGGCCCGCCGTCGGGTGGCGGAGACAGCGCCGGTTCCCTCGACGTGCTCTCGCTCGGCAACCAGGGCGTCATCGAGCTCGAGTTCCTCGACCTGGTCGCGGTCGATGGGCCGGGCGTCGACCTGCTCGTCTTCGAGAATGGCTTCACCGGCTTCTTCGAGACGGGCGCGGTCGCGGTGAGCGACGACGGCGTCGACTGGCGCACGTTCCCGTGTGGCGCCGACGCCGGCGTCTCGCGCTGCGCGGGCACCCGGCCGGTGTACGCCAACCCCGCGCAGGGGATCTCCGGGACCGAGCCACTCGTCGCGGGCGGTGACGGGTTCGATCTCTCGGACGTCGGCCTCGCGCGAGCACGCTTCGTGCGCGTCACCGACTCGGGGGCGAACCGCTTCTACGGGCCGCCTGGCGGTGGGTTCGATCTCGACGCGGTCTCGGTGGTGAACACCGCGCCGAGGTCGCCGTGATCAGCCGACGCGCGCTGGTCGCGGGAAGCGTCGCCTTCGCGGCGTGCGGCACCGTCACCACGCCGGTCGTCGAGGCGGGCGCGCCGGAGGGCGAGGGTTGGGAGGCCTTCGCCCTCGCGGACTACCCCGCGCTCCTCGAGCCGGGCGGCGCGGCCGCGGTGCAGCGGCCCGAGGCGCTGATCGACGTGTGGGTGCTGCACCTCGCGTCGGGCGCGTGGGCCGCGGTGTGGAAGGTGTGCACCCACGGCGCGTGCGAGGTCGCGCCGCGCGGCGAGCAGCTCGAGTGCCCCTGCCACGGCTCGGTGTTCTCGAGCGATGGCGCCGTGCTTCGCGGCCCCGCCACGCGGCCGCTCGCGCGGTTCGAGGCCGTCCGTTCAGGCGACCGGCTCTACCTGCGGCGGGCGTGACGGTGTCTACTCACCGCTCATGTTCGCGACGGTGCTGACGCTGCTGGTGCTCGCCGAGCCGTCCTTCTGCGACGAGCGGCCGACGAAGGGCGAGAGCGCCTCGCAGGGGCGCCCTTCGCGCGGGCGCGTCGACGGCGCGGTGCAGCTCACCGAGAGCGGTGCGGTGCGCGTGCTGCCGCGGCGCCACCGTGAGCGCTGCACCGCGTGGGGAACGCCGCGGCTCGTCGGCGCGCTCGAACGGGCGGGGCGCGTGGTGCAGCGCACGGTGAAGGACTCGCCGGCGCTCGGCATCGGCAACATCGGGCGGCCGCGGGGCGGCTCGCTGGCGCCGTACTCGAAGAGCCACCAGGCCGGCCGCGACGCGGACCTCGCGTTCTACGTGCTCGACGCTCATGGCCCCGTCGCCGCGGAAGACCTCGAGCACTTCGACGGCTCGCTCCGTTCCCCCGATGGCGCGCTGCGCTTCGACGTCGCGCGCAACTGGGCGCTCGTCGCGGCGCTGCTCGAGGACGACTCCGTCGAGGTGAAGTGGCTGTTCGTCAGCAACGCGTTGCGCTCGCGCCTGCTCGCGCACGCGCGTCAGATGAGCGCCGACCCCGCGCTCCTTCGCCGCGCCGAGGCGTGCCTGCATCAGCCGTCGGACGCGCCGCCCCACGACGACCACTTCCACCTGAGGATCCGCTGCACCTCGCGCGAGCGCACCGACGGGTGCGTCGACTGACGCGTCACTTGAGCCACACGATGTCGCGCGGCAGCCCAGGGCAGCCCTTCCAGTTCACGAGCAGCGTCACGCCGACGAGGAAGAGCATCAGCACGAGGAGCTTGCCGTTCCCCGGCGTCGCCCGCTGCGGGACGTGCGCGCTGGCGTCACCTTCGTCCCTGCGCTGCGCGGCGAGGCACTCGGCGCAGCGGGAGCCGACGACCCTGCACTTGCGGCAGAGCGGGCGGACGCAGCTGTCGCACACGCGGGTTCCGGGCAGGCCGTGATCAGGGCAGTCGTCGTACGGGGCACTCATGGGGGCGCGTCACAGTCGTAGCGCAGCGTCTCGCTGGGCTTCTCGCTGCTCAGCGTGACCTCGAAGTCGAAGGTACGGCCTGCGGCGACGGGCTTCTTCTTCGACTTGCTCGGGAGGCGACAGTCGAGGTGCACGGTGAACGTCCCGAACGCCGCCTCGAACTTCCCCGGCGCACGCCCGACGACCTGGCCACGAATGGAGACCAGCGGCGTGCCGACGCCGGCGAGCGAGACGACGCCCATCGGGAGCCGCGGCGCCTTCGTTCGCGGCTTCGGAGGAGGGCCGTCGACGAGGAGACTCGTGAGCTTGCTCAGCCCGGCCTTCGGCCCGCCCGCATCCGCGTCCGCCGCGCTGAGGCGCGTGCCTGCGTCGATGACGGGAAGCTCGACGGTGGCCGGTCCCGCATCGACCGGCGCCGCTTCGACGACGGTCGGAGGCCCTGCATCGACGGGCGCCGCTTCGACGACGGTCGAAGGCCCTGCATCGATGGGCGCCGCTTCCACGCGTGTCGGCGTGCCCGCATCCGGCTCCACGTTCGCGCTGCGCGGCGCGAGCGGCTCGACGAGCCCGATGATGCCCGCGGCGCTCACGAGCCCGATGAGCAGGATCGCCGCGGCGGCGACGCGCACGTCTCGGACCGGCACCCGCGCGAGCAGCCGTCTTGCCGCGGCTGCGCTCTCGGGGCGTCGCGACGGTGTCGTCTCGGTCAGCCGGGTGATCAGCCGCACGAGAGCCGTGGGCGTCGACGAGGGGAGCGTCCTCTCTCCGGGGACGCCGAGCGCGAGCGCTTCATGGAGCACCACGCCCAGCGCGTAGAGATCGCTCCGCTCGTCGCACCGGCCCCAGCGCTGCTCGGGGGCCATGTAGCGCAGCGAGCCCAGCACCGCGGCCGACTCGGTGAGCGTCGTCGCGCCGTCGAGCCGCGCGATGCCGAAGTCGCACAGCTTCGGCCCCGAAGGCGAGAGCAGGATGTTGCTCGGCTTCACGTCCCGATGGACGAAGCCCGCCGCGTGCACGGCCTCCAGCGCGTCGAGCACCGCGCGGGCGAGGGCGACCGTCTCCTGCGTCGAGAGCGCGCCGCGCGTGAGCCGCTGGCGGAGGTCTTCGCCCTCGACGCGCTCCATGGCGTACCAGCAGAAGCTGCGCTCCTCGCCCTCGCCCAGCATGCGCACCACGCCCGGGTGGTGGATGGCGGCCAGCGCGCGCGCCTCGCGGCGGAAGCGCTCGCGGAGCGCCGGCTCGGCGGCGAGGAGCGGCGCCAGCACCTTGAGCGCGACCAGCGTCCCGTCGGCCGCGCGCGCCTCGTAGACGGTGCCCATGCCGCCGCTGCCGAGGAGCCTCACCAGCGCGTAGCCCCCGAGCGACTCGCCGCTGAGATCGACCTCGGGCCACAGGCGCGCCTGCCCGGGGGCCGTCTCCACGCGCGCGAGATCGACCGCGACGCCGCACGCGGTGCACCTGACGTGCTCGTGCCCCTCGCGGGGGAGCGGCGTGCGGCAGCTCGGGCAGAGGAAGTTCATGACCCGCGCTCCGCGAGCCAGTCGATGCGGTACTCCTCGAGCTTGCGGTCGAGCGTCGGGCGCGAGATGCCGAGCGCCTCCGCGGCCTGGGCCTTCACCCCTCGCGCGCGCTGCATCGCCAGCAGCACCTGCTCGCGCTCCAGCGCGGCGATGAGCTCGCCGAGCGTGCGCGCGCCGCCGGTCGACTCGGTCGCGCGGGGGGCGAGCAGCTCCGGCGGGAGATCCGCGAGCGAGACCGGGCCCTCGTCACGCTTGAGGACCAGCGCGCGCTCGAGGGCGTTCGAGAGCTGCCTCACGTTGCCGGGCCAGGGGAACGCGGTGAGCGCCCGCGCCGCGTCGACGCTCAGCGGTGGCGCGAGGCGACCGAGGGCGCGCGCGTGCCGGGCGAGCAGGCCCGCCGCGAGCGGGAGGACGTCCTCCGGCCGCCGTCGCAGCGGCTCGAGCGTGAGGCGCACCACGTTGAGGCGCCAGAAGAGGTCGGCGCGGAAGCGCCCGGCGTCGACCTCCCGCTCCAGCTCGCGGTTGGTGGCGCAGACGATCCGCACGTCGACGGTGGTGGGCACGCGCGCGCCGACGCGCCACACGAGCCGGTCCTCGAGCACGCGCAGGAGCTTCACCTGCAGCTCGGGCGCCAGCTCGCCGATCTCATCGAGGAAGAGGGTGCCCCCGTCGGCGCGCTCGAAGACGCCGGCGTGCTGCTGGCTGGCCCCGGTGAAGGCGCCCTTCTCGTGGCCGAAGAGCTCCGACTCGGCGAGCTCGCGCGGCAGCGCCCCGCAGTTCAGGGCCACGAAGGGGCCGCGGCTGCGCCGGCTCTCGCGATGAACGAGGCGGGCGAGCACCTCCTTGCCGGTGCCGCTCTCGCCGGTGAGGAGCACCGTGGACGCCGTCGGCGCCACCTGCCGCGCGATGCGCACCGCCTCTCGCATCGACGCGCTCTCGGCGACCACGTCGTCGTGGGGAGGCCGCTCGCGCGGCGGCGGCTGGAGCTGCAACGCGGGGGTCGCGGCGCGGGCGAGCACCGTGGCGAGGGCGAGCTCCTGCGAGTCGAAGGCCGCGCGCCGCGAGGCGAACACCGCCCCCATCGCCTCGGCCCCCACGAAGAGCGGCGCGCAGAGCACGAAGGCGGGGCTCTTCGCGACGCGGGTGGTGCGCTCGTCGCGCTGCGCGCGCGCCTGCGCCTCCTCGACCGAGACCGCGCGCTGCTGGCGCAAGGCGTAGTCGGCGAGCGCGGGGTTGATGGAGAGCGCCGCGCCAGCGGGAAGGCCGAGCAGCGGCCGCCAGCTCCCCTCGGCGGTGCGCGCGCAGACCAGCACCTCGTCGCAGCCGAGCCCGGTGGCGAGGGCGCGCGCGAAGCGGCTGGTCGCCTCCTCCGGGGTGGCGGCCAGCGCCGCCTCGAGCAGGAGCCGCCCGGCCTGCGCCCACGCATCGTCTCCCGGCTCGACCGCGGTGGTGGTGAGCCCGAGCGGCGCCCGCGCGGTGATGAGCGTCGAGTCGCCATCTCGCGCGAGGTGCGCCTCGACGTCGGGCGACCAGGCGATGAGCGTCTCGCCGACGCCGATGGTGTCGTTGGGAGCGAGCACGTGCGGGGCGCTGAGCCGCTCGCCGTTGACCCACGTGCCGTTGCGCGAGCCGAGATCTCGCAGCACCACGGCGTCGCCCTGCCGCTCGAAGACGCAGTGCTCGCGTGAGACCTTCTCGTCGAGGAGCTGGAGCTCGGCCTCCGGCGCGCGCCCGACGAGCACCCGGTGCTGGACCTCGCGGGTGACGCCGCGGCGGGGTCCAAAGAGCACGGCGAAGCGGAGCGGGGTGGCGGTCACGGGCGGGGGCGCACCGTCACACGGCGTGACGGTCGGTAATGCGACGTTACGACAGCCGGCTCCGGCGATCCCGTTCCGCTCACGGCAACTGCATGGATTCCCTGCAGATTCGCAGCCGCCTGGCCCCTGTACGGCCGCTGCACCCGCGGCGGGCATGCTCTGCCTCGCCACACTGTCGCTGCTCACGTCGCTCGCCTCATGCCCCGCCGGAACGGAGCTCGCCGAGGGCCAACATCGGAGGTTGCTCATCGACGGGGCCCCCGTGCACCTCTGGTGCCGCACCGGCTCCTCGCCGCGCGCCGTCGTGCTCTACGTGCACGGCTACTACGACACCGTCGACACCGCGTTCTCGGGCCATCGGCTCGCCGAGCAGTTCGCGGCCTCGGGCGTCGACGCGCTCTTCGTGGCGGTCGAGGCGCCCTCCGGGCCGGCGCAGCCGGTCTTCTTCCCATCGCTCGACGCGCTGCTCGTGCGGCTGGGCGCGGTCCTCGGCGGGGCGCTGCCCGAGGCAGTGCTCCTCGTGGGGCACAGCGGCGGCAACCGCACGCTCAAGGCCTGGCTCGACTCGCCGCGCGCGAATGAGGTGGTGCTGCTCGACGGCTTCTATGGTGACGCGAGGCCGTGGCGGCGCTGGCTCGAGGCGCGGAAGGACGCGCGGCTGCGGCTCGTCGGCCAGCACACGCGCGAGAAGGCGGACCTCTGGCGGCTGGGGCTGCCCGCGCGCCTGCGTGCGCGCACGACCCAGGCGCCGGCGCGCTGCTCGCACATGGAGGTGGTGACGAAGGGCGAGTGGCTCCCGCGCGCCATCCGCGAGTCGTCGCTCGCGAGCGCGGAGCTCAGCGCGGCGAGGTGACGCGGCGGCGGAAGAGCACCAGCACCAGCCCGCCGAGCAGCGTCACGTCGAGCGAGCTGCAGCCACAGCCGCCGGCCACCGGCGTGCTCTTCACGCAGGTGCCGCTCTCGGTGCACTCCTCGCCGTCGTCGCAGGTGCCGCAGACGCCGCCCTGACCATCGGGCCCGCACAAGCGGTTGCCGCACCCGGCGACCAGGCTCACGCAGCGGCCGGCCGCGTTGCAGTCGAAGTCGGTGGGGCACGCGCCGCACGAGCTGCCCTGCCCATCGGGGCCGCACTGCTTCGCTTCGCACGGGTCGGTGCCGGTGACGCACGAGCCCGCGCCGCTGCAGTACTGGCCCGCCCCGCACGCGCCGCATGAGCCACCGCACCCGTCGTCGCCGCAGCTGCGCCCGGCGCACTGGGGCGTGCAGGCGCACAGGCCCGCGGCGGTACAGGTCTGGTTCCCGCTGCAGGCCCCGCAGGAGCCACCACAGCCGTCGCTGCCGCACTGCTTGCCTCCACACTGGGGGACGCAGCCGCACTGGCTGGTCGCCGAGCACGCCTGCCCCGAGGGGCACGAGCCGCAGGAGCCGCCGCACCCGTCCGAGCCGCACTGCTTGCCGGTGCACTGCGGCGTGCACGCGCAGCCCGAGGGGATGCCGCCGCCGAGCGCGCAGGTGAAGGCGGGCGGGGCAGGGCGCGTCACGGCGCTCGCGGGGACCAGCGCGACGCGGAAGCCGAAGCGGCGGATCTCCGCGCCGTCGTGCACGCCCTGGAGGTACCAGCGCCCCGCCGTCGCCTGCGGGGGGAGCGTCTGGCCCGTCGCGGTGATGGTGTGCGTGGCGTTGCTCGAGGTGCCCGACCACTGAATCGGCGAGCCGAAGCGCGCGAGGATCGTCAGCGCGCCCGACTCGATGGCGAAGCGGTTGAAGCCCACCGTGGTGCCCGCGGGCACGTCGAGGCCGTACTGGAACGTGGCCGGCACCTGCGCGCCGTAGCTGCCTGCCGAGTTGTCGACCAGCAGCGCCTCGTGCGTCTCGCCCGGGAACACGTCGCGGATGCGCCCCTCGCACGCCGGCATGTTCCACTCGCAGCTCATGCACCCGACGAGCTGCGCGGCGTCGGCGCCGAAGACGCTCGCCGCCACCTGCTGCACCGCGAGCGTGCTGTCGTTGAAGCTCGCCCCGGAGCCGAGGCTGTCGAGCGCGCGCAGCAGCACCACGTCGGCCGCGTTGCAGCTGCTGCACAGGCCGGCCGTGGAGACGCCCGCCAGGCGCTGGTGGAGCGCCCAGAAGAAGGTGCCCCAGATGACGCCGTCGGCGTGGATCTCCCCGACGCGCCCGCCCAGCGCGAGCGTGGTGCCGTCGATGGAGGAGATCTGACACATCCGCTTGCGGTCCACGCTGCGGAGCCAGGGCGTGCTCGGCGCGTTACCGCCCCCGCCCTCGAGGAGCCGTGAGCCGGCGTTCTCTCCGAGCTGCGGCGAGCCCTTGTACGCCAGCGCGAAGCAGTCCGCGGTGCCCTCGTTGAGCGAGCCCGGGTCGCCCTGAAGGCCGCGCGCGTCGCGCGAGTAGAAGCCGAAGGTCGAGGTGCGCTGCACCACGCCGTGCCCCATCTCGTGCCACAGGATGTCCGCGTCGTAGGCCCAGTCGGCGAACGCGCCCTGCCCGAGGCGGATCGCGAAGCGGCTGAACGTCCCCGACTCGTCGAAGAAGGCGCCCTCGTAGTTCCCCACGTTGGTGAAGACGTCGATGGTGCCCAGGCCGCCCGCGCCGGCGAAGGCCGGCGACACGCCGTCGAGCCACGCGCCGAAGCGATCTGCCTGGTAGTACGCCATCACCTCGCCGAAGCGATCCGTCCCCGAGTTGGTGAGGTCGGGCGTCTCGACGAAGTCGCCGCTGCCGTTGGGCGTCGCGCGCGGCACGCAGCTCGTGCTCTGCCCCTGGCCCAGACAGTTCCGCGCCACCACGCGCGGGCCCGACAGGCTGGAGCCGACGTTGCCCAGCGGCCGCAGCGTCGGCTGCGCGCAGGCCGTGAAGCCGCCGTCGGGGGTCTGCGGGCACGGCGACGCGGCGTTGGCGCGCACCGGCGAGAAGTCGAAGACGCGCCCGTTCGCGGTCCACGAGATGAGCTGGTGCCCGCGCGGCTCGCCGGTCTCGGCGTCGGTGGCGGTCCACTCGGTGCGCCCGTCCTCGAGCCTGCGCGTCACGACCCACGCCGGGCGCAGCACGTCGCCGTCGCGCACCCAGCGGGGCACTGCGTCGAGCGTCGGCGGAGGACGCGTGAAGGCGCCCCTCGCGGGGGGCACCTGCGCGCCGGCGTGCACCATCGTCAGGTGCCCCTTCGCGTCGAAGGTCACCACCAGCTGCGCGTCGTGAATGGGCACCCCGGCCTTGTGCCGCGCGAAGCGGTACGTGGTCCCCAGCGTGTCGCCGCGGCGATGCACCAGCACCAGCGTGTCCTCGGCGAGCAGCCCGAAGGCGCCCGCGTACTTCGAGAGGAACGCGCGCGCCGCCTCCTCGGTCGGAGGCAGGGCGGCGTCGAGGCTGATGGCCATCGAGACCGTCGACTCGCTCGGGCGCACGTTGAGGCGCGCTTGTGGGAAGTCGTGCTCGAGCGAAGAAGGCGCCGCCGAACAGAGAACGAGGACCAGCGCCGCGAGCATGAGCGGCGACGCTACTACGCGCGTGCGCCGGGGAAGAACCTCAGGTCGTGTACTCGGCGTTCACCTGCACGTAGCGGTAGCCGAGGTCCGACGTCATGACGATGGCGTGACCGGGCCCGTCGGCGAGCTTGAGCTCGAGCTTCACGTCTTCGTTCGCCATCGCCTTCGACGCCGCGGCGCGATCGAACGCGGTGGGCTCGCCCGAGCGGAACACCTCGATGCCCTGCAGCACGCAGCTCAGCTTCTTCGCGTCGCGGACCTCGGGCGCGTTGCCGACCTGGCTGGTGAAGCGGCCCCAGTTCGGGTCGTTGCCGAACAGCGCGGTGCGCACCAGCGCCGACGACGCGACGCGCCTGGCGATGGCCTTCGCCGCCTCGTCGGTCGCCGCGCCGCTCACCTCGATGGTGGTGACCTTCGTCGCGCCCTCGCCGTCTCGCGCGATGAGCCACGACAGCCGCCGCGCCACGGGCTCGATGTGCCGTGCCCAGTCGGTCGGCGCGGTGACGGCGCGCGTCGAGAGCAGCAGGAAGGTGTCGTTGGTGCTGGTGTGCGTGTCGACGTGCACCGCGTTGAAGCTGCTGGCGGCGATGGTGGGCAGCGCGCGCTTGAGCTGCTCGGCGCGCAGATCCCAGTCGGTGGCCACGAAGGCGAGCATGGTCGCCATGTTGGGCTCGATCATCCCCGCGCCCTTGCACACGCCCGCGATGGTGGCGCCGGCGTGCTGCGCGGCCGCCTCCTTCGGGTACGCGTCGGTGGTCATGATGGCCGAGAGGAAGCGGCGGCCCGCCTCGACGTCGTGCGAGCGCTCGGCGAGCGCCTGATCGATGCCCGCGCGCACCTTGTCCATCGGGAGCTTCACGCCGATGACGCCGGTGCTGCACACCAGCACCTGCTCGACGGGGCAGCCGAGGCCCTTCGCGACGCGCTCGCACATCTCGAGGGCGTCCTTGTCACCCTGCGCGCCGGTGCAGGCGTTCGCGTTGCCGGAGTTGACGATCACCGCGCGCACCTGGCCGCCGGAGCGCACGAGGTGGGCCTTCGAGAGCGTCACTGGCGCGGCGGCGAAGTGGTTCTGCGTGAAGAGGCCCGCGCACGACATCGGCGCGTCCGCGACCAGCAGGCCGATGTCGGGGTTGCCGCTCGCCTTGATGCCCGCCCGCACGCCCGCGGCGGCGAGCCCCTTCACCGAGGTGAGCGTGAACGGTGAAGGCGGGAACGAGGGGACGGGAGGAACCGGGATGCTCATGCGGCGGCCCCATACCAGTAGAGTTCGCGCATGTCCGTCGTCGTCCGGTACGTCTGTCACCAGTGCGGCGCCGCGCGGGAGGGCGGCGGAGGCGAGGGCTGGGTGCGCTGCCAGCACTGTCAGGCGCTCATCGCCTTCGACTGGCAGGCGTGGCTCGGTTCGGAGGCGTACGCCCGCTACCTGCGGGTGTCCGCGAAGCCCGAGACGCTCGCGGCGTGGCAGCGCTACCAGCAGCACGACGCCGCCGCGGCCGAGGCCGTGCGGCGGGGCGACGAGCCGGGCGCGCGGCGCGAGCAACGCCGCGCGGTGGAGCTGCTCGTCAGCCTCATGCCCTCCCTCTACCCACCGGAGCTGCAGACCGACGCCGCGTACCGCGAGCGCTACCTCTCGTGGCTGACGTGGAGCCTGCAGGCGCAGAAGGCCGATCGGGAGCTCGCGGACGTGCAGGTGGAGCTCCTCGCGCGGATGCAGAAGATCGACTGGCGCGACCCGCTGCCGACGCTCGACGCCGCGCAGGCGCTGATGAAGCGGCAGGTCGATCGGCTGCTGGCGCTCGACCCTCCGGAGGATCCCGACGGCATGCCGCCGGCGGCGCGCCTCGAGGCGATGCTCACCCAGTTCCTCGGCGGCTACGCGCAGCTCATGTCGCCCGAGCAGGTGCGCGCGCTGCTCGAGCGCATCCACGGTCGCGGCAACGTGCACGAGCAGGGTGACGGCGTCGCTTCCCTCGGCTTGTACCGGGAGTGGCGGTGCAGCGCGTGCGGCCTCGTGTCGCTGCAGGCGACGATGGTGCACGAGCTCACCTGCCCGGCGTGCGTCTTCCGGGTGCCACGCGGCGACGAGCAGGCGCTGCCGCGCTTCGAGCTGACGTGCGGACGGTGTGGGGCGGCGGTGGTGCTCGAGGCGGGCGAGCGCGAGCGCAGCTGCGCGCACTGTGACACCTGGGTGCGGCGCGTCGATCGCACCGGGGAGGTCGAGCGGCAGTTCATGCGCGAGGTGATGAACGAGACGTCACGTCGCGTCGGCGTGGAGCTCGCGCCGCTCCCCGTCACGGGCGTCCCGGGGCTGCCCGTCACCGGCGCGAACCGGCGCGCGCTGCAGCTCACCGGGCTGGCGCGCCAGGCGGCGATGTACGGCGCGCTCATTCCGGCGAAGCGCTGGCTCGCGCTCGTCACCAGCACCTTGCCCGACGTCGAGCCGCGGCAGGCGCTCGCGGAGATCCGCCGCGCGGTGAACGAGGAGGGCGCGAACGCCACCGCGCTCCAGGTGCTGGCAGACGCCGAGCGGCTGCTCAGGGCTTGACGCTCGTCCAGTTCGTGCCGCCCGTGACGAAGCGCGAGGTCCAGTCGAGCAGCGTGACGCCCTGCGGGCCCTGCAGCGTGTTGAGCTCGTCGAGCATCACGTGCGAGGTGCCGGCGACGATGAAGTACTTCGCGTTGCTCGTGGAGTCGTAGGCCGACGTCGCCAGGTCGAGCGTGCGCATCTGGAAGGTCATCGCGTCGAGGCCGAAGAACTGCCGCAGCGTGCCGTCCTGCGTGAAGGCGAGCAGCCCGAAGCGGCTCATCGGGTACCTGGTGTGGAGGTACTTCGGGAACTCCGTGAAGTCGGTGCCGCACGTCGGGCAGCCCTGCGGGAGCGCGAAGTTCCACGCGCCGAGCCACTCCGAGAGGATCGTGCCGCCCGGGTTGACCATCTGGCCGCAGTCGGCGAGCAGGTGCACCTCGGCGTTGGGCCACGTCGCCTTCACGCGCTCGAAGTTGAGCTGCGCTCCGTACGCGCCCGCGCTCGAGCCGGCCACGAAGACGCGCGCCGGCGTGGGGAAGGTGTCCTTGAGGCGCAGGAGGAACGCCTCGACGTTCTTCGCGCCCTTGTGGTGCACGGTCTTCGCGGGGAACGGGCCGGCCGCCGGGTAGTCCTTCACCGCGTCGCCCGCGTGCACGTCGCCGGTGCAGTACGGCACGTAGACGAAGCTCATGTCCTTGAAGGGGTTGGTGGCGGTGGTGCGCACGAACGGCGCCGCGCCCTTCGTCCCGTCGCCCGTGAAGTTCTGGCTCGTGTAGCCGGTGGAGATGTTCGCCGCCGCGCCCGCACCGCAGGTGAGCGCGTTCCAGCACGCGCCGCCGCCCTGGAGGTAGATGAGGACGTCGCTCGAGCGGGTGGTGAGGTTGACGCCGATGCCCGTCGGCGCGCCGTTGCCGCAGGCCGAGGTGGGGAAGTCGACCCACGTCCACGTCTCAGCGGTGGCGACGATCGGGTTGCCAGCGTCGGCGTTCATCGTGCCGGCATCGGTGCCCGCGTCGGTGCCTGCGTCCTGCTCGGTGTTCAGGCCCGCGTCGCTCCCGGCGTCTCCGCCGGCGGTGGGGAAGACGCAGCGATGCTGGCTGCACACCTGGCCACCGCTGCACGTGTTGCAGAGCAGCGCGCCGCTGCCGCACGCCGCCTCGGTGTCGCCGTCGACGCACTGGCCATCGGCGTTGCAGCACCCCGCGCAGTTCACCGCGCTGCACGCGTCGCCGGCAGCGGTGGGGCCGCAGGAGAAGAGGAACGACGTCGAAGCGAGAGCAAGGACGAGGGTGAAGGAGCGCACGAAGGCGAGAGATACGACGCCCTCGTGGCAGCGGCAACGGACGGGGTAGATTGACGCCTTCATGCGCCCCGCTCTCCTGCTGCTCCCGCTCGTGGTCGCTGCTCCCGCGCTCGCTCACATCAAGCTCACCAGCCCCGGCTCGTTCCAGGTCACCGACGGGCTCGGCAACCCGCAGAAGGCCGCACCCTGCGGTGGCGCGGGGACGGCCAGCGGCATCGTGACCACCGTCGAGGCCGGCTCGCAGCTCACCGTGACCTGGCAGGAGACCATCCTCCACCCCGGCCACTTCCGGCTGTCCATCGCGACGAATCAGGCGCACTTCATGACGCCGACCCCGGTGCTCGACAACGGCGGCACCAACTGCGCGAGCGCGCCGATCGAGTCTTCACCGACGTACCCCACCATCGCCGACGGGCTCTTCGTGCACACCGCCGCGGCGCCGAACGGCACGTACTCCGCGACCCTCACCGTGCCGATGATGAGCTGCGAGAACTGCACGCTGCAGCTCATGCAGTTCATGGCCTCTCATTCGCCGCCCTGTTTCTATTACCAGTGCGCGAACCTGCGGATCGTGATGCCTGACGCGGGCGCTCCCGATGCGGGGCCG
Organism: Myxococcota bacterium; assembly: GCA_049322495.1. GTDB lineage: Bacteria > Myxococcota > Myxococcia > Myxococcales > Myxococcaceae > Archangium_A. The sequence goes on along the minus strand of JBMORD010000283.1, from coordinate 22,457 downwards.
GCGGACGCAGGGGCTCCGGACGCAGGGGCTCCAGACGCGGGCGCGCCGGGGCTCGACGCAGGGACGGACGCGGGCGTCGATGCGGGGGTCTCCACGGAGACCGGTCTGGAGCCCGTCGGCTGCAGCTGTGGCACCGCCCCGGTCGGGCTGCTCGTGCTGGCTCCGTTGCTCTTCCGGCGGCGTCGTCGTTAGCACTGGCGCGATGAACTTCGGCAGTCGCTTCGTCTCTTCTCTCCCCGGCGATCCCAGCGCGCTCAACGTGCCGCGGCAGGTGCACGGCGCGCTGTGGTCTCCCGTCACCCCGACGCCGGTCTCGGCCCCTGCGCTGCTCGCGTGGAGCCCCGAGGTGGCGGCGCTGCTCGGTCTCGACGAGGCGCGCGTGCGCGAGCTGTTGCCCGTGCTCGCCGGCAACGAGACGCGCGAGGGCATGCGGCCTTTCGCGGCGAACTATGGCGGTCACCAGTTCGGCCACTGGGCCGGCCAGCTCGGTGACGGGCGCGCCATCGGGCTTGGCGAGCTCGCGGGCTTCGAGGTGCAGCTCAAGGGCGCCGGCCCCACGCCGTACTCGCGCCGCGGTGATGGGCGCGCGGTGCTGCGCTCGTCGATTCGCGAGTTCCTGTGCAGCGAGGCGATGCATCACCTCGGCGTGCCCACCACCCGGGCCCTCTCGCTGGTGCAGACGGGCGATCAGGTGGTGCGCGACATGTTCTACGACGGCAACGCCGCGCCCGAGCCCGGTGCCATCGTGTGCCGCGTCGCGCCGACCTTCCTGCGCTTTGGCAACTTCGAGCTGTGCGCCGCGCGCGACGACGAGGCGCTCCTGCGGGCGCTCTTCGACTTCACGCGCACGCACTGGTTCCCGGAGCTCTCGACCCCCGCTCAGCTGCTGCTCGAGGTCTCCCGCCGCACCGCGCGGCTCATGGCGCAATGGCAGGCGGTGGGCTTCGTCCACGGAGTGATGAACACGGACAACATGTCCATCCTCGGGCTCACCATCGACTACGGCCCGTACGGCTGGGTCGACGACTTCGATCCGAACTGGACGCCCAACACCACCGACGCCCAGCAGCGCCGCTACCGCTACGGCAACCAGCCGGGCATCGGGCTGTGGAACGTCGAGCGGCTGGGCGTGGCGCTGCTGCCGATCCTGAAGGGTGAGGACGAGCTCGAGGCAGCGCTCGTCGAGTACCAGCGCGCCTTCGAGGACGAGGCCGGTCGTCGCTTCGCCGCGAAGCTGGGGCTGACCCCGAGCGCGGAGACGAACGAGCTGGTGCACGCGCTCTTCTCGTGGCTCGCCCGCGAGGAGGTCGACATGACGATCTTCTTCCGCCGCCTCTCGCGCGTCGTGGCGGCCCCGGAGCCGCTGACCTTCCCCGACGAGCTCCGCGAAGCGTTCTACGGCCCGCCGTCCGACGCGCACCTGCGCGATGGCGTCGAGTGGCTGCGGCGCTGGTGGAGGAGCACCCGCGAGGCCGGGCAGACGCCCGAGGCCCTCGCCGCCGCGATGGACGCGGTGAACCCGCGCTACGTGCTGCGCAACTACCTCGCGCAGGAGGCGATCGACGCGGCGCACGGAGGGGACGCCAGCCTCGTGCACGAGCTGCTCGACGTGCTGCGGCGCCCGTTCGACGAGCAGCCGGGCCGCGAGCGCTTCGCCCAGAAGCGGCCCGACTGGGCGCGCTCGAAGCCCGGCTGTTCGGCGCTGTCCTGCAGCTCGTGAGGGCTGGGCATGGAGATCCTCGTCGAGCTGTTGCTGGAGATCGTCGGTGAGTCGCTGTTCGGGCTGGCGGCGAGCGTGTTCGACGGCTGGCGGCCGGGCGGGGCGCCGCAGCCGCTGCGCATGCTCGGCTTCCTCCTCGTCGGCCTGCTCGTCGGGTGGGGGAGCGTCGTGCTCTTCCCTCAGCACGTCATCACCGGCGCCACCCTTCGGCTCGCCTGGCTCTTCGTCGCGCCCGCCGCCGCGGCGACCGCCGCCGCCAGCTTTCGGCGAGGCGCCGACGGGCGCTGGCCCGCGATCCACGCCGCGGTGCTTGCAGCGACGGTCGCGACGTGGCGCTACTTCGCCATCACATGATCCGCACCATCCCCGGCTGGCAGGGTTCAGGACCGCTTCATTGGCAGACGCTCTGGGAACGCCTCGACGCGCGGGTGATCCGCGTCGAGCAGGACGACTGGGAGCGCCCGGCCCTCGAGGCGTGGCGCGCGCGGCTCGTCGAGCAGCTGGCCGCGGGCGAGCCGACGGTGCTCGTCGCGCACTCGCTCGGCTGCCACCTCGTGGCACACGCGGCGTCGGAGCTGCGCGGCGTGGTGGGCGCGTTGCTGGTGGCGCCGCCGTGGCTCGAGTCGGCCGCGCTCCCCGAGCCGGTGCGCAGCTTCGCGCCGTCGCCGCGGGTGAAGCTGCCCTTCAAGAGCGTGCTGGTGGCGAGCAACGACGACCCCTGGTGCCCGCTGCACGTGGCGCGGGGGTACGCGGCCGACTGGGGCGCCCGCTTCGTCGACGTCGGCGCGCAGGGGCACCTCAACTCCGAGTCGCGGCTCGGCTCGTGGCCGGAAGGTCGCGGCTTCCTGCGGGAGCTGACGCGCGCGCTGCCGTTCACCCTCGACGCGCGGCTGGCGGCCGACACGCACCTCATCGGCGAGAGCCCGCTCTCGCTGCTGCTCCTCATGGATGATGCGCGCTACCCGTGGTGCATCCTGGTGCCGAAGCGCAGCGGCGTGAGCGAGGCCTTCGAGCTCCCGCCGGAAGATCAAGGCGGGCTCGCGGCGGAGTCGGCGCTGCTCGCCTCGGCGATGACCCAGGCCTTCACCGCCGACAAGCTGAACGTCGGCGCGCTGGGCAACGTCGTGCGGCAGCTCCACGTGCACCACGTGGTGCGCATGCTCGGAGATCCCGCCTGGCCGGGCCCGGTGTGGGGGCACTCGCCGCGGGTGCCGCGCGCGGTGATGGATCGCCGGCTGGTGGTCGATCGGCTCTTCAGCCACGCCTCGCTCGCGGCGCGCTTCGAGCGGCGCTGATCAGCGCACGAGCAGCTGCAGCAGCGTGTCGTCCATCTGCTGCGCGGTCTGCAGCACCTTCACGTTGGCGCGCATCATGACGTCGGCCGTGATGCGGTCGCTCGTCGCGGAGATCAACGGATCGGCCCCCGACGACGAGTCGAGGCTCACCGTGTCGGTGGGCACCGTCGCCTCGTACGTCTCGGCCGCCGCCGACTCGAGGAGCTCGGTCGCCCGGGAGATGCCTTCCATGCCGCTCGAGTACGCCGTGGAGATCCGCACGAAGGAAGCCTCACGCCCGCGCCTCCGCTTCGCAACGGGGCGCGCTCAACCCATGGGTCATCCGCCGAACTGCACCGAGCGACGGGTGAGGGTGGCCATCCAGAACCCCTCGATGGGGAAGGTGGGCGCCTGCGGGTCGTCGAGCGCGGCGCCCATCGCCACCACCAGCGGCGCGAAGTGCTCGTGGGTCGGCAGCGCGTAGCGCACGCCGGGGGCCTTCTCGCGATACTGGACCATCGCGTCGACGTCGCGCTTGAGCACGGTCTCGGCGACCCACTGGTCGAACTCCGCGGCCCACTGCGGCGTCGGCTGGCGCTGCGACCAGTCGACGAGCCGGAGGTTGTGGGTGATGAAGCCGCTGCCGATGATCAGCACGCCCTCGTCCCGCAGCGGGGCGAGCGCGCGCCCGAGCGCCAGCAGCTCCTTCGGCTCGAGCGTCGGCAGCGAGGCCTGGAGCACCGGCACGTCGGCGTCGGGGTACATCGCGACGAGCGGCACGTACGCGCCGTGATCGAGCCCGCGCGCGGGGTCCGACGCGGCGCCCTTCACCAGCGCCGCGAGCCGCGTGGCGAGCGCCGGCGCGCCCGGTGCGGGGTACTTCTGCCGGTAGTAGTGCTCGGGGAAGCCGTAGAAGTCGTAGACGAGCGGCACCGGCTTCGTCGCGCCGACGGTGAACGGGCGCTCCTCCCAGTGCGCGGACAGCATGAGGATGCTCTTCGGCTTGCCGAGGCGGTCGCCCCAGGTCTTCAGCTCCTGCACCCAGCCGGGCATGTCGAGGAGCGGCGGGGCGCCGTGGGCGAGGAACACCGTGGGCTGTCGGCTGCTCATGGGCTTCTTCCTTCCGTCCGCGGCCAGCGCCGCGGTGCTCGCGAGACCCGCCGCCACCACTGCTCTGCGCGTGAGGCTCATGACCCCAATCTGGGGCCCGGCACGGCGTTGCGCCAGTGGTACGCACTGCACAACTGCGTTCCAGCTGTGGAACGCTCGGGTCTCGTGAAGCTCGACCTCAACCTGCTCCCGCTGTTCGTCGCCGTCGCCGAGGCCGCCAGCATGTCGGAGGCGGCGCGCCGGCTGTCGGTGCCCAAGTCGTCGGTGAGCCGCGGCATCGCCGCGCTCGAGGCGTCGCTCGGGGTCCAGCTCTTCCACCGCACCACGCGGCAGCTCCGGCTCACCACCGCGGGGACCGCCTTCTTCGAGAAGTCGAAGCCGCTGGTGTCGCTCGCGCGCGAGGCGACGCAGAGCCTGCCGGAGCAGGCCGACGCGCCGTCAGGCACGCTGCGGCTCACCGCGCCCATCGACCTCGGGCTCACCGTGCTCCCCGAGCTGACCGCGTCGTTCACCGCCCGCTTCCCGGAGGTGCGGCTCGAGGTGCACCTCTCGAACACCCATGAGGATCTCGTGGGCCGCGGCTTCGACGTCGCGCTGCGCATCAGCCGGCGGCTGGCCGACTCGTCGCTCGTCGCGCGCAAGCTCGCTTCGCTGGAGTTCCGGCTCTACGCGGCGCCGGGCGTCCTCGCGCGCCTGGGCACGCCGCGCAGCCTCGAGGAGCTGCGCGAACGCAAGTTCGTGACCTTCCGGCAGCTCGGGCGCGCGCTCCCGTTCGCTCCGCGCGCGCGGGTAGACGCCGACGACGTGGCCTTCGCCTGGCAGGCCGTGCGTGCGGGCGTCGGGTTCGGCGTGCTGCCCACCTTCCTCGCTCAGCCCGACGTCGCCGCCGGGCGGCTGGTCAACGTCGTGCCGCGCTGGGCGATGGGCGCCGGCGCGCTGTGGTTCATCCACCCGCGCTCGGCCCACCTCCCGCGGAAGGTCACGGCGTTCCGCGAACTGCTGCTCGAGAACCTCCGCCGCTGGATTCCGTGAAACCTGTTCTGCGCGTGCTGCGTAGGGGTAGCGTTGCACGCTTCGGGTCAATTCCTGCCCCGACAACCCTCTGGAGTCTCACATGAACAAGAAGCTGCTCGGCGCTGTCCTCGGCTCGGTCGTCATCGCTGCCCCCGCGTTTGCCGAAGACAAGCCCGCGGACGCCGCGAAGAAGGAGGCTCCGAAGAAGAAGGCCGACAAGAAGGCGGGCGAGAAGTCCTGCTCGGGCGAGAAGAGCTGCTCGGGGAAGAAGGAGGAGGCGAAGGGCGGCGAGAAGAGCTGCGGTGGTGAGAAGGGCTGCGGCGGCGAGAAGGGCTGCGGCGGCAAGAAGTAAGGCGTTCGGCGGGGGCGTCCGTGAAGAAGCTCGAAGGCATCGGCATCGGCCTGCGGACGCCCTTCGCCAGCGAGGTGCTGCACACACAGCGGCGCATCGACTGGCTGGAGATCGTCCCCGAGAACTGGATGTTCTACGGCGGACGAAAGCGGAAGCTGCTCCACCAGCTCGCGGAGCGCTTCACCCTCATTCCCCACAGCGTCAGCCTCAACGTCGGCGGGCTCGACCCGCTCGACCCCCGCTTCCTCGACGCGCTCGCGGAGCTCACCGCCGAGCTCGACGCGCCGCTCTTCAGCGACCACGTGTGCTTCGCCTCGACCGGCGGGCGGCCGCTGCACGAGCTGCTGCCGCTCCCGTTCACGCACGAGGCCGCGGAGGTGGTGGGCCGCCGCGCGCGGGAGGCGATGGCGCGCGTGGGCCGGCCGCTGGTGCTCGAGAACGCGACCTTCTACGCGCACATGCCCGCCGCTGACGGCCTGTCGGAGCTCGACTTCATCCGCGAGTGCTTGCGGCACAGCGGCGCGACGCTGCTGCTCGACGTGAACAACGTCTACGTGAACTCGCAGAACCACGGCTTCGATGCGCGGGCGTTCATCGACGCGGTGCCCTTCGAGCAGCTGACGTACCTCCACCTCGCGGGCCACACGCGCGAGGACGACGTCATCATCGACACGCACATCGGGCCCATCATCGACGACGTGTGGGCGCTGTACCGGTACACGCTGCAGCGCGCTGGCCGGCTGGTGCCGACGCTCATCGAGTGGGACCAGGACGTGCCGCCGCTCGACGTGGTGCTCGACGAGGCGGACCGTGCGCGAGAAGAGGCCGCGCGGGCGCTCGGAGGTGCGACGTGAAGCTCGCGCCGTTCTACGAGCGCATCGGGCCGTTCCTCGAGGGGCGCGTCGGCCTCGACGAGACGAAGCGCGCCCTCTTCGGCGAGCGCGGCTCCCGAGACGCCCACCGGCTGTCCATCTACGCGCGCTTCTGCCGCGAGCACCGCAACACGGCGACGGGCGGCGTGCACACCGAGACGCGCGCCCTCATCACGCGCCAGCGCGGCGAGCCCTTCTGGCGACAGCTCGTCGAGGACTACTTCGCCCAGCACCCCATGCAGCACCCGGAGATCAACGAGAACGGCGCGCAGCTCGCGGCCTTCCTCGCGGCGCGGGGCGAGCCGCTCTGGGGGCAGCTCGCCGACTTCGAGTGGTGGGAGTGGCGGACGTACGTCGCGCGGGACGACGCCGCCGACCGCGAGCCCGACACCGGCGCGCTGCGGCTCGGCGCGACCGTCGAGCTGCGACCCTACGCGTGGAACTTCGTCGACTGGCTCGACGACGAGGCCCGTGCCCCGGAGCCCGAGCGCGAAGACGTGGTGGTGCTCTTCTGGCGAGATCGCGAGCTGTCCGCCCGCCGCGCGCTGACGACGCCAGCCGAGCTGGTGGTGCTCAAGCAGGTGAGCGAGGGCCTTGCGGTCGCGGCGTCGGAGGTGTTCGACGACCTGCTCGCCGCGGGCATCGTCCTCGGCAGGCGATGATCCTCGCGCTCGTCCTCGCCGCCGCGCCGAGCGCGCACTTCACCGTGAAGCCCGTGGGGCGCACGCTCGAGGTCAGCCTCATGCTCGAGGGCTCGACCAGCGACTGCCTCTGCCTCGACATGCCCGGCGCGGAGGTCGCGCTGTCGGGCCTCGCGCGGCACCCACGTGAGCCTGACTGTTTCCTGCGGCCGAAGAAGCGCGGCCCGGTGCGCTACACCGTGAGCCTCGAGGCGCTCCGGCGCGTGGCCGACGACCCTGACTTCGCGGCCGACCTCGGCGCGGCGTGGCTGTTCCACGACAACGCGGTGCTGTTGCACCCCGATGGCGTGTACCCCGAGAGCACCGTGCGCTTCGAGCTCCCGGAAGGCGCCCGGCTCGCGACGTCCTGGCCGCAGTCGAAGGGCGGCGCGTTCCACGTGACTGCGGCCCAGTTCGACGCCGGCGCCTACCTCGCGCTCGGCGCGCTGCGCACGCTCGAGCCGATCCAGCTCGACGGCTTCTCCGCGCGCCTGACGCTGATCGCCGGCGAGAAGGCCGCGAGCGACGAGCAGCTGCGCGCGTGGGTCCAGCGCGCGCTCACCACGCTGGCTACCTTCTACGGGGGCTCGCCGACGAAGGGCGCGCGGCCGCTGCACGTGGTGCTCGCTGGCGTCCCGTCGGACGACGCGGGCGTGTTCGGCTCGGTGCTGCGGCGGGGCGAGCCGTCGGTGATGCTGCTGTTCGGCGCGCGCGCCCGCGACGGCTTCGAGACCGACTGGGTCGCCATCCACGAGCTGTTTCACCTCGGCAACCCGCCGACCGAGGGGCGCTACCCGTGGTTCGTCGAGGGCGTGACGACGCTCTACACCGAGCTGCTCCGTGCCCGCAGCGGCGCGCTGCCCGAGGCCCGCGTGTGGCGCACCATCGCCGAGCGCGTGCGCGAGTACTGCCCGCCGACGAAGACGCCGCTCCGTCAGCGGAGCCGCGAGCTCAAGCAGACCCACGACTGGCTCGGCGTCTACTGGGGAGGAGCGTGCCTCGCGCTGCGCGTCGACGTGGCGATCCGCCAGCGCACCCGGGGCGCGCGGTCGCTCGACACCGTGCTGCGCGAGCTCCGCGCCGGCCCGCCGCTCGACGAAGACGCGCTCGTCGCCAGGCTCGATCTCGAGGCAGGGGCGCCCCTCGCGTCTGCGCACCTCGACGCCACGTCGCCGCTGCCGCTCGAGGCGCTGCTCACGGCGCTCGGCGTGGCGTCGCCGGAGCTCGACGAGCAGGCCCCGCTCGCCGCCGTTCGCCGCGCGATGACGCGCTGATTTCTTGAAAGGTCGATCGGCGCCCGTAACGTCGGCGCGTCATGGACAAGGTCTTCCTCACCGCCCAGCTGGCCGAGAAGTTGAAGCGCATCTACGAGCAGTCCCTCCGCGCCGCGGAGGACGCGCGCCAGGACGCGAAGACCGGTGCGCCGCGCGCGGTCAACCTCGCCGCTGCGACCCGGCAGCGCCTCGAGGCCGCGCAGGCCGCCTGGGAGGCGGTCGCCGACTTCAAGCCCGCGCCGATGAAGAAGGGTGAGCGCATCGGCCTCGGCTCGCTGGTCGAGCTCGAAGACGGTGAGGGCGGCAAGACGCTCTTCATGGCCCCCGCCGGCGCGGGCGAGGAGCTCACCGGTCCGGGCGGCGACGGCTTCCTCCACGTCGTCACGCCCGGCTCGCCGATCGGCAAGGGCCTGCTCGGCAAGAAGGTCGGCGACGTCGTCGAGGTGATGGTGAAGGGCGAGCTCACCGAGTGGGAGGTCGTCTTCGCCGCCTGACTACAGGAACTGCACGCCGATCGCGAAGTGCAGGTTGTACCAGCGCGGATCGCTCGCCCACACGCCGGGGTACATCTGCCAGATGAACTCCGCGCGCACGCGCTCGAGCAGGGAGATCGAGATCATCGTCTCGAGCAGCGACTGCGTGCACCACCGCGGGTCCGCGCCGAGGTCGCTGCACTTCTTCGCGCCCAGCCCGTCGAGCACCCCGAGCTGAACACCGCCCCGCAGCGCGACGCGCGGCTGCACGATGGCGTTCGACAAGGCCGCGAGGTGGAACTCCGGGCCGGTGACGATGTTGAACGAGAGCCGCAGCGTGCCCGGCGTCAGCAGCGAGGTGAGCTGGCCGACCTGGAACGCGCCGGTGAGCTGGAACCAGTGCGACTGCCAGCCGAAGGGCACCGCGCTCACGCCGCCCTCGACGATGGTGCCCACCACCACGTGGCCCGACAGCTGCGGTGGTGAGAACTGGAGGTTGTTGAGCGCCACGCGGCCCACGGTGCGCGCCAGCACGCGATCCGCGAAGCCCGCCTGCGCGTTCGCCCAGTGCTGCACCATCGACTCCATCTCGCGGCGGATGGCGAGGCGCCCGAGGTGGGAGTTGTCGCGCGCGAGCCCGAGATCGGTGAACTCGAAGTCGTAGGCCCCGAGCAGCCGCATCGAGAAGTCGAAGGCGGTCTCGTTCTCGCGGCGGATCCGGTCCTCGAAGATGGGGCGCACGCCCGGCACCTCGACGGTCGACAGTCCCTGCCGCGCCCGCGCGCAGTGCTGGTGAAAGCCCACCAGCGCCGCCGAGCGGAGCGCCTCCGGCGTCGGGCGGCACGCGGCGGCGACGCGATCGATGCTCGTCTGGAGGAGGATCGCGAAGCGCCGCAGCTCCGGCTGCTTGCACCGCTCGCGGTCTGCCTCGCGGCCGGGCTCGTACATCCCGAGCATGCACAGGAAGGGCTGCCACTGCTTCGGGTGCGCCTCCGCCGAGCGCGCGACGAGCGCGTCGACGTCGAAGGTCGCGCCGTGCCACCCGGTGCCCGCCTTGAGCTCGCGGTACGCGTCGTACATGCCGAGGTAGAAGTCGAAGACGCGGAAGTCCTTCTCGAAGAAGCCCACGAAGGCCGAGAGGTGCTCGCTGGCCTTCGGGTACTGGCTCACGGTGAGCTTCATGCGCTGCGCGAGGTCCTTGCGCTCCTCGGCCAGCGACGAGAGCTCCTTGGCGCGCGCCGACTCGACGAAGCCGCCGCCCAGCTTGAAGAACTGCGCGATGAGCCCCTTGTCGCCCGGCGCCTCGCTCGCCACGTCCTCCGGCGGGTACGCCGAGGTGTCGGGGTCGAGGTACAGGTGGAGGATGTCGGAGCGCCCCTCGCCCTTCGCCTCGAAGAGCTCGCGCCAGCGCGCGCGCCCGTCGGCGGCCCTCGTGAGGCGGTTCTCCGAGACGTTGTAGGCGAGCCGGAGCGGGTTGTTGTCGAACACGCCGCCGTCGACGAAGAGGTCGAGGAACTCCGGCACGCGGCACTCGATGTTCTGCGGGCCGGCCGCTTCGCCTTCCTTCGGCGGCTTCGACAGGCAGTACTCGATGGGCTGCGGGGCGAACGCCACCGGGAAGGCCGCCGACGCGAAGAGCAGCGCGCGGAGCTGGTTGAAGTTGCGCTCGAAGGCCACGCGGTCGCTGCCGTCGTCTTCGACGAAGGGGAGCAGCGGCTGCGGGAGGTGACTGTCGGGCTCGACGTAGTTCGTCAGCCGCGGCGCCTTGCCCGCGCCGCGCCCCTGAATGCGCACCAGGAAGCGCTCGTCGAGCCGCGGCACGGTGAGGCCCTTCTGCAGCAGCACCTGCCGCGGCGTGACGCGGGTGACCACCACGCCCATCACCACGTCGCATGACTCCGGGAGCCCCCCGGCCGCCAGCGCGCGCACCCGCTCGAAGCTGCGCTCGAGCGCGTCGCGGGTGAAGAGCGCCTCGCCGCGGTTCTTCCGGTCGAAGAGGTCGCGGTAGCCGACGTCACCCCACGCCAGCCAGCCCGGGTCTTCGAAGGGGTTCGGCGTCGGCCCGCGGCAGCTCGCGAGCGCGCTCACCAGCGCGTTGATGCTCCCCGCCGAGGCGCCGGTCACCATCTTGAGCTCCAGCGCGGGGTGCGCCTTGAGCTGCTCGAGGGTGAGGTACATGAAGCCCGCCTCGTAGGTGCCGAGCGACACGCCGCCGGAGATGGTCACCCCGAGCGGCCGTGGCGCGTCGACGCGCGGCTCCGCCGGCGGAGCTTCGGGTGACTGCGCGAGCGCGAGGGCGAGCAACGTCGGGAGCCACATGGGGCGCCCGTTTAGATCAGCTCCCCGGCAACAGCGTCATCTCCTGCGAGAAGTCTTCCGAGGCGAAGGTGAGGGTGAGGGCGTTGCCCAGCCGCACCTTCGCGCCGGGGCGCACCGGCACCTCTTCGCCGCGCTGCACGAGGCGGCCATCGACCTCGGTGGTGCTGGTCGACACCGAGCGCAGCATGAAGCCGTCGGCCCGGCGGTGCAGCTCGAAGTGCCAGCGGCTGATGCGGCTCTGCAGGTTCGGGTCGGGCAGCGAGATGACCACGTCGTTGGCGATGCTCCCGTCGAGCTCGCGCAGCCGCCCGAAGCGGATGACGTCGAGCGTCGGCAGGTGCACCGTGGTGCCGTCGTCGAAGCGCATCTGCGTGGGGAAGCGCGTCGGGTCGAGCCAGTCGAGCGTGAAGAGCTCCTGCGGCCGGTCGACACCCTTGAGCTCCACCGCGTGCTGACGGCGCGTGCGCAGCCGCAGCTCCGGGTCGTTCAGCTCGGCGTGCGCCGCGAGCGAGAGGCGGATCTCGCCCGGCCCCGCCGACGATGCCACCCGGCTGGCGAAGTTCACCGCGTCGCCCGAGACCAGCGTGCCGTCGGTCAGCACCGGGCCGACGTGCACCCCGACGCGCACCTGGAGCCGGTGCTCGGCCGCCCGCGCGTCGTTGTCGGCCATGATCGCCCGCAGCAGCGCCACCATCGCCCGCGCCGCGCCGCGCGCGCTCTCGAAGCTCAGGAAGACGCCGTCGCCCGCGGTGTCGACCACCCGCCCACCCTCGGGCGCGATGGCCGCGCTGACCAGGTCGGAGTGCCGCTGCTGGAGCTTGCGCCCCGCCTCGTCGCCGAAGCGCGCGAAGTACGGCGTGCTGCCCACCACGTCCGAGAAGACCAGCGCCAGCCGCTTCTCGAAGCGCCGCACGATGGCCTTCGAGAGCACGTCCTGCAGGCGAATGAGCTCCGTCATCGACAGCTGCTCTGCGAGCTCTTCGATCGTCTTCACGGCGCTCGTGTCTACCTCAGCGGGCCGCGGAAAGCGTGCGCACTCGCTCGGCGAGGTTCACGCTGAACAGGCGGTAGATGCGCAGCGCGGCGGTGGGGGTGTTGAAGACGTACTGGCGGAACGCCTCGCGGCTGATGAACAGCGCCTTCACGTTGGTGCGCGCCGTCACCCGCGCGCTCGTCGGCCCGTCGAGGAGCAGGGAGATCTCCCCCACGTAGCCGCCGACGCCCAGCGTGTTGAGCAGCCGCGCGTCGGGGCCGTTGCCGCTGAACACCTCCACCTGGCCGTCGACGATGACGAACAGCCCGCGGCCCGGCTGCCCCGGCTCGATGAGGTGCATGCCCGGCCCGAAGCCGTGCTGCACGCACACCCGGAACAGCGAGCGCATGTCGTCGAGCGAGAGGTCGGCGAACATCGGCAGCGCCTTGAGGAAGCCGTAGCCGTCGTTGGCGGGGGCGTTCGCCAGCGGCTGCGCGGCGCGGAGCACCGGCACCGGCTGCGGCTCCTTCGGCGCGGCGGCGATGCGCGCGCGCACCTTCGCGGCGGCGGCGACGTTGTGCGTGGCCTCGAGCAGCCGCGCGAGGTACTCGAGCAGCGCCGCGTCGTCGCGCGCCTTCGGCGAGCTGCGCGCGCAGTTCATCAGCAGCTCCACGCCCTTGTCGGGGTGGCCGTGGTTGGCCAGCAGCTCCGCGAGGCGGATGGCGGGCCCCACCGCGTCGGGCGTCGCGGCGAGGCACGCGCGCAGCGACTCGACCTCCGCGTGCACGTTGCCCAGCGCGCGGTACACCGCCGCCGCCGCCTCGAAGCGCCCGGCGCGCGCGAGCGTCTCGGCCATCTGCTCCTTCGAGCCGGCCTGGCCGTAGAGCGCCACCGCGTCGTCGGTGCGGCCCGCGCGCTCGAAGGCCGCCGCGGCGCGGGTCAGCTCCCCGGCCCGGCGCCACGCGTCGGCGGCGCGCGCGAAGTCGTTGGCCTGCTCGAAGCACGGCGCGGCCTCCGCGTCCTGCCGGAGCTGCTCGTAGGCCACGCCCGCCGCGCCGAAGTCGCGCGCGCGCTTGAACATCAGCGCGATGGACTTCTTGAGGTCGAACGACGCGGCGGTGAGCTCCTGCAGCAGCTCAGCCCGCGCGGAGCCACCGGTCTCCTCGTACAGCCGCACCGCGCCGTCGACGTCGGCGCGCGCCAGCATCGCGCGCAGCTGTTGAATGGGCCCCCCGACGGGGACGAACTGCCCGCCCTCGGCGTCGTCCAGGAACTCGAACTCGAGCGAATGACTCATGCGTGGGGCGGGAAGGCTAGCACCCGCTCAGCGCCCCGTGACGCGCACCCGCTGGTCGATGCGGCCGAAGAGGCTCCGACCGTCGAGGCCCTTCATCTCGATCTCCACGCGATCGCCGTCCTTCATGAAGGGCGTCTTCGGCGCGCCGCTCTCGATGGTCTCGATCATCCGCGTCTCGGCGAGGCACGACACGCCGCGCGCGCGCTCCTCGTTCGACACCGTGCCGCTCCCGAGGATGGTGCCCGCCGTGAAGTTGCGCGTCTTCGTGATGTGCTGCACGAGGTCGAAGAAGCTGAAGTGCATCTCCGGGCCGGCGTGGGTGTCGCCCACCAGCGTGCCGTTGAGCCACGTCTGCAGCGTCAGGTACACCCGCCCGTCCTTCCACGCGGGGCCGAGCTCGTCGGGCGTCACCGCCACCGGCGAGAAGGCGCTCGCCGGCTTGCCCTGGAAGAAGCCGAAGCCCTTGGCCAGCTCGTCGGGGATGAGGTTGCGCAGGGTGACGTCGTTGACGAGCATGATCAGCCGCACGTACTTGCCCGCGTCGGCGGCGGTGGTGCCCATCGGCGTGTCGCCCAGCACCACCGCGACCTCCGACTCGAAGTCGACGCCGAACTTCTCGTCGCGCACCACGATGTCCTGCGTCGGGGCGAGCATCTCGCTCGAGCCGCCCTGGTACACCAGCGGGTCGGTCTTCATCGTCGGCGGCGGCTCGGCCTTGCGCGCCTTGCGCACCAGGATGACGTGGTTGAGGTACGCCGAGCCGTCGACCCACTCGTACGCGCGCGGCAGGGGCGCCAGCAGGCGCGTCGCGTCATACGGCTCGCTCTTCACCCTGCCGGCCTCGAGCTCGGCGGCCAGCGCGCGGAGCTGCGGCTCGGCCTGCTCCCAGGTGTCGAGCGCGGCCTGCAGCGTGGGGGCGATGTGCGCCGCCGGGGTCCACGCCGAGAGATCCTGCTTCACCACGAGGAGCGCACCGTCGCGGGTGCCGTTGCGGAGGGTCGCGAGCTTCATGCGGCGCTACATACCGCTGCACCTCGAGAGCACCGAGGGGAAAGGACTTGCGGGCACTCCCCGAGGCCCTACGCTCACCCACGGCATGCCTGAGTCGTCGGGGCTCTCCCCCGTCCATCGCATCATCGAGACGTACTCCCGCGCCGTGGAGGCGCTGGGGCTCGGCGTGCCGCCGCTCTTCATCGAGCGCTGGGCGGTGGCGGTGCACCAGGCGCTCTCGTCGCGCGCGCGGGAGTTCCACACCCACCAGCACGTGCTCGAGCTGGTGCGCGACGCCGACGCCATCGAGACGCTCGCCGCGCTGTACCACGACATCGTCTACGTGCAGGTCGACCTCGACGTGCCCACGCACTACGCGGAGCTCCTCGCGCCGCTGGTCGAGCGCGACCCGTCGACGCAGCACGGCTGGCGGCTGCTCCCGCACTGCGGCGCCGACCCGACCGCCGCCGACGTGCTCGCGGTGTTCGGCTGCAGGCCGGGCCAGGTGCTGACCCCGTTCACCGGCCTCAACGAGCTCGCCAGCGGCCTCGTCGCCGCCAAGGAGCTCGAGGGCGTGCTCTCGCGCGAGCAGATCCTCGCCGTGGTGGCGTGCATCGAAGCGAGCATCCCCTTCCGCGATGGCGAGGCGGTGCAGCTCCGCGACCGCCTGACCGCGCTCGGCCTGCCGCCCGAGGACATCGGCGTCATGGTGCGCCGCGCGACGCGCCTGTCGAACAACGACGTCGGCAACTTCGCCGACCCCGACCCGGGCCGCTTCCTCGACAACACCTGGAAGCTGCTGCCCGAGACCAACCCGTCGCTCCACACGCCGACCACGTACAGCATCCGCGACTACCGCGTGGCGTTGATGAAGATGGAGGCCTTCCTCTCGAACCTGCCGCCCTCGCGGGTGTTCCACACCTGGGGCGGCGAGCCGTCGCCGGCCGAGCACGAGCGCCGCATCGCCGCCGCCGCGCGCAACATCGACATCGCGGTGCGCTACATGCGCTGCAAGCTGTACTCGTCGACGGTGCTCGAGGCGCTCGCCGACGAGTCGGGCGGCGACGTGCCGCTGCCGTACTTCATCGGTGGCGCGCCCGAGGTTCCCGGCGCGCCGATGAAGCGCCTCGAGCAGTTCCTCCCCACCCCCGAGCAAGCCGGTGACGGCGTGGTCGACCCGATGCTGCGCCAGCTCCTGCAGGGCGGCCGCACCACCGCGTCGAGCTTCGACGTCGCGCCCAGCCCGCTGGCCGACTTCCTCTACGTCGCCCTCGGCGAGCCGCGGCTCATGCGCGGCTTCGCGGAGGCGCGCAAGCTGTGGGACCACACCATCTCGCCGCGCGTCTTCCTGTCGCTCCAGCCGCGCGCCGCGATGCTCGCCATCATCGGCGCGGCTGGTGAGATGGCCCCCACGCGCGCGGCCGCGCTGCGCGAGCTCACCCGGCTGCTCTGAGCGAAGGTCACGGCGGGCAGAGCGTCGGGTACTCGAGCTCCACCGCTTCCCCCGCGCGCAGCGCGAGCCCCGAGAACGAGACCGCGCCGCGCGTGACGTCCCACGTCCAGTTGCGCGCGCCGCCCGCGCCGAGCTCCGGCACCGCCACGCCGCCCACGCTGACGCTGGGGAGCGCTCCGGGCTCGATGGGCGCGCGGAGGAAGACGGTGTCGCGGTCGCCGAAGAGCTGCGGCGCCACCTGGGTGGTGAAGCGGGCGGGGGTGGCCACCGCCGCGCACACGTCGAGCGTCGTGCCCGGGAAGGCGCGGGCCGGCGCGTACTCGTCGTCGACGCTGGTGAGCGCGCCCTCGTAGGTGCAGCCCGGCGGAGGCGACGCGCTCGCCGGTCCGACCACGCTCCACGAGAGGAGCTCGCGGCGCTGGCTGCCCTTGAGCGCGGCGAGCTGCGGCAGCACCACGCTCGCGGGCTGCGTCGACTGGTCGGGCGCGTTGCTGATGCTCGCCACCGCGAGGCCCGCGCCGCGCCGCAGGAAGCCCCGGTTCCAGCCGGTGACGCCCTCGCCGGTGAGCGCCGCGAGCCCCGGGCCGCGCAGCGCCTCGACGTCGCGGCCCTGAGTGCCCGGCTCCAGCAGCTGCGCGAGCGTGGCCGGGCTCGTGGCGCCGAGCTCGAGCCAGCGCGAGCTGCCCAGCTCGAGCAGCCGCCCGGCCTTCTGCTCGTCGGCCTCGATGGCCCCCAGGCGGATGCTGCGGCCGCGCGCCTGCGCCGCGGCGAGCAGGGCCTGCGCCTGACCCGAGAGCGCGCTCCACGGCGCGGCGCCCATCGAGGCGTCTTCGATGAGCAGCGCGTCGACCGCGCCGGGCATCACGACGCGGTCCTTCTGTCGCCCGCCGGCCACCGCGAGGCCGCGGAGCGGCACGCTGAGGCGCCGCGTGCCGCTGGTGAGGGCGACCTCGAAGTCGAGCGTCGCGGTGAAGGCGCCGGCCGCGGGGGGATCGAAGCGCACCCGCACCGCGTCGGGCGTGAAGCTCGAGGCCGCGAGCTTCTTGGGCGGCGTCCCCTCGAGCGTGAAGGCGCTGCTGCCGGTGAGGTGCACGGCGTTGACGGTGACCTCCGCGCCCGCGCAGCGGTTGCCCAGGCCGATGGGCTGGACGCGCGCGCCGCACGCGGGCGCGACGGCGCCGAAGTCGAACTGCTCGGGTGAGAGGAAGAGGCAGCCGTCGTCGCTCGAGACCTCGAGCGCCACGCTCCGCGTCGGCGCGGCCACCGAGTTGACCGAGAAGCGCAGGGTGGGCGTCGCGCTCGTCCCCGGCGCGGTGGTTGGGAGGTACTCCACGTCGACCAGCCGCCGCTCGCCCGGCGCCACCACGAAGGCGCTCGGGGCGCGCACGTCGGGCGAGCCTTCGACCCACAGCCCCTGCACCGTGCAGCTGGTCAGCCCCTGGTTCTCGAGCACCAGCGCGTGCACCATCGGCGTCGGCGCGCGCACCGGGCCGATGCGCAGCGCCGCCGGGGCGGCGAGCACGCAGTCACCCATCGGGCGGCGACGCGCGGACACCTCCACGCGCAGCTCGGGCGTCGTCGCGTCGTCGGTGTGCAGCACCACGAACCAGCGCCAGGGGCCGTCGCCCGTCGCCGCCAGGCGCACGGGGAGCTCGAACTCCGTGCCGGGCGCGAGCGAGAGCGCGGCGGGCGCGGTGCACGTGCCCTGGCTCCAGGCGCCGACGCACAGCGCGCCCGGCGCCGTGCCCGGCTCGGCCTCCACGCTGACCCGCTCGACCTGCACCGTCGCCGTGGGCGAGGTGTTGCGCGCGACGAGCCCGGCGCCGACCGCCAGGAGCTGCCCGCCGACCTCTGGCACCTCGAGCGTCAGCGGCGCGGGGGTGACCACCAGCCCGGCCCCGGCCGCGCGCGCGACGAGCGGCACCTCGAGCGTCTCTCCATCTGCGCTGACCACGAGCTTGCCCTGCACCGTGCCGGCGCCCAGCAGCCAGGCGGTGAGGGGCACCTCCGCTTCGCCGGGCCGCCAGCCGCCGGTGGCGTCGCGCGTCGCCGCGGGCAGCACCACGCGGGTGAGCCCGGTGCGGAAGAGGGTCGTCGGCTCGCCGGTCGGCGCGACCACCTCGAGCGTCACCTCGACCTCGCGGCTGAGCGCGTTGAGCAGCGTGGCGCTGGCGCTCGGCTGCGCCGGCGGCGTCACCGCCCCGAAGTCGACCGTCGTCGGCGCGGCCGAGAGCGCGCGTGCCACGACGGTGGCCGAGAGCGGGAGCTCCTTCGCCTCGCAGTCGCCGCCCGCGTTGAGCCGCCACGTCGCGCTGAACGCGCCCGCGTCGAGCTGGGCGGGGAAGAGGGCGCGCGCGGTGGCCGCCGTGCCCGCGGGGACGCTGACCGTGCCCGCCGCGGCGGCGGACGGGAGCTGCCACGGCGCCCCCGGCGCGCCGATGAAGACGTCGCGGCGCACGTCGAGCACGGGGAAGTCGACGGTCCGTTGCGCTGCTTCGCCGACGCGCACCGCGCCGAAGTCGAGCTCGTCGGGCAGGGCGCAGCGGCTGGCCTCGAGCCGACCCGTCACCGTGAGCGACGCGAGCGCGCCGCCCCGGGCGCCGCGCACCTCGAGCGTCGCGCTGTCCTCTCCGCCCGGCGTGTACTCGACGAGCACCGGGAGCTGCGCGCCCACCACCAGCCGCTGCGCGGGGACCGAGGCGACGAAGGTCCCTTCGAGCGTCGCGTCGGCGAGCTCCACGTCGTGCTCCGACACGTTGCGCAGGGTGAAGGTGCGGCGCGTGCGCCCGCCCCGTGGGCCGAAGTCGAACGTCGCGTCTCGCGCCTCGCTGCCGTCGGGGAGGACGAAGACGAGCTGATCAGCCGCCGGCGGACAGGCCGTCAGCAGCAGGGTCATCAGGGCAACGGCCGGGCGGGCACGCATTTGTCGCCCGTGTACGTCGTCTCGCACTTCTCGTCGAACTGGCACTTCCCGCCGCAGCGGATCGGGTCGCACATGCCCGTCTCCTTGTTGCAGGTCGTGCCCGGGTTGCAGATGGTGTAGCAGTCGCCGTTCGCCCGCCGCACGCCAGCGACCCCGGCGGCCACCGCGGTGTTCAGCGTGGCGTTCGCCACCGCCCCCGCCGAGGCGGCGCAACCACCGAGCATCACGAAGGTCAGCAGCGCGAGGGCTCTCATGCCCGCACGCGTACTCCGGCCGATATGAAATGCCAGCGCCGCGCGTTCTGATGGGCATCGTGGCGATGCTCGAGCTCCCCCTCACCGGGGCGATGACGGCCGAAGGCGCGACCGAGCAGGCCGCTCGGGCGGGCGATCGCGCCGCCTGGAACGAGCTCATCAGCCGCCACAACCGCCGGGTGCTCCTCGCGCTCCTCGCCCATGGGGTGCTCCCGGCGCAGGCCCGGGAGATGGCGCAGGAGGCGTGGCTGCGCCTCATCACCCGCGCCGACGCGAAGCAGCTCGAGCGCCTCGAGCTGCCGGGCCTCGCCATCCGCCAGGCGCTCTTCCTCGCGCAGAGCGAGGCGCGCCGCCCGGGCGCCGAGGTGCGCCCGCTGTCCGACGCGCCCGAGCCGGTGGTGGACTCGGGCGAGCAGGCCTACTTCACCCGCGAGCGGCTCGAGCGCGCGCGCGCCCGCGTCGCGGAGCTCTCGCCGTCGTCGCGGGCCATCTTCGAGCGGCTGTACGGAGAGCCGCACCTCTCACACGCCGAGCTCGCGGCCCGGGTGGGCCTCTCGGTGCAGCGGGTGCGGCAGATCATCTGCGAGGTGCGCAAGGTGCTGCGCGCCGAGCTGGAAGGAGCGTGACGCATGAGCCAGCACCTCGGAGCAGATCTCCTCGAGCAGTACGTCATCGGCGCGCTCGACGCCGACTCGGTGCGCTTCGTCGAGGGGCACGTCGCGCAGTGTCCGGCGTGCGCGCGGCTCCTCCAGGCGGAGGCGCGCGTCGAGGTGGCGCTCCACGAGCTCGCGGCGCGGGGCAGGGTGGTCTCGCTCGACGGTCGCCGGCGGCGCGTGCGCGCGGTGGTCGCGTCGGTCGCCGCCGCCCTCGCGGCCGGGCTGATGCTCGGCTTCTTCGCGGGCGGCGCGCCCCCGGCAGGCGGCTCACCTTCGCTGCGGCGCTGCGACGATCGCCACACCGCGCAGGAGTGCCTCTCGCGCGCCCAGTTCGACGGCGTGCTCACCATCGGGCCCGGCGGAGAGCCGGTGGTGCCGCGGTACGATCTCACGCCCGGAGCCCAGCCATGAAGTACGCCCTCGTGCTGTGCGCCCTCGCCAGCGCGGCCTTCGCGCAGGAGAAGCGCTTCGTTCCCGTCGATCGGCCGCAGCCCATGCCGCTCGCGGTCGGCGGCGGCTTCTTCGAGCGCCAGCCGAAGCTGCGGAGCTGGGTGCAGGGCTGGCGTCTGACCGGCTCCCGCCCCGACGCGTACGAGCTCCGCTGCGACGGCGTCTTCACCGACTGCGCGGTGCCCATCCTCCGCACGAAGGCCTTCAAGTCGGAGCCGTACGGCATGGGCAGCCTCACGCACTCCGAGAGCGCCGAGACGTGGCGCGGGCGGCGCGTGGAGCTCAGGGCCGAGCTGCGCACCGGCAGCACCGACGGCTGGGCCGGCCTGTGGATGCGCATCGACGGCAAGGACGGCCAGGTGCTGGCCTTCGACAACATGCAGAACCGCCCGCTCCGTGGCACCAGCAGCTTCGCCTGGTACTCGGTGGTGCTCGACGTGCCCGCCAACGCCGAGCGGATCTCCTTCGGCGTGCTGCTCCACGGCCCGGGCGCGGTGTACGTGCGCGAGCTCGCGTTCGCCGAGGCGCCCGGCGAGGTCTCGGTCACCGATCTCGTCGGCCCGCTGCGCGCCGAGGCCGGTGGCGGCCCGACCGGCGGCGAGCGCTGACGTTCGCGCGCGCGCCGGAGGTCGTCAGCAGGTGCTGCGCGCCGCGCTTCTCCCAGGACGCGGCCGGGAGCCTGCTGGCGGGCTCCGTCGCGCGTGCGATCAGGTCTGATCGAAGTGGTAGCCGCGCTCGCCGTGCACGTGGAGATCGAGCCCGTCGCGCTCCTCGGCCTCGGTGGTGCGCAGGCCCATCACCGCGCCCAGCAGCTTCGCGATGACGAAGGTGCCGCCGCCGGCGAAGACCAGCGCCACGCCCACGCCGAGCGCCTGCTTGCCGAACTGCGCGAAGCCGCCCGCGACGGGCGTGAAGCAGAGGAAGCCGGTGAGCAGCGCCCCGAGGATGCCGCCCACCCCGTGCACGCCGAACGCGTCGAGCGAGTCGTCGTAGCGGAGCTTCGTCTTGAGCTGCACCGCGCCGTAGCAGACCACCGACGAGATGGCCCCCAGCAGCAGCGCGGACCCCGGGCGGATGTGACCGGCCGCCGGCGTGACGGCCACCAGCCCGGCGACGATGCCCGACGCGAGCCCGAGCGACGTCACCTTCCCGTGGTGCCACCGCTCGACGAACATCCACACCAGCCCCGCGGCGGCTGCGGCGGCCTGGGTGGTGGTGAAGGCGAGCCCGGCGATCGGCCCGGCCACCGGAGACTCCACCGCCACCGCGCTGCCCGCGTTGAAGCCGAACCAGCCGAACCACAGCAGCCCCGCGCCGGTGAGCGTGAGCACGAGGTTGTTGGGCAGAATCGCCGCCCCGCGCGCCACGTCGCGCCGCGGCCCGAGCATCAGCGCCAGCACCAGCGCCGAGATGCCCGCCGCGATGTGCACCACCGTGCCGCCCGCGAAGTCGAGCACGCCCAGCTTGAAGAGCCAGCCGTCGCCCGACCACACCCAGTGCGCCAGCGGCGCGTAGATGACCGTGCTCCACACGATGCAGAAGGCGAGGTACGTCTTGAACTTCATGCGCTCCGCCACCGCGCCGCTGATCAGCGCGGGGGTGATGATCGCGAACTTCCCCTGGAACATGACGAACACCAGCTCGGGGATGTGCTTGTCGGCGAAGGCCTTCGTCGGCTCGATGCCCTGCAGCGCGAAGAGCTCCCAGTCCCACCCGAAGACCCCGCCCACCGTCTTGCCGAAGGCCAGCGCGTAGCCGATCAGCACCCACTGCACGCCGATCACCGCCATCGCCACGAAGCTCATCATCATGGTCGTCAGCACGTTCTTCTTGCGGACCATGCCGCCGTAGAAGAGCGCCAGCCCGGGCACCATGAGGAGCACGAGGGCCGAGCTTGCGAGCATCCACGCCGTCGAACCGGCATCGATAGTAGAGGTCTGCTGGATGACTTGAGGCTCCATGTGAAGCCTTCAATACTTCGTCTGAAGATTAATTTTCGACGAATTAGTCAGTTCCGGCAGTGGCGCAGGGCGGCCAGGCGGCCTGATCCCCCACGAGCGGGAGATCACCTCCTCAGAGTGGGGGCTGCACTCCACACCTCCTCGAGGGACCGCCTGCCTAACTCCTTGATCCAGCGTTTTCGATCGCTTGGCCCGCCGCTCGCACAGGGCGGTGCGCAAGGAGATGCACCTATGACGAAGCGAAACCTGGGACTTCTGGCTGCTGCGCTCACGCTGATTGCTGCACCGGCGTTCGCGCAGAACATCGACAACCCCGAGTGCCTCGGCAGCGAGTGCGGCAAGCCGAAGGAAGAGGGCGGCGGCTGCGGCTGCGGCTGTGGCTGCTCGGTGTGGGTGGCGTACACCGACGACG